>JAKSOA010000018.1 GCA_024405875.1 Paludibacteraceae bacterium
TCAGTTGGTAGAGCACTGGTCTCCAAAACCAGGTGTCGGGAGTTCGAGCCTCTCGACCCGTGCTAAAAAAAATAATAACAGGCTACTATGAAGATAGTAAATTATTGTAAAGAATCTTACAACGAACTCGTTCATAAAACAACATGGCCATCTTTAAAGGAGTTGACCAATAGTGCAGTGATTGTCTTAGTCGCTTCCCTTATCCTTTCACTCATTATCTGGTTGATAGACCTTGGCTTTGAAGAGATTATGAAGTTCATTTATGGTTTGTTAGGTTAACTTAGGAGGAATTGATTATGGCTGACAAGTCTGAAAAATTGTGGTATGTGATTAAGGCAATCAGCGGGAAAGAAAACAAAGTACGCGAATACATTGAAGCGGAAAAAAGAAGAAATCCTGTTGTTGACAGTCACGTTTCGCAGGTGTTGGTTCCAACTGAGAAAATCTTCACCACAAAAAACGGTAAGAAAGTTATCAAAGAACGCAACTCTATGCCGGGCTATGTTCTCTTAGAGGCGGAACTGGAAGGTGAGACTGTTGGGATTATCCGCAACATTCCCAATGTTCTAGGTTACCTCGGAGGTAAAGACGGCAAGGCAGTGCCACTCCGTCCGTCTGAGGTTAGCAGAATCTTAGGCAAGATGGATGAATCACTGGAGAGTGAGGAAGAGATAATTGTCCCTTACTATGTGGGAGAAACCGTAAAGGTTATTTCTGGTCCTTTCAACAACTTCTCAGGTACCATTGAAGAGGTTAACAATGAGAAGAAGAAGTTAAAGGTTATGGTTATGATCTTCGGACGTAAAACTCCGATAGAGCTTAGTTTTATGCAAGTTGAAAAGGAACAATAAGGTTACGCTTAAATTGTTCCTCTTCCATATTTTATTTTATTAACGTTTAGTATTTGATATTATGGCAAAAGAAATTGCTGGACAAATCAAATTGCAAGTAAAAGGCGGAGCCGCAAATCCTGCTCCTCCGATTGGTCCTGCCTTGGGTTCCAAGGGTATCAACATAATGGACTTTTGCAAACAATTCAATGCTAAGACCCAGGACAAGGCTGGTAAAGTTCTTCCTGTTGTTATTACTTACTACACTGACAAGTCATTTGACTTTATTGTCAAGACTCCTCCTGTAGCAATCCAACTTCTTGAGGCTTCAAAACAGAAGAGCGGTTCAGCAGAACCAAACCGCAAGAAAATAGCTGAGATTACTTGGGAACAGGTAAAGACCATAGCAACAGACAAGATGCCTGACTTGAACTGCTTTACTGTTGAGTCTGCCATGAGATTGGTAGCCGGAACAGCCAGAAGTATGGGTATCGCCGTAAAAGGTGAGTTCCCTCAGAATGTTTAATTTTTAACCGGTTTTTAAATTATGAGTAAACTGACAAAAAAACAAAAAGAGGTTGCTTCTAAAGTTGAGACTGGTAAGAGTTACACACTTGCTGAAGCTTCTGCTCTTGTAAAGGAGATTACCACGACTAAATTCGATGCCTCTGTTGACATTGATGTACGTCTTGGTATAGACCCACGTAAATCAAACCAAATGGTAAGAGGTGTGGTATCTCTTCCAAATGGTACTGGTAAAGTAACAAGGGTACTTGCATTATGTACACCCGACGTCGCAGAGGAGGCTAAAGCCGCCGGTGCTGACTATGTCGGTCTTGAAGAGTATATAGAAAAGATAAAAGGCGGTTGGACTGACGTTGACGTTATCATCACTATGCCATCTATAATGGGTAAGATTGGTGCTCTGGGTCGTGTTCTTGGTCCACGTGGATTAATGCCTAATCCAAAGAGTGGTACTGTTACCAACGAGGTAGGCAAGGCTGTAAAAGAGGTTAAACAGGGTAAGATTGATTTCAAGGTTGATAAAGCCGGTATCGTTCACACATCAATAGGCAAGGTGTCATTCACACCTGAGCAGATTGCTGAGAACGCAAAGGAGTTTATCTCTACAATCATCAAGCTCAAACCATCTTCAGCCAAGGGCGTTTATATCAAGAGCATTTATCTTTCAAGCACAATGAGTAAGGGTATTAAAATTGACCCTAAATCAGCTGAATAACCATAAAGGATTATTGTTATGAAAAAGGAAGATAAATCAGCATTGATAAGCCAACTTAAAGAGACTATTTCAGCGTACGGCTGCTTCTATGTAACTGACGCATTCGGACTTGACGCGGAAAAGACTTTCAACCTAAGAAAGAACTGCTTCAAATCAGATGTTAAGTTGATGGTTGTAAAGAATACTCTTTTCAAAAAGGCTCTAGAGGAACTTGGTGGCGATTTCACTCCACTAAATGACACTCTTAAAGGTTCAACTGCAATAATGTTCTGTAACAACGCTAACGCCCCTGCGCGTCTTATCAAAGAGATGCAGAAGGACAAGGCTAACAACGGAAAACCGGAACTGAAGGCAGCGTATGTGCAAGAGTGCTTCTATGTTGGTGCAGACCAACTTGACGCATTGGTAGCATTAAAATCAAAGGAACAGCTTCTTGGCGAGATCATCGGTATGTTGCAATCTCCAATGCAGAATGTTTTGTCTGCATTGCAATCAGGTGGCAATACTATTCACGGTGTGCTTAAGACTCTCGGCGAAAGAGCTGAATAATTAAACAAAAAAAAGTAAAACTATTAAATTTATAAAAAAATGGCAGATTTGAAAAAACTTGCAGAAGAGTTGGTAAACCTAACTGTAAAAGACGTAAACGAGCTTGCTCAAATTCTTAAAGAAGAGTATGGTATTGAACCGGCAGCCGCTGCTGTAGCAGTAGCAGCAGGTCCTGCGGCAGGTGGTGCGGCAGCACCAGCAGCTGAGGAGAAGACATCATTTGATGTTGAGCTTAAATCAGCTGGCGCAGCCAAGCTTCAGGTTGTTAAACTTGTAAAAGAGTTGACAGGTCTTGGCTTGAAAGAGGCTAAGGACTTAGTTGACGCAGCTCCTTCTGTAATCAAGGAAGGTCTTTCTAAAGACGACGCTGAGAACATGAAGAAACAACTTACCGAGGCTGGTGCCGAGGTTGAGTTGAAGTAATCTCAAGTCCTGGCAATCAGGACATTACGGTTTAGAACCTTATAGAAAAAGGTTCTAAACCTTTTCATGTTTTTTTCTTAGTGTAGTCAATTAATAACCCTCTTTTATGAGTAATAACAATCAGAGAGTAAATTTCTCTTCAATAAAAAATCCACTGGAATACCCTGATTTCCTTGAGGTACAACTTAAATCATTCAAGGATTTCTTCCAATTGGACACTCCTCCTGAGAAAAGGAAAAACGAAGGTTTGTATAAAGTGTTCGCAGAAAACTTCCCTATTGCGGACACACGTAATAATTTCACCCTTGAGTTTTTGGATTACTATGTTGACCCTCCTCGTTACAGCATAGCCGAATGCATTGACAGAGGTCTCACATACAGCGTACCCCTAAAGGCAAAACTGAAATTATACTGCACAGACCCTGATCACGAGGATTTTGACACTGTAATTCAAGATGTGTACCTTGGTCCTATTCCATATATGACCGAGAAGGGTACATTCGTTATAAATGGTGCCGAACGTGTTGTTGTATCACAACTTCACCGTTCTCCAGGCGTTTTCTTCGGACAGAGCCTGCACGCCAACGGCACTAAACTCTATTCAGCACGTATTATCCCGTTCCGCGGATCGTGGATTGAGTTCACTACTGACATTAATAATGTAATGTTCGCTTACATTGACCGTAAGAAGAAGTTACCGGTAACAACACTTCTGCGTGCAATAGGATTTGAGACAGATAAAGACATTCTTGAAATATTCAATCTTGCTGAAGAGGTTAAAGTTAACAAAGCCTCGCTAAAGAAAGTCATCGGCAGAACACTCGCAGCCCGTGTTCTTAGAACCTGGGTTGAAGACTTTGTTGATGAGGATACCGGCGAGGTTGTATCAATGGACCGTAATGAGATTGTAGTTGAGCGTGAGACCGTCTTGACTCAAGAGGATGTTGACAAGATTCTTGAGGCTGACGTGCCTGCAATTCTTCTGCACAAAGAAGAGGCCAACCAATCAGATTATGCGGCAATCTACAATTCATTGCAAAAAGACCCATCCAATTCAGAGAAGGAGGCTATAAACTATATTTACCGCCAACTTAGAAACGCAGAGCCAACTGATGACGCATCTGCCCGTGAGGTTATCACTAACCTGTTCTTCTCTGAAAAAAGATATGACCTTGGTGATGTAGGCCGTTACAGAATTAACAAGAAACTAGGGCTTAACATATCTCCTGATATCAAGGTATTGACGAAGGAGGATATAATAGCCATCATACAATATCTTATCCAACTTCTTAACTCAAAAGCTGATGTGGACGATATTGACCACTTGAGCAACCGTAGAGTAAGAACAGTTGGAGAGCAACTCTACAACCAATTCGGTGTAGGTCTCGCACGTATGGCAAGGACAATCAGAGAGAGAATGAATGTGCGTGATAACGAGGTGTTCACACCTACTGAACTTATCAACGCAAAGACTATCTCATCTGTCATCAACTCATTCTTCGGCACTAACGCCCTCTCTCAATTTATGGACCAGACAAACCCGCTTGCTGAGATTACTCACAAGCGTCGTCTGTCAGCACTTGGTCCTGGTGGTCTGTCACGTGACAGAGCCGGATTTGAAGTTCGTGACGTGCACTACACACACTACGGACGTCTATGTCCTATTGAGACTCCTGAAGGACCGAACATCGGACTTATCTCATCTCTTTGCGTTTATGCAAAGATTGATGACCTTGGATTTATTGAGACTCCGTATCGTAAGGCCGCCAACAAGCAGGTTAATCTTAACAAGGAGGACATAGTCTATATGACGGCGGAAGAGGAGGAGGGCAAGATTATTGCCCAAGGTAACGCTCCTCTTGATGATGATGGTAACTTCATTTTACCAAGAGTAAAATCCCGTCAAGACAGTGATTTCCCGGTTGTCGCTCCTGAAGAGGTTGAACTTATGGACGTAGCCCCACAACAGATAGCCTCAATAGCCGCCGCTCTTATTCCGTTCCTTGAGCACGATGACGCAAACCGTGCATTGATGGGTTCCAATATGATGCGTCAGGCGGTTCCACTACTCAGGACAGAGGCTCCTATTGTAGGAACAGGTCTTGAAAGCCAGCTTATCAGAGATTCAAGAACACAGATAACAGCGGAGAGAGATGGTGTTGTTGAGTATGTTGACGCGACAACAATCAAGATTAGATATGACTATACAGATGATGAGTTGTTTGTAATGTTTGACTCACCTGTAAAGGAATATACCCTTTCAAAATTCCAGAAAACCAACCAAAGTACAACTATTGATATGCGTCCTATTGTCCATAAGGGCGACAGCGTTGTCAAAGGTCAGATTCTTACCGAAGGTTACTCCACACAAAACGGAGAACTTGCTATTGGTAAGAACCTTAAGGTTGCGTTTATGCCTTGGAAGGGATACAACTATGAGGATGCCATTGTAATCAATGAGAGACTTGTAAGTGAGGATATACTCACCTCTGTTCACGTTGATGAGTATCCGCTTGAGGTTCGTGAGACAAAACGTGGCAATGAGGAATTGACAAAAGATATTCCTAATGTCAGCGATGACGCCACAAAAGACCTTGAGGATAATGGTATAGTTCGTGTAGGCGCTCTTATTGAGCCGGGAGATATACTTGTAGGTAAAATAACACCTAAAGGAGAGTCAGACCCTTCACCGGAAGAGAAACTTCTGCGTGCTATATTCGGAGACAAAGCCGGTGATGTTAAGGAGGCTTCTCTTAAGGCAACCCCGTCACTGCGTGGTGTTGTAATAGGAACAAGACTCTTCAGCCGCGTACAGAAGGGCAAAAAGACAAAGGCACAGGAGAAGGCCGATCTTGCGAAACTTGATGAGAATTTCAACAAGGAGGTTGGCGCTTTGAAGGAGATTCTTGCTAAAAAGTTAATGGAACTTACAGCAGGCAAGACCTCTCAAGGTGTAAAGGATTTCTTTGGCGCGGATGTCATTGCCAAGGGCAACAAGTTCACACAAAAGCAGTTGCTTGACATTGACTACACTCAGGTTCAACTGTCAAAGTGGACTACAGACGCTCACAAGAATGATATGATTCGTGATGTAATACTTAACTTCCTTCGCAAATACAAGGAGATGGACGCTCGTCTTAAGAGAGACAAATACAATATGACCATCGGTGATGAGCTTCCTTCAGGCATTATGAAGATTGCCAAAGTTTACATTGCAAAGAAACGTAAGATACGCGTGGGTGATAAGATGGCGGGACGTCACGGTAACAAGGGTATTGTAAGCCGTGTTGTAAGACGTGAGGATATGCCGTTCCTTGCAGACGGAACTCCTGTGGATATTGTTCTGAATCCGCTTGGCGTGCCATCCCGTATGAACCTCGGACAGATTTTTGAGACCGTCCTTGGCTGGGCTGGCAAAGAGTTGGGCGTAAAGTTCGCCACACCAATCTTTGATGGTGCCACACTTGATGATCTTAACACTTGGACAGACAAGGCCGGTGTACCACGTTACGGTAAGACATATCTATATGACGGCGGTACAGGTGAGCGTTTTGACCAACCTGCCACAGTGGGTGTAATCTATATGCTTAAACTTGGACATATGGTTGAGGATAAGATGCACGCACGTTCAATAGGTCCTTACTCACTTATCACACAGCAACCTCTTGGTGGTAAAGCACAATTCGGAGGTCAGCGTTTCGGTGAAATGGAGGTATGGGCACTTGAGGCGTTTGGTGCGGCACATGTTCTACAAGAGATTCTGACAATCAAGTCAGACGATGTCAAGGGCAGAGCCGACTCATACACGGCAATTGTCAAAGGAGAGCCAATGCCTAAACCTGGTATTCCTGAGTCACTTAATGTATTGCTGCACGAGATGAGAGGTTTGGGTCTGAACGTTAAATTAGAATAAAATTTGAACTATGGCATTTAGAAACGATAATATTAAGAAAGCGGACAGTTTCAAGAAGATTTCAATATCACTTGCGTCTCCTGATGAGTTAAAGGGCAGCTCGTATGGTGAGGTAACAAAACCTGAGACAATCAACTACCGTACATATAAGCCAGAACGCGACGGCCTATTCTGCGAGAAGATATTCGGTCCTACAAAGGACTATGAGTGTCACTGCGGAAAGTACAAACGCATCCGTTATAAAGGAATTGTATGTGACCGTTGCGGTGTTGAGGTAACAGAGAAGAAAGTTCGTAGAGAGAGAATGGGACACATTGAACTAGTTGTTCCCGTCGCTCACATCTGGTACTTCCGCTCACTACCTAACAAGATAGGTTATCTGCTTGGTCTTCCAACAAAGAAACTTGACGCTATAATCTATTATGAGAAGTATGTAGTTATACAAAGAGGTCCTCTGTCAGGTGAGAAAGACCCAATTGAGGGAGATCTTCTTTCTGAGGAGGAGTATCTTGACATACTTGACAGACTTCCTAAGGACAATCATCTTCTTGAAGACACTGACCCTAACAAGTTTATTGCTAAGATGGGTGCGGAGGCCATTTATGACCTTTTAAAGAAGATTGACCTTGACACTCTCTCATACGAATTGAGAACAAAAGCGAGCACGGATTCCTCTCAACAGAGAAAGACCGAGGCTCTTAAGCGTCTGCAGGTTATTGAGTCATTCAGAGCATCAAAAGATGTAAACAAACCAGAGTGGATGATAATGACAATTATCCCTGTAATTCCACCTGATTTACGTCCTCTTGTGCCACTTGATGGCGGACGTTTCGCTACGTCTGACTTGAATGACCTCTATCGCCGTGTCATCATCCGTAACAACCGTCTTAAGAAACTTATTGAGATTAAGGCTCCTGAGGTCATCTTAAGAAATGAGAAGCGTATGTTGCAGGAGGCAGTTGACTCACTGTTTGACAACACCCGCAAGTCCACCGCCGTCAAGGCTGACGCTAACAGACCTCTGAAGTCACTCTCAGACAGCCTGAAGGGTAAGCAAGGACGTTTCCGTCAGAACTTGCTTGGTAAACGTGTTGACTACTCCGCCCGTTCCGTAATTGTTGTGGGACCTGAATTGAGAATGCACGAGTGCGGACTTCCTAAAGATATGGCGGCGGAACTGTACAAACCGTTTATCATACGTAAACTTATTGAGCGTGGTATAGTTAAGACAGTAAAAACCGCTAAGAAGATTGTTGACCGTAAGGACCCTGTTGTATGGGATATTCTTGAACACGTTATGAAGGGACACCCTGTTCTGCTTAACCGTGCTCCTACCCTGCACCGTCTTGGTATCCAGGCCTTCCAACCTAAAATGATTGAGGGTAAGGCAATCCAACTGCACCCACTTGCCTGTACAGCGTTCAACGCTGACTTTGACGGTGACCAGATGGCTGTCCACCTTCCTCTTGGAAATGAGGCTATATTGGAGGCTCAGATTCTGATGCTTGCCTCACACAACATTCTGAACCCTGCAAATGGAGCCCCTATTACCGTTCCGTCTCAGGATATGGTGCTTGGTCTTTACTATATGACAAAGCCACGTCCGGGTGCGCTTGGCGAGGGTTACAAATTCTACTCTCCAAGAGAAGTTCAGATTGCATATAATGAGCGTAGAGTATCTTTGAACGCTAAAATCACAGTACGTACAACAGATGTTGAGAATGGTCAGATTGTTGAGAAACTGATTGATACAACTGTTGGTAGAGTTATTGTGAATGAGTGCGTTCCTAAAGAGGTTGGCTATATAAACGAGGTGCTCTCAAAGAAATCACTTCGTTCAATAATAAGCAAGGTTATCGCCACCTGCGGTGTTGCAAGAACAGCCGACTTCCTTGATGACATCAAGAACCTTGGTTACTATATGGCGTTCAAGGGTTGTCTTTCATTTAACCTTGAGAACGTTATCATACCTAAGGAGAAACAGAACCTTGTACAAGAGGGTTATGACAAGGTTGAGGAGATTCTCAGCAACTATAGTATGGGATTCATCACATACAATGAGCGTTACAACCAGATTATTGATGTATGGACACACGTTAACAGCAAACTGTCAAGCATCTTGATGAAAGAACTTTCTGAAGACGACCAAGGATTCAACTCAGTGTTTATGATGCTGGATTCAGGTGCTCGTGGTTCAAAAGAGCAGATTAGTCAGTTATGCGGTATGCGTGGTCTTATGGCTAAACCTCAAAAGGCCGGTGCAGAAGGCGGTCAGACAATTGAAAACCCAATTCTTGCAAACTTTAAGGAAGGTCTGTCAGTGCTTGAGTACTTTATCTCAACTCACGGTGCCCGTAAAGGTTTGGCAGATACCGCTCTTAAAACCGCTGACGCTGGTTATCTGACACGTCGTCTTGTTGATGTCAGCCACGATGTAATTATTACAGAAGAGGACTGCGGAACACTACGCGGACTTACCGCCACAGAACTTAAGAATAATGAAGAGGTTGTATCATCTCTTTATGATAGGATTCTCGGACGTGTATCAGTGCACGATGTAATCCACCCAATCACAGGAGAACTTCTGGTAGCATCAGGTGAGGAGATTACTGAGGCCATAGCACAAAAGATTCAAGAATCTCCTATTGAACGAGTTGATATACGTTCAGTTCTTACTTGTGAATCTAAGAGAGGTGTATGTGCTAAGTGTTACGGACGTAACCTTGCCACAAGCCGTATGGTTCAGAAGGGTGAGGCTGTTGGTGTTATAGCCGCTCAATCAATTGGTGAGCCTGGAACACAGTTGACACTGCGTACATTCCACGCTGGTGGTGTGGCATCCAACACAACAATTGAGAACAAACTCACCTCTCACTACGATGGTAAGATTGAAATTGATGAACTCAGAACTGTTCAAGATGAGAATGGTACAGAAGTGGTTGTAAGCCGTCTGACTGAGTTCAGAATAATTGAGCCTAATACAAAGATTGTACTCACCCAACAGAACATACCTTATGCATCAACAATATTCGTCAAGAATGGAGATATGCTTAAGAAGGGTGATGTAATCTGCGAATGGGACCCATTTAACGCTGTAGTAATCGCAGAGGCAAAAGGTAAGATGATATTTGACAATATGATTGAGAATGTAACCTACAAGGCTGAGTCTGATGAGCAGACAGGTCTCAAGGAGAAACTCATAATTGAGTCAAAGGATAAGAGCAAAGTTCCGTCAGCACAGATTGTAAATGAGAAAGGCGATACTATCCGCACAATCTCACTGCCTGTAGGAGCGCACCTCTCAATTGATGAGAATGAGGAGGTAAAGGTTGGTCAGATAATCTTTAAGATACCTAGAGTTATTGGTAAGGTTGGTGACATTACCGGTGGTCTTCCTCGTGTAACAGAGTTGTTTGAGGCAAGAAATCCGTCTAACCCTGCAATTGTATCAGAAATTGATGGTGAGGTCTCATTCGGCAAAATTAAGAGAGGTCAGAAAGAGATTATCATTACATCAAGAAGTGGCGAGGAACGCAAATACCTGGTACCGCTTTCAAAGCAGATTCTCGTACAAGAGAATGACTTTGTACGTGCCGGAGGCGCTCTCTCAGACGGTGCTGTGACTCCGTCAGACATTCTTGCCATCAAGGGACCTACCGCAGTACAGGAGTACATTGTGAACGAAGTTCAAGGTGTATATCGTATGCAGGGTGTTAAAATCAATGATAAGCACTTTGAGGTAATTGTACGTCAAATGATGCGTAAGGTTGAGATTGAAGACCCGGGTGACACACGTTTCCTTGAAAAACAGATTGTTGACAAACAGGAGTTTATGGCCGAGAATGATAACATTTGGGGCAAGAAGGTTGTTATAGACCAAGGTGACTCAAAGGAACTCAAAAACGGTCAGATTGTAACAGCACGCCACCTGCGTGATGAGAACAGCCGCTTGAAACGTCAGGATTTACGTCTTGTTGAGACAAGAGACGCTGTTCCGGCAACATCACAGCAAATTCTGCAAGGTATCACACGTGCCGCTCTTCAGACAACAAGCTTTATGAGTGCCGCTTCATTCCAGGAGACCACAAAGGTTCTGAATGACGCAGCCATCAACGGTAAGGTTGACAAACTTGAGGGAATGAAGGAGAATGTAATATGCGGACACCTGATTCCTGCCGGTACCGGTCTGTCAGACTTTGACAAGATTGTTGTAGCATCTCGTGAGGAGTATGAGAAAATAATGGAGGCTAAAAAAGGAACTGTTGAACTAACTTCTGATGAAGAGGATACTGCAAACAGTAACGCAAATGATTAAATAAACCTCTCAATAAAAAAAGAGACCGCTTCATTCTTTGAAAGCGGTCTTTTTTTTTATACCTTTGAACATCAAACTATGATTATGAAAAAAGCACTCTTCACTCTACTGCTAACGCTATCTTGCTTAGTATCAGTTGCCGTTGAGGTAAACTCTCCGTCAGGTAATCTATCACTCACATTTGATGTCAACAAAGTTGGCAAACCATTCTATTCACTGACATTTAAAGGGAAAGATGTCATTGAACCCAGTTATATGGGATTTAAATTCTCCGATGGAAAAGATTATTCAAATTGGTTTACAATTGTTAAGGTGGATACAACCTCATTTACTGAGACTTGGAAGCCCGTATGGGGAGAGGTTGACTCAATAATTGACAACCACAATGAACTGACAGCGCTTTTGAAGCACGTGCCTACAAACACTTTTATGATGATAAGGTTCAGGGTTTTTGATGACTGTGCCGCATTCCGTTATGAGTTTGACAGAAACTCTAATCACGCCTATATAAAAGTGGAGAATGAGGTGAGTGAGTTCAATCTGACAGGTGACCATAAGACATTTTGGATTCCCGGCAACCCTGATTCCAATGAGTACAAATATATGACCACTCCACTTAGCGGCATTGACGCCTCTAAGGCTGACGGGGACGCAATTGGCACTCATATGATTGTGGCGGACAACTGCATTCAGTCTCCCGTTATGATGAAGAGTAGTGACGGACTATACATAAACATTTTTGAGGCGGCACTCAGTGACTACCCTGCAATGATGCTTACAATTGACAAAAAGAATTTCCTCTTTACATCTTTGCTTGCCGGCGGTGCTGTAAAGGGAGTAGCGGCATTTCTGCAAACTCCTTGCAAAACACCTTGGCGTACAATAATTGTAAGTGACAAGGCAGAGGATATACTTGCCTCAAAATCAATTCTTAATCTAAATGAACCTTGTAAGATAGAGAATACTGATTTCATTAAACCATTTAAGATGGTTGGGGTATGGTGGGAGATGCACGTTCCAGCACACTCATCGTGGAACTATGCTGATGAATGGAATCTGAAACTTGCAGGTACTGATTGGAACTCTTTGAAACCTAACGGACGTCACGGAGCAAACACAGAGAATGTGAAAAAATATATTGATTTTGCGGCTGATAACGGAATTGACGCGGTCTTGGTTGAGGGTTGGAATATTGGTTGGGAAGACTGGGCAGGCAACTGGAAAGAGGAGGTATTTGACTTTGTAACCCCCTACCCTGACTTTGACGTCAAGGAAATCACCTCCTACGCCGCATCAAAGGGTGTGAAAATGATAATGCATAATGAGACTTCATCATCTGTTACAAACTACGAACGTCGCATTGACAGTGCCATTGATTTTATGAAGAGATGGGGATACACAGGTGTGAAAACCGGATATGTAGGCTGGATTATTCCTCGTGGAGAGACTCACGACGGACAGTGGATGGTAAACCATTATGAACGTGTGACTAAAAAGATGGCTGACGCCGGACTTATGCTTGACGCCCACGAGGCGGTACGCCCTACAGGTCAGCATCGCACATACCCTAATCTGCTTGCCTGCGAGTCTGCAAGAGGCAATGAATTCAATGCCTGGAGTGACGGCAACCTTCCTGAGCACGAGACCATTCTGCCGTTCACAAGATTGATGGGCGGGCCTATGGATTACACACCTGGTATTTTCAAAATAAAAATGTCAGACTATCAAGGGGGTAACACCTGTCAGGTTCACACCACTCTTGCAAAGCAACTTGCCCTCTATGTTACAATGTTCAGCCCTATACAAATGGCTGCGGACCTTCCTGAAAACTACAAGGAACACATGGATGCATTTCAATTCATTAAGGATGTTGCAGTAAACTGGGATGACACAAAAGTTTTGGAGGCTGAACCTGGAGACTACATAACAATAGCCCGTAAGGCAAAAGGCAGTGAGAACTGGTTCATTGGCGCCATCACTGATGAGAACAGTCGTACCTCTGATATTAAGTTTGATTTCCTGGATGCTGGTAAAAAGTATATAGCAACAATCTATGCAGATGGCAAAGATGCCGATTGGTTCAGCAACCCAACCTCATACACAATATATAAGAAGTCTGTGAAAAAGGGAGACAAACTTAAAATCAAGATGGCTAACGGGGGTGGTTGCGCCATCTCTCTGAAGCCAGTGGAATAGAGTCTATTTAGGAACGCCCCACTGTTTGTACTGTTCCCATTTTGACAGTACGTCATCAACATATTTGACGGTCTCCTCCCCTCTGCAGTAACCTGACTTGCAGATTGAATCTGTATAGTACTCAGGCTCTGATTTCAGCAATATGTAAGGCTCCACATTGCCCTCCCATACATCGGGGTTCTTTCCATACTTACGGGCGAAAGCACGCCCGTCAAGAATATGTCCCGGACCGGAATTATATGCGGCAAGCGTGAACTTTATACGCTCGTTTTTATCATCTATATTTGAGAAAATTCTCTCAAGTTTTTTCAAATATTTGGTACCCGCCGCAATACTTTTTTCAGGGTCAAACATATCTACCTCATTCTCAACACCTAATGACTTTGCGGTCTTTGGCATAAGTTGCATAAGTCCGCACGCCCCCGCCCAAGAGACAGTGGCAGGATTGAATTTAGACTCCTTATACGCAACGGCTGCCACAAGACGCCAATCCCAATCTATCTGTCTTGCATATTTACGCAACAAGTCATCATACGGTGATATTGAGTTCTTTCCGCCAATCTTTGGCAAACCGTTCGCCTCAAAGTATTTACTCTTCTCAAAATACTTCAAGTATATCTTCTTGAACGCTCTCTGTTTTGAGGCATCGGAGTACCATTCATTCACAAACCCACACAACTCTTTTGAATCAGTTCCGACCGCCCACGCCGCACGTTGCGGGAAACTTACATTTACTGAGTAATCTATATTTGAGAAATATGTGCGACTCATAATTGCCATATCTTTGGTGGAGACTGTCCTCTCTGTCTCATTCATCGCAACAGAGGCAATCAGGTCTTCTGATGAGAGAGAGTCCGGAGCATATTTAATGGTGAGTCCGCCCCCTATCTCATTATTCAAATCACGCATACGCATATCATATATGCTCCCCTTACGTACATAGACATCTTTACCGCATAGGTCAAGAACGTCCTTCACCATAGAGTCACTCTTACATTGAACAAGCACCTGATTAGTGACATACTCTTTTTCCGTAAATAATACCTGAGATTTGTTTTCTAATGAACAGGGAAGTTTATATGCAATGATATCACCCTTACCCTGCGTCAGCATCTCTATCATAGCACTCTCACTTGGGGCTATTATAAGTTGCATATTAACGCCCAATGCCTCACATAACAGTTTTGACATCTCATACTCGTAACCAAGTTCCTCATCCTTGTAAATAAAGTATGATACAGGCCCATACATTGTCAGCACCCTGAGAGTGTCTGACGCCTGAATCTCAGCAAGGCTCCTGGATAAAGATTTCTTATGGGCTCCTGAGCAGGAGACTAACAGAGAACATAACGCCAATAATAAGATTAGCACTATCCCCGTAGATTTTTTTAAGAAACAACGCATCTATTACGTTTTTTTGTTTTGTAAATATAGACATTTTATTGTAGATTTGCAAAAGAAAATACAAGAAACTGAAATACCGTCAATTTAAAGGGGTCTTATATTTTTAGTTTCTTAATTTTAAAAAAGCATTTTTATGTCAGTTAACAAAGTAATTTTAGTAGGAAATGTGGGCGATGACCCACAAGTACGTTATTTAGAGAAAAATGTAGCAGTCGCTAATTTCTCTGTCGCAACCTCAGAAAGAGCATACACAAACAGCAATGGCACACAAGTACCGGAGCGTACTGAGTGGCATAGCATTGTCGCCTGGAGAGGTCTTGCGGAGATTGCCGAAAAGTATGTCAGAAAGGGCACTCAGGTTTACATTGAAGGTAGAATCCAGTCCCGCTCTTGGATGGACAAAGATGGCAACAAACGTTATTCATACGAGATTATTGCCGACGCAATGCAACTTTTAGGAAGGAAAACGGACAGCGCAACGGCTAACGCCGCCGCCCCTGCCAAGAAGTCTGAAGAGACTCCTTTAGCACCTGCAGGGCAAGAGGACGGGCTTCCTTTCTAATGCATTGATGCATTGACCCCTATTGACGGAAAACGCCTGCCCCATAACGGAGCAGGCGTTTACATTTGAAAAATCAACGCAACTTATAGATTATTCTTTTCAATATCCTTGAAATATCTGTATGTACCTACCTTAAGTTCATCTGTAGCGGCATCATCACAAACAATAATACCTTTACGGTGCATCTGCAAGGCTGATATAGTCCACATTTGAGTAACTCCACCCTCAACTGCGGCGGCAAGAGCACGCGCCTTGTTATGACCGTTTACCAATATAAGCACCTCTTTTGCATCCATAACGGTGCCTACACCTACGGTGAGCGCTGTCTTAGGAACCTTGTTCACATCATTATCAAAGAAACGTGAATTTGCTATAATAGTGTCGGTTGTAAGAGTCTTGACCCTTGTGCGTGAAGCAAGAGATGAACCCGGCTCATTGAAAGCAATGTGACCGTCAGGTCCTATGCCACCAAGGAAAAGGTCTATTCCACCAGCCGCCTTTATTCTTGCCTCGTATCCCTCACATTCAGCGGCAAGGTCTGCGGCATTTCCGTTAAGAATATTCACATTATCCCTCTTAATATCAATGTGTGAGAAGAAGTTGTTCCACATAAATGAGTGGTAACTTTCAGGATGGTTCTCCGCCAAAGCGACATACTCGTCCATATTGAATGTTATAACATTGGCGAATGATACCTTACCCGCTTTGTTAAGTTCTATCAACGCCTTGTACATTCCAAGAGGTGATGAACCCGTAGGAAGTCCTAATACAAAAGGTTTTTCTGCTGTAGGCTTTGCGGCGTTAATCTTTGCAGCCACATAATTTGCCGCCCACTTTGACATACTGTCATAATCCGGTTCAATAATTAATCTCATATTTCCATATTTTTAACATTACAAAGGTAACGGATTTACAATTATCATATAACAAAAGAAGCCACCATTTTCGCATTTTTTATTAATTTATTTACTATTTTATTAATTTTATTACATTATGCTTACATTTTTCACATTATATTATTACATAAGTTTTATTTTATAACAATATTCATAAACAATGCGTTAATCAATAACCATACTCAAATTCATCATCCTCATTCAAAAAAAATTGGAACATTGCCCACTTTTTCGTAAATTTGTAGGTTATTATGCAATTTAAGGATATCATAGGACAAGAAGATGTCAAAACTCTTATTTTAAAGAGTGCCAAAGAGGGCAGAATGCCACACGCCCAACTATTTTGGGGTGGCGAAGGTGTTGGCAAACTGGCTCTTGCGCTTGCCACCATTCAATATGTCAACTGTGAGCACCCCACAGATAGAGATTCCTGCGGAGAGTGCCCGAGTTGCCGTCTTATATCCAGGCTCACCCACCCCGATGTCCATTTTGCATTTCCCATATACAAGGTAAAGTCAGACAGAGACTCCCTTTGTGACGATTTTATTGCAGATTGGAGAGAGATGGTTTTGAAGTCACCGTATTTCAATCTGAGACAGTGGATGAAATCAATTGACGGAGATGAGAAGGGAGGCACCATCTACACGGCGGAGAGCAGTGAAATATCAAGAAAACTGAGTCTTAAAAGTCTGAACGCCAAATACAAAAGCCTTATTATATGGCTCCCGGAAAAGATGCAGGCTCAGTGCGCCAACAAATTATTAAAACTTATTGAGGAACCACCAGCGGGTACATTATTCTTTCTTATAAGTGAGAACCCTCAGCAACTGCTGCCAACCATAACATCAAGGACGCAAGCCCTTCACATAAAGAATCTTACAGAAGAAGAACTAAAAACCGTATTCCCTGAAGATGTGGCAAGAATAGCAGGAGGGAACATTATTAAGGCAAGGGAGATTTCTGACGGTATGGAGGAGACAAGGCAACTGGTGCAGAGATACAGAAATCTTATGGCTATTGTCTTTACAAAAGACCTTGTGGCGCTTAAAGAGTTTGCCGAAGAGGCGGCGGCAAGCAGAGCCGGCACATTGGAATTTCTCACATACGCAGGAGGCATAACACGTGAGGCGTTCATTGCCAATCTCTGCAACCCCGAACTTAATTACAGAACCTCCGATGAGGCGGCTTTCACAGAGAAATTCAAAAGGTTCGTCACCATTAATAATATTGAGGGGATTATTGACAACATAACAAGAGCACACAGAGATATAGAACGCAACGCCAACATAAAACTTACAATGTTTGATTTAGGCTTGCAATTACTAACACTAATAAAAAAATAATATCAAAATCAACAGTTAACTATTAATTGTTAATTGTTAATTATTAATTATTAATTGAACTATGGATTACATACTAGATAAAGGAAACAACAGACTGACTGAGGCAGGATGCAGGAAAAGTTCCTGGCAGATGCTGAGCGTCTATGATTGGCTTGCCGACATACCTATTGACAGAGAGACAACCCAATATGTTGAGGTTCAGTTTAAAAACACACGCAAAGGGTATTACCTGAACTCAAATAACCTGCCTCTTGAGAAAGGTGATATAGTGGCAGTGGAGTCAAATCCCGGCCACGATATAGGGACAGTCACACTACAAGGATACCTTGTGGCTCTGCAAATGAAGAAGAACGGTTATGATTTCTCACGCAATGAGGTGCGCCGCATATACCGTAAGGCGAAACAGGCCGATATTGAAAAGTGGGAGGAATCAAAGGCTAAAGAGCACGACGCAATGCTCCGTTCCCGCCAAATTGCCAAAGACCTGAATCTGGATATGAAGATTGGTGATGTTGAGTATCAGGGAGATGGGAATAAGGCAATATTCTATTACATTGCAGACCAAAGAGTTGACTTCAGGGAACTAATCAAGGTACTTGCAGACGCATTTCACGTTAGAATTGAGATGAAACAGATTGGAGCGCGTCAGGAGGCTGGCAGAATTGGAGGAACAGGCCCTTGCGGAAGAGAGTTATGCTGCTCCACATTTATGACCAACTTCCAATCAGTAGGCACAAACGCCGCACGTGTGCAGGATTTGTCAATGAATCCGCAGAAACTTGCCGGTCAGTGCGCAAAACTCAAGTGTTGCCTCAACTATGAGTTTGACAACTATGTGGAGGCTCTGAAAGAGTTCCCAGGCAAAGATGTTGTACTTGACACCGCAAACGGTCCATACTACTTCTTCAAACTTGATGTCTTTGCAAGAAAGATGACATACTCCGCTGAGAAGAATTTTCCTAAAGACTTAATTGAAATTCCTCTTGATGAGGTATGGAACATAATCAGAGCCAACAAGAGCGGAAAGTCTGTCAGTGAGATTCAAACAACATCTGATTCAGCGGAACCTGAGATAAGTTTTGAGAACGCCGTTGGAGAGGGCAGCCTGACCAGATTTGACAGGGCTGGCAAGAAGAGAAAGAAGAACAGAAACCACAATCGTGGTCAAAGACCTCAAAACGGGGAGGAAGAGAGCAGATGAGATTAGCAAGATTATTCATAACAGTTTTCATCATCGGGGTTTTGACAGCCTGTGGTGGCAATTATGTCTATAATGACTGCCGGGACATTGATGACAACGGCTGGCATATTGATTCCGCCGCCATATTCACACCCCAAATATCTGACACCATAGGCAGATATGACATTCTGATGACCATAAGACATACATCAGAGTATGAGTATCAGAACTTCTGGACATTCATAGAGGTCACCTCTCCAGATGGATTGACGGCGTCAGACACAATTGAATGCTATCTTGCAGACAACAAGGGGCACTTCATTGGCAGTGGAATATCAATATATGAGATGCCTGTACTTATCTCAAGAAACATTAAATTTGAGAAGGCGGGCAAATATGAGTTCAAAGTCATTCAAGGTATGAGAGATGAGAAGATTAAAGGCATTAAAAATATATGCCTCTCACTTGAAAAGAGATAGATGGGGAAGAACAAATTACAGAAATTCGCTGATATGGAGGGCTATAGCAATGTCTTCCAATACCCTTTCGCCCGTTTGAGAAGTGAGGGAGGATTCCCTATGAAGGGGCGTTGGGCGGAATTTTTCGGAAACAATAATGACATTGTCCTGGAACTTGGCTGCGGCAAGGGTGAATATACCGTAGGGCTTGCTTCCATCTACCCCGATAAGAATTTCATAGGGATTGACATTAAGGGTGCCCGTATGTGGACCGGGGCGAAGCAGTCAAACATTGACGGAATGAGGAATGTGGCGTTTCTGAGAACCGACATTGAACTAATTGACAGTTTTTTTGAAAAAGGAGAGGTCTCTGAGATATGGATAACATTTCCTGACCCTCAGATGAAAAAGGTTAGAAAACGCCTTACATCAACAAGATTTATGGCACTCTACCAGAACATTCTTAAAGAGAACGGCATTGTGCATCTTAAGACAGACAGCCCGTTCCTCTATACATACACCACTTTGATGGTAAGGCAGAATGGTTATAAGGAACTTGTGAACACTGATAACCTCTATGCCTCAGGGATAGCGGACAAAATATTGAGCATTCGCACATATTATGAAAGTCAGTGGATTGAGAGGGGAATGAACATAAAATACATTAAATTCGAACTATCACACAGAGACTCCTTCACAGAGCCTACGGAAGAGATAGAAGAAGACACATACAGAAGTTATAATAGAAGAAATAACAATACTAAATGACAATCTATCCAAACCTTATATTAGACGCACTGCGCCACGTTAACCACCCTGCCACCGGCAAGAATATAGTGGAGTCCGGCATCGTGGAAGATGATATCCGCATTGAAGGTATGAAGGTATCCTTCTCCCTCAAACTAAGGAGCAATGACCCGCTTGCCAAATCATTAGTCAAAGCATCTGAGACGGCTATTCTTACATACGTAGGCCCCGATGTTGAGATAAAAGGGAACATTGCCGTAAAGAGTCCTGAGCAGCCTCAGCGGGAGCAAGAGGAACCGCTTAGAGGCGTTAGATGCAAGATAGCAATATCTTCAGGCAAAGGCGGAGTGGGAAAATCAACCGTCACGTCAAATCTTGCCATATCTCTGAGCAAATTGGGCTACAAAGTGGGAGTTCTTGACGCTGATATATTTGGACCATCCATACCTAAGATGCTCGGCATTGAGGACGGTGTGCCATACGCCAATGAGGCTGGATTGATAATGCCCATAGAGAGATACGGAATAAAGATACTCTCAATAGGGTTCTTTGTTAACACAGATACCGCCATAGTATGGCGTGGGGCGATGGCATCAGGTGCTATAAAACAACTGCTTACAGAGGCGGACTGGGGAGAACTTGATTTTCTTCTAATTGACCTGCCTCCCGGAACAAGTGACATACACCTGACTGTAGTCCAGACCATAAGACTTGACGGAGCCATCGTGGTAAGCACACCGCAGCAAGTGGCTCTCGCCGATGCCGTGAGAGGTATAGATATGTTCCAAAATGACAAAATCAATGTACCTGTACTCGGACTTATTGAGAATATGGCTTGGTTCACGCCTAAGGAATTGCCTGAGAACAGATACTATATCTTTGGCAAGGAGGGCGTATCTAATCTCGCTCAAGAGAGAGGAATAGCGTTATTGGGACGGATTCCGTTGGTTCAAGGTATTTGTGAAGGTGGAGACAACGGCACTCCGGTTTCAATGACCGACACTATTACAGCCTCAGCTTTTGACAATGTGGCAAAAAAGAGTATCTTTGCAGAATTATTAAAAGGAAAATGAAAGAGATAACAACAAAAAAACTGTTAGACACCATAGTTGCCGGCATACAGGAACAAAAGGGCAAGAGAATAGTTGTGGCTGACCTTAAAAAGACAGGCAACTCCTTATGCTCATATCTTGTGATATGCGAGGGCACATCAAATACACAGGTGAACGCCATAGCCACCAAACTCAAGGATTATGTCAGAGAGCAGATAAAGGTGAAGCCTCTGGCTATGGAGGGGTTTGAGAATTGTGAATGGATAGTGGCTGACTACTGTGACGTAATGGTACACATAATGCAGCGTCCCGCACGTGAGTTCTATGATTTGGAGCACTTGTGGGCTGATGCCAAACTTAAAGAAATAGCTGATTTAGACTAATATGGCAGATAATAATCAAAATCAAAATCAAAATCAGAATAGGAATGGTTTCAATGACGGAGGGCAGAACAAACCTGGTTCCGGCTTCAGCCTGACGTGGTTGTATATAATCATAGGCATAGCACTCTTGTTCATCACATTTTATGATACAAGCGTACCAACTAAAGAGGTGTCATACGCCAATCTACAAAACTACATTTGGGAAGGCTATGTTGAGAAAATTGTAGTTGTCACAAATGAGAACCTTGCTGAAGTTAGTTTGGTGGACGACTCCGTGGTCATATCAGAGATTCTTGGCTCTGACGCTAAGAAATATACAAAGAAACCGCAGATTTCATCAAAAATTCCCTCTGCGGAGAAACTTGATGACCTTGTTACGGCAGCCACTACAGAAAAGGGTTATACTATTGATGTAACCTACGAGGAACGCAAAGACTATATGGGAACGTTCCTATGGTCATTCGGTCCGATTCTATTCTTTGTTATACTGTGGATTATAATGTCACGCAGAATGACAGGAGGTGGTGGAATCTTTTCTGTTGGCAAATCAAAGGCACAGGTCTTTGACAAAGGCTCAAACAAGATGAAGATAACATTCAAAGATGTTGCCGGACTTGCGGAAGCCAAACAGGAGGTTCAGGAGATAGTTGAGTTCCTTAAAAACCCTGTGAAATATACAAAGTTAGGAGGAAAAATCCCAAAAGGAGCGTTACTTGTAGGCCCTCCGGGAACAGGTAAGACACTGCTTGCAAAGGCGGTTGCCGGAGAGGCTAATGTACCCTTCTTCTCTCTTAGCGGTTCTGACTTTGTTGAGATGTTTGTAGGCGTGGGCGCCTCAAGAGTAAGAGATTTGTTCCGTCAGGCGAAAGAGAAATCACCTTGTATTATATTCATTGATGAGATTGACGCCGTGGGCAGAGCAAGAGGCAAGAACCCGTCATTCAACGCCAATGATGAGAGGGAGAACACTCTTAACCAACTGCTTACAGAGATGGACGGATTCGGCACAAACAGCGGAATTATTGTACTTGCAGCCACAAACCGTGCCGACATTCTTGACAAGGCGCTTCTGCGTGCGGGACGTTTTGACCGTCAGATAAGTGTTGACCTTCCTGATGTCCACGAGAGAAAAGAGATATTTGAAGTTCACCTAAGACCAATAAAACTTGCTGATGGTGTTGACCTTGACCTGATGGCAAGGCAGACTCCCGGATTCTCAGGGGCTGACATTGCCAATGTATGCAATGAAGCGGCTCTGATAGCGGCTCGCAGAAACAAGGAGGCTGTTGACAAACAAGATTTCCTTGATGCGGTTGACCGCATAATAGGAGGTCTTGAGAAGAAGAACAAGATAACAACCGCTGAGGAAAAACGTTCCATTGCTATACACGAAGCGGGGCACGCCTCTGTAAGTTGGCTGCTTGAATACGCAAACCCGCTTGTCAAGGTGACGATAGTTCCACGAGGCAAGGCATTGGGAGCGGCGTGGTATCTGCCAGAGGAGAGGCAACTCACAACAACGGAGCAGATGCTTGATGAGATGTGCGCTCTGCTGGGCGGACGTGCCGCTGAGCAAGTGGTACTCGGAAGAGTCTCAACTGGGGCGTTAAATGACCTTGAACGAGCCACAAAAATGGCATACTCTATGGTTGTCTATTATGGTATGAGTGAGAAACTCAAGAACATAAGTTACTATGACTCAACACAATCAGACTATAGTTTTACAAAACCATACAGTGATAAGACATCAGAGTTGATTGACTCAGAGATTAAGTCAATAGTTCAAGGTCAGTTTGACAGGGCGGTTAAGATAATTAAAGAACATTTGAGCCAACACGCCGAACTTGCCGAACTACTTGTTGACAAAGAGGTCATCTTTGCTGATGATGTCACAAGAATTTTCGGCCCCCGACCTTGGAAGACCCGTATGGATGAATTGAATGAAGCGGAAGGGAATGAAGGAATTGAAGGAAATATAGATAAAACAAACGAGACTGATGAATAACCTCATTAAAAGAACAATCACAGGAGCCATATTTGTAGCCGCAGTGGTCACAAGTATTCTCTTCCAGACGGAATATTATACATTCACCGCTCTCTTTGCCATTGTGAACATATTGGCTATGAAGGAGTTTTATGGAATTGTAAACGCAAAGAAGAACGTTAGTGTTCCAACTGTGTATATGCTGTTCTGTGGCACATTCCTATACTTAGGATGTTTCTGGTGCGCTCTTATTGACAAGCCAGATGAGATTACAGGATTCTTATTCCTTATAATCTATATGCTCAGCATAGCCGCTCTCATAATAATGGAGATATACAGGAAGAGGGAGCACCCGACGTATGACCTGGCATTCTCCATCTATGGACAAGTTGTAGTGGCGCTTCCGTTCGGACTTATGAACTTCATAGCAAGAGAGCCCGAATACCTGCTTACACTGTTCCTGCTTATCTGGACATTTGACACCGGAGCATATCTTGTAGGCAGCACCTGTGGCAAACATAAGATGATTGAGCGCATATCACCTAAGAAGTCTTGGGAGGGTGAGATAGGGGGAATCTGCCTTACAGTGCTTATCTCATCTCTTCTTGGAATCTACTTCTTCAATGAACCCGTATGGAGATGGATTGTGTTCGGATTACTCGTATCTGTTTTCGGCACATACGGTGATTTGTCAGAATCAATGCTTAAGAGGGCATCGGGGTTGAAAGACTCAGGAAACATACTACCCGGACACGGCGGAATGCTTGACCGATTTGACAGTATGCTTCTTGCCGCCCCAATTATTTATGTATATATTGAAATATTAAAAGCAATTTAATACAACTATGATGAAGATTCACAAAGAAGGACGGAATATGCTGCTAATACTGCTCTTTACGTTAATTCTTATTAACGGAGCTCTATTCATTCTTGCAGGAAACCTAATATTACCTATAATAGTAACCGCCATCTCCTGCGTTGTGTTCATATTCTTCACATACTTCTTCCGCATATCAAATCGTATTCTTATTGCAGATGACAACTATATAATAGCGCCAGCCGACGGAAACATAGTGGTCATAGAGCCGGTAATGGAAAATGACTACTTCCACGAGGAGAGGATGCAAGTCTCCATTTTTATGAGTGTCTTTGATGTTCACGCCAACTGGTTTCCCGTTTCAGGAAAGGTACTTCACGTATCACACCAGAACGGACGCAAGATGGCTGCCTATCTGCCAAAATCAAGCACAGAGAATGAACGCTCATCAGTGATAATAGAGGCCAGAAATGGTCAGAAGATACTTGTACGTCAGGTGGCTGGAGCGCTTGCACGCCGTATTGTGACATACGCAAAGGAGGGTACGGAATGCCATATCAACCAACAACTAGGGTTCATAAAATTCGGCTCACGTGTTGATATGTTCCTCCCGATGGACGCAGAGATACTCACAGAATTACACGAAGATACTATAGGAAACGAAACTATTATAGCGAAATTAAAACATCAAAGTGCCGAAGACTGAGATCTCTTTTAATTTCAAAATATGTTAGTAAAATCATTTGGTGCGGCGGTGCAAGGCATTGACGCAACCATTATCACTGTGGAGGTGAACATCTCCAGTGGTATAAAGTTCTTTATGGTGGGACTCCCTGATGTCGCCATAAAGGAGAGTCACGAACGTATCCTTTCAGCATTCAACCACAGAGGGTACAAGTTTCCAAGAAAGCAGGTTATAATAAATATGTCACCAGCGGATATACGCAAGGCTGGCTCGGCGTATGACCTCACCATTGCTATGGGCATACTTGCCGCATCAGAGGAGATAAAGTGTGACAAACTTAAAGAGTATGCCATAATGGGAGAACTCTCTCTTGATGGCTCCGTAGTTCCAATAAAAGGGGCTCTGCCTATTGCTCTGAAAGTTAAGGAAGCAGGATTCAAAGGCTTAATAATACCTAAGGCTAACGCAGGAGAGGCGGCGGTAGTTGGCGGATTGGACGTATTGGGGGTTTCTGACATATCTGAGGTGGTGGGGTTTCTCAATGACACCATTGATATTACCCCCACAAAGCCCGACATCACCACCTGTTACGCAACAAACGCCATAGAGTGTCTGCCAGACTTTGCTGAGGTGAAGGGTCAGGAATTTGCAAAGCGAGCCATAGAGGTGGCTGCCGCCGGCAGTCATAACATACTTCTCATAGGCTCTCCCGGAGCGGGCAAATCAATGCTTGCAAAGAGGATTCCCTCAATACTTCCCCCGATGACTATTGATGAGGCGTTGGAATCTACAAAAATACATTCAGTGGCAGGGTTGCTACGTGAAGGCAGCGCCCTGTTGCACAACAGGCCATTCAGAACTCCTCATCATACAATCTCAAACATAGCATTAGTTGGAGGCGGAACATTCCCCCAACCTGGGGAGATATCACTCGCACACAACGGAGTACTATATCTTGATGAGTTGCCGGAATTCAACCATTCAGCACTTGAAGTGCTCAGGCAGCCACTTGAAGATAGGAAAATTACGGTGACACGAGTAAACTGTACGGTTGAATACCCTGCGAACTTTATGTTGGTGGCGTCAATGAATCCCTGCCCCTGCGGATATTACGGGCACCCTGACAAGGAGTGCACTTGCCTGCCTAATCAGGTAAGACGCTATATGAATCGAATTTCAGGTCCGCTACTTGACAGAATGGACATTCAAATTGATGTGGCTCCACTCAGTTTCAGTGAGATGAGCGGGCAAGCCAAAGCCGAATCAAGTGAGATGATTAAAAGACGTGTCATTGCTGCAAGGCAGATTCAGAACGTGAGGTTTAAAAAAGAGAAGAATATACATAGCAATGCTCAGATGACCACAAAACTGATACATAAATATGCCCCACTTGATGATAAGTGCCTGCAAATGATGCAAATGGCTATGGAAAAACTTAATCTGTCAGCACGTGCGTATGACAGAATTTTGAAAGTGAGCCGTACAGTCGCGGATTTGGATGGGTCTGAGACAATAAAGCCCCCGCATATTGCGGAGGCTATAACATACAGGACACTTGACAGAAACAAATATTAAATTTCCGCTATCAACTCCTTCATAATGGCGGTCATAAGAGGCTGCACTTTGTTAGCGGCCTCTTGTACCTCCTTGTGTGAGACCTCAGTAACCTTGCCTGGCACTCCCAAATCAGTTATTATAGACATTGCAAAGACTCTTATACCTGCGTGTACCGCAACAATCACCTCTGGAACTGTTGACATACCAACTGCATCGCCTCCTATTGCGGCAAAGAACCCGTATTCAGCAGGAGTCTCAAATGTAGGACCCTGAGTACCTACATAAACACCCTCTTTGACACATATCCCATTTCTTGCGGCAATTTTCTTTGCCTTTTCCCTTAATGTGGCGTCATACGCCTTGCTCATATCGGGGAAACGAGTGCCAAGTTCATCGTAGTTTTCACCCCTTAACGGATGCTCCGGAAATAGGTTTATATGGTCTTTTATTATCATCAGTTCACCTATCTTAAAATCAGGATTCATTCCTCCGGCGGCGTTTGAGAGCAGTAGTGTCTCCACACCCAACTCTTTCATAACCCTTACAGGAAAGGTTACCTCCTTCATTGAATAGCCCTCATAAAAGTGAAAACGTCCCTGCATTGCAAGAACCCTTGTCTCACCAAGTTTGCCTATTATAAGTTTGCCACTATGACCTTCCACTGTTGAGACCGGGAAATTAGGAATTTCTTGATAAGGAATCTCCTGACACTCAGTTATCTGAGTAGCAAGTTCACCCAACCCTGTTCCAAGCACTATGCCAACCTTGGGCATATACTGCATCTTACTTTGCAAATAAGATGCTGTTTCTTTTATTTTTTTCAACATAATCAATAATCTTTTTTGAGAATTCAGCACCATCTCCAAAAAGGAAATCAATCTCAACATCTATGACATAGATTGATTGGGACAATGCGTCAGAGATATTCATATCCACAATTTTAGCCTCATCTTTTGCTGTTATTATTATAACCTTGTTCTCATTTGGAATGGAGTCAAACCTGCCTTGAATATATGCAATGTCTTTTTTTGTATAGTTATGATGATCCTCATAGATTATCTGGTCAAGTGAACCGGCGTTCTTACCTATAAACTCTTTAAGCGGGGAAGGGTTCGCTATGGAAGTAATCAGCAGAACCTCCATACCCGCCAAAGATTCAAGCGGAGCGCCATCAACCATTCGTCTTGGCGTTGAATACTTCAAAGTGGAGAAATATAGATTTTGATAGGCGTGCAAATCAAGAATATTCTTAATTTCACGGGCATCAAAAGCATTCATAGAGGCAGGACACTTTGTCACAACCACAATATCGGCTCTGTACCGGCTTGCCGCACTCTCTCTCAAATCTCCATACGGAAGAATGGAATCAGAGATTATTGGTCTGTTATAATCAATCAGAAGTATTGATATTCCCGGATTTACATATCTGTGTTGGAAAGCGTCATCAAGAATAAAGACATCAGTGTCTGAGTATCTTGTCTCCAACTCCCCGATAGCCTGGCATCTGTTAGCGCAAGCCACTACCCTGACATCGGGGAACTTTCTGAATATCTGATATGGCTCATCACCTATCGTGGCAGCGGTACAACCTATTACAGCCTCTTGCAAACCCTTAGTCTTGCGTTTATAACCACGACTGAGTTCTATTACCTTATAATTGTCCTTGAGAATGCGGATTAAAAATTCCACAAACGGAGTCTTACCAGTGCCGCCGACCGTAATATTACCAACAGAAATTACAGCGGTCTTGAATGTCCGGCTCTTTAAAATCTCACTGTTAAAGAGATAGTTTCTTATACAGACACATAATCCGTAAAGCCAACCTACGGGATATGATAATTTTCTAAAAAAAGATACAAGCGCCGGTTTCATCTTTAAAAGGTTTATCGGTTTAATACCAAATCAAATGTAAATATAGCAATATTTTTGTATATTTGCACACTCTAAAGGAATATTTAACAAAAAATCTATAAAACAATGGAAAACATCAATTGGTCAGAACTTGGTTTCGGATATATGAAAACCAATGGAAACGTACGTTGTGAGTACCACGATGGCAGTTGGGGTAAACTGGAGTGGCACACCGACGAGTATATACAAATGCATATGGCGGCCACCTGCCTTCACTACGGGCAAGAGGCGTTTGAAGGTCTTAAGGCATTCCGTGGCAAAGATAACAAAATACGCATTTTCCGTCTTGATGAGAACGCAAAACGACTTGACTCATCTTGTGACGGAATATGTATGCCTAAACTTCCCGAAGGAATGTTTAAGGAGGCTGTTATTGAGGTTGTAAAAAAGAATGTTGAGTTTGTACCACCATATGAGAGCGGTGCGGCACTCTACATAAGACCTGTTCTATTCGGTTACACACCACAAATTGGTGTTAATCCCGCAAAAGATTACCTCTTCATTATATTTGTTTCTCCTGTAGGACCATACTTCAAGGGTGGTTTCTCAACCAACCCATACGTAATAACTCGTAAGTATGACCGTTCAGCACCTCTGGGCACAGGAATTTACAAGGTAGGCGGAAACTATGCCGCAAGCCTGAGAGCACACGAAGAGGCACATAAGGCAGGTTACTCATCTGAATTCTACTTAGATGCAAAAGAGAAGAGATATATTGACGAGTGCGGTGCGGCAAACTTCTTTGGAATAAAGGACAACACCTACGTAACACCAAAATCAACATCAATTCTTCCTTCTATCACCAACAAGAGCCTTATGCAACTTGCTGAGGATTTGGGTCTGAAAGTTGAACGCCGTCCTATCCCGGAAGAGGAACTCTCAACGTTTGAAGAGGCAGGAGCCTGTGGTACAGCGGCTGTGATAAGCCCAATCTCACGTCTTGATGACCTTGATAACAACAAGTCATACATATTCTCTAAAGATGGCAAGCCAGGTCCTTGGAGCACAAAACTCTATCAGAAACTGCGTGCTATCCAATATGGAGATGAGCCTGACACACATAATTGGGTCACGATTTTATAAAATATGCATTGCCCTATTAAACACATTTATAAGAGAACCGTCTAACATCAATTACTAAGAAATTATGAAAAAGACGGCTCTCTTTTTTTGTTCTCTGCTTACTTCAATCAGTGTCTCCGCACTGACTGTATCAGGCAAAATAATGGATGGTTCATCTGCCACTCCGCTTGACTTTGTAAATGTCACACTATATAAGATTGGCTCAAGCACACCTGTTGTAGGAGGATTCTCCGATTCAAACGGAAAGTTCAAACTTGAGGCACCTGACGGAGACTACACATTCAAGGCTACCTTTGTAGGCTACACAGAGTACAGCAAAAACATTTCAAAAGAGAAAAATTCCGTAAGACTTGGTTTGATAACCTTAAAAGAGGACTCCAAGCAAATTGCAGAGATTGAGGTTATAGGTCAAAAGTCAGGAATGACACTTGACATAGACAAGAAGATTTTCAATGTTGACCAAAGCGCTATAAGTGCCGGCTCCACCGCCGCTGAGATTCTTGAGAACATACCATCTGTGAACATAGACATAGAGGGCAATGTGACTTTGAGAAACAGTTCCTCAGTTGAGATATGGATTAACGGGAAACCATCGGGGCTATCAGACACTGACAAGGGGCAGATTCTTGAGATGTTGCCCGCTGATGCCGTCAAATCTGTTGAAGTCATAACCAACCCGTCAGCCAAATACAACCCTGAGGGCAATGCCGGCATAATAAACATAGTTATGAGAGATGATGCCAAAGGCGGTTATTTTGGAAACGCCAATATTGGTCTGAACTATAAGGAGGGTTCCCCCTACCCTGGAGGACAAGCCGGATTAAACCTCAACTACAGCAAAAGCAAGTTGGACTTTAACATAAGCGCTAATGTCAGAAGCAACAGGAATGACCAAAGTTCCATCTTAAACAGAGCGAATTACACAGCCAATGACACAACATACCTTAACCAAAGCAACAAAGGATTCAGTGACAGAGTAAACGGATTTATGCGTGCGGGATTCAACTATCGGATTACTGACAATGACGAGATTGGAGTGCAGGCGTTTGGAATGGTTGGTAAGAATTGGAACAACAGAGAGATTGACTACATAGAACTAGACCGTCACAAAGATACAACCCAGACAAGAGACCGTTATATGCATTCTGAAGGGTTGATGGCATTCTACAATGTTACAGCGTCATACAAGCACTCATTCATAAAGGACGCTCATTTTATCTCCGCAGACCTCAACTATTCAGGAAACCAAAGAAAATCAGAGAGCAAATACGCCACAAACGCATATCTGCCTGACCACACACCCGTCCCCGATAAAAAAGTCAGGGAACTGCAAACTCTTAACAGCCCTGCCAACAGAGCATCCGCCCAAGTGGACTACTCAAACAAAATTACCAAAGACCACAAAATAGAGGCGGGAATAAAGGCGAGTATGGATATTCAGGATAGTTATGACCACACCTTTGACTCCATTCCAGGCACAACGGATATAAAGGAGGATATGTCAAAATACAATCCCTTCCACTACTCTGAACAAATATATGCGGCATACATAAATTACGCAGGCAAATTCAATTGGTTCTCACTTCAGGCAGGACTCAGGTGTGAGGAGACCATAACAAACACAAGTTCGCTTGTTGACGGAAAAACAGAGAACTACCATCGTAGTTATTTCCAACCGTTCCCTTCTGTATATTTGGGCTTTGAGATAGACAAGACAAACACCCTTCAACTTAATTATACAAGACGAATAAACCGCCCTCGTGGCAGAATGCTTAACAGTTACGTTGACCGTGGTGACCCCGCCAACATTTCACAAGGAAACCCGTGGCTTATGCCTGAATTCGGAAACTCCGTTGAGTTAAACTATTTGAAGACCTGGGATATGCACACACTAAGCGCGGGCTTGTTCTATAACTATACAGAGAATGTGATACAACGTGTAAGCAAACTGCAGTCTGACGGAACTATGTACAACACCTTTGAAAACATAACATACTCCCATAACGCAGGAGCAGAGATTGTGGCCAAGAACAGGCTCTTTCATAACTACCTTGACCTAACCACATCACTCTCAGCCTACTACTATCAATTAGGAGAGAACAAAGAGTACAACATTAAGAGAACCGACACATTCTCCTGGAATGCGAGAATCAACGCCAATGTGAAGATTATAGACAATCTTGCCACCCAGGTCAGTGCTTTTTATGACTCTCCAAGAATAGTGGCGCAAGGCTCTGAAGACCACTCCTACGGTTTAGACCTTGGTTTGAAAGCAACCTTCCTGGCAAAAGCGCTGACAATAAACTTTGCCGTGCGTGATGTGCTTAACTCACGCAGAACAAATAATAAAATAACCCAAAGTGACAATTTCTACCAGGAGAACAGGAATACAGACTGCGGCAGACGGTATCGTCTGACAATAACCTACAACTTCGGGAATATGAAGAGCAACAATAAAATGAAGAACCGGGATAATAATTCTGAAAATGATTTCCTAGATGAAGAATTTTGAGTATCTTTACAAAAAATTTTAAAGCAATGAAAAAACTACTATTGACATTAACCACAGTGCTGCTGACCTTTGGTGTATCAGCATTCGCCGCTGATGACGAAAACAATTCTGAGAAAGTATCTTTCGCAATCCAAAAGACCGACGGTCCTAACAAGGAGGGCGTGATGGCATTCACAAAAACCTATCAATACCCTGCAGAAGAGATAGAGGATGCCATACTTGAGAGACTTAAAGGAGAGGGAATCACCGGCAAGAAAGCAAGCAACAACTACTACGCATTCAAAGGCGTTAAATATAACAACCTCTGGAACCGCACCTGTGATATTTACATAGCGGTTAACGGCTCTCAGAAATCAGGCACAATGTATCTGCTTATCTCAACAGGATATGACAACTACATTACAGACAATGACCCTGAAGAGAACAAGAAAATCTCAGATTGGATGGATTCATTAGAGGAGAACATCAAGAACCACCTCTACAACCACCAACTTGAGAATCAGGAGAAAGAGACCGAAGAGGCTGTAAAGGATTTAAAGGGTATTAAGAAAGAGAAAGAGAAGATAGAGAAGAAGATTGCAGATAATGAAAAGGATATAAAGACATTGGAGGCTACACGCACCGTGGTTGATGAGACTAACGCAAACACCGTAGATGCCAACGTATTGAAAAAGGAGCAAAAACTGTATGACAAACTTATGGACAAACGTAACAAGCTCCAATATGACCTTGACAATATCAACTCTAAACTTGAGGCGGCAAGAGACAAATTCAGTTCAAAGAAAGAGGAGTTGAAAAAACTGAAAGAAAACCGTCCATAAGAGAACATTTATGAATGAGCTTCTGAAACTATTATCCCCGACAGGTGATACAATTCAGAAAACAGAGGTAATCTCCGGTTCAGGTTCAAACAGAAAATATTACAGATTCTATGGTTTGAACAAGAGTTATATCGGGGTTTACGGGAAAGATGTTCAGGAGAACAAGACATTCATAGAGCTATCATCACATTTTAGGAGACACAATATTAAAGTTCCTCAGGTACTTGCTGTATCTGAGGATTTTCATTACTACATAACTGAGGATTTAGGAAGCACTGACCTATTTTCAATAATAGGGTCAAGTGAGGTGTTGGATTTGCTTGTAAAAACCATTAAGGCACTGCCTGAAATTCAGTTTGCGGCAGGTGCGGATATGAACTACAATATCTGCTATCCACAAAAAGAGTTTGATTTCCACACTGTATTCTGGGACCTCAACTATTTCAAATATGAATTTCTGAAACCTGCAGGCATTGAGTTTGACGAACTGCGGTTGGAGTCAGATTTTGAACATTTCGCCTCAATACTCCTCTCTGTACACACAAACACATTTATGTATAGAGATTTCCAATCACGTAACATAATGATAAAAGACAATGAGCCCTGGTTCATTGACTTTCAAGGCGGTAGAAAAGGTCCTTACTACTATGATTTAGCCTCATTTGTATATCAGGCGAAGGCTAAATACAGCAAAGAGACAAAAGAACTGCTCATTAACACCTACATTGACTCTGCATCAAAGTACATAGATATAAAGCCTGCTGATTTCCGTAAGACATTCGGATATTTTGTCCTATTCAGAGCATTACAAACACTTGGAGCCTACGGATTCAGAGGACTTGTGGAGCATAAGGCGCACTTTATACAGAGTATTCCGTTTGCAATTGATAACCTCTCAGAGATACTTCAAGAGTATGACTACTCCAAACTGCCATACCTGACTGAGATATTGAATGAACTAATTGACGGATATAAGAGACCATTTATAAACAACACAGCCGAACTTGTAGTAAAAGTATTCAGCTTCTCATATAAAAAAGGAATACCTATGGACTATTCAGGTAATGGCGGAGGATTTGTATTTGACTGCCGCGCCGTTCATAATCCTGGAAAATACCCCGAATACAAAGATAAGACCGGACTTGACAAAGAGGTGATAGATTTTGTTGAAAAGAACGGAGAGTTGGCTGTTTTCCTTGATAGCGTCTATAAGTTAGCAGATGCCTCAGTAAGCAGATACCTGAAAAGAGGATTTACAGACCTTATGTTCTCATTTGGTTGCACAGGTGGACAACACCGCTCTGTTTATGCCGCGCAACACTTGGCAGAGCATATAAATAATAAGTTTGGAGTAAAAGTAATTCTTGAACATACCGCCAGACAAATATCGTCTGTATTGGAGACAAAGGAGGTTAAGCAATGAAAGCAATGATATTTGCGGCAGGTCTTGGAACACGCCTTAAACCGCTCACTGATACAATGTCAAAGGCACTCGTACCCATTGCCGGTAAGACACTGCTTGAACACACAATCTGTAGATTAAAAAATGAAGGATTCTTTGACATTGTAATAAATGTGCACCACTTTGCAGAGCAGATAATAACATTTCTTGACACCAACAATAATTTTGGATTGAACATTTCAATCTCTGATGAGAGAGGAATGCTTCTTGAAACAGGCGGAGGAATACGCAAGGCGGAGCCACTACTCGGCTCAGAACCGTTCCTTATACATAATGTGGATATAATATCAAACGCCCCGCTGAGAGATTTATATGCAACTCATTTGGCCTCTAAGGCAGACGCCACACTACTTGTAAGTGAGCGTAAATCATCCAGAGCGCTTCTATTTGATTCAGAGAACAAATTAAAGGCATGGAAGAACAAACAGACAGGTGAAATTAAAACACCTTTCAAAAATTTGGATACAAATTCTCTTGAAGAATACGCTTTTAGCGGAATCCACATCTTTTCCCCTAAACTATTCCCACTTATGCAGAAATACCCTGCAAAATTTCCTATTATGGACTTCTACCTTGATGTCTGCAAAACAGCAAACATCAAAGCTTCTGTTTCATCAGACTTAAAACTTATAGATGTAGGTAAGTTAGATTCACTTGCAGAAGCGGAGAGACTAACTGAAAGCTTAGGGTGAATTTACGCCTTCCTGAGCGTAGCTAAGGAACTCGTAATCATTCCTACTCGTCATGTTGAGCGTTAGCGAAACATCTCAGAATGTTTAGTAGATTCTTCGCTATCGCTCAGAATGACGGGTGGAGACGCTTGAGATGACGATATGTGAGGGCTGATTAATGTCGTGACTCGGCTTAACACAATTAAATATTTTTATATGATTTAAATGTTCCATATTCAGTGGAATAATCAATATTTCCACCATATATGACCGCAGTCCTATCAATTTCTAAATTCGCAAATTTGCGAAATTTTATTAACTCATCATAAAAACCTCTGTTTATTGTCTCTGATGATTTAATTTCATACGCTACTATGTCTGCATCAAAACCCGTAATCAAGTCCACCTCATCACCATTACTCTCACGCCAATACCAAATTTGAGGCTCTTTTCCAGCATTTGTATATGATTTGCGAAATTCAGAAACAACCATATTCTCAAACAGATGACCTTTCATATAATGAGTGCTCAACTGCTCAAAATCTGTAACACCAAGCAAATATGAAGCCAATCCGGTATCTTGGAAATAGAGTTTTGGAGATTTAATCAGTCTCTTGTTATAATTTTTAAAGTATGGTTGCAGTTGAAACACTATATAACTTGTCTCAAGTATTGAGAGCCAAGCCTTTACTGTTGGCACACTTATATCACAGTCATTAGCGAGAGCCGCTATATTAAGCACTTGACCAATTCTTCCGGCACACAACCTTAAAAATTTATTGAATTGCATTATATCACCCACATTACGCAATGTACGTACGTCACGGTCAAGATAAGTGCTGACATAATTTGAATAATATACGGTGGCTGGTATCCCTTTATCATATATTCTTGGATAACCGCCATTAAAAAGCCAACTATTTGTGTTTTCATTCATCAGCCCCGATTCCTCAAGCTCACACACCGAAAAAGGAGACAACTGCACTACCGCAACCCTACCTGCCAAACTCTGAGATATGCGTTCCATCATTAAAAAATTCTGAGAGCCTGAAAGTATATACATACCTACGTCATTTATTTCATCAACCTTAGTTTGTATGTAAGAGAACAAATCAGGAGAGTACTGTGCCTCATCAATAATTAATCTGCGACCAAAATTAGACAAAAAACCACGAGGGTCATCTATTGCCATCCGTCTTATATCTGTATCTTCCAACGATACATATCTGTAATCAGGGAAAACCATTTTAAGCAACGTGGATTTTCCACATTGCCTTGCCCCCGTTACAGAAACAACAGGGAACAATGTTGACATTTTGCGTATATGTTCCGCAAGAGTTCTATTAACCATATACTCTGATATTTTATGCAAATATATAAATTAATTTTCATATTTACATAAAACTTATGGTACTTTTTTACATAGTGTATAAATGCGGGCGAACTACCCTTATATCATCAGACTTTGGCATTCCGCCCGAAGTCTGATGATTCAAAATTAATCCCTTAGACAACGCACAGAATGTCCGTAGTACTTATTGCTGTAGTAGTCGTACAAGTTGTCATAGTTGTAACAGATGTCCCTGTAGTAAGCGTAGTTGCTATTGGTCTCATCTGGAGTAGCCGTCCAGAAATAGGTAATGTCGCCAACAGTGAACACACTACTTCCATCTGCGTCGCCTGCCGGCAGAGCCGCAAAACCATACGTATCCAAGCCGTTGCCATCGCTGTACCAACCAGAGGTGGTCTTCAGATATTTGCCGACAGTGTTTGTGGTGAGCGTTTGATCACTGTATATGTAATCATACAGCGTCTGCCACTCCGCTCTTGACGGTACGTGCCAACCGTTGGGGCAGATGCCCTGACGCTTGCCACTGAATGGCTTTGTCCCATATTCATACCCATCTGCAACACCTACCGCGGCAGCCCAGTTGTAGAAGTAGCCCAACTTCTTTACCTGTGCGTCGGTAAGATTTACTCCGTATTCCTTGCTATAACTAGTCCACTTGCTCTTGTCTGAAGCATCAGTGTAGTATGGGGTGTATACTCTACTGCTTGATGTAGGTATGGTGTTATTTGTAAGCCAAGAGGCATTGTATGCCTCTGACTTATTTGCGTACTTGTTACACTTAAGGTTCTCAGCCATCCAATACTGCTCCCCTATCTTTACTACTGGATAGGTGATGCCACAGGCATCTGTGACATGTTCTGTTGGGGTTGGTCCGGGTGTTGGACTTGGCTCATTACCATTGTCTTTCTTGCACGCACTAAGCACCAGCAACGCTCCTGCCAATGCAATTGAAATTAGTTTAAGTGTTTTCATAATATAGTTGTTTAATCGGTGATTCGGTTATGCGGTGATTTGGTTTAAATTACACGGAGAGGATAATAATGCAAATTTACATGTTATTTTTTGCTATGAAAAATTTTTTATAAAGATTTTTCGCTACGTTCCACTTCGCTCAAAATGACGGAAGAGATACGCACCGTTAATGGAGTGCGTAAGCCGCCATTTTCAAAAAATCGCTTGTCGCGGGGGATTGGGGGTGTCCCCCAATAAACAAGGTG
>JAKSOA010000019.1 GCA_024405875.1 Paludibacteraceae bacterium
TCCCATGCCAATGCGCTTGCACCAAGAATGGCGGCGTCAGACTCTTTCAGTTGAGAGAACATAACCTTAATCTTATTACGCCAGCGTGGCATAACATTTTTATTAAGGGAATCAACAACCGGCTTCATAAGAAGGTCTCCACTGCGTGTAAGACCACCAAACAGAACTATAGCCTCTGGTGAAGAGAATACCACAAAATCCGCAAGAGCCTCACCAAGCATAGTGCCGGTAAAGTCAAATATGTCTTTTGCAAGTTCGTCGCCCTCTGCAGCAGCCTCAAACACATCTTTAGAGGTTATTTTCTCTGCCGGAATATTTCTCAAAAGACTCTTACGGTCAGTGGTCTCAAGCATTTCACGTGCAGTGCGAGCCACACCTGTAGCGGAGCAATAAGCCTCCAGACAACCTGTCTTACCACAGCCACAGAGACGTCCGTTCTGACGAACCATTGTAACGTGACCAAGTTCACCAGCGTTAGCATCGTAGCCGTAAAGAAGGTTACCGTTAACAATAATACCTGAGCCTACGCCTGTGCCAAGGGTAATCATAATAAAATCTTTCATACCACGCGCCACACCGTATGTCATCTCTCCAAGAGCGGCGGCGTTAGCGTCATTTGTAAGTTTAACGGGCAGTCCTATCCTCTTGCTCATATACTCTGAGAAAGGAATCATCACACCTGAGCCACCCCAGGTAAGGTTTACAGCACCCTCTATGGTACCTTTGTAGAAATTAGCATTAGGAGCCCCGATGCCAATACCACGAACCTGTTCCATAGAATAATCCTTATTCACAAGTTTTTTAACCGCCTCACACAAGTTGTCAATGAATTTTTTGTAATCAGTAACATCATTGCTAACAATAGCTGTTTGAACAAGAACATTACCACGGGCATCTACAAGCCCGATTTTTGCAGATTGACCACCTATGTCAATGCCAACTACGTAGGGTTTTTCCATAATTTTGATATATTAAAAGTTATATTATAAGTTAGTTCTCACTACTTGTAGATACAAATTTACTGAATTTTTGAGTTTTTCTATATAATTTGAGCGTGTATTTTCTAAGAAATTTATTTCTTGGCCATAGTTTGTTGCTTAATTTCCATAAAAGAGAGTTATAGTTTATCTCTTTTTTACCCCTCTTTACCATTTTAACAACAGCAATTACACTTGAATACGGCACCAACTCCTTGTTACCCAGATTTCCGTCACCATATAGGAACATATCATTCTCCATAAGCTTTACAATCCTATGCAGAATGTAGATACCATCCTGCGGCTCAACAAGAACAATCATACCTGTACGCAAACGGTGCGGTTTTGTGAGCACAACTGTATCTCCCGTTCTTATAAACGGCAACATACTACTGCCTTTGGCAACAATCTTTACATCCTTGCCCTCACGGATGGCGTCCTTCACATTGGAGAATAATATGTCATTGGGCACAATCATAATCTACCGTCATTCTGAGCGATAGCGAAGAATCTCACTACTCATTGCACTATGTGATAGTTGCGCTGCGGCATCATCTGGTAAGCACTCTAAATAAAATATGGGTGTCTTGCTTACAATATCAGAAAGTGTAGAACACAAGGCGTTCATACAAGCCTCACTCCAAGGCAACTTTGAACAAGATGTATATAACAGGGCGAATGCCGCCGCACCACTCTTGCGTTCAATCTTATTATACGGAGCCTGTGCAAGACGTGCGATTCCCCCTACCTGATAGCGTTCATTCTTATATACGGCACCCTTACCACTCCACGGAGAGCCATAAACAACAGTCTCACCATTCTCAAATTTTAACACAGGATTGTCATCGTTCAGAATATCGGCATTCTTAAAGTTCTTTAGCCACAGACGGCAGTGTGTACTCTTACCAGTACCGCTCTTTCCTAAAAACAGATAAGCCTTCCCATCCAATACCGCCACCGATGCGTGTATCATAAGAGATTTCTTCTCTATAGTGGCGAATGTAAAAGAGAGCATCAGCATATTGTTCAACACATCTTTACAAATGCAGTCCGCACTCATATCTGTTCTGTACTCCTTAAAATCCTTGTCAAATTCCAATAAATAGTTTTTCCCCGATGCTATATCTGTAAATTTAATGCAAAAGACTCTCTCACTTTCAAAAATTGCAAAATCATACTCATCAGACTTGTAGATTTCCTTGCCAGACAATTTTACATCACACCCTAAGAGCAAACTGAAATCAGCATTCTCCGCATTTCCCACTATAAACGGACGCAAATTTTCCATAGGGCTCAATGTTTCAGACGTAACATTCAGCCTTACAGAAAATTCCGCTATTTTGAAATATGAATATTGCATATTTTTGAAAAAAACAACCACCCCAATTGGGATGGTTGCTTTTACTATTCTAATTAAAAATTTAGAAATTTACTTTTTCACCGTTAGCCTTAAGAATATATCTCTCACCTGTAACAGCGTCAATTATTTTTTGATTCTTTACGGCTGAATCTGCACCAACCTCATCAGCATCTGTAGCAACTACATAATCTGCATTTAGCTCAGTAGCCATAGCATCCATACTGAATATTATATCGTATGTACCATCTTCATCAATTGTCAATGTCTGATTGCCATAAGCCGGAAGTTCCTTAATACCCCAAGCGTGATTTGCACAAGCCTTATAATCATAATCTCCGGCTTCCAGAGTTACACCACTCTTTGTAAGAGTATAAGCGCCACCTACAAATGCCATATCATTTTCTGCTGCGGCAGGGTTCCATTCAACACCCATAAGTGCCTCAGCACCGGCAATAGTCCAAGAAGTAATGGTAGCCTCACCAAACGGAACATTAGATGTAAGAGTTATAAATGAACCATCAAATGATACATTAATTGTAGCCTCTGCTGAAACAGTAAACTTAACATTGCCACCACCATCTTCATAACCTGGTGTTGATTTAGATGCGTCAACAGCATCGTAACCGTAATTAGGTTGCTGCCAATCACCTTGAGTCACCTTAAATTGATATGTACCAGCAGGAACTGTTGTAGAGTAAGCACCATCTGTCATCGCACAACCTGCCGGGTTCCAATTTTCACCACAACACCAATTGTTTGTAGCATTGCCATCACCTGCCATGTAATACTGTGCACTTGCACTAACTGCCAATAGAGCGGCAGCAACAAAAAGTAAAAGTTTTTTCATAATAAAATAAAATTTAAAAAAGTTAATAAATAGATTGAAAAATATAATTACCAAGATTTAATTTCATCATATTGAGTTGTGAAGCCCTCAAATGTAGCACGACGGTTCTTGCCCTTTTCAGCGGCGGACTTGTCACTCTTGCTGTAATATTTATACTCCACTGTCTCAGAGCCGGAAAGCATAGCAGGAGCAATATGGAAAGTCCAAGAGTTGTTACCGCCATCCATCATACGGCTGAATCCCCAATTATTGAATGTGCCTGATACATACATTTCACGTGTTCCTTTTGGCGCGGTAACACTCAATGTCATATCTCCCCAATAATCAACAATATCATTTACAGATGTTCTTCCACCAAGAGGACGGTGACCAAGACGGAACTCAGTCTGGTCATTTCTCGGGCCCCATACATAAAGGTAATCAAGATTTTCAGGAACACCTGTCAATGTACCCTCAAATTTAGTTTCAGATACCTTTTTAAGTTGGTGCTTAGGGTCACAGTGTTTCCAGAAATCATCACTACCCTCAGGACCGAACGTACCTGTAACATATACACTCTGTGTACCCTCAGGAACCGTAACAGAGAACTTGACTGTACCGTTAAATTTTTCAGATTTCCCTCTCTTACCAACTAATTTCACATACTTATCTGTCGTCTGGAACTTGTCATTCTTAAGTATTACAAAAAGACCGGTAACCTGAGCAAGCTCACTATCAGTCAATTTAAAGTAACTCTTAATATCTGAAATTGAATATGTGAGAGTACCATTATCTTGCAAAATCCACTTATAAGCGGGAATATTACACTGAGACCAACCTGCCTTCTCCTTCTCCCACTCACCATTTGAATTGAACTCAACGCAAGTGTAGATATACACCGGCTGACTCTTCATCCAACTTTGGTTTGCAAGAGGTGTATAAGTAAGGGTGATAGCCTTATCAACGGATGCGCCTTCAGGAGACACAATTAAATCACCGGCAGCACCAAAAGCACAAACAGAAAGTGCCAAAAGAGCAATTAATGTAGTAGCAATCTTTTTCATAACATTCATTTTTTTAGTGTTTACCCTTTAGACCACACAAGTACTACAAGGTTTAAAGCGTTTTACTACCAACAAAGATAAGAAAAAAAATCATAGAGAAAAAATTTTTTCTATTAATTTTTAAAATATGAAGCCCAATCCTTAATCTGTATATCTTCTTGCTTAACAGAGCAGAAAGCGTGTATGAACGCACTTGCAAGGCGTGCGTTAGTCATTAGAGGAATGTTATGGTCTATTGCACCACGACGTATTCTGTAGCCGTTTGTAAGTTCACGCTTTGTGTGGTTCTTTGGTATATTAACTACAAGTTCAAAGCGTTTCTCAGCCATCAAATCCATAATCTGAAGTTCTGACGGCTCATCAGGCCAGCCAACTGCGGTAGCCTTAACGCCATTCTCCTCAAGGAACTTCTGTGTGCCATCTGTGGCATATATGTCATAGCCGTTAGCCGCAAGAAGTTTGCAAGGCTCAAGGAGTTCTACTTTTGACTTAGCCTCTCCTGATGAAACAAGAATGCTCTTCTTAGGAATATTGAAACCAACTGAGATAAGAGACTTGAGCAACGCCTCATTAAAGTCATCGCCTATACAACCCACCTCACCTGTTGAAGCCATATCAACGCCAAGTATGGGGTCTGCCTTATGCAGACGGGCGAATGAGAACTGAGAAGCCTTTACACCTATATGCTCTATATCAAATATTGAAGAGTCTGGTTTTGTATAGTCGGCACCAAGCATAATGCGTGTGGCTGTCTCTATGAAGTTACGTTTGATAACCTTAGAGACAAACGGGAATGAGCGTGAGGCACGCAGGTTACACTCAATAACCTTAATGTCATTGTTCTTTGCCAGATACTGAATGTTGAACGGACCTGTAATGTTCAGTTCCTTCGCTATCTTCTTTGACACCTTTTTAATACGACGCATTGTCTCAAAGTATAGTTTCTGTGCCGGGAACACAAGGGTTGCGTCACCAGAGTGGACTCCGGCAAACTCAACGTGTTCTGATATGGCGTACTCAACTATCTCACCATTTTTGGCAACAGCGTCAAACTCAACCTCTTTTGCGTTCTGCAGGAATGATGACACAACCACCGGATGGTCTTTTGAAACCTTTGCCGCAAGAGTCAGGAACTGCTGAACCTGCTCCTTGTTGTAGCAAACATTCATTGCCGCACCTGAAAGCACGTATGACGGACGAATAAGCACAGGGAAACCAACCTCTGCTATAAAGTCATCTATATCCTCAAAACTTGTAAGCTCACGCCAGCGTGGCTGGTCAATTCCAAGAGTATCAAGCATTGCGGAGAATTTATGACGGTCCTCCGCCCTATCTATATTAAGTGCCGATGTACCTAAAATAGGAGCACCCTGCCTATGAAGTTTCATCGCAAGGTTATTAGGAATCTGACCGCCCACTGATACTATGACACCCTTAGGATTCTCAATCTCAAGCACATCAAGCACGCGTTCAAATGAGAGTTCGTCAAAGTAGAGACGGTCACACATATCATAGTCCGTAGAGACGGTCTCTGGGTTATAGTTAATCATAACTGACTGATAACCAAGTTTGCGCGCCGCTTGAACAGCATTCACGCTACACCAGTCAAACTCAACTGAAGAACCTATGCGGTAGGCACCTGAGCCAAGCACCACAACACTCTCAGCCTCTGATTTGGCAGGTGTGTAGTTCTCACTGCTACCGTATGTCATATATAGGTAGTTAGTTTTATCGGGGTGCTCGGAGGCAATAGTATTTATTCTGCGAACTGTAGGTTTAACACCTTGTGCCAAACGATGCTTACGGGCACGCAGCATCTCCTTCTCCATATTTCCGCCAGGATTCTCCACGAATCGCGCTATCTGGAAGTCAGAGAAGCCAAGACGCTTAGCCTCTTTCATTACATCGGGGGTTATATCCTCTATCTTTTTGAACCCGCCAAGCACCTTAGTGAACTTTACAATATTCTCAAGTTTGCCAAGGAACCAAGGGTCAATCTTTGTGAGAGACTCTATCTTCTCAACCGAATAACCCTTCTCCAGGGCGGCGGCGACAGCAAATATACGCAAGTCCGTAGGGTGAGACAAAGCCTCGTCAAGGTTCTCAAATTGAATATCCTTATTACCTACAAAGCCGTGCATTCCCTGACCTATCATACGCAAGCCCTTCTGCATAATCTCCTCAAATGACTTACCTATTGCCATAATCTCACCGACAGATTTCATTGAAGAGCCAATCTCACGGCTTACGCCTGTGAACTTTGTCAAATCCCAGCGTGGGATCTTGGCTATAATATAATCTACAGACGGAGCCACGTATGCTGAGTTAGGTGTACCCATCTCACCTATTTGGTCAAGCGTGTAACCCAATGCAAGTTTGGCGGCGACAAAAGCAAGAGGATAGCCTGATGCCTTAGATGCAAGTGCTGAAGAACGGCTTAGACGAGCGTTAATCTCAATTATGCGGTAATCATTTGTCTCTGCGTTGAATGCGTACTGAATGTTGCACTCACCCACAATACCAATGTGGCGAACAACTTTCTTTGCAATCTCCTCAAGCAGATGAATCTGCTCCTTTGTAAGTGATATGATAGGAGCCACCACTATACTCTCTCCTGTATGTATGCCCAGAGGGTCAACATTCTCCATAGGAACCACAGTAAAGCAGTGGTCATTAGCGTCACGTATCACCTCAAACTCTATCTCTTTCCAACCCTTCAGGCTCTCCTCAACCAAAATCTGTTTTGAATATGCAAGCGCACTCTCACAAAGTTTCTTGAACTCCTCTTCATTTGCACAAACACCAGAACCAAGACCGCCAAGAGCGTATGCTGAACGCACCATTACAGGATAGCCTAATGTACGAGCCTCTTTCAAGGCATCTTCCATACTCTCCACAGCCTGTGATACAGGAGTTTTTGCGTCAATCTCCTTAAGGCTCTTAACAAAGAGGTCTCTATCCTCTGTTACCATAATAGCCTCCACCGATGTTCCAAGAACCTTAACGCCATACTTTTTAAGAGTTCCGTTCTGATAGAGTTCTGTTCCGCAGTTAAGAGCGGTCTGACCGCCAAAGGCAAGCAATATGCCATCGGGGCGTTCCTTTTCAATTACTCTTTCTACAAAATAAGGCGTTACCGGAAGAAAATAGACTCTGTCCGCAACGCCTTGTGATGTTTGAATAGTTGCAATGTTCGGGTTAATCAACACTGTCTCAATACCCTCTTCTCTCATCGCCTTCAACGCTTGGGAACCCGAATAGTCAAACTCACCCGCCTGCCCTATTTTTAAGGCTCCTGAGCCAAGAAGCAGGACTTTTTTACAGTTTTCTAACATATACCTTATTATTATATTATTCCAAAAAAAATGCGTTACTTAAAAAGCCAACGCATTTTTTTAACGGTTATTAGTTGCCCCTGAAGGATTCGAACCCTCACAAGCGGAACCAGAATCCGATGTGCTACCATTACACCAAAGGGCAAAAGAAGTTGAAAGTTAAAAATTTTTTCAATTTTCAATTTTCAACTTTCAATTTATTAGCCGTTAACCTTAGCCATATGAGCAATAAGCTCAAGAACTTTGTTAGAGTAGCCAATCTCATTGTCATACCAAGAGATTACCTTAACAAACTTGTCTGTCAAAGCAATACCTGCCTTAGCGTCAAAGATAGATGTAAGTGTGCAGCCAAGGAAGTCAGATGATACAACTGCATCTTCTGTATATCCAAGAACACCCTTAAGCTCACCCTCTGAAGCAGCCTTCATAGCAGCGCAAATCTCCTCGTATGTAGCAGATTTTGCAAGGTTACAAGTAAGGTCAACAACTGATACATCAAGAGTAGGAACACGCATTGACATACCTGTAAGTTTACCGTTAAGTTCAGGGATAACTTTACCTACAGCCTTAGCAGCACCTGTTGAAGATGGGATAATGTTGCCGGAAGCGGCACGACCACCACGCCAATCCTTAAGAGAAGGACCATCAACAGTCTTTTGTGTAGCGGTTGTAGAGTGAACAGTTGTCATAAGACCCTCTGTAATGCCGAACTTATCATTAAGAACCTTAGCGATAGGAGCAAGACAGTTAGTTGTGCAAGATGCGTTAGATACGAATTGTGTACCCTTTACATATTTATCAAAGTTTACACCGCATACAAACATCGGGGTATCATCCTTTGAAGGAGCTGACATAACAACGTACTTAGCACCAGCGTTGATGTGAGCCTGTGCTTTCTCCTTTGTAAGGAAAAGACCTGTTGACTCAACTACATACTCAGCACCTACCTTATCCCAAGCAAGTTCATTAGGGTCCTTGCAAGCTGTTACGCGGATAGCCTTACCGTTAACGATAAGTTTGCTGTTCTCAACATCAGCCTCAATAGTTCCCTCAAATGCACCGTGCATTGTGTCATACTTAAGCATATAAGCCAAGTAATCAACAGGACAAAGGTCATTGATACCTACAATTTGAATGTCATTTCTGTTTTGAGCGGCGCGGAAAACGAAACGACCGATACGGCCAAAACCGTTAATACCTACTTTAATCATAGTTGTAAAATTTAATTATTAGAAGTTAATTATTTTCCCTTTCTAATTGCGAATGCAAAATTAAGATATTCCGCACTTTTATACAACATTTTTTAATAAAAATTATTAACAAATGTAATCTTTGCGTGAAATATTACAAATTAGTTTCCATCTGAGACTGTTGTGGCGCGTTTTGAGCGTATCCGCAGTTACAAGATGACTGACAACCTGTAAGTGCCGCCATAGTGGCTACAATTATTGCAATAACTATTGATTTGTTCATAACTCAATGTTTTTAGACCCACAAAGATAAATAAAATTTATCTAACTTTGCATCAATATCAGTTAATAATTACGGCTTTGCCTCAATTCGGTGATGCGGTGATGCGGTGATGCGGTTAATTATTAATTACTAATTACTAATTGCTAATTGCTAATTGTACTATGCGGCCGCTTGCAGAGAGACTCAGACCCACGACATTAGATAACTACATCGGGCAGAAACACCTTGTAGGAGAGGGGGCTGTCATCAAAAAGATGATTGACAGCGGCTCCATTCACTCCTTTATATTATGGGGGCCTCCGGGTGTGGGCAAGACAACGCTTGCAAAGATAGTGGCTGACGCAGCCCATCGTGGATTCTACAGTTTAAGTGCCGTAACCTCATCTGTCAAAGATGTGCGTGAGGTTATTGAGCGTGCGGAAAAGAGTCGCTTTTTTGACTCCCCCGCCCCTATCCTTTTCATTGATGAGATTCACCGTTTCAGCAAGTCACAACAAGATTCCCTGCTTGCCGCCGTGGAGAAAGGCACAGTGGTGCTTATAGGAGCCACCACAGAGAACCCATCATTTGAGGTTATCACCCCACTACTCTCACGCTGTGCGGTCTATACACTTAAACCACTTGAAAAGGCTGATTTAATGGAACTTGCAGGGCGAGCCTTGGCTGCCGACAAGGCGTTTGAAGGCAAAAGCATAGAGTTTAAGGAGACAGAGGCTCTGCTACAATATTCAGGCGGTGACGCCCGCAAACTGCTTAACGCGCTTGAACTTATAGTGAGTGTTGACTCTTCTGACCACATTATCATAACTAATGATATGGTGGCGGAGCGTTTGCAGGAGAACCCGGCAGTCTATGACAAGAACGGTGAGATGCACTATGACATAATCTCCGCCTTTATAAAATCTGTCCGTGGCTCTGACCCCGATGCCGCAGTCTACTGGCTGGCACGTATGATTGAGGGCGGTGAAGACCCTAAATTCATAGCCCGACGCCTGCTTATTTTGGCATCGGAAGACATAGGTCTGGCTAATCCAAACGCACTGCTTCTTGCCAACACCTGCTTTGACGCAGTAAACAAGATTGGTTGGCCCGAAAGCCGAATAATACTCTCAGAGACAACCATATACCTTGCCACTTGCAAAAAGAGCAACAGCGCTTATATGGCAATTGACGCCGCACAGGCAGAGGTCAGACGCAGTGGCAACCTACCCGTTCCGTTACATCTGCGAAACGCCCCCACAGCCCTTATGCGTGATATGGAGTATGCCAAAGGCTACAAATACCCCCACGACTTCCCCGGACACTGGGTAGAACAACAATACTTGCCAGATGAAATAAAAAACAAAGTTTTTTATTTCAGGGACAAGGACTGAACATAGCACATAATTTATGATCTATTTTGGAGGATAGATTTTCTCTTTTTGAGGGAGTAAACTATATAGTAAGATTTATGAAGTATTTTTGAGGGTGGATTTTCTTCTGAAGAGGGAGTTTAGTGAACTAAATGACCGATGAAAGAAGGAAATCCAGACCAAAAAGACGAATAAATTTATGCTTGACCGCCGCCGAACCCCATTGGGAATGACACCGTGCGCTCAGGGAACTTTATCTGCCCATACTGCTGCTCATACTTTGCAATATTCTCCTGCAACGCACCAAGCAGACGTTTTGCGTGCTCAGGGGTCATAATTACGCGTGACTTTACCTTTGCCTTTGGAGTGTTAGGCACAACACGTATGAAATCAAGCACAAACTCACTTGATGAGTGAGCGATTATAGCAAGGTTTGCATATATACCGTCTGCCACATCCTGTGGTAGTTCAATGTTCAGTTGATTGTTATTCTTCTCTTCAGCCATAATCTTATTTAGTGAATAGTTAAAAGTTAAAAAAGAAAAGTTAATCAAGGCTTCGCCTTAATTACTAATTACTAATTGCTAATTAATTCCAAATATCTCCACGCCCTCCACAGCATCTGCTTTTACTATTTTCTTAAGCATACCTTGGAGTGCGGTGCCAGGACCAACCTCTGTGAAACTTACAGCACCGTCCTTAATCATATTACGGACGCACTGTGTCCACTTTACAGGAGATGTCAGTTGCTTTACAAGATTAGCCTTTATGACATCGGGGTCAGTCTCTGCAATAGTGCTTACATTCTGATATACAGGACATATAGGTTTAGAGAATGGTGTGGCCTCAATGGCGGCCGCCAGTTCAACCTTTGCAGGCTCCATAAGCGGAGAGTGGAACGCACCACCTACCGCAAGTTTGATGGCACGCTTGGCACCAGCCTCTGTCATAAGTTCCACTGCCTTGTCTATGGCGGAAACCTCACCAGAGATTACCAATTGTCCGGGGCAGTTGTAGTTTGCGGGAACTATTACACCCTCTATCTCAGCACATATCTTCTCAATAGTGGCATCGTCCAAACCGAGAACAGCGGCCATAGTTGAAGGTTGTTTCTCACAAGCCTTCTGCATAGCCATAGCACGCTTGCTCACAAGTTTCAGACCATCCTCAAAACTAAGCGCACCTGCGGCTACAAGGGCTGAGAACTCACCAAGTGAGTGACCTGCAGTCATATCCGGCTTGAAATCAGCCATAGTCCTTGCAAGAATTACAGAGTGCAGGAAAACCGCAGGCTGTGTGACCTTTGTCTGGCGTAAGTCATCATCACTTCCGGCAAACATTATATCCGTTATTTTAAAACCAAGAATCTCATCGGCACTGTCAAACATCTGTCTGGCAACCGCTGATGATTCATACAACTCCTTGCCCATTCCTGAGAATTGGGCTCCTTGTCCTGGGAATACGTAGGCTTTCATAAATTTTCTTATTTAATTATTAATACTTTGCTACTTACAAGGAAAATTTATGAAATCTTTCCTTGTTTAATGAGGCTTCGCCTCTTTTCGTGCTTCGCACGGCCCACAGAAGTGGGCTTGCTCTATGTTTATAGTGCAAAGGTAATGAAATTATATCAATTTTTTGTATTTTTGTGAATTGCTTGAACAATGGTTTGAGTTATGGCGCTTGTAAATGAAAACTATTTGAAACTTCCGGAGTATTACCTCTTCAATGAGATTGAGCAGAAGATTAATACTTTCAAGGTTCTTCACCCCGATGCCTCAATAATACGTCTGGGTCAGGGAGACGTGTCACGTCCGCTACCTGAGGCTGTGGTTACGGCTATGCAGAACGCCATAGTGGAGATGTCAGAAGCAAGCACATTCCGTGGCTACGGACCTGAGGTTGGATATAACTTCCTGATTGACAAAATCATAAAATTTGACTACCAATCACGTGGTGTAAATCTGAGCCCCGATGAGGTTTTCATCAGTGACGGTTCAAAGAGTGATGTTGGTAACATAGGGCACATATTCGGGCGTGATAACATAATAGCCATAACAGACCCTGTATATCCTGTATATGAGAACGCCGCCATAATGGGCGGACGCTCAGGATATGTGACAGAAGACGCCATCTGGAGTAATATAGTCTATGTACCTTGCTCTGAAAAAGAGGGCTGGGTTCCACGACTTCCAAAAGCAAAGGTGGATATAATATATCTGTGCTACCCTAACAACCCTACCGGCATAGCCCTTACAAAAGAGCAACTTAAAATGTGGGTTGACTACGCCATTGAGAACAAAGCCATAATAATTTATGACGGCGCCTACGCCGCATACATAAGAGAGGATAACATACCTCACTCAATATATGAGATAAAAGGAGCGAAAAAGTGCGCCATTGAGATACGCAGTTTCTCAAAGACAGCGGGTTTCACCGGGCTTAGATGCTCATACACAGTAGTTCCAAAGGATATTATCGGCTACACAATGTATGGAGAGTGCCTGCGAGTGAACCAACTGTGGAACCGCCGCATAACAACATACTACAACGGCACATCATACATAGTGCAGCGTGGTGCTGAGGCAATATATTCAAAAGAGGGACAAAAGCAGTATAAAGAGATTATTGACTACTATCTTGAGAACTCAGCAATAATAAGAAGAGAGTTAAGCTCACTTGGACTTGATGTATATGGTGGCATAAACTCCCCTAATGTCTGGATTAAGACACCATACAAAATGAATTCCTGGCGTTTCTTTGAGGAACTTCTCTATGACACAGCGGTTGTCTGCATACCAGGAGACGGATTCGGACACAAGGGAGACGGGTTCTTCCGTTTCACAGGATTCAACAGCAGGGAGAATACAGAGGAGGCTATGCACCGGTTCCGCAAATGGATGGGGCAATAAAAATAGCGGGAACTTCCACCACAGAAGTTCCCGCTATTAGTTTCAAAACAAACTTAATTAAAGTTTCAGCAAACCTTCAAAGCAAAGCATCTCAAGTGCCACATCAAGAATCTTTGTGTCATCAAACACAACCATTCCACCATCAGGACCAGCCTCAAGGTGAAGTCCGCAAGACTCTCCGCTGTCAAAATTCTGAGCGCCGAAATAATTTCTCACAGTATCGGCTGAAATGCCAAGCTCATCAGCTATTTTCTGCATACTACCAGTGGGCAATGTGTCCTTAATTTTTCTCAATTGATTGAATGTCATCTGCTTTATCATAACTCAAAAGTATTTAGTTAGTAAATTATTTAGTTTCGTGCAATAAATTTAATACTTATTTTTGAAACCTGCAAACAGATTGATACTTTTTTGCAATTTAACAGCTAAAAATGTTGGAAGCGGAGAAAATGCAGATGATAAAGAGAGTTACAATGAAGGTCCAGATGAACGGCACAATGTCCGCTGTCGGAAAATCTATGTTGGAGCGGCTGTTAGTCTTGTGCGGGTTATAACGGAACTGAGGCATCCATTTAAGCAGACTCTGATATATGAAGAAACAAAGCCACCCAAGCAGAGCGCCGGCAATGGCTCCACATAGAATATCTCCAGGGAAATGAACCCCAAGATACATTCTTGAATAGCAGTTCAAGGCAGCCCACAGCCAAATAAAAACACCAAACAACTTGTTTTTGAAGAGCATAGTCGTAAAGACCGCAACGCCCACCGTGTTAGCCGCGTGAGATGAGATGAAACCATACAAATCGCACTTAAATCCGCACACCGTATGAACCATTGAACTTATTGACGGGTCCTGACACGGACGGAATCTTTCAAACAGAGGTTTGCAAAGCCCCGATGAGAATTGGTCACAAAGCAGTACCGTCAGCACAATTCCTATAGCAATGAATACCGTCTCCACCTGCTTGTCCTTGACTATTGCATAGAACATAGCAATATACATAGGCACCCATATCCACTTGTCAGAGACCCAGAACATAAAGGTGTCAAAGAAAGGGGAATGAAGGGAGTTGACACTCAAAAGCAGAGACTTGTCGGCCTCAATAACACTCTCAAGAATAGCGGAAAGGAATTGTAGAATTGTCTCCATATAATCAAATCACCTCTATTTGGTTAACATCAATCCAGCCCTTGCTTCCATCCTCAGTTGAAATCTCAGCCCAAGAACCCACGTACTCATTAATCTGAACCTTCGTGCCCTCGTGGAGAATGAAAAGGTCTGTACCGCTGGAATCGGGGGTGCTCTTAATGGTAACCGTCTGAGCAAGAATTATGGCGTGAGTATTGTCACTCTGAATCTTATTCTGCTGATATGCAAGTGAGAATGTGATTATACAGAAAAACAAAGCCACCACGGCAATCGAGAATGACGCCTTTCTTACCCCGATGGAATGCATAAATATATATCCGAGCAAGGCTGCTATAAAGAGTGTGAACAAACCTATTGAGGCGTATGACCAAGTGTCAGCGGAGGCTATGTTCCGAATATCCGCCCACCAACGTTCTAAAAAAATAGCCTCAGGTGTATCAATCTTATCCACCGTCCTCTCTTTAGCGAACACAAGGTTATGACGAATATCATCATCGGTAGGGTCAATCTTTAGAGCGCGCTCATAACTTAAAATAGCCTTCGTGTTCTGCCCTAAGCGGAAATATGAGTTCCCTAAATTATAATATAGCGTAGCACTCTCCCACCCCGATGACAAAATAGTCTCATACTCCTCAACAGCACCTTGGAAATCACCCTGCGCATAGAGTCCTGCGGCACTCTCCATACTTGCACCAAACAGTGTAAGCGGTGCGGAAACGAGGATTAGTAGTATTATTATATTTTTGTTCATAATCTCTATCTAATTGAAAATTAACAATTAATAATTAATAATTAACATTCTCCTTTCTCATTTCTCCTTTACAACCTCTCTACTCTTCAAGTGCTTCTATTAATTTTGTGGCTCTTCCGTAAATCGCCTTCATTGAGAGGTTCTCATCAGAAGCGGAAGAGAAACGGGCGAACTCACAATCCTGCAAGGTGTTCAGGAACTCATCAATCAAAGCACCGTCAGCACCCTTGGCAATAAGTTTCTCACGCACATTATCCTTGGTCAAATCGGCTTGAGGTATTGATAGTTTGTCACTCAAATAGCCCCACAGTGCCTTCATTGTCTCCTCATAGAAGTGATTACAGTCATCTTTCTTCATAAATGCGGCGGCACCCTTAAGACGCCTAACGGCAACCTTACTCGCGCGTTTTGTCCTCAACAGAGCAACATTAGCGTTCTCACGTGCCTGTTTCTGCAGTATAATAAGCAGCAGAATGAATACGGCAAGCGGTACTATGTATCCTGCAATAAATCCGGGAGTGCCATAGGACCCGCTACCCTTCTCAATAAGTTCAGAATCAGAATGAATGTGGCGAATGTCACTACCCAGATTCTTAACACTCTCCTTATTTGACACATTACCTGTGGTAATAACCTGAGTCTGGTCTGAAGAGCCCTCAACGGTTATCTTATAGTCAGGTGTGCGGGTGGTCTTATACTCCTTTGCATTAGGGTCAAACCAAGAAAACTCAACACCCTTAATATCAAACTCGCCGCCAAATCTTGGAATGGCGAGATACTCCACACTCTTTGTACCCGATGCTCCTGCGGCTGAGACCTTGACACTGTTGTCAATCTTAGGGTCATAGACATCAAAATCGGCAGGAAACTCAAAATCAGGAACTTTCATAAGTTTCAGATTACCAGAGCCGTTTACAGTAAGTTTTACAGTAACGGCGTCATTGGCTTTAAGATTCTGAGTAGATATGGAACTATTCACATTAAATGAGCCCACCGCACCCTTGAAACTCTTTGGAGCACCTGATGGCAGCGGCATAACCTCAATTTTGGCAGACGGAATTTTCAATGTCTTTCTCACATCTTGGTATGAGTCAAAGAAACCGTCAAAAATATTATTTCCGCCACCGGAAACTCTCTCTACCACGATGGCGTCAAGAGAGCCGCCATCTATAGTAATTGTACCGGAGTGCTGAGGATAGAGAAGAGCCTGTTTAAGCACTATGGCGTTGTAGTTCATACCATTAAAGTGCTCCGGAACAAACTGACGGTTGGCGTCAAGTTCTATATCCTGCACAAAGAAATCCTTGTATTCAGGAAACTTTACATTTGCTATATCCCTTAAATTCAAGCGTGTATATAACTTGTAGGTAATAAGGAAAGCCTCCTGTTCATAGACCTTTGTCTTTGATATTATCTGACGCACAAAAAGTTGGTTATTACCTGAAACAGAGCCCTTTGACTCTGAATTATTAAGAGACGCCCCATTGTTTCCACCCTGTGAGCCAGACGCACCACCTTGTGACGCCTGTGCACTCTGGTCCGCCGGTAGGACCTTAATGGTAAGTGAGTTTGAAGTATATTTCTCTCCGCCGGCAACTATGGTGGCACCTGGAATGGTATATGTACCCGGATTATCAGCAACCAACACGTATGTGTAGGTTACAGACATAGACTTGTTGACACTGCCGTTAATAATCTGCACACTTGAACTGCGTGATGTTGACGGTCCCATAAGGACACTGAAATCAGGCATCTCAGGTGCTCTGAAATCCTTACACTCCTGGTTTACCGTATAGGCAAGACTGAAACGGTTGCCAACCACCACCGCCTGCGGCGCACTTGCCGTAAATTCAACATTCGCCCCCAACACCAGTAATGGTACGGAAAGTAAGGTTAATAATATTATTATGTATTTGTTCATAATCCATTGTTTTTAAGTTAAAAGTTAAAAAAGAAAAGTTAAAAGTTATTACAATTCCTCCCTTTAGGGAGGTTAGGAGGGAACTTTTCTTTTTTCACTTTTCACTATTAACTAAGCATTACCAATCCTTCTCCAGACTGCGTTGCGCAGGTCTTTGCTGCATCTTCTCTTGCGTATCCTCCTCCTGCTCCGCAAATGCGTTCAGAATCTGCTCCGCAGTCTCCTTGTCCATCTTCTCATCCTGGTCTTGAGGTTGCTGTTGTTGCTGATTCTGCTGGTCTTGCTTATCCTGTTGCTGTTGCTCCTGCTGTTGTTGTTGCTGCTGTTCCTGATTCTTATTTTGCTCCTGATTCTGCTGTTGCTGTTGTTGCTGCTGTTGTTGCAGTTTTTCCTGTGCAAGAGCAAGATTATATCGGGTCTCATCATCTTTAGGGTTACTCATAAGTGACTTTTTGTAAGCCTCTATGCTTTGCCCATAATCCTCAGCCTTATATAACGCATTGCCCATATTATGATATATGGATGCAAGTTTACCCTTGTCAGTTGTAAGTTTTGAAGCGTCATTGAACGCTGACGCCGCCTCCTTGTACTTTCCCTGACCATATAGCGCATTACCTAAATTATAGGCACTCTCCACACTTGCGGCATCTTTCTGCAAGCCCTTACGATATTGAGTCTCACTATCAACATACTTTTCAGAACGGTATAGTTTGTTACCCTTACGTATATCGGGGTTGGCATTACCTGCGTAAACCATTACTGGCAAAAATAGTGCCAAATATAATATCAACTGTCTCATCTGTCAAATAATTTTACATTTTTGAGTAACGGGTTCTGTTTATCCATCAAACATAACTCACACAAGATAAGCAGAAGGGCTATTACGGCAAATGATGCGTACTGCTCATTAAACGCAGTGTAAACTTCACTCTCCATATCTGTCTTTGACAATTTGTCCAACTCCTTGCCAAGAGCACGCACTGCACTGTTGGCATTGTCGGCTCTGACATAGACACCACCGCCGGCACCCGCTATATCAGCGCACATCTGCTCATTAAGTTTGGTTATTATGACATTGCCATCACGGTCTTTTCTGAAACTGTTTGTACCCTTGATAGGAATAGGACCGCCCTGCGGAGTGCCTAATCCCATTACATTCACGCTCACACCTGCCTCAAGAGCCCTTGCGGCGGCATCAACGGCGGCAGCCTCGTGGTCTTCACCATCTGTTATTATTACAATGGAATGACTCACCTTCTCATCAGGTGTGAACATACCCATACTCATTCTTATGGCGGCGGCGATATCAGTTCCCTGAAGTGACACCATACCCGGATTAATGGAATTCAGGAACATCTTGGCACTACCCACATCTGTGGTCATTGGCATCTGAACGTATGCGTCACCGGCAAAGACTATAAGCCCTACCTTGTCATTCTCAAGTTTGTCAATAAGGCGGTTTAGAACCTGCTTGGCACGGGACATACGGTCTGGCTTGACATCATCAGAAAGCATTGAGTTTGAGACATCTATGCAAACCATCAGTTCTATGCCCTGACGTTTCACCTTCTCTTTTTTGGTGCCATACTGAGGACCCGCCGCTACAAATATAAGAAGCGTAAGAGCCACGATTGACAAATAGAATTTAACACGAGGGCGGATATGAGATACCTCTGGCATCAGTCCGCTCAAAAGTTGCTTCTCCCCCATCTTCTTCAATCTACGGCTCTTAATAATAAGACCATAGTAAAACAGACCTATCAGAATAGGAACTATTATGAGGGTATATAATATTTCAGGATGTGCGAATCTAAACATTTATTTCAATTAGCAATTAGTAATTAGTAATTAGTAATTAGAAATTAAGAATTAACATACAAATTTAATAAACCGCTTCCTTATGGAGCACCTCTGGTGCGACAAAGCCACTCCCTGAGGGAGGGGTTTAGGGTGGGGTCTGATAATGCCTTAATACTTTAAACTTAGGCTCCGCCTAAGTTTAAGGTATTGACCTTAAAATTGTATTTTTTAAAATCACTGAACATATAACACACAGCACGGCAAGAAGGGCGAACCAATGGAACATCTCCTCTTTCTGGCTGAACTCACTAACATTAATTATTGTCTTCTCAAGGGTATCAATATCCTGGTAAATCTGTTCCAGAGACTTATTGTCAGTGGCACGGAAATACTTACCGCCTGTAATATTGGCAATCTGCTCAAGCGTAGGTTCATCTATATCAACCTCAATATCTTGATACTGAATGCCATACGGGGTTTGAACCGGATATGGCGCCATACCTTGTTTACCTACACCTATAGTATATATCCTTATGCCAAAGGTCTTGGCAATCTCTCCAGCGGTAACAGGTGCTATCTCTCCACGATTGTTTGAGCCGTCAGTAAGCAGAATAATAACCTTTGATTTTGCCTGACTGTCCTTCAGACGATTAATTGCCGTGGCAAGTCCGTTTCCAATGGCTGTTCCGTCCTCAATCATTCCGCTCTTGACACCGCTTATAAGATTTATAAGTTGGGCGTGGTTTATTGTAAGAGGACACTGCGTGAAACTCTCTCCGGCAAAAAGCACTACCCCGATGTTATCATTAGGACGCTCATTTATAAAGTGTGTGGCAACCTTCTTGGCAGCCTCCAACCTGTTTGGTTTCAAATCCTCTGCAAGCATACTTGAAGAGATGTCAAGTGACATTACAATATCAATACCCTCCGTTGTCTTATTGCTCCAACTGTCACTCATTTGCGGACGTGCGAGAGCGCAAACAACAGCACAGTATGCTATTACAGAGAGTATGAACGGCAGATGACGCAGATAAACCACCGCCTGTTTTGGAGCCTTTTCAAAAGCCTCTGTAGTTGATATTGTAAGATTAGCCTTGAATGTATCCTCTTTTAAGATGTACCATACTATAAGCGGAACAAGCAGGATTAGCATCAAGAACCATAGCGGACTTGCGAACGTCATACCTCACCCTCCTTTCCTACATTATCTGCCTGAGGCTGAGCCTCATCATCAGTAACAACCTCCTGCGGTTTTGTCTTCTCCACAAAGGCGAAGGCGTTAATCATAGAGCGGTTGTTATCATCTTCCAAAGGTATATACTTTGCAAACTTAACTAAATCAGAGAGTTGAAGCATCTCCTTAAGCATAGCGCGCACCTGCTCAAACTCCGGATTTCTCTTAGTCAGTTCCAAAATTTGGTCAGTTGTAAGTTCCATTGCGTTAATAGAGAACTGCTTGTCAATATACTCACGTATTACATCTGTAACCTGTGTGTAGAAACCTTTAATGTCACTCTGCCACGCCTTTGAGTCCTTTATCTCCTCAAGACGCCGCAAGGCAATAACATACGGCGGAATAACGGGTTCCTCCTTATGCGGAATAATTGTCACCTTTTTCTTGAATACATACTTCATAAGAATGTACGCCACAGCGGCAAGTACCACAAGAACAAGCAGAACTATGCCTGCCCAATAGAAGAACTCAGCCCAAGAGAATGGAGGGTTCATAATATCCTTTACAGGGTTTATGTCTGACTCTGCCTGAACCTGCACACGGTCAACCACCAAGCCCAATGGTTTTGATGATGCATACTCACTCTCCGATTCAAACTTCTGTGCTGGTATAAAGTAAAATCCACTGTCAAATGCAGTTACAATATACTCAAGATTAACTTGGATACGTCCGTCTCCTAAATCAACCGTATCTGGCTTAACCACCTCAACAAGGTCAACACCTGTTGTCACGGTATCAGTAAATAGCGGGCAACTTACCTTCTCCGCCTTATCCTGCGTAAGTTCATAGCGAAGTCTGGCTTGGTCTCCCATCACCATCTTTGACGGTTCTATCTTACCATATACACTTATTCCTGCATTAGCACCCAATGCAAATAGTAGTGCGGAAAATAAGGTTAATAATATTATTAGGTTTTTACTCATAATCAATATATTTCATCCTCTCATTCTGAACAATGAAATCAATGATTTAACATAATCATCTGATGTTGAAACACTTACCATATCAACACCACTTTTTGAGAAAGAGGTGGTTATACGCTCCTGACGGCTACGCCACTTCTCTTCATACAAGCGACGAACGCTGCTGTTTGAGGTATCAACATAGATGACTTTCCCTGTTTCAGAGTCAACAACCTTCAACAGCCCGACATCGGGGAGATAGGTATCCTTTACATCATATACCTGCAAGGCAACCAAATCGTGTTTTCTTGAGGCAATCATAAGTGACTTTTCAAACTCAGGGGCAATGAAATCTGATATTAGAAATGCCGTGCAACGCCTCTTAATTACATTTGAGAAGTATTGCAACACGCAAGATATATCACTCTTCTTACTTTCAGGCTGAAACTCAAGCAATTCCCTGATAATATAAAGGATATGTTTTTTACCCTTCTGCGGTGCTATGAACTTCTCCACTTTGTCTGAAAAGAATATGACACCAATCTTATCATTATTCTGAATGGCGGAAAAGGCAAGGGTGGCGGCTATCTCTGTTATCATCTGACGTTTTGTACAACCTTCAGTACCAAAAGCACCGCTACCAGAGACATCAATAAGCAACATTACGGTAAGTTCCCTCTCCTCTTCAAACACCTTTACGTATGGGTGGTTAAAGCGGGCGGTAACATTCCAGTCAATGCTTCTGACATCATCTCCCGGCTGATACTCACGCACCTCAGAGAACGCCATTCCCCTACCCTTGAAGGCGGTATGATACTGCCCAGCAAAGATATTTTGTGACAGTCCTCTGGTCTTTATCTCAACCTGACGAACTTTTTTTAGTATCTCGCTAGTTTGCATTATGGTACTTCTACTGCATTAAGTATCTCTGACACAATCTCCTCAGATGTAAGGTTGTTTGCCTCTGCCTCATAACTAATGCCAATACGGTGGCGGAGGACATCGTGGCAAACGGCACGTACATCTTCAGGAATTACATAGCCTCTATGCTTGATGAAAGCGTATGAACGGGCAGCCTGTGCAAGTGAAATTGAGGCACGAGGTGAAGCCCCGAATGAAATCATTCCCTCAAGGTTCTCCAATCCGTATGCCTTAGGGTCACGGGTGGCAAACACAATATCAAGAATATATTTCTCAATTTTCTCATCAATGTATATCATACGAACAACCTCACGGGCGTCAAGAATCTCCTGAGGCTTAAGCACTGGAGCGATAGGCGCCGGTTTAGCCCCGATGTTCTGACGGATTATGAGTCTCTCCTCCTCAAGTTTAGGGTAACTTACAATAACCTTCATCATAAAACGGTCAACCTGTGCCTCTGGCAGCGGATAGGTACCCTCCTGCTCTATAGGGTTCTGTGTAGCAAGAACAAGGAACGGCGCATCAAGTTTGTATGTGGTGTCTGCAAGTGTAACCTGACGCTCCTGCATAGCCTCAAGAAGCGCACTCTGAACCTTTGCCGGAGCACGGTTAATCTCATCGGCAAGAATGAAGTTTGCGAATATAGGTCCTTTCTTCACCACGAACTCTTCTGTCTTCTGACTGTAGATAAGTGTACCCAACACATCGGCTGGCAATAGGTCAGGGGTGAACTGAATACGGCTGTATTTGCTGTCAATAAGTTGTGCAAGTGTCTTAATGGCAAGTGTCTTTGCCAAACCTGGCACACCCTCAAGCAATATATGACCATCAGAAAGCAGACCTATCAGCAGTGACTCCACAAGGTGTTTCTGACCAACAATAACTTTGTCCATACCCATAGTAAGGACATCAACAAACTCACTCTTCTTCTCAATAAGTGAGTTCAATTCTCTGATATCAACTGGTTGCATATAAATAATTAGTAATTAGTAATTAACAATTAACATTTGTTAAAACTTTGTTATAACTTTTAACTTTTCTTTTTTAACTTTTCACTTTTCATTTCCTTCATTTCCTTATAAAACTCTATCTCAACATTTTTATTGTGTTTATAATCAATATTTTTGAGCGAGTTCACGGGCAAACTCAAGAGCTTCAGGGCTGTCCGGGTCTGTAAGTTCCGGCGGCAAGTCGGCTATCTTGAGTTCCATTCCTTTGTTCACACCACTCGGACTACGCAAGACATCACGGTTTGCATCATATACATAAACCCAAAAGTCCTTGCTTCCGTACGCACGGTACGCCACCATTGTCAGACGGCTGCCGTCAATTACAGTCACCACCTCACGCACCGGCGCCTCCGCAGCCATTTTACGTGTATATGAATGAATGTCAAATTTTGCTGAAACCTCTGCGTTACTTACAGAGTCCTGATAAGCAAGAAGCGTACTATCTACCATTACCGCAACTGTATCAGCGGCAACGGGTTCTTCAGAAACATTAACCTCTTCATACGCAGACTCATCTGCGGCAACAGTCTCTGGATAAAACTCATCACTTTCATCAGCAAACCATTTGTCTGTATATGGTTTCCAATATTGGCTGGTGCATAAGATAGCAATCAGCAAAATGTTTATGACTATCAGCACAATCCACCACGGGTTTAAACCCTTCCTTTCCTCAGATTCCTTCCTTTCCTCACTTTCCTCCAATTCCTTAGATTCCTCCCTTTCCTCCTTTTCCTCACCTTCTTCTTTACAAAACTCCGTTTTGTGAATATTTTCGTCGCTCGGCATAGAAATCTCGTTTTCTCTGCTCTCGCTACTCAAATATTTCTCCTTTTTCATTTCTCCTTTACAACTTCGTTGTGATTCTTGTTCGTGACTCGGCATAGAAAATAAATTTTCTCTGCTCTCGCTACTCCAAGAATTCTCATTTCTCCTCTCTTCTTCCGTGGTCGTGGAGAGATGTGCGTACGGTGCGTTCACCTGCTGTTTCACTCCCTCTTCAGGAATGAACTGAACCTTGTTATGAGATGGTAGAATAATCTCATTGCCCGTTGCCACATCAACGCTCCTGCGCTGCTCAACTCTTATAACCTTGAAAGTGCCTAATCCCTTTACCTTGACAATGCCGTCTTTCTGCAAATACTCACCTATGACCTCAACCAACTCTCTCAGGAATTGCTCTGAGAACTTCTTTGTCTGCTTAGACTGACTTGCAATGAGGTCAATTATCTCTTGAATATTAATTTTGTCCATAAATTAGTAATTAGCAATTAGTAATTAATAGTTTACACTTCTCTGAAGGTTTGAACACTAACGTCAGTTTTGGCGGCACATTCATCTGTAAACCGCTTGACGGATTTATTATAACCCTTTCACTCTTTTTTCTCACTTCAAAAGAGCCGAATCCATGCAACATAAGGCTTGTATCCTCTTTCATAGAGTCCACGATAGCCGCAGTAGAGGCGTCAAGCATATCTGACGCTTGCTTTTGAGTTACACCCAAACGCTTTGATAGTTCTGCAATAAGTCCCTTATTATTCATTTTTAATTTAATTTGTTTTCATACATTAGGTAAAGATTTTTCGCTTCGCTCAAAATGACGGGAAATGGTCTCGCTCAAAATGACGGGAAATTGCTTCTCCATATAGGTCAAAATCCTCATAATCTGTAATCTTCACATTATAGAAACAGCCACGCCTAAGTTTTCTCTCCGATGTAGGAACCAGAATCTCCAAATCAACATCGGGGGAGTCATACTCACTGCGTGTCACATAATAGTCACCCTCTATGCGGTCAACCACCACCTGCATCTCACGCCCCACATACGCCTCATTTACAGATAACTGCACCTGCTGCTGTATAGCCATCAACTTGTCCAGACGCTCTTGTTTGACCTCATCGGGGATTGAATCCTCATAATTAAGTGCGGCATAAGTGCCCTCCTCCTCACTATACTTGAAGGCTCCCATACGTTCAAACCTGACCTCACGCACAAAATCACACAACTCATTAAAGTCCTCATCTGTCTCACCCGGATGACCTACCATAAGCGTTGTACGCAAACATATTCCAGGTACACGGCGGCGAATCTCATCAATTAGTTTAAGCGTCCCAGCCTTATCAATACCCCGCCTCATCTTCCTCAGCATATTGTCTGATATGTGTTGAAGCGCTATGTCAAGATATTTGCACACATTGGCGTTGTCTCTTATTGCGTCAAGCAAATCATACGGAAACTGCGTAGGATATGCGTAGTGCAATCTAAGCCACTTTACACCCTTTACCTTTGCCAAACGGTTTACAAGTTCCGCAATCTTTGGCTCTCCATAAAGGTCTCTGCCATAGTATGTCAAATCCTGAGCCATCACCTGAATCTCCTTAACACCCTGACTTACAAGACACTCCACCTCTTTCTCAATATCTTCTATCGGACGGCTCTTATACGCTCCCGTTATAAGCGGAATGGCGCAGTATGAGCAGGTGCGGTTGCAGCCCTCAGCAATCTTCAGGTAGGCATAGTGCTTTGGTGTTGTCAGACAACGCTCCAGCCTTATGGAATTCTTATAGCGCCCGCCCAAATCACGGACAATGCTCTTTATGTCAAACTTTCCGTAGAATTTATCTACTTCTGGAATCTCTTTTTTTAGTTCCTTTTTATATCTTTCTGAGAGACAGCCCATTACATACAACTCCTTGAGTTTACCATTTGTCTTGCGCTCCGCCTGCTCAAGTATTGTGTTTATGCTCTGCTCCTTAGCGTCCCCGATGAATCCGCAAGTGTTTATTATGGCAATATCTCCATTTGGTTTCTCACGGTCATGATATACATCATAACCCGCCTCCACTAATTGACGTATGAGCATCTCACTGTCAACCAGGTTCTTTGAGCATCCCAATGTTATTAAATCTATGACCATAACGTTCTTACAAACGCTTCTCTATCAAATAATTGCAAATCATCTATTTTTTCTCCAAGTCCAATATACTTAACCGGTATCTTGAATTGGTCTGATATGCCTATCACCACACCGCCTTTTGCCGTACCGTCAAGTTTTGTGATTGCAAGTGCGTTAATCTGAGTCGCCGCTTGGAACTGCCTTGCCTGCTCAAAGGCGTTCTGACCTGTGGAGCCGTCTAGCACAAGTAGGATTTCATTAGGGGCATCAGGGCAAACCTTTTTCATAACATTCTTAATCTTAGTAAGTTCATTCATAAGACCAATCTTATTATGAAGTCTGCCTGCTGTGTCAATTATAACAACATCGGCTTTCTGAGCCTTAGCACTCTGCAAGGTGTCAAACGCCACCGATGCCGGGTCAGAGCCCATCTTCTGCTTTATGACAGGACAGCCCACACGCCTTCCCCACTCATCAAGTTGCTCTATGGCGGCGGCACGGAATGTATCTGCGGCACCAAGCACAACCTTTTTACCGCTCTTCTTGAACTGATATGCAAGTTTGCCTATTGTAGTGGTCTTACCTACGCCGTTAACACCTACTACCATTATAACGTATGGGTTCTCTGATGTGTCAATATCTACATCTGAGTAATCAGGAGTGTCATTCTCCTTGAGCAAAGCAACTATCTCATCACGCAATATGGAATTGAGTTCCGCCGTGTTTACATACTTGTCTTTTGCCACACGTGCCTCTATGCGTTCAATTATACGCAAGGTGGTTTCAACACCCACATCAGATGTCACAAGAGCCTCCTCCAAGTTATCAAGCACCTCATCATCTACCTTGTCCTTTCCCACGATGGCACGTGAAATCTTTCCGAAAACGCTCTCTTTTGTCTTAGAGACACCGCTCTCAAGCGTCTGCTGTGCCTGTTGCTCCTCTTGTTTGCGTTCTACTTCACTACCCTTCTTAAAAAAACTGAAAAATCCCATATATGTTCAAAATCTATTAACCCGCAAATATACTAAAAAATAACCATTTAACCAAAGAACAAAAAAAAGACCGGCGTCTCCGTCGGTCTTTTTAGAATATATTGATTGAATGGTGATTACTTTGCAAGATAATCCTTTACCTTGTCATTAAGTACCATCTCCTCTTCAAATACGTAAGCACCGGTCTTAGGTGATTTAACCATCTTGATGACCTTAGCGTATGCGCGGCCTTCGCCCTTTTGCAATGTTGCAACTGTTTTCTTTGCCATATCTCAACTATTATTTAATTTCTTTGTGAAGTGTCATTCTCTTGAGGATTGGGTTGTATTTCATCAACTCCAAGCGCTCTGTTGTGTTCTTACGGTTCTTAGTGGTAATGTAGCGTGATGTACCTGGCATACCACTCTCTTTATGCTCTGTGCACTCAAGGATAACCTGAACTCTATTGCCTTTAGCTTTCTTTGCCATACTATTGTCCTCCTGAAATATTATAGGTAACCCTTTTCGGCAGCACGTTTGATGGCTGCATCAAGACCCATTTTGTTAATAATACGTAATCCGTTTGCTGAAACATTCAATGTAATCCATTGATCTTGCTCCACCCAATAGAATTTTCTTGTGAACAAATTTATATCAAATTTACGCTTTGTTCTGCGTTTTGAGTGAGAAACATTGTTGCCTATAACGGCCTGTTTTCCGGTGATTTGACAAATTTTTGACATCGCTGTATCTGTTTTTGTTATTTTCCTTACTGCCTATCGGGTACACTGCAACCCAAAAAGCGACCACAAAGGTAAGACTAATTTTATAACCACACAAATAAAATTATTATTTTTTACAAACTTTTTTTCACAACCCTTTCAGACAATCAATCATAGCACGCCAACTATACTTTTTTTTCTCTTCGGCAATACCTTTTTCAAAGCAGTCTGGCGTACGGTTAAAGAAGAAATCAGAGATGGCGGCACACAACGCCTCCGCTTCAGGCTCCACCACATAGCCAGCCTTGCCATCGGGGACAATCTCAGCCAAACCGCCCACACGGGTCACTATCATAGGTTTCTCAAAATTGTAGCCTATCTGAGTAATACCGCTCTGCGTGGCGGTCTTGTATGGCTGCACCACTATGTCAGCGGCGGCAAACCAGTAGCGCACCTCATCATCAGGTATGAAATCATTATGCCACACTATCTTGTCAGTTATCCCTAACCCCGATGCCTGTTTCATATACTTATCAGCGTTGCCATAGAACTCCCCCGCAACTATGAGCCTTACTCCCCTCTCCCAAAACCTGCCTGCCGCATACGCCTCAAGCAGAAGGTCAAGCCCCTTGTAATCTCTTATGAACCCGAAGAACATCAGGTAGCGTACATCGGGGTCAAGATTAAGTTTTTCCACAGCCTCAAGGCGTGTTGCCTTCTCACCATAAATATCATAGAGAGGATGCGGATTAAGAGAACACGGCTTGGAAGTAAAGTGGCTTAACTCCTCTCTCACAGACTCGCTCAAGACAACAAAACAGTCTATCGCCCCTATGAAATATTTTGAGAGCATAGAGTCATAGAAATGTCGCTCGTGAGGGATTATGTTATCAACAAGCCCTACAATCTGAGTTTTGCCGTTACCCTTTGATATGCGGGCTATTGTGCCAAGGCACGGAGCCATAAACGGCAACCAATAGCGTACAATAAGTATATCAGGCGCAGCCTTGCGTATCTTACGCCCCACCTTAATCCAATTAAACGGGTTCACAGAGTTTACACTGCGCTCCATTTTAACCCCCGATGGCGCAGGAGAGGGATTATACTGCGTCTTACCCGGAAACAGGAACTCAGGGTACTGAAGTGAGAAGTTCTCTATATTTATATCATCGCCAGCCTCAATAAACTCAATGGCAAGGCGGTCATTGAATGCCGCTATGCCACCACGATATGGATAGGCTGGACCGAGAAGAGTAATGGTCATAACAATTAGCAATTAGTAATTAGCAATTAGTAATTAACAATTAATTTTCAATTCACCGATTCACCGCATCACCAAATTAATAATTTATCATTAACTTTGTACTGCAAATTTAGCACGAAATAATGAAAGTTAAAAATAAAATATCAATCATACTGATGCTTGCGTTAGCCATAACGGCTTGCACAAAGGGTACTGAGACCACGAGTGACACAACCAATGACGCAACCTGTAGCGTAGAGGCGGCGGAGCCTGACAGTGTGCTCACACCGCTCTTTGCCAAATATTTCCACATTGAGTACTACCCCACATATAAAGTTGCCGTAGTGCTGAACCCGTGGGACAGTGCCAAAGTTATGGCACGTCATAAAATAACAGCGGAGGCTGAGAGAGTGGCGGCTGGCAGTTGCAGTCATATAGCATTTATTGACAACATAGGCTGCACAGACCGCATAAAAGGCGTATGCTCAGCAAACCTAATATATAACCCCGCAGTAAGGAAGGCCCTGAAAAACGGTGGCTGCATTGATTTGGGAGACAGTTTCTCAGTTAATTTTGAGCCTGTAATGATGCTTAAACCTTCACTATTCTTTACTACGGCTTATAATCAGCCAGACCAGCACATAGAGCGGCTAAAAGAATCAGGCATAAACATTGTCAGCACAGTTGAGTGGATAGAGCCCGACATACTTGGACGCGCGGAGTGGATTAAATTCATAGCGGCGTTCTTTAATAAGGAGAGAGAGGTGGACTCACTCTTCAACTCTGTTATGTCAAATTATGACCGTCAGATAGAGCGAGCCGCAAATGCAGAGAGCTCCCCTTCAATATTACCAGGACTCACATTCAAAGGGGTATGGTATATGCCGGCAGGCAACAGTTATATGAGCCGTCTGTTCTCAGATGCCGGTGGCTTATACCACTTCTCAGACAATAGTGAGTCTGGCAGTCTGCCGCTAAGTTTTGAGTACGTGCTGCAGAACTTCAATGATTGTGACATCTGGATTGGGCTTGACATTGACACCTACGCGGAACTTATAAGCACAGATTCCCGTCTTGAACTATTGAAACCATACCAGACACGCAGTGCCTACAATAAGAACAAACGCAAGTTAAAAAGCGGTGCCAATGATTTTTGGGAGAGCGGCATTGTACGTCCTGACCTTATTTTGAGTGACCTTGTCACAATCCTTCACCCCGATGTCACAGATGAGGGCGACTCCACTATATTTATGAACCCGTTGCGGTAAACGGCTACCTGCACACCTTGAAACTGCGAGTGTCAGGGTTAAAGAAGAAGGCGTCAGAGTGGAAACTCTCAGCAATCTTACCACTTGTGACAAGTTCCTCAGGTGAGCCTGTAATTATGCGTTTCCCACTCTCCATAAGCCAGATGCTGTCAGCCACCTGAAGCGCAATATCAATATCGTGGGTTGAGAGAAGTATGGTTTTATCACGCTCAGACGCAAGTTTATGCAGCAGACATAAAATGTCTATCTTATTACGCATATCAAGAAAAGAGGTTGGCTCATCAAGGAATATGATAGGAGTATCCTGTGCAAGAGCCTTTGCTATCATAGTACGCTGACGCTCACCATCTGAGAGCATATAGAGAGGCTGGTCTGCCTTATGCGCCACATTAACCTGAAGCATTGACTGCTCCACCACCTCACGGTCTTTAGGAGTAAGCGTACCCATAAAATTAGTGTACGGGAAACGCCCCATTCCCACCAAATCTCTCACCTTAATACTACGCAGATATTGACTGTCAGTAAGTACGTGGCTTATGAGCCTTGCCCTACGATTCCCAGAGAGAGACGCCAGATTGTCATTCTTGACAACAACTTTGCCCTTTAGTGGCTTCTGCAGACCGCTGAGAGTGCGAATAAGGGTTGATTTGCCACAGCCGTTAGTTCCAATTAGCGCAGTAAGCGTGCCACGCTGAAGTGACAGGTTTAACGGATATGTTATGCTCTTGCCGTTATACCCAATCTCTAAAATCTTGGCAGATAATATGTACGGAGCATCAGCCATCAGTAGTTCAAGTGTTTGTTCTTAATTATAACCCAAAGAATAACCGGAGCCCCAATCAGAGCGCTTATTGAGTTTATAGGAATTGTATAGATAGTTCCAGGCAATTGAGATACAAGGTCACAGACAAGCAGCAAGGCGGCGCCTGCTAAAACAGAGGCAGGCAGCACCACCCTATGGTCTGCGGTTTTAAAAACACCCCTTACTATATGCGGCACAGCCACCCCGATAAAGGCGATAGGACCCGTAAACGCTGTGCTTGCCCCTGCCAGCAGACAGGTAAGCACTATTATAATGGTTCTTGTAAAGCCTACACTCAAACCCAGACCACGGGCATAATTCTCACCAAGCAGCAGTGCGTTAAGCCTCTTAGGCAGGAACAGTGCAATTAATATGGCACCTACCACTACGGGAGCCATCACATAAAGATAGTTCCAAGTTACAGCACTCAGGCTACCCATTGTCCATACAACATATATTTTCAAGGCATCGGGGTTACTGACACTCTGCAGCACATTAACCACAGCCCCAGCCATTCCCCCAAACATCATACCTACAATAAGCAGAGTTACCGTATCGTGGACCTTCAGAGAGGTCAGAAGCACAAGCACCATAACCAATGCGGCACCAGCCACAGCGGCAATCACCTGAGCCCAACCACTAAGCAAAAACGCAGACGGTACCGCTATAAAGCCTGCTGAAAGCACAAGAATAGCCACACCAAGCCCGGCTCCTGAACTTATTCCAAGAACATAAGGACCAGCCAACGGGTTACGGAAAAGAGTCTGCATAAGAAGCCCGGACAGGGAGAGTGCGGCACCGCAAAGCACAGCAGTAAGCGCCTTTGGCAGACGGTAATTAAAGATAATGTTCCACACCGCGCCATCAGTGTTACCACCCATTAAAGCCTCAGCAACATATTTAAACGGAATCAGCACATCACCCAGCACCACATCGGCGGTAAACGCCACCACCAGCAGCACAAACAATACTATGTATGACACCAGGTTTCGCTTCATAATTTGCTTAGTTCCCTATGTGAAAATCTCTGAAACCAAGGAAATAAAGTATGCCGTCAAGACCTATTGTGGAGATTGACTGGCTGGCGTTTGCCTTAACTTTTGGCTTGGCGTGGAATGCTATGCCAAGCCCGGCAAGATTAAGCATAGGAAGGTCATTAGCACCGTCTCCCACCGCAATAACCTGCTCAAGTTCAATATGCTCAACCTGCGCAATCAAGTTTAGCAACTCAGCCTTACGCCTGCCATCTACTATATCCCCCGTGAAACGTCCTGTAAGTTTGCCGTTAACTATCTCAAGATTATTGGCATACACATAATCAATACCGAAACGCTTTTTCAAATATTCACCAAAGTATGTGAAGCCACCAGAAAGAATCGCTATCTTAAAACCACTCTTCTTCAACACTCCGAAAAGTCTCTCCGCACCGTCCATAATGGGAAGATTCTCAGCAATCTCCTTCATAACGCTCTCATCAAGACCTTTTAGAAGTGACACTCGGCGTGTGAAACTCTCTTTGAAATCAATCTCACCACGCATAGCACTCTCTGTGATGGCACGCACCTCAGAACCCACACCAGCCCTGTCGGCAAGTTCATCAATAACTTCTGTCTTAATAAGGGTGGAATCCATATCAAAACAGATAAGGCGACGGGTGCGTCGGTACATATCATCTTTCTGGAAAGATATGTCTATGCCTTGATTAGCGCTAATCTCAAGAAATTTGGAACTGAGGGCTGACTTATCCTTCAGGTCGCCCCTTATGGATAGTTCCACGCAGGAACGCAAGTCTTCAATATTAGTGCGGTCAAGCGGCGGACGACCTGTCAGACGCTTTATGGAATCAATGTTGAGGTTCTGTTCAGCAATTGCCGCCGATACCAATGAAACCTGAGTGGCTGTTATTATCTTACCAAGTATAGTAACCACATAGCGCTCCTTTCCCTGACGGCTCACCCACTGCTTATAGCGTTCTACAGAAATGGGAGTGAACCTAACCTTAACTCCTATCTCATAGCCCTTGAAGAGCAAGTCTTTAAGTATAGGACCTTTTACATCATTATCAATCTTGAAAAGAATGCCTAAAGCAAGCGAGTGATGAATATCCGCCTGTCCAATATCAAGTATCTCTGCGTTATACCCACCTAAAATTCCCGTCATAGTGGCTGTAACACCAGGTTTGTCATCGCCGAATACTGACAAAAGAATAATGTTGCAATTCTCCATATCCTTTGAAATATAACTATAGTCTTGCAAATTTACACAAAACCATTGAAACCACCAACACCACTACCACGATGATGCAAATGCAAAAACAATCCAGCATAAAACCTGTAGTAAAAAAATAAGCGGCACACCAATGCTGAATTTTTTATGAAGAGTCTTGTGATGGAACACGCTCATTGCAAGAAGAGCCCCAAGACTACCTCCAATCAAAGCAACAAAAATCAGAACCCACTCCGGTGTTCTCCACGCCCCACGCTTAGCCTTACCCTTGTCCACCCCATACAGCGTGAACGCCAGCAGATTTATTCCCAGCAGATAATATAGTAGCAGATATTTCACACACACATAATATTTCCACAAAGGTAATCATTTCCACCACGATGAGGCGTAAGCAAGTACAATAAAAATTACAGTATTATGGTTCTACTAATTTGGTTTACGGCTTCAAATTGATAAAATCCTATGAACGACTTTTTGAATAAACAACTCGTAATCATTAAATATAACAGCATCCTCAAAATCGCCATAAGAGCAAGCAGCCTCTCGTACCCGCAATGAGCCTAAATCAGAGTAATATCTCACATATTCCTCTTTGTCATCAACGCTACATTTAATATCTGGAAGGTGAATTACGAATAACAATGTCTTGTTTGGTGTGTGAATAGAAGTTTCCGTATTATCTTTAGATAAAGTTAAATATTTCTGGGAGTTATGTTCTGAAAAAGTTTCCCACTTCTTCAATTTCCCATTATTATCATAATACGGAACTTTATCCGGGATAATAAAAATTTGAAAATATGGCGTGTTAGCACATCTAATATTCGCCGTCTCTCCCAACATATTTTCAAAATAATTATTAGAGTTTTGAGAGTAATTTTGCATTACAAATTTTACTCCAATGCCAGCAATTACCTTTCTATTTTTAAGAATAGTAATATCCACTTTCTTATCTATGTACCTGCCTTCAATATTATCCTCTTGACCATTACCAATACCTAAAGAATGTACATCATATTCACCACCAAGCCGTTTTTTTAAATCTTCAGCAATTTTTCCATGAAGTATCTTTAGTTTTTCATTACTTCTTGAACCTGTTTCTAAAAATTTTCTAAAAGAACAAGAAACCACTTTGAGAAAATCCTGATTATCCATATTTTTCTGTAAATTTATGATTTAGATACTGTTGTAAGTCTTTTGAATTGTAAGTATAATACCCACCACTCTTATAGTTTTTTAATGCTTTAACATAAGAAATGAAAGAATCGGAGATAATCTCTTCTCTTAATTCTGCATATGATAATTCAGATACAATATATAAACCACTATAGACACCCTTCCCGGCTGGAACAAACTCAAAACGTATGCTACCCTTATCTTTTAAAATGGTATTTATAGCATATTTATTTTTTGACACATCATTTATAGCCTGAGTTCTTCCAAACAAATACCACATATTCTCATCTTGTATATCCCTACCCTTGGATAATTCACTTTTATGTTCTAACAAATAAGAAAAAGTGTCTGTATGTATACTCATTTGAGATTCAGGAATCGGCTTACCATTCTCATTATACGGATATATACACTTCTTCCATTCTCCTGTAGATGCTTTTATCACATCAATTACGGCACCTGTAAATTGAAAAGAGCCAATAAATACGCCATCGGCCAAAGTCGCAAAACCATTTTTGACAGATACATATTCACGCACCACCGATTCCCTTATCCTCTTTAATTCCAACAAACCAATATAATCTGACAAATAAAAATTTTGACCTATGCTTATATCTTTGAGATTTAAATCACATACATATTTCTTAGACATAGATTCTCCAGAGTACTTATTATATTCAACAACCGAATGTTCTTGTTGATTGTCAAAACGAGATATCAATGTATATGTAGTTGCATCAAATGGTTGAAAATGCTCCAAATCAATAACACCACTTAAATTTTTACACTTTTTAATATACTGACGCAACACCAAACCAGCTTTACTGGACAACCAAGAACTTGGTGTAATTAGACACATCGTGCCTCGCTTTGAAAGCATTCTAAACCCAAATAAAAACGAGAAGCTCTCAAAGGAAGTAATTAAAAAGACAGCTCTTGGGATCATAACAAATCCTATTATTCTAGGTATTATAGTCGGTTTCATATGGTCTATTTTTGGCATAAAACA
>JAKSOA010000002.1 GCA_024405875.1 Paludibacteraceae bacterium
CACTCACATCCCTTTTTGTGAACATCAACTCTATTACGCTGCGGAGGTTGTCCATTAGATTTAATATTACAAATTGTTTTCCTCCTTAAACCTTGTTAACGTCTCAAGAGCCTTCTCTCTACTGATTTTCTTACCAGTAATTCCATCCTTATATATGTTATGATATAACCATTTATGTGTAAGGGCTCTATTCTCTCTAAATATCGGGTCACAGCAATCGCGAACCCGACGCCTGAAAGTATGCAACGAAAACTCATCCTTATCTGGCAGAAGTTTCATTAACAAATCAACATCAAAAGTATCAAGTGTTATTCCTTTTTTTATTGATTTATTCATTTTGTCCTCCTCAATTTCTTTTGGATTATATATGCTTTCAAAAATATCTCTGCCATTTGCATCTATTTGAGAAAGAAATACATCGACCACAATAGCATATCCGAAATAAATTGCATTTGGAATCTTTCTTCCTTTTTTATCATTATGTCTGTCATAATTCAAGATTTTATAATAAGCAACTTTATGAAAGAAATCATTTAAATTATCAACATTAGATTTTGATGGAGACCTTTGTAATTTGCCAAATTGAATCTTATATATAAAATCTGATAAGATCTCATAGTTGCGAATACACGCACAGGATAAGAGGGCGTGCTCTTCACTATACTCTTCACGAAAATCCTTGCTTGCCTCAAGTAACATTGAATACAAAGAATCCCCATTTTTTCTTGCTTTGTCAAACAATTGGATATGAACCCTATCGTAGGCAGACCTTATATTGGCAATATTAAAAAAGAACGCACCCAAATCAAATTGGGCTGTTTTATTCTGATTGCCTGCTACAAAATTGTAGGAAAGTTCATTTAGAACTCTGTAATTAGCGTTCGTAGTATTATCCCCTGCTTGAAGGACTCTTGATATGCACAAAGCAAAAAACTCTACAATATGCATCTTTTGTATCAAATCATCTGTCATTTCCTTAGCGTCTATGACCTCTTGTGCATACTGTTTGAGTAATTGGAATGATATTGGTCTATAATCTCTTGGTATTTTTGTTTCCTGTTCTAATGGGAGCAGATTATTATATTCCGGATTGATAAAACTACCTCCTACTAATATTGCATAATTACTAAAACCATCTACTACTGCCTTTTTCCGAATACTATTATTAATTAGACGTTCATTTTTCTCCTCTACAGATTCTCCTTGTGATGTTTTTTCTGTAAGTTCATCGTAATACTCGTATAATTTGAATGAGTAGTATGTTTCAATAAAGAATATTAGCATTTTGTCATCAGAACTACTAACTCGCTGTTTGATATAATCTAAAACAACAAACACATCGGCAATAGAGACATTATATGATGAATTTTTAACATTAAGAATTTCTTTGAACTCACTATTAAGAATATCATTATACTTCTTTTGCAATTCAGTTAACACAATTTTATTAATCAATGAAGCATCTCTGGTATCTCTTATGGCATTTACAATAGATAAATTATTCGCAGAAATATTATTACCTACCCAAGTGTTGTTAAAATAATCCAAAAATTGCCCTTTGTTGTTCTTTTGAACTCCGGCATTTGAGTTCTTCCCGTTATAATAATCCTTCATATCTACCATCATCGCCAAAAGGAAGCGTAACTCTCTTAAATTACGAGGTACTATCGGGCTTACAACACCCATTGAATGATAGAACAAGAAACGACACTTCTCAAATATTAGTGTGGTTATGGCATATTTGACCGATATAGGAGAACCATCTCCTATGAGAGATTTCTGACCTTGTTCATGATTTGGAAGATACTCTACCAAGGAATCCGCATACACCTCAAAAGTTGGCATATAGATGCGATGGTTGACTGGTATTAATTTTAGAATGTATCGTGCCGCAATTTCTTCTATGTTAGCAGAGTCTATTAATCCATAATTCTTTAACTCCTTAAAGTTATTAGCATTTGCAAGTTCAATAACCTTTGTCAATTGCTCCAGTTTGAATGACATTAGGATTACTACATTAGGTAACACAAAGTATTTCCTAATCTCCTCTATCATTCTGTACGCATATTGAGTTTGAAGGTCTATGTCATCAATTTGTAATATCAATACTTTTTTGCCAAAGAACCTCAGATATTTCTCAACCAGATTTTCCATCCGTTTATGTAAAATTGATACGGACGCCATATCGGCAAGTTGTGAGATATCATCACTCTCACATTTAAGTGAATGCGAATCACTTATTATTTTTATGCAATCTCTTACCTTTTGGAACGCCCCTAACAAATTTTGCTTTTTGTCATCAAAATCCTTTTCATTTTCTTCTGAGTCATATTGCTTGTTTCTACCTACCGCCTCTTTGAATTCTTGAAATAATGTTCCAATAACTACATTAAGAATATTTGAATTGTCATCAAAAATTGTTGGGTCAATTATGGGGAGAATCAGTGATTTCAAATCTTCCTTGAAATCTTCCTTGTAATATGGTTCAAGCATACCTGCCACAGACTGCATACATGATGTTTTTCCTGTTCCTCTATCTCCTATGAACGCAAATATGTTGCTGCGGTCATAGACAATGGATTTGTCATCACCTTTTGAGGCGGTCAGATATGACTTTATTGCTTCTAAAGCCATAGTGTACTGCTCCGCAAATATCGAAACATTACGGGTGGAATAATTTTCTTTGATTATTCCTGTCTCTTCTCCTTTGTAAAATCTTATTGGTTCGCTCATATTCTTGTTTTTTCTTTTTCTTTTGTCATTTAAAAGATTCTTCGCTTCGCTCAGAATGACGTTCCTGATTGAGATTCTTCGCTACGCTCAGAATGACGGGCGGGACGCTCAGACTGTTTACAGACCGTCAGGTAATGACTGAGATATTCGCTGTCGTGGTGGAGCGGTTAATAGACAACAATGCAGGTCAAGCGAATGACCTATGTCATAGGGTTATGTGCCTATTACGGGTGTGTTCTTTTTAGTGTGGTGTTGCTATTAGCCGTTATTTCAACTGCACGGTCAGGTGTGTTGCTTGTTTGGGTTTTAAGGTTTATAAAAATTTCTAAAAGTATTAAGTATTTTGTTTGTTTGTTGTTTGGTTTGTTTGGTTTGGTTATTTCTTCATAGGCATTATGGGTTTGTTTTATGGTTATACGGTTATCTCAATTTGATGGTATGCAATCGTGTGTGACATACGCAGACTTTCTTTGCGTATAGGCACAATTTAGGCTTGCATAACATACTGAAAAAGAGCGCATTATATGCCAAAGTGCGTCATCTGACCTTGTCAGACGGCACTATATGGCACTATACGCTACAAATTTAGAGTGTTTCAAGTGTGTGATTATCAAAGTGTTGTGGCGGATAAGAATACAACCGTGTAGCGGATTTGGCAACAGCGTGCTAAGTCTAGTTCCACCTCGTTATCTGTGAAGGCGGTGGGAAGTTTACGTATCCCACCCCGTAGAGTTGTGCCACATAAATTTTTTTTGTACTTTTGTAACTGAAAATAGTCAGCACCACATTTTTTTAATTATTAAGTAAGTTTCTGCTTTAGGCTTACTTAGTTTATTTTTAGGTTTTCTGTTATGGAAGAATCTAGTTTTAACGCCTCCGCTACAGGAGGGAGCGCGAACGGTGCTGGCTTTGAACTCAAGCCTCAAGTGTTTAATGTGCGTGGAAAACGTGTGGTGCTTGACCGTGAGGTGGCGGCACACGTGGGAATGAGCACTGGTAATTTGAACTTATATGTCAAAAGGAACATACAACTTTTTGACACTGAAATGAGGTTCAAATTAAGTGAAGATGAGTGTTCAAGATTACAAATTGTAACCTTGAACAAAGGAAGAGGAAGCAACATAAAGTACCTGCCTTTCGCCTTTACGGCGGAGGGTGTCTCAATGCTTGAAAAGGTGCTGAAACGCAGCATCCCAATTGAGTTTGGAGAGGAGATTGCGGAGGTGGAGGTTTTGCCAGAATCGTGGTCTGAAGGCACTGTAGTGATGTATAAGCTAAATGATACAACAGATGTTGATGTGTATATTTACAAGGAAACAGCATGGCTTAGACAGGAACAAATCAGCAAACTTTTTGGTGTAAAACAGCCTATAATTTCAAAGCATTTGAGCAATATTTTTCAAAGCGGAGAGCTTGAAAAAAATTCAGTTTATTCCATTTTGGAATATACTGCCAGAGACGGAAAAACATATTACACCGCCTTCTATAATTTGGATGCTGTACTGTCTGTAGGTTACAGGGTAAACTCCATTAACGCCACCAAATTTCGTCAATGGGCCAATAGGGTTTTAAGAAACTATATACTAAGAGGTGGAAGTTTAGAGAACAGGGTTGTTGCTTTGGAAGAGGGACTGCGTCAGACAAACAATATTGTATATGAGAATCAGAAGCAATTTGACATAATCTTAAAGAATGCTCTTCCTCCCGTAGAGCAGATTTTTATGCAAGGGCAATTCTTTGATGCTTATAAACTGTTTTCTGATTTAAGTAAGGTTCATGACAGGTTTATGATAATAGATGACACGCTGTACTCATCGGGTGGTTCATTTAAGGATGCTGGGAAAAAACTTTTCTCTTTTGAGAAAATGGAACTAAGCCCCGATGTGGTGTTAAACATAGTTAGAAACGGGTAACACGTTTGGCAACAGACAAAACGGTGTGCGTGGCAAACGTGTGGTGCCGGACTGGGAGGTGGTGGCATCAGAGTAACGGAAATTTTTATATATTTGCACTACATACGCAGCGTTTTCATTGCTGAACGAGAGTAGAATGAACGCTGTTTTTAAAAAGCATTTTTTGCCGAACCTGTAAAAATCTTCCACTTTTTTTCAGAACTGTTCGAGTAAAATGAATGCTGCATTTAGTGTGCGGCTTCATCTTCTTATCAGTTCTGGGTTTGTGGAAGAACCTTTACAGGATAGGCTGTGAAGCCGTTTTTATGCCTGTAGAACCACACATAGGACACGTTATTCAATCAACCTTGAAGGCCCAGGGACGCTCAGTCATCTGGTTCGCCCGTCAACTTAGTTGTGACCGCACAAATGTCTATAAAATCTTCTCAAGAGATACTATAGACACCAAACTTCTTATGCGTATATGCAACATCTTAGGAGTGGACTTTTTCGCCTTTCTCAGTGAAGTATATAAAAATTCTTATGTCAGACCGACTACAGTAGTGTAGCGGATTTGGCGACACTAAAAAGAATTTTAGAAGCGGAACACGGCGCCTATGGTGCCGTTGATGCCCATACAGGTGTAGCCGTAGTAACTATCTGCTTTTATGTTAATTAGATTATTGCCTGTGGCGTAAACCTCAAGCCAGTCAAGTGGCTTGTATGAGAAGTATAGGTTCAGGTCATTTACATTCTTCATCTTCTCCGCAGTGCCGTTTATAAGGGCGTATCTGCCGCCAAGAAAGTTATATGAGAGTCCGACGCACCATTTCTCAAGGAATGTGTAGCGGGCGTCAAAATTAACCTCCCACGCCGGACGCTGCCAAGCCTTCTCAACTGATGTGACTCCCCAGAAGTTATATTTACCTATAAGTTTTATGTTCAAGCCTTTTACGTATGTGAAATGGAGACCTACCTGAGCGGTTACCTTGTTAACGCCCTTCTCATCATACACGGCGTGGAATGTGTTTGTGTAGGTTCCGTCACTGAGGTTGTCATTTACAAAGAAGTATTGGTCAAGTATGTAGGCGTAACGGGCGCCTGCCTCAAAGAGCAGACCCTTCATAAGGTTTGCCTTGAGTCCTAAGTTAACATCAACAGGGGTGTAGGTGGGCTCAACACAGATGTCCGGGTTCACCCACTTATTCTCTTTCATTATGTGTGAGTAGTGATTCTCATTAAAATCTCCACCTACGCCTGCGTTAAGGTACAAGAGTTCAGGTACAAGACCAAAGGTACCCTCAATGGCGGCACTTCCGGTTACGGGGCGTTTAGCGCCCTTCTCTCCCATAATAAAGAGGTTTGCTCCTATCTTCAGGTTCCACTCCTTACCGCCGAACGCATAGAATGGTGTAAGTTTAATGAAACAGCCTCCGTGCGTACTCTTTTCCGCCGGATTATTATGAGTCATAATATCTCCACATATCTCAACCTCCGCTCCCAACTCTCCGGAACCTACCTCTCCGCTTATCTCCGCCTCTGCCTCTATGCAGTGCTCAGCCACTCCGCCATTACGTCCGAAATAGTTGTAACCTATGCCAAAGTCATATTTTATATCTGAATATGGATTTGTGGAGGTTAGTCCTAAATCAAAACCTGCTGTTGTGTAGTCTCCGTAACGCTGTTGCAGGCTCTTGTCTGTGCCACCTACCATTCCGTAAAAGTCAAATCCGTTATATGAGACGTTGGCTCCAGTGCTGAGTCTCAGGGTTCTGAACTGCTTTTCAAAGCCAAGCATAAGACTTGAGTTATGCTCCATAGCACGTGGGTTTGTGCCATCATTCAGGGTGTTATGACTAAAATTACCTTTGTGCTTTAGATTTAGTTCAAACAGGTAGTCATCGCCACTAAGCAGCGGATAGTATAGTTCCGCAAGGGTCTGCCAATAGAAGCCCAGACCTAATTTTGCCACACCTTTCTTGCTATCACTCTCAACATCACCGCTAAAGCGGTCTGCCTTTGCCTCTCCGTTCTTTATCTCAACCTGCTCAGCACTGCTCCAAGTGGAGTATGTAACCTCTGGTTTCTCTGGGTTGACTTCCTCTTTGGTTGGTACGGGGCTTATCTTCTTAGCATCTATGGTGACAGGGTTATAGTCCCGCTCAACGGTTACGTTGCGGTTCATTGAGTCATCCTCCGCTAAGGCGATGAGCGGGGAAAGGGATAATATTAGGAATAGATATTTGTAAGGCATTATTACTTTAGTTATAATTGAAAGTTAAAAGTTAGATTCTTCGCTATCGCTCAGAATGACGGGGGGGTGGTGGACTCCTCTTTCATATTAATTATGTTAAGTCTCAGGTTTATGGCGTCTGTTATGTCATCGGGGGCGGGGGTGTAGTTCTCTTGAAGGCTGAGCAGATACTGACGTGCGTCAAAGTAGTTCTCACGGGCTATGTAACTGTCAGCAAGTACAAGGAACGCTTTGGCAAGCCAATATGAGTGCGGAGTGCCTTTATCTATGAATGAGAAGACCTCCTTTTCAGCCGCTTCATAATCATTGCGGTCATAGAGATACTGTATGTAGTAGTACTCCGCCTCAGCTCCGTATGCTGTACGGGTGTCCTGACGCAGGTCATTTATGTCATCAAGGGCACTGCTGCCAAGTGCTATGTTTGATTTCATACGCTTGTACCTGGCATCGGCTATCAGTTCAGCGTCGGTTGCTTTTGAAAGCACCTCTGTGGCGGCGGTAACTGTGGCTGTGTATGCCTGACGCTCGTATGATAGTTCAAGCAGACGCTGGTATGTGAGTTCCTTGTTTGGATTTGACGGGTCAGAGGCAAGTGCCTGATATGCCGCAAGAGCCTCAGCACGCTCTCCTAAACGGTAGTAGCAGTTTGCACGGTAGTATGTGGCAAGTGATGAGTACTTGCCTCCCGGATATTTATCAAGGTATGTGCTGAAACTCTCCGCCGCAGCCGCAAACTCATCACGGAAGTAACTCTTCTCCGCCGCCTTGTATGTGAGTGAATCTTCCCTGATGTTTATGCTAACGCCTTTTTTACCGTCAAGTGTCTTGGCAAGTGCCGTATATTCTGAAACGCGGTTTGACTCCACCAATATGTTCTCAAGTGACTCAAGGCTGGTCTGAGACTCTTCTGTTCCAGGGTATTTGACGGCAACCTCCTTGTACATATCCACAGCGCTGTCAATGGCTCCTGAATTATAGTAGAGCATTGCTATCTGAAGTTTTGACTGACGCACAATAGGGTTGTTCTTATCATACTTAGCCGCTATGGCTTTGAATGTCTCTATCGCCTTGTCATTCTCCCCGATAGCCACATAACTCTTGCCTTTCTCAAAGAGGGCGTCATCTGCCCACGAACTTGCAGGGTACTTTGTAAGCAGGGTGTTGAGCGTCTCTATTTTAGTGGCGTAATCTTTCTGCAACCCCTCTATGAGTCCGGTCTGGTAGAGTGCGTAGTCTGCTCCGGCAACCTTGTCGGCTACCGCTCCAGCCTTTGTGTAGGCACTCTTTGCCTCCGCAAACTTGCGTTCTGTGAAGTAGTTGTCTCCTATGCGGTTATAGGCGTCAGCAAGCATCTGCTTGTCTGTGTTCTCAAGCATTGTGAACTTGCGGAACCAAGTGGTTGACTCACTCCTGTTCCCGCTCTTCATATATGAGTAGCCAAGATTATAGTGTGCGTAGGCGTACTCCTCTTCTGTGTTTGTGGTGGTCTTGCTCAGATACTCTCGGAATGATGTTATGGCATCGGGGTACTTCCCCTGACGGTAAAGGCACTCTCCATACCAGAAACGGGCACGGGCGGCAAGGTCGGGGTTACAACTCTTCCCATTTACTATCTTACGGAAACTCTCAGCCGCCTGACCGTACTTGCGGTTTGCTATCTGTGTGGTTCCCATTCCAAAGAGTACACGTTCCTCCGCCTCAAGAACGGCTGGAGTCTTGCGTTCTATCTTTTGAATGGACTCATACGCCGCCTGATAGTTTTTAGTGGTGAGATATACGTTTGTCAGATACTCATACACCTTGCCACAGTACGGTGACTCCGGATAATCATTGAGGAAGCGCTCAAATGCCGATACGCTCTCATTAAACGGAGCGTAGGAGAGTTCGTATGTTATGAGGGCGTAGTTATAGAGGGCGTCACAACTTATCTCCTTGTCAAAGTCAAAGCGGGAGGCACTCTCAAACGCCATACGTGCCTGTTTCTTGTCTCCAAGGCTCAGATATGCCATTGCTATGTGGAAATAACTGTTCTGACTTAGTTTGTCATTAGGTTTTGTGACTTTTGTAAGATAGTTTATAGCCTCTTTTGCGTTCTCTTGCTTAAAATAGCAGATTCCCATCATATAGAAATCCTCACGTTGCAGTTTGCCCTTGCCTTTCTTGTACTCTGTGAGGTTTTCAAGTGCCTCAGCGTACTGTTTGTTCTTGAATTGGCAGGAGGCTATGCTGTGCCTGAGATTCAAGACATACTTACCTTTTGGATTACTCTTTATAAGTTCCTCTCCCATTGCCACAGCCTTTTCACAATCTCCAAGATGGTAGTGGCACTCACATATAAGGTATGGGGTTGAGTTTTTAAAATCATTCTCATTCTGTACCATTGAGAGGTGTGTGAGAGCGGTCTTGTAGTTCTCTTGATAGAACTGACTGTAGCCGTAGTAATAGTGTGCGGGCATTGTATATTTGTTCTCTCTCTGCTTTAGCAGCCCTGAGAGTTCAAAACTTGCCTTATCATACTTGCTTTGCTGAACATAGCAGTAACCACGATAGAAGAGCAGTTGGTTGAACTCCTCACCCTCAAGATTCTCTGATTTGACCTTCTCAAGACGGCGGAGTGCCGGTTTGTACTTGCCTCTCTCAAAATCAAGAATTCCTAAGTAGAGTTCAATTTGCTCTGCATTTTCTGTATAAGGATACTTCTGTTTGTAACTCTCAAGTAGTGTGTAGGCGTTATCCTGGCGCAAAATGTATGCCGCAAGGGCTATGTTACGCTCCGCAATTCTCACCCTCTCATCATCAGGGGTTACATTTGACGGCTTATATTTAAGGAAATCACTGTAGTAGCGTATGGACGCCAGGTAGTTCTTTCCCTCAAAAAAATCGGTCGCCTCAGAGTAGAGCGTCTCCACAGCACCGTCAAACGGACTACGTGTAGCGTACATTAGTGTAGGTATGGCTGTAACAATAGCAATTATCAGCACCCTAAAATTCCTTATATTCCTCATATTTCTCATTTGTTAAAACTCCGTTTTAACCATGTTACGTCATCATTCGGCATAACTCAAGTAAACTTGGTTCTGCACTCATTCCTAGTAACAGTCTCCTTTCTCCTTTTTCCTTTCTCCTTTATTTCTCTCTAACACCTTGCAAAGGTAATAATTTTATGCCTTCCATAAAATGTGGTCACCTCACCATTTTCAGGTATTTTAATTTCAGGGGCGGGAGTGCCTGTGTGGCAAGGCTCAGGTCCCACCTCAATCTGCACCTCATCATAGAGCCCTGATTTTATAAAGCGGTCAAGGGTGTTTTTACCTCCCTCCACTATTATGCTCTGTATGCCTTTCTCATATAATAACGCCCCGATGGCGACGGGTGACATATCCTCATTTATGACTATGGTAGGGGCTGAGTCATCAAAGATTCTGTGGGTTGGTGGTATTCTGCCGCTCTTGTCAAACACAACACGGGTTGGGTTCTGCCCGTAGTAGCGACGGGTGTTAAGGTGCGGATTATCTTTGACGGCTGTGGTTGTGCCTACCATAATAGCCTGATTTTCAGCACGCATTTTGTGTACCAAAGCCTTTGTAAGGTCAGATGATATGCGAATTGGCTTGGCGTCAAAGGCGTCAAGGAAACCGTCTGACGTCTGAGCCCACTTTAGTATTATGTATGGGCGGTGCTTGGTGTGGAATGTGAAGAAACGGCGGTTCAAACGCCAGCCCTCACTCTCAAGCACACCTGTCTCCACCTCTATACCCGCCTCTCTTAACATTTGTATGCCGCGTCCGCTAACCTGCGGATTTGGGTCTGTATTAGAGATGACAACCTTTTTTACCCCCTCTTTTATTATGCGTAGTGAGCAAGGCGGGGTTTTGCCGTAGTGACTGCAAGGCTCAAGATTGACATAGAGTGTGGACTCCTTTATAAGTTCCTTCTCTCTGACGCTGTCAAGTGCGTTGACCTCAGCGTGCCAGCCGCCATAGTAGCGGTGCCAGCCCTCCCCTATTATTCTGCCGTCTGCCGACACTACCACACAACCCACCATTGGATTAGGGGCTGTCCGTCCCACTCCCAACCGTGCAAGTTGGAAACAACGGCGCATATATGTCTCACTGGTGTTCAGGTCTGAGTAGGTCAACTAAAGTTTTTACTGGGGTGAATGTGCTAGGTGGAACTTCAACAAAGACGGTAATCCAATTCGCCATTGCTCCGTTCCAGAGTCCGGGACGCTCCTGAATCTTCATATCTATGCCGTTCTGACTCTTTGATGAAATGAAGCCGGTCTGGCGGTCAATATAGTTGTTAAGATTAAACTTGTTACCACGATAGTTCTTGACTGAGCATACAAGGTCAACGGGGTTGAAGTGTGATGATTTCTGCACCAACTCCACCTGGAATCGGTTGCCGAAGTCAATTTGTGATGACTCTATTATTTGCAGGCTTGTCTCTCCCTTGGCGTTTCTTACCCAATATGGTCCGCCACCCGGCTCTCCGTCATTCCTTACCATACCGCACACACGTATTGGGCGGTTCAATTTTTGATGCCAGAACGCCACCTTCTCACGCAGTGAGAGGGCGAAGTATGTTACGCCTACCTTAATCTGTAGCATTGAGGCTGCATACGCCTCTATCTGGGCAAGACGGTATGTGTCAATTGAGAGGCTGTCAAGTGCCTCAAGCGCGGCGGCGGTCTCTGTCTTTAGGTTTATAAGGAGTCCGGCAAGGAACTTCTTATAGGTGTAGGTGTCATCTTTCAGACGGTCAACCGTTACGTTGTCAATGTTCTTTATGAAGATTATGTCTTCTGTGCAGTCATTGAGGTTCTCTATGAGGGCTCCGTGTCCGCCGGGACGGAACAGGAGTGAGCCATCGTGGTTACGAACCAACTTACCTGTGGACTTGTCTATCGCCACCATATCTGTCTTGGGCTTCTGCTCTGAGAGGGTTATGTCATACTTTACACCAAAACGCTCCTCATACTTAGGGACCACCATCTTTATCTTCTCCTCAAACATCTTACGGTGCTCCGCTGATATGGTGAAGTGCAGATGCACCACCTTATTTATATCTGCGGCGTATGTGGCGCCCTCAACCAAATGCTCCTCAAACGGGGTGCGCGCCTCATCGGCATACTTATGGAATGCGAGCATTGCCTTTGGCTTGTTCTGGTAGCCGAGCCCGCTCTCTCCTAATATGTAGTCCGCTACGGTCTTGTAGTCTCCCTGCACTACAAGTGTGCCCGGGTCTGCAAGCCCCGCCTTGCGCATCTTGCTCTTTAGTTTGTCATAGAATGCGAACTTTACAATGTTGTCAAGTGACCTCTTTATATCAGGGAACTCATCAATATGCTCATTGCCTGCAAGTGAGAACTTAACCAAATCCTTGAACATACGTGAAGCCGCTCCTGATGACGGCACAAATTTTAGTATGGTATAGTCATCTTTGGTCTGCTCAAAAATTTTAAGACAGGTATCTATCTCATACTGAGTGGGTTTCATAATTCCGTTACCTACTGTTGCGGCATCATATATGTCTGCGAACGGGAATCCTTTTTCAAAGTTCTCAAACTGAGTGCGCATCTTTATCTCTGAGATGCCACGCTCCGCTATCTGCTCAAGGTCTTTTGGTGTCAGTTGCTCAAACATATCTTATTTTGTTTTGTTTTTCTTGCTTAGTTTCTTCTCTAGTTGGCTTATTGTCTCCTCCTGGTCATTTATGGTCTTTAGGAGTGCGTTGAGTTCCTCATTCTCAATTGATGTAGGGTACTCTGAATCAACACGCATAAGGAAATCAGCCACTATGTTCATATAGTTTGTGAACGCCTCATAGGGTGAGCCGAAGTTTGTTCCCCACGCATCTTTAAAACTCATATAACGCAGGTAATCAGTGTCTTGTATAATGAGCCAATCACGCTTCAACGCCTTCTCCTTGCACATATTCACACGCTCCGCCACGCTGTATAGTTTGTTTAGAGCCTCTTCTTGCAGTTGGTTTCCGCACCAGGGTGATACATCTTTCTCCTCTCCGCTCCACGATATAGGGTTATTAGCGGTCAGTGCGGCTACAGGGGCTGATTTTGCCGCCTCTGATGGTGTGGTGAAACCTATTCCACGCTTAGCGGCCTGACTTGGCAACGCTTTCAGGAACTCAAATATGCCTGTGTATGCCTGTTGTATTATTCCAAAAGCCTCATAGCCCAGCCAGATATTGAAGACCTCCTCCTCTTGAGGTGCGTCCGCAATCCACTGTGTGAACTTATCGGCTGTCATTGGGTACTCACTCCAAGCTGTGTCAGAGAATTGGAACGGAATGTGGTTACTCATAGGGAAGTTACGTGCAAGCAATTTAACCTTTGGAAGGTACGGGTGACCGTAAACATAGTTAGGACTCTTCCAGCCAAGCACGTGTTTGGCTCCCTCAAGCAGTATGGTATTATAGCCCGCCTTTGATATTTTCTCCGCTATCTCATCATTGTAAATGAGTTCTGTATTGAGGAATGTAGTGGGTTTCTTGCCAAAGAGTTCCTTTATCTTATCTGCGTGACGCTTTATCTGCAACTCAAACTCCTTGTCATTATAGAGTGAGGCGAGTGAGTGCCCGTATGGCTCGGCAATGAACTCAACCTTACCTGTATCGGCAAGTTCCTTGAAACTGTCAATAACCTCAGGAGCGTACATCTCAAGTTGCTCTATTGTAGGTCCTGATATTGCGAAAGCACACTTGAAATCAACATCGGGGTTCTTAATAAGGTCAAGGATAATTGCGTTTGCAGGCAGGTATGAACGCTGCGCAAGGTCACAAATTCTTGCCTCTGTTGCAAAATCATCATAATAGTAATGGTCATTACCAATCTCAAAAAAACGGTAACGCCTTAACGCGTACGGGCTGTGGACTTGAAAGATAAAATTTATTTTTTTCATAGTTCTTTGTTGGTGAATCGGTGATTTGGTGATTTATTAATTACTAATTGCTAATTATTAATTACTCTATCATAAATGCTGCGGACTTTCAGTCCCGCTTTGTCCCAGGTGATGGCGTTGACCTCTTTGCGTCCCTCCTCACTCAGGGTTTTATATATTGCCGGGTACTCCACTATGGAGTAGATGGCGTCTGCCATTGCGTCTATATCCCAATAGTCTGTCTTTATGGCGTGGTCAAGAATCTCAGCACAGCCTGACTGTTTTGATATGATTGACGGTGTGCCTACCTGCATAGCCTCAAGTGGTGATATTCCAAAGGGCTCTGATACTGAGGGCATTATATAGACATCGGAGTCAGCCAGCATCTGATGTACCTGGTCTCCTTTCAAAAAGCCTGGGAAGTGGAAACGGTCTGCTATTCCACGACTTGCCACAAGGTCTATCATTGCGTTCATCATATCTCCGCTGCCTGCCATCACAAAACGCACGTTCTTAGTCCTGGCAAGTACACGGCTCGCCGCCTCAACAAAATACTCAGGTCCCTTCTGCATAGTTATGCGTCCGAGGAATGTTACAAGTTTGTCTTTACGTGGGCTCTTCTGGAAACGCTCTGCATTTGGTATGGGGTCAACGGCGTTATGCACGGTGCTTACCTTATCGGGGTTCTGACCATACTTCTCTATGACGGTCTGGCGGGTAAGGTTGCTGACGCATATTATGTGGTCTGCCATATCCATTCCTCTGCGTTCTATGCCATATACGGTGGGGTTCACGTTTCCGCGACTGCGGTCAAAGTCTGTGGCGTGCACGTGGATTACAAGCGGCTTGCCTGAAATCTGCTTGGCGAATATGCCTGCCGGATAGGTGAGCCAGTCGTGGGAGTGTATTACGTCAAACTGCAATGAGTGGGCGAGTACGCCTGCCACCGCCTCATAGTTGCCTATCTCCTGCACAAGGTTATCAGGGTAACGTCCTGAAAACTCTATGCAGCCTATGTCATTTGTCCCTATGCGGCTGAAATCATAGCGTATATGGTCCCGGTAATAGAAAAACTCATCGGGGTGCATTATGTGCCCTATGCGTTCATTAACCTTATCCCACGATGTCTCCTTCCATACCACAGGCACTGCACAGGCTCCTATTATCTTGGCAAAACTCTGCTCCTCATCTCCGTATGGCTTTGGTATGACGAAGGTGATGTCAAGGTCATCTTGCGTAGCCATTCCCCGGGTGAGTCCGTAACTCGCCGTGCCTAGTCCGCCTAAGATGTGGGGCGGGAACTCCCACCCAAACATTAGTGTTTTCATATTTTCCTTTTTTTCATTTTGCTCTTTGTTACTTTTTTAGAAAGGAAAATATGAAACTTTAATGTTTGATTTTCCTTTTCTATTGGGGCGTATCCCCAAACCCCTACGCCCTCCGGGCGGACCGCAGAAGCGGTCTTGTTGAGTTAATAGTTAATAAAGAATAGTGAATAGTTATTCCCCCTTTAGGGGGTTAGGGGGCACTCTTCTTTATTCTTTATTCACTATTCAATTGTTTAATCGTTCTCAGCGTCTCCGCCACTGTAGGTGCGTATGACATTGCTCCGTGTCCTTTGTACGGTGGATTGCCGTCAAAGAGTTCTGACAGTGTGCCTACGCATAGTTTCTTCATCTCTGCCTCCATTCCTATCATCAGACGCTCCACAAATGATATGCCTCCTGCTTTGTGTATCTTCAGGTAGAGGTCACAGTAGGCTCCGGTAAGGAATGGCCACACGGGTCCGTTATGGTAGTTGCGGTTGCGCTCCTTCATTCCTCCCACATAGTTTGGACGGTAGCCTCCGCTCTTGGGGCTAAGGCTGCGGAGTCCCTTGGTTGTGAGAAGTTCCTTAGTGCAGATGTCAAGCACTGACTTCTGCTGGAACTTGTCAAGTGGTGAGTATGGCAGTGAGGCGGCGTATATCATATTAGGACGCACCTCTACATCTTTGTAGAAGCCTTCAACATAGTCATATAGGTATATTCCGTTCCAGAATACCCCGATAAAGGCTGGTTGAGCAATTTTGAGTATATCTCTATATTTTTTGTCATCGGGGTGAGAGATTTCAGCGGCAAATGAGAGGGCGTTATACCAAAGTGCGTTTATCTCTACCACATAGCCTGTACGAGGGGTTATGGGCTTGCCGTCTTCAACGGCGTTCATCCAGGTGACTGGTTTCTCTGTGCCAACTACGTAAAGCAGACCGTTCTCACGGTATGTTATGTTAGGGTGCTTTTGGGCTATTATGAAATCCACGATACCAAGCACCACCTTCTTATAGCGGTTAAGTGCCTCATCCTTATTTACGGCGGCGTATTGCTGTACCGCCCATACAAACCATAGCAAGGCGCTTGGCACATCTATCTCCTCAAGCAGGGTGCTTAGTTTGCCTCTCTCAATAAAGGCGTTTATCTCTGTGACGGCACTTGCGGCTATCTCATTGAACATATCCTCATCTCCTATGCTGAGGGTGCAGCCTGGCAGTGATAGAAACTCATCACGCGCTCTTGCCTTGAACCACGGATACCCGGCAAGCAGGTATGTGCCCTCTTTCTGCTTTTTGGCGAACTGACGGGCGGCGTTCTTCAGGCAATTGAACATATCAGTGCGGGCGTTGCGTTGTGACAACTCTTTGTCCCACAAGGTTTTAAGGGTTCGTGGTGATACCTCACTCAAACCTTCTGACACATATATGCTCTCTCCTTTTTTTATTGACATTTCAAAGTATCCTGGCACAAGCAGGTCTTCAAGGTAGTCATAGCCTCGCTCTTGCTCCTTCTCATACTCAAGACCTTTATACCAATATGGCTGATGATGGTACTGCGGCGCTTTTGAGAACTGCAGGTAGAGGAACGGGAAACCTTCATACATACAGTAGCGGACTCCGTTCTTTATTTCAAAGTAGTTTGTCTTTGCATTGGAGTTCTCTTTTGAGAGTGCGTTGACGCTGCGGAATGCGAGGAACGGCTTAAAGCGTATGGTGGTGGCTGAATGGGCGTCAAGCAGTGTATATTTTATTATGGTGCGCGCCTCATTCTTAACCATCAGCCTCTCCTTTGATATTATGACTCCGCCTACCCTATAGACTGTCTTGGATATTACATTGCAGGAGAACTCTCTTATGTATTTGTGTCCGTTAGGACTGTACTGACGACCTGCGTATTGGTGCACGCCTAAGTTGAACTCAGCGTTGTGCTGGATTATGGTCTCATCAAGTGATGAGAGTAAGACGTAGTTGTCTCCGTCTATCTCCGGAATGGGCACCACCAACTGCCCGTGGTACTTACGGGTGTTGCAATCTACTATAGTAGTGCTATTGTACGCACCGGACCTATTGGTTCTGAGCATCTCTTTTGTGAGTGCCTTCTCCAAATTAGCGAGGGTGCTTCGGTCAAAATTCAAATAATCCATTGGGAATAATTAATAATTAACAATTAATAATTAACAATTAAGGCTTTGCCATAATTAACTTTCAACTTTCAACTTTCAATTGGGTTTAGCACTTGCAAACTTAATAAAATTTTGAGAAAATATCAATAGAAATCGTTTAAAATTCAGCAATTATTATGCGGGGATTGGAAAAGAGGTCTTTTTTTATTTGTGCGGTGAAGCCGTGTGCGGTGAAAAGGGCGGCTGTGGGTTCACTGAGCCATTGGTTAATCTCTACCGCCACCCTGCCTTGCGGGGTTAGTCTGTTGGCTGAGAACTCCGCTATGCGGCGATAGAAGAGAAGGGGGTCACGCTCTGGCACAAAGAGTGCTGTATGTGGCTCATAATCAAGCACTCTTACGGGCATTGACGGTTTTTCTGACGGACGTACGTATGGCGGGTTGCTGACTATGAGGTCAAACTTTTCACTGTTGGGTATGACGCTCTCTGTGGCATCAGGGTTTAGGAAATCACATTGCAGAAACTGTATGTTGGGGGTCTGATGCGTGCGGGCGTTCTCTTGTGCCACCTGTAGAGCCTCAGCGCTTATGTCAACTGCGGTGATTCTTGCATTTGGCAGTGATTTTGCAAGTGTTATGGCTATGCAGCCACTGCCTGTGCCTACTTCAAGTATGTTGGGTGAGGCATTTCCGTCAGGGTGGAACTCTTTTATGGTGGAGACCAACTCCTGGGTCTCAAGCCTGGGAATGAGGGTTGCCGGGGTTACCTTGAACTTTAGTGAGCGGAACTCCGCAAAGCCAAGTATATACTCTAACGGCTCTCCTTTTGAGAGACGCTCCGCTATGCCGCGGATTTCATCACACTGCATCGGGGTAAGGTCATCGGAGGTTATGAAGTAGGTCCGGGACATATCAACGCCACAGACGGCACTCAGTGCGCGACGCCACAGCACTCCGCACTCATCACGTGTGTAGAGGGCTGACAACTTGCTATTGAACGTTTCACGGAATGTCATATATCCTGGTACGAAATTACAAAAAATATTTTATAAAGTGGTCTGTTTCCATTATTTTGAAATTTTTAGTAATTTTGCAATCTCTAAAAAACAAGACAATGAGAACTAAGGTAATTGACGCGCTAAAAAGCACTGAATTTGGCAAGGAGATAACTGTAAAGGGTTGGGTGAGAACCCGTCGTGGTAACAAGAATGTAGGGTTCATAGCCCTAAATGACGGCTCTACCATTAAGAACCTGCAAATAGTGGTTGATTATGAGAAGATGGCAGAGGAGAGCCTGAAAGATGTTACCACCGGCGCCTGCATTTGTGCTGTGGGTACTCTGACTCAGTCTCAGGGTGCGGGGCAGAGTGTTGAGGTTCTGGCTAAGAGTATTGAGGTTTACGGCACTGCTGATGATACTTATCCTCTGCAAAAGAAGGGCTGCACTATGGAGTATCTGCGTGGTATAGCACACCTGCGTCCGCGTACAAATACTTTCAGCGCTGTTCTGCGTCTTAGACATAATATGGCTTACGCTATTCACACTTTCTTCCATAACAAGGGTTACTACTATTTTCACACTCCTCTTATAACAGCCTCTGACTGTGAGGGTGCGGGGCAGATGTTCCAGGTTACAACTCTTGACCTTAACCGCATAGCAAAGGGCTCTAACCCTGAGGTGGACTACAGCCGTGACTTCTTTGGAAAGCCTACAAGTCTTACTGTCTCAGGTCAGTTGGAGGGTGAGCTTGGTGCTACGGCTCTTGGCGCTATATACACTTTCGGTCCTACTTTCCGTGCTGAGAACTCAAACACTCCACGCCATTTGGCTGAGTTCTGGATGATTGAGCCTGAGATTGCCTTTATGGACAAAGATGAGCTTATGGACCTTGAGGAGGAGTTTGTGAAGTTCTGCGTTAAGTGGGCTCTTGACAACTGTATGGATGACCTTGAGTTCCTTAACCAAATGATTGACAAGGGCTTGATAGAGCGTCTGAAGGCTGTTACAGAGACTGAGTTTATGCGTCTTCCCTACACTGAGGGTGTTAAGATACTTGAAGATGCCATTAAGAATGGTAAGAAGTTTGAGTTCCCTGTATTCTGGGGCTGTGACCTTGCCTCTGAGCACGAGCGCTACCTTGTGGAGGAACATTTCAAACGCCCTGTGATTATGACTGACTACCCTCAGGAGATTAAGGCTTTCTATATGAAACAGAACTCCGATGGCAAGACTGTTCAGGGTACTGACGTCCTCTTCCCTGAGATTGGTGAGATCATCGGCGGCAGTGTGCGTGAGGAGAGTTATGACAAACGTATGAAGCGTATTGAGGAACTGCACATTCCTATGAAGGATATGACCTGGTATCTTGACACACGTAAATACGGTTCCTGCCCTCACGCCGGCTTTGGTTTGGGCTTTGAGCGTCTGATGCTCTTTGTTACAGGTATGCAGAACATAAGGGACGTTATTCCTTTCCCTCGCACCCCGAAGAACGCTGAATATTAGAATCTGGTTAGCAAATTACTTTGCTAACCAGCCCGCTTGGCGAGGGGGTTCGGGGTACTCCCCGTAAAAGAAGGAAAAGAAATCCAGAATCTGGTTAGCAAATTACTTTGCTAACCAGATTTCTGGATTTTGTACGGTTTTGTCTTTCCATACCTGGAAGTATAGAACCGTTTTGTTGTCTTCATCGGGGTCTGAGTAGATTACGCCTATATCTTGCTTGGCTTTAACCTTGTCTCCCGCCTTGACAAATATCTTGCTGAGTCCGGAATAGACTGTGCGATAGAGTCCGTGCTTGACTATTACTGTGGTGTTACTGCCTGGTATGGTGAAGCATTGCGTAACCTCTCCCTCAAAGACGGCACGTGCCTTGGTGCCTGCGGGTGCCTGTATGTAGATTCCCTTATTGTTTGTTGTCACGTGCTCAAGCACGGCGTGCGGCTGAACACCGAAGGCTCCCACCACCAGACCTTTGTCAACGGGCCACGGCAGGCGGAACTGGTTCTTCTCAAAGTTACCTGAGACAAGTTTCTCCTCTTTTGTAAGCACATACTCGCCACCTTTGGCTCCTTTCTTAGCCTCAGCGGCTATCTTTTTCTCAATCTGTGAGTTAAGTTTATCTGCAATCTGCTGTTGTTTCTTGAGTTGAGCCTTAAGTTCCTTCTCCTTCTTCTTCAGTCCCTTTACAAGTTTGTCTTGCTTGTTCTTCTCTGACTGAAGCTTGGCGTTCTCCTGCTTGCGCTCATTTAGCACATCCACTCTCTCCTTACGGATTCTTTCCGCCTCCTCAAGTTTTATGTCAAGTTCCGCTTGTACCCTGGCTATCTCCTCAGCCTTTTGCGTGCAATACTCTGAGTACTGCTTTATATAGCGGTAGCGACGGTAACTCTGCGCCACATTGTCAGCGGCAAGTACAAACATAAGGTTGTCCCACTTGCCTTTCTTATAGTACTGGTGGTACATAAGTGCGGCATACTCTTTTTTAAGGGCGTCAAGTTGACGTTGCTGTGACGCTATCTCTGCCCTTAGTGAGGCAAGTTGGCGGTTAATGGCGTTCACCTCTGAGTTCAAGGAGTTTATTACTACATTACGCTCCTTAATCTCCGCTTTGAGCAGGTTTATTGCCGACATTGTCTTCTGCGTTGTCTTCTTGTTCTCTGTTATGAGGTTTGACGTTGCCTCAAGGTTCTTAAGGGCTCTTGCCTTGCGTTTCTGCAACTCCTCAACACTCTGTGCTGACACTGATAACGCCAGCACCAAACAGGTAAATATTATATAACTCCTTTTCACCTTTATAGTAGATTTTGAATTATTTATTTAAAGATTTTTCACTTCACTACGTTCCGTTCAAAATGACGGTTTTTTAATTACTAATTGCTAATTATTTAAACAACGTCTCAAATATACTCTTCTTGTACCCCGACGGTATGCCTGACACTATTGTAACATCTTTATTAAACTCCACGCTCTCAAAATTTATGTTTGTTGAGAATGATAGTTTCTTGGATGAGAGTGAGCAGACGGCCGCCATAGGGAAGGTATATCCGTCTGTTGTCTGAAATGCGTTATAGTCTGCTAGCACATACTCTGTTCCGTCATTTGTAGAGAAGAGTGTGCGGTTTATGGTCTTCTGTACAAAGAACTCCACATAGTAGTTGGGTGCCTGGCAGTGGAACACAGAGTCTGTTCCCTGACTCTTTACAGTCATACTTTTATAGTTATCTTTCAGAGGGTCAAAGTAGCGGTTGCAGAGAAGCCCCTCTATCATCTCATAGTTGAGGTTGAAGTTCTTGTCTGTGAAGTACTTGTATGGCTCAGCCACATAACTGCGGGTCATCTTGTCAATGAATATTATGGAGTCTTGCGTGCAGGTTACACGGTACATCTCTATGCCTAAGAGCGGCTGTAGTGATATCATAAGCGCTCTGCCTACGGCAACACTCACGTTAGCCTTGACTCCGCCAAGCAGACTCAGGTTTGATATTGAGAGTGACGCTTTTGCCTTTAGCGTGTTATAATTTGGGTTCTCAGGTACATACCACGTCACCTGACCTGCCTCAGAGCCTGTGCCTGGTGACTGCTCTCCGCTGTACTTCTGTTTCCTACACCCTGCAAGGGTAAGTGTTAGAACAGCGGTTAAGATTATTGACAAATACTTGTTATTCAACATATTGCTTGGTCTCTATTTTTTGTTTCAATTTATCTTTGTCAAGCCCCTCACGCTCCATTCCGTACGCCTTTTGCCACATCTCCATTGCTTTGTCTGGATTGCCTGTCTTGAAGAGTATGTCTCCGTAATGCTCATATACTACGGCATCGGGGGCAGGTTTCATATACTCCATAGCCTGCTCTATGTAGAACTTGGCGTAGGTGAGTTTGCCCTGTCTCATTAATATGTATGCGTAGGTGTCAAGGTATGTGTAGTTCAGGGGCTCCTTCTCTATGGTCTTCTTGCTCAGTTTCTCCGCCTTCTCTATGTCATCATTGTTGACTGCAAGTATGTAGGCGTAGTTATTGAGGGTCATAACATCATCGGGGAAGGCGTTTATGCTCTTCTCCAAATAGTGGTAGTAACGCTCCTTGTCTCCACTTTCATAGTAGTAGGTAAAGAGATAGTTCCATAGTGTCTTGCGGTTGTCATCAGTGAGTTCCTTGTTCCCCGATGCCGTGACTATACTGTCTGCCTTGAGCAAGTAACTTAGTGCTTCCTCCTTGTTCCCTCCGCCGTAGTTCCATACACCGCTGTAGTAGTAGAAATCAGCACTCTCCGGTATGGCGTCCATAGCGTCAGCAAGGGTCTTCTCCACCATAACGGAGTCAGCACTCTCCGCTACCTGGTAGAGCAGATACTCCCAACACTCCTTGCACTGCGGGTTTACGTATATGGCTGAGCGTAACTCCTCAATAGCCTCATCGGGGCGTTTCATATTTATAAGGTAGTCTGCGTAGAGCAGGCGCGCCTCAGCATTCTCTGACTCCGCCTCAAGCATTGCCTTGTAATATGGCTCAATTTCATAAAACGGACGCTTGGTTGCGGCTGTGTACTTGACTATCTGATTCAGGTACTGTTTCTTGGTGCTGAACTGTATGTCTGTTGATGTGAATATCTTTTTCAGGTACTCAGCGGCTTTATCCTCTTCACCTGTGCGTATATAATATATGTATAGTGACTCTATGGCATACCCGTTAAGTGAATCCAACGCCAATGACTTTAGATAGCACTCTTTTGCAAGTTCTATCTCTTTCATATCCATATAGATGTCTCCCTTGTAGGCGTGTAATGACGCGTCAAGCGGCATCTCCTCTATAAGGCGGTCAATGGTCTTGATGGCTGACTTTTTATCTTTCTGCTCAAGATAGACGCTCACCTTTGAGAGTGATACGTAGCGGTCTGTTCCTATGAGCCGCTCAAGACGTTCGTATGTCTGTATGGCTTTCTTGTACTCCCCTGCCCTGACGTATAGCCCGGCAAGGTCATAGATGTCTCCCTCGTGGTCAGGATAACGTTTAAGCAACTTCTCATACCCCGATATGGCGGCGTTCAGATTTCCTGTGTAGAGGTTTGCCGTTATAAGTTTCTTTTGATAGTAGTAGTTGTCTGGCGATAACTCTGATGCCTTCTCAAGATATTTGTAGGCTCTGTCAAAATCTCTTTTAAGCAGTTGGTTGCCAAGTTCATAGCAGATGGCGGCGTTACGGTTGTCTATTGAGTCAGCTCTCTGCAGCGCCACTATGGCACTGTCACCGTAACTGAGGTTTTTAAGCCTTATGCTCTCAACAAACAGTGAGTCACGCTGATAGATTAGCGTGTCAGTGAGTGCCGGAACGCTCTTTTTTGCGTTTGACATCGCCGCTATAAGCAACAATGGAATTAATATGTATGCCGCTCTTCTCATTTTTTCCCTGTATGTCCGAATCCGCCTTCGCCGCGTTCTGTCTCTGAGAGTTCCTCAACTTCAATGAGTTCAGCACTCTCATAGCGCGCAATGACCATCTGGCAGATGCGTTCCCCATTCTCTATGACGAACGGCTCCGTGCTAAGATTAATGAGTATGACTCCTATCTCTCCACGATAGTCTGCGTCAATGGTGCCCGGTGTGTTTAGCACTGTTATTCCCTTTTTCAGAGCCAGTCCGCTACGCGGGCGTATCTGTGCCTCATAGCCTGCGGGCAGTTCAATGTAGAGCCCCGTAGGTATAAGGCGTCGCTCCATTGGTTTTAGTGTTACTGACTCTGTTAATGACGCTCTCAAATCCATTCCGGCACTCTGCTCTGTAGCGTATGCCGGCATTGGGTTGGTGGACTTATTAATAATTTTTACTTTCATTTTAATTAACAATTAACAATTAATATTTGTTAAAACTTCGTTTTAACCATGTTACTTCGTCACTCGGCATAACCTAAGTAAACTTAGTTCTGCTCTCGTTCCTAGTAACAGTCTCCTTTCTCCTTTTTCCTTTACAACTTCGTTGTGATTCTTGTTCGTGACTCGGCATAGAAAATAAATTTTCTCTGCTCTCGCTACTCCAAGAATTCTCCTTTAAATCAACTTAAAGTCTAACTGTTTCTTATCAAGGTTTGCGTTCTCTACCATTATATTAACCTCATCGCCAAGGCGATAGACTTTGTGTGTGCGTTTGCCTGAGACGCAATAGTTCTTCTCATCGTAGGTGTAATAGTCATCATCAAGGTCACGGATTGGTATCATTCCCTCACACTTGTTGCTTACAATCTCTACATAGATGCCCCACTCTGTTACGCCTGATATGACGCCTGAGAATACCTGCCCTTTCTTGTCTGCCATAAACTCCACCTGCTTGTACTTGATGGAGGCTCGCTCAGCGCTTGCCGCCACCTGCTCCATATCTGAGCAGTGTCCGCAGTACTCCTCATACTTCTCCTGACTTGCTGACTTGCCGCCGCTCAGGTAACTTGCAAGCAGACGGTGCACCATCATATCGGGGTAACGGCGTATGGGTGATGTGAAGTGTGTGTAGTAGTCAAAGGCAAGTCCGTAGTGCCCTGCGTTCTCTGTGCTGTATATCGCCTTTGCCATTGAGCGTATGGCAACTGTCTCTATAAGGTTCTGCTCACGGGTTCCCTGTACCTTGTCAAGCAGGCGGTTTATTGAGCGTGACACCTCCTGACGCTCCCCCTCCGCCTTAAGGCTGTAGCCGAAACGCTTTATGAAGTCTGACAGGGTGTGTAGTTTATCTGGGTTTGGCTCCTCGTGTATGCGATAGACAAAGGTCTTTGGCTTGGCGTCTCCCTTTACCTTGCCTATCTTCTCAGCCACCGTGCGGTTTGCAAGCAGCATATACTCCTCCACAAGTTTGTTGGCGTCTTTCATCTCCTTAAAATAGACGCTGAGTGGCTTTCCCGTCTCATCTATCTCAAAACGCACCTCGGTACGCTCAAACGCTATGGCTCCCTCTGCAAAACGCTGGTCCCGCAATATTTTTGCTATGGCGTTGAGGTTTTTGAGTTCCTCTGCAAAATCTCCCTTGCCGCTCTCTATTATCTCCTGCGCTTCCTCATACGTGAAACGGCGGTTGCTGCGTATTACCGCTTTGGTTATGTTACGTTTTTTTATCTCCCCCGATGGCGTTATCTCAAATATGACAGAATATGTCAGTTTGTCCTCATCGGGGCGGAGTGAGCAGACCATATTACATAGTTTTTCAGGAAGCATTGGCACTGTGCGGTCCACAAGATAGACCGATGTGGCGCGGCTATATGCCTCCTTGTCTATTATATCGCCCTCTTTTACATAATGGGTTACGTCTGCTATGTGAACGCCTATCTCAAAGTTCCCGTTCTCAAGGCTCTTTATTGATATGGCGTCATCAAAATCCTTGGCGTCACGCGGGTCTATTGTGAATGTTGTCACACCACGATAGTCAAGACGGCGGGCTATCTCATCTTTTGATATATTGACATCAAGTTTCTCCGCCTCTGCGGCTATCTCATCGGGGTAAGAGTAGGGAAGGTTGAACTCCGCCAGTATGGCGTGCATCTCTGTGTCATTATTGCCGGCATCACCCAAAACATCTATTATCTCTCCAATGGGGTTACGGGCGTTATCGGGCCAATCAACCACCTTTACTATGACCTTTTGACCATTTGTAGCGCCTTTCAACTTGTCAAGTGGAATGTATATGTCATTTGTGAGTATGCGGTTGTCCACTATGACAAACGCTACGTTGTTTGTGAGTGACAATACGCCTACAAAAGTCTCTCTTGAGCGTTTTAGTATCTCCACTATCTCCGCCTCCTCCTGATGTCCCTTGCGTGCGGCATACTTGATGGCTCGCACGGTATCTCCCTTCATAGCACGGTTTAGGTTGCGGTCTGCCACAAATACTTTTTCTCCGCCGTCATCGGGGACAATGTGCGCCTTGCCGTTGTTATTGCGGTCAAGCACTCCCACTATCTCTCTGCTGAAAATCTTTGCCGGCTCCGCCTTGCGGCTGAACTTAGCCTGCCGCGCCGCTTTCTTTAATAATCTTTGCTTTCTTCTTCCCATAATTTTCAACTTTATTTCATCCCTCTCTTCTCTTTTATAAGTTGATACGCCTCTCCTACCGCCTTGAACTTTTCTGTGGCTGACTTACGCACTTTCTCTCCAAGTGTGTTCACCTTATCGGGGTGATACTTCATTGCCATACGACGGTACGCCCTCTTAACCTCATCATCTGTGGCGTTGCTCTCTATCTCAAGTATGCTGTACGCCTGTGTTATGGTTATAGTACGCTGCGTTGTATGTTGCTGTCCGCCGCCTGTATATGTGCGGTATGCAGCCTTAATGGAGTGGTAATCCTCTTCTCTGACTCCCATTAAGGAACTCATTGAATATATGACATTTATCTCTGCCTGACATATATCTTGGTCTGCTGACGCTATCTTGAACAGCAGATGCACTAATTCAAGCCTGCCTGAGTAATTAAGGCGGGTACGTATCTGAGAACAGACATCGCGGTAACTGTAGTTTGTAGCAAGAATTTTTTTGAGCATCTGAAGCGCCTCCTTGCCCTCTTCTTCTGTAAAATTGGCTCGCAGAAAGGACTTTACCACCTCTAACTCACTTTTGGTTGCCGCACCATCGGCCTTCATAACTGAGCCGGCAAGGAGCATAAGCACCATAAGGAAGTCTCCTTGTGTGGTCTTTCTCGACTTTGCCTTGCGGTCTCCCTTCTCAAAATCATTATAGTTTGGGGATTCCCCTCCGTCTCCTATTGTATTTTCAGTGCCATTGGAGAATGCGTTTGCAATTAGAACACCAATGATGGCTCCGATTGGACCCCCAAGGGTCCAACCCAAACCACCTAATATTAGTTTACTCCAAAAGCCCATAATCTGTTATTCAAGTGAACCGAGCAGTGCGTTCAATGCTGAAACGGCTGTTGCTGTGTTGGCAGAGCTTGCTGCCTTGACTGTGGCATTTGAAACCTGGTTTGCGGCTCCTGTAATCTGACTGCCAAGTGCTGAAAGTGAGCTGAAGTCTGTATTTACAAGGGTGTTGATTGTACTGCCTACATTGTTGTTTGTAATAAGGTTTGTAGCACTTCCAACCATACCTGTGGCAAAATCCTTGTAGAAATCAGCGTTCTTGTAGTTGTCTTTAATCTGCATTGCACTTGTAGCAAGTTGTATTGCACTGAGAATGTTGCTTGTATTGCTCATATCAAGCTTACCTGCTGCCTTGTAGTTGTTGTACATACTAAGAATTGCTGAACCTGCATTTGTACCTGCTTGCTGTGCCGCTGATGTGGCTGGAGCGGCGCCAAGCATAGTTGCAACCGTGCTTGCAATGCTTGAGTTTGCAGAACTTGAGCTTGTAGAAGCTGTTGATGACTTGCTGCTACCGCAGCTTACGAGTGCGAATGCCATTGTCAGGCATACAACTGTTGAAATAACTTTTTTCATAATGATAATTAATTAAAAATGAAACATTAAATGATTTTTGTATTGCTATCTAATAGACGGTCTACCTCTCCTTCCTTGAACTGCTCAGGATAGAGGACTATGAAACTGTTCCGTTTTACTTTTGCAACTAACTCCGGTATAAGTTTGTCTTGTTCAACTGTATATGAGAATGAGTGCTGACGTGCCGATACCACTACAAGTAAATCATTCATCTGCAATGCTTGTAGTGGTTCTTCAAGTGAGAACCTCTCAATGGTTATGTGTGTTACGGCTACATTGTTCCTATGTTTGACGGCTACCGCCTTAAATGACTCCGCCACTTTTTCTGTGGCATACATCTCCACCGTGGCTCCTGTCTGACTTGCGAGTGTGAGCATTGCCACGCACCACTTCTCAAATCCGCTCTCATTCTCGGCTCCCACAGGTGCCACTATCAGAATGCGGCTTGTGGTTGAGAGTGGCTGGATAGATGAGAATATGTAAACCATACGGTTCACACTGCTTGTGATTGTGTCATAGAGAGACCTGAAGAGTGTGGTGGAGAGTGACGGCTTACGGCTTACTCCCATTACAACATCTGATATGTTTTTCTCTCTTATCACATTTGTTATGCCGCTGGCAACATTAAGGTCATAGCGTTTAATCTTCTTAACCTTATTGTCTGTTGAGGCTCCAAGGTAGGCGGCACGTTCAAGCAGTTTATCGGCGTTATCCGCCTCTTGTGTATTAACGCTCTGATAATCAACTACATTCAGGGCATACATTGGTTGCTTGTACTTACTGTCATTAAGTATGACCGCAAGTTCCATAAGTTTTTCAAGTGTCTCCTCATTTGATACAGGCAGCAGTACGCGCATCTCCGGACGGTAGTCTGAGGCGTGTGACTTCTCCTCTCCTGTAAGTGCCAGGCTCCTTGCCGCCTTCTCTGTAACAAATGAACTTATTATGCAGGTGAAAAGAATCATTATTATGGTGCCGTTCAGTATCTCTGATGTGAGAAGTCTTACCTCCGCCCCCGCACCTGTCACCCCGATGACACAGTTATAGGCGAGCATAACGGCTACAAGTGAGTATGCCGCCTTGGCGTTGCTGAGTCCGAACATCATTGTGCGTTCATCGTGGCTCATATTATATGTAAGGCGTGTGGCATCAGCGGCGAGGAACTTTGAAAGGGTTGCCACCGCTGTCATTATCAGGGCAACCAAAATGGTAGTGAAACCGCCGAAAATAAGTTTTACATCAACCATCATTCCTACGCTTATAAGGAAAAATGGTATGAATATGGCGTTGCCTACAAAGTTTATGCGGTTCATAAGGGGAGAACGCTTTGGTATGAGGCGGTTTATTGAGATGCCGGCAAGGAACGCTCCTATTATATACTCCATTCCGGCAAGTTTTGCCATAAATGAAGAGAGCAGCACAAGGGCAAGCACAAATATGTATTGTAGAATATTATCTGCATAGTGTTTGAAGAACCATGTGGCAAGTTTTGGAAAGAGGAAGAAGACTATGAACAGATAAAGAGCCACTGATACTATGAATCTTAACCAGAAGGCGGGTGTCATATCTCCTTTTGCCACTTGAAGAACTACGGCAAGCACCACAAGTGAGAGCAGCATCGCTACCATTGTGCCTCCCACTGTTATTGTGACTGAGCGGTTGCGGCTTACTCCGTAACGGCTTACTATGGGGTAGGCAAGCAGTGTGTTTGAGGCGAACATACTTGCAAGCACAACAGCGGCAAGTATGGTGTATTTTATTAGCGATTCAGTGAGAAGAAGCCCGCTGAATATGTGGTACATTAGTATGAAGCCTGCGGCGAATCCTATTATTACGGGTATCAGGAATGTGTAGGTTCCAAAGACCAGACTCTTATTGCGGTTATGCATAAAGTCATTCATATCCATATCTATACCTGCTATGAACATTATGTAGAGCATACCTACCTGCCCGAACAGTTGGAAACTGCTGTCATTTGAGAGCAATCCTAATCCGTTCTCTCCAAAGAGCACTCCTGCTATTATAAGTCCCACGATGTGGGGTATATGGAGTTTGTCAAATATCATAGGGGCGAACAGTATTATGAGCAGCACTACTGAGAAGAGTAGCACCGGGTCTGTCAGCGGCAATGATAATATTGTGTCAAAATACTCCATTTCACCAGGTTATTTACGTGTTTGTCCGTCGCCGTTTATGAGCCATTTGTATGTGGTTAGTTCAGGCAACGCCATTGGACCGCGGGCGTGCAGTTTCTGGGTGCTTATGCCTATCTCGGCTCCCATTCCAAACTGTGCTCCGTCTGTGAAACTTGTTGGTGCGTTCACATATACACAGGCTGCGTCCACCTCTTTCTGGAAGCGTGCCGCCGCCTGAGCGTTCTCTGTTATTATACACTCACTGTGTTTTGATGAATTTATGGCTATGTGCCTGAGGGCCCTGTCAATGTCATCTACTGTCTTCAACCCCATACGGTATGCCATAAACTCGTGCCCGAAGGTATTCTCCGTAGCCTTTTCAAGTAACTCTGACGGGTAGTTGCCTGCAAGGAATGTATATGCTTTGGTGTCAGCCTCTATTACAACATTTTTTTCTGCAAGCGGTTTGCATATTGCCGGAAGGTCTGACAGGCGTTTGGCGTCTATTATCAGTGTGTCAAGGGCGTTGCATACGCTTACACGGCGTGTCTTTGCGTTGGCAATTATGGCTGTGCCTTTAGTTAGGTCGGCATCGGAGTGGAAATAGGCGTGGACAACTCCGGCTCCAGTCTCAATAACAGGCACTTTTGCGTTCTCACGCACAAACTTGATAAGCCCCGCTCCGCCTCGTGGTATTATGAGGTCAACATAACCTACGGCGTCCATAAGTTCAGCCGTAGCCTCTCTGCCGGCTGGCATAAGGTGTACTGTGTTGGTGTCAAGATTATGTTTTGCAAGTACGCTCTTAATGAGTGTGACTATGGCAAGATTTGAGTTATAGGCATCTGTACCGCCTTTTAGCACGCACACATTGCCACTCTTAAGGCATAGTGAGAATACGTCAAAACTCACATTGGGGCGTGCCTCATATATTATGCCTATGACTCCGAAAGGAACCGTGCGTTTTGTAAGGTGAAGTTCGTTTGGCAGGGTGCGTTGCTCAAGTGTGCGTCCAAGCGGACTCTCAAGCGTGGCTACCTTACGCATATCTGCGGCAATATCTTTTATGCGCTGCTCTGTAAGTTGCAGACGGTCATAGAGCGGATTGCTACGCTCCATTTTATCCAAATCCTTCTGATTTGCCTCTAAAAGTTCCGCTGTGCGAGCCTCAGCGGTGTCTGCCACATCATTAAGTACTGCGTTGATAACCTCTTCTGTTACAAGGTTCAACTTTCTTGATGCCTCTAATGCTTCCTCTTTCCAATTATTCTCCATAACGCTTACATCATTAGATACTTCGCATTACACCGTAATGCTCAGTATGACGTTTAATTGCTAATTATTAATTGTTAATTATTAATTATCCACAGGTAGTCACAGCGCACTGCTGGTCTTAGCCCCTTTTTCCCGATGGATTGGGACATTTTATCACTGTCATACTGTGCCTTTCCTATGGCTATATCTTTACCTTGACTATCTTTTATTGTTATTATGTCTCCCTTACAGAACTCTCCGCCAACCGCTGTTATTCCTATGAAGAGCAGTGATGTGGCGTTTTCTGAAAGTAGTGCCTTGCGTGCATTGTCATCTATTGTTATGGTGCCTTTTGAAAAACTCTCACTATGGGCTATCCACTTTTTTACACTGGAGAGTTCACGCCCCGTTGGAAGGAATCTTGTGCAAAGTGTGTCAGAGCCTTCACTGAGCAATGAGGTGAGTATGTTGTCTCTCTTTCCATTGGCTATTATCACCTCTATTCCCTCTGCGGCAACCTTACGGGCTATGTTTGTTTTTGTCAACATTCCTCCGCGTCCGAATGATGATTTTGATGAGAGTATATATTTCTCAATGTTAACTCCCGCCTCCACCTCTCCTATTACCTTGGCATCGGGGTCAGAAGGGTTGCCTGTGTAGATGCCGTCAATGTTACTGAGGATTATGAGTGCCTCTACATTCATCATAGTGGCTACCATTCCGCTTAGTTCATCATTGTCTGTGAACATCAGTTCTGTGAGTGATATGGTGTCATTCTCATTTAGTATGGGCACTACTTTATGCTGGAGTAACTGGGTTATGCAGTTCTTCTGGTTAAGGTAGTGGTTGCGGGTTGATAATGCCTCTTTAGTTGTGAGTACCTGTCCGCAAAAGATGCCGTGCTTGGAGAATAGTTCATAGTAAAGGTTTATGAGGCGTGCCTGTCCTATTGATGAGAAAATCTGACGTGCCGATACGGGGTCGGGCTCTTTCTCAAGTTTCAGTATTGACCTACCCGATGCCACCGCTCCCGATGAAATCAGTACTATTTCAACTCCTGCCTTATGAAGTTCAGCCATCTGGTTTACAAGTTGGGACATACGCTCAGTGTCAAGCGTGCCATCTTTGTGGGTGAGGACATTGCTTCCTATCTTTACTGCTATGCGTTTAAAACGGTACATTTTACTTGTCTTTGTTTCTTATGTCAACTCTCTTTATTTTGCCGCTTATGGTCTTTGGCAACTCATCAACAAACTCCATTACACGGGGATATTTGTATGGTGCGGTAACTTTCTTTACATAGTCTTGCAATGTCTTTATAAGTGCATCTCCGGCTTGTGACTTATACTCGTCAGCAAGTACTACGGTGGCTTTTACAACCTGACCTCTGATTGGGTCAGGGACTGCTGTTATGGCACACTCAACTACTGCGGGGTGTGACACAAGGGCGCTCTCCACCTCAAACGGACCTATGCGGTAACCTGATGACTTGATTACGTCATCATTCCTGCCTACGAACCAGAAATATCCGTCCTCATCACGCCAAGCCTCATCGCCAGTGTGGTATAGTCCGTTATTCCAGGCGGCGTATGTCTTCTGCTCATCTTTCAGATAACCGCGGAACAATCCGCAGGGCTTGGCATCGGGGTTAGCGTGTATCACTATCTCTCCGCGCTCTCCTACCTCCGCAGGGGTACCGTCCTCTTTTATTATATCTACATCATACGCAGGGTTAGGCCGACCCATTGAGCCTGGTTTTGGCTCCATCCAAGGGGTTGTGAGCACTGTGCAGGTGGTCTCCGTCTGCCCGAATCCCTCTCTGAGTTTTACTCCTGTGAGTTTGTAGAACTCATCATATACGCTTGGGTTCAACGCTTCTCCCGCTATGCAACACCACTCAAGTGATGAGAGGTCATACTTTGTAATGTCCTCTTGTATCATAAAGCGGAATATTGTAGGTGGGGCGCAGAATGATGTTATATGGTAGTCTTGTATCATCTGCAACATATCTGCAGGGGTGAATTTCTCGTGGTCATATACAAATATTGAGGCTCCTGCTATCATCTGTCCGTAGAGTTTTCCCCATACAGCCTTACCCCAACCTGTGTCAGCAACAGTCAGGTGCAGGCTATCTTCTCTGAGGTTATGCCAATAACTGCCTGTGACTATGTGCCCAAGCGGATAGAGGAAGTCGTGCGCCACCATCTTTGGCTCTCCTGTGGTACCTGATGTGAAGAACATTAACATAATGTCTGAATTGGTGTTCACATTGGCGGGCCTTACAAATGGTGCGGCGTTCTCTATGCCTGCGGCAAGGTCTTGGAAACCTTGTGCCACTGCCGGTCCCGCTGAGATTATATGCTCAAGGGTTGGACAGTCGGGCTTAGCCTCCAATACGTGACTCTGTACTATAGGGTCTCCTACGCACACAATCGCCTTTATATCAGCCTCGTGGCAACGGTAAATAATATCCTTGCCCGTGAGCAGGTGGGTTGCCGGTATTACTACGGCTCCCAACTTATGAAGGGCTATTATTGAGAACCAGAACTCATATCGGCGCTTTAAGATGAGCATAACCTTGTCTCCCTTGCCTATTCCAAGTGACTGGAAATATGAGGCGGTGCGGTCTGTCTTCTCTTTGAGGGCGGCGTATGTGAAATCTATATGCTCACCTTTGTCATTTGTCCAGCAAATGGCACGTTTCTCAGGGTTCTCTTTTGCCCAAGCGTCAACTACATCATAGGCGAAGTTGAAACTCTCAGGTACTTTTATTCTGAAATTGCTCTCAAAATCCTCTTGTGATGTGAATTTTGTTTGAGATACGAATCTTTCTAACATAATATTACAATATTATTGCAAGGAAACGGGTTTTCTCTCCGTCCAATGCTTTCATTCCATGTGGCTTGGTGGCGTCAAAGAAGATGCTGTCGCCCTCTTCCAGTACAACCTCCTTGCCATCAACACTCAATAACATCCTTCCTTTTTCCACTAAGTTGAATTCCTGACCAGGATGTGAGTTCAGGTGCATAGGTGCGTCGCTAGGGTCAACCGTCACAAGGAACGGCGTTGCCTTGGCGCCTTTGAATCCTCCTGCCAAATCTCTATATTTATAGGCTTTGGAACGCTCTACTGATATACCACCACCCTTGCGGGTGATGAAAAAGGTTTGGGCGTGGGTTTCATCGCCGTTGATTAACACTGCGGCGTCAACTCCAAAAATCTGACCTACGTTACAAATGAAATTCATAGGAATATCCACATTCCCACTCTCATACTGAACATATCGCTCCTCTGTAACGCCTGTCCTGGCAGCCATTTCGGCTGTTGAGAGTTCCATTGCGTCACGCAAGCCTGCAAGCCTGGCGGCAATGTCCTTAATCTGCTGGTTTATCATAACAAACTATTTTAACAAGCAAAAATACAATTTTATGGGGTAATTAGCAAATATTTTTCTGCGGTCTGCGCTAAATGTTAAAATTTTTGTACTTTCAGTTATTTAGATTAAATTTGTGCCGTTTTTTAAACATAGGTGTATAATGCTACATAGGAACTTGACAGCACTGCTCTTTTTGGCAATTTCATTGACTGCTAACGCACAGATTGAACCAATGCAGTTTGGTGATTTTGAGAGTTGGGCCACTCGTGAAGTCAAGGAATCAGGTCTTATAGGCGGAAAACAGAAAACCATCTATGTAATAGGTCCTAAAGCCTCTTTCACTACACAGGAACTTGCTCCTTATAACTACAAGAAGAACACTATCTGGACATCTTCAAATGTCTATGCCAAAGTTGCCGGTATTGTAAAGGCAAGTAACACGGTTATTCCTGAAAAGCGCATCATCGGGGGAGGAACCTGCTGCCGTATGGACACTAAGCTTGACGGCGTTAAGGTATTGGGAATGATTGATGTTCACGTGCTGGTTTCAGGCAGCATATTCACCGGACAGACTATTGAGCCTATAAAGGGTGCGGGAGACCCTTACTGCAACCTTGACTTTGGAATTCCATTCACTCGCAAGCCTAAGGCTCTGGTGCTTGACTACAAATGCCGGATTTCTCTTAACAACTATGTGGAGAAGTGGCCTGGAATAGGTCATAAAAACATAAAGGGCATTCAAGACAAGGCTGAGTTCTGGGTTTATCTGCAAAAACGCTGGGAGGAACCCGATGGCTCTATCCACGCTCTGCGCATTGGTACGGCTCGTGAGCAACTTGACCACGATGAACTTATATGGCAGAACAACCACAGGGTTGAAATCCATTACGGTGATATTACAAAAACAGACTATTACAAGGATTATATGTGTCTTAACGGCCCTTACCGCGCTCTTAACAGTAAAGGAGAGGTGACTCCTATAATTGAGGATGGTTGGGGCAACGCTGATGACACCCCCACCCACATAATAATAATGCTTACCGCAGGTAATCAGGGTGCCTTTATTGGTACCTTAGGGAACACTCTGTGGGTTGATAATGTGAAACTTGAATACTAAATACTATGAATCTTACACTTGAGAATTTTGATTTTCTGCTCTTTATTATGAGCATATTGGGACTGGTTGTCTTTGTCTGCCTATATTTTGTGGAGGCAGGCTACGGAAAGATGATTAGTGACAAATGGGGTCCCGCCATCAACAATAAAGCCGCCTGGATTGTAATGGAATGTCCTGTGTTCTTTGTAATGCTCTTTCTTTGGGCTAAGTCGGAGCGTACTTGGGAGGTGGCACCACTTGTAATGTTCCTGATTTTCCAAGTTCACTATTTCCAACGCTCTTTCATCTTCCCGCTTCTGCTAAAAGGTAAGAGTAAGATGCCTATAGCGGTTATGCTTATGGGTGTCATCTTTAACATTATGAACGGCTATATTCAAGGATATTGGTTGTTCTACCTCTCTCCTGCCGATATGTACACTGCCGACTGGCTCCTGACACCTCAATTCATAATAGGCACCTGCATTTTTATTATTGGTATTTCAATAAATTGGAATTCTGACCGTGTGATACGCAACCTGCGTAAACCTGGCGACACCAAGCACTACCTGCCTAAGGATGGAATGTACAAATATGTATGTTCAGCAAACTACTTTGGTGAGATTTTAGAGTGGCTTGGGTGGGCTGTCCTCACTTGGTCTTGGGCAGGACTTGTGTTCCTGTGGTGGACTTGCGCCAATTTGGTTCCGAGAGCAAACGCCATCTATAAGAAGTATCAGGTTGAATTCGCCGATGAATTCGACTCAAAAAGACTAAAGAGAGTTTTTCCTTTTATATATTAATGGTGAATCGGTGAACTGGTGAACCGTTTAATCGATTCCACGATTCACCGATTCCACGATTAGACGATTAACACTATGAGTATTTTATTCACCCCCTTTAAGTTAGGGCCGATAACACTTAGGAACAGGACAATACGTTCCGCCGCTTTTGAGAATATGGCTTATGGTAACAGCCCTTCTGATGATTTGATAAACTATCACAAGTCAGTTGCCCAAGGTGGTATTGGTATGACCACTGTCGCTTATTGTGCCGTAGATCTTTCAGGTGTTTCATTTGATGGTCAGTTATATGTCCATAATGAAATTAAAGACGGAATGCGTAAACTTACTGATGCCATTCACGCTGAGGGAGCAAAAGCAAGCATACAGTTGGGACACTGCGGAAATATGACACATTTCTACACTTGCAAATGTATGCCTTGGGGTCCATCAACCGGCTTTAATATGTACTCACCAACATTGTATCGTGGTATAACAAAGGATGAAATCAAGTACTTGGTAAAGAAATTTGGTGAAGCAGTTGACTGGAGCCGCGAGTGTGGCTTTGACTGTGTTGAGATTCACTGTGGTCACGCATACCTTATATCACAGTTCCTTAACCCAACCTTGAACCGTAGAAAAGATGAGTACGGTGGCTCTCTTGAGAACCGTATGCGCTTTATGAATGAGGTTTTAGATGAGGTTATGCTTCATGCAAAGGATGATATGGCTGTTATTGTAAAAATCAGCATGACAGACGGTTATAAAGGCGGTATGACTCTTGAGGAGGGTATTGAGGTTGCCAAAGCAATCAATAAACACGGCGTTCACGGTATTGTTCTTTCAGCCGGCACTGTTAGTAAAACTCCTATGTTGATTCTTGGAGGCGCAATGCCACTTAAGGCACTGGCTCACTATATGAATCCTTGGAAGTTCTGGTGGTTGAAATTAGGATTGATTATTGCAGGCCGCTTATTGATACCTACAGTTCCTTACAAGAAAGGAGATTTGTTCTTCCTTGAGTGGGCAAAGAAATTCAAGAAAGAAGTTCCAGACGCTAATTTCATATATGTTGGTGGTGTGACAAGTCGCAAGAACTGCGAGACTGTTCTTAATGAGGGCTTTGAGTGCTTCCAAATGGGACACGTTCTTGTAAATGATCCTGCCTTTGTAAACCACATGAAGGAGAGTGATGAGAACTACTGCTCAAAATGTCTGCGTTCAAACTACTGCATAGGACGTATGTACACACTTGAGATGAAGTGCCACCACTGCGTTGAGAACCTACCTGAAAAACTCCGTAAGGAAGTTGAGGAGGCGGAGAACAACAATGCACTCTAAGGTAGCAGACGGAAAGTGAGGCGGTGGTAGGCTGATGCACCGTACTCAGCTATAGCAGCACGATGCACCTTGGTGGGATAGCCCTTGTTAACGTCCCACCCATACTGCGTAAATTCCGATGAAATGGAGTTCATATAATCATCACGGTAGGTTTTTGCAAGAACAGATGCGGCTGCAATTGACATATATTTGCCATCACCTTTTATTATTGTGGAGTACGGAATGCCGGTTGAGTTGCGGAATCGGTTCCCGTCAATTATCAGGTACTCAGGTGTAACCTTCAAAGCCTTTATAGCCTTATTCATAGCGGCAAGTGATGCGTAAAGAATATTTGTCTCATCTATCTCCTTCGCCGTCATCACCCCGATAGCCCAGGCTATGGCGTTCTCCTCTATTATTGGTCGCAGTTCATAGCGTTGCCTCTCTGTAAGTTGCTTGGAGTCATTCAGCAGGTCATTCTTAAAATCTGGCGGTAATATGACAGCGGCGGCATAGACTGGTCCGGCAAGGCAACCACGACCCGCCTCATCACAGCCGCACTCAATAACACCGGGTTTATAATAGGGGAGAAGCATAATTTAGTTAAAAGTGAATAAAGAAAAGTGAAAAGTGAATAAATGAGAAATGAGAAATGAGAAATGAGACGATTATGTTAATTATTAATTGTTAATTATTAATTAAAAACAGGGTTTTTAGTAAAACGTTGCAGACTGCTTGTAGAGTCTCCTTGGATATGTTTTCCACGACATCACGGTTGGTATGCCAGGTATCAGGGAAACCGCGTCCTGGTATGTAATCAATAATGTCAATACACGGTATGCCCGCTACTAAGTTTACATAGTAATGGTCATCTGTAACCCCGCCGCCAGGCTCATTTATGAATAGAGACGAATAACCTGCCTTTGCCGCACCACGCCAAATCATATCAACTATATCTTTAGCATAGTAATCAGAGATTTGTTCTCTGTAGAAACGTGCGTCGTAGCCTCCTACCATATCTAAGAGAATACCGAACCTTGCCTTGTAACCGTTACTGCGTGTCTGCCGAGACCAATATTGTGAGCCTAAGCAGAAACTGTTCTCCACACCGCTTACTCCATAATCCTCTGAATCAAAGCATATTAAATCAACACCTGCCGTAATGGTTGTATCCTGTGATATAAGTCGTGCAAGTTCAAGCAAAACAGCAACTCCGCTTGCCCCGTCATTCGCCCCCATAACAGGTTTGGCGGCATCAACCTTTAAAGACTCCTCATCTGACCAAGGACGGCTGTCATAGTGTGAGGCTATGAGAAAGCGGTTAGCGTTAGAGGGGTTGAATGAAGCCATAATATTGGTGGAATGGAGTGTTTTTCCATCGTATGCCGTCAAATCAGCAGCTTGAAGCGTAACCTGTGCTCCATATCTTTTGAATGTATTTGAGAGATACTCCACACATTTGGAATGTGCCTCTGAATTAGGTACTCTGGCACCAAATGCCGTCTGTGCCTCAACAAATGAGTAGAGGGAGTCCGCACTGCACTCAACCCTCTGTTTTGCAGTATTGTCTGACATTGAACCAGCATTGGTGTCAGCGTTGCAGGCAGAGAGTGTTAAAAGCACTGCGGCAGCAAATATGTGACTGATTTTCATTTCTTTACAAAATTATATATAAGAGTTGTCAAAACATAGAACGGGTAAATGAGGCTTACAACAGGTATTAGCGGTATGTACTGTGGCGTGTTGAATTTAATGGCGACAGCCGACAGCAGCGGTGCGTCTATGCAAAATTTAAGAAGCCAGAAACAGAGCAACTCTATATGCATTACAGAGCAAACGGCAGCCACTATAAGTACAACTTGCATCAAAATATTCAGCACTCCTATGGTAATTATCTCATAATCAGTGTATTTGGAACTCTTTTTAGCCCATCGACCACGCTGTGTGAGAAACTCCCTTAAACTCTCTTTCCCCGATGTCTCCACTACGGCGTCAACTGAGTTTATCGCCACTATCTTCTCACCGGAACGCTTCATAGCCTCAAGCAGAAACATATCTGTTCCGTTCTCATTTTCCTTAACATCATTAGAAACCCTACGATAAGCCTCAGCCCTGAACGCAAGGTTGGCTCCACCGCATATAAGCGGGTGGTTGATATTGGCGCTTCCAATAGTGACAGCCTGCACACTTAGGAACTCTGTGGCCTGCAACGGGTGGGCACCCCCTATCTTCACCGCTCCAATAAGCAGAGAGGCATCGGTCTCATCAGCCTCAGCCACCACACTCTCAATCCATAACTGCGGGTGGCGGCAGTCAGCGTCTGTAATTATAACCAGACCATCTTGTATATTCCTTAGTGCCTCTTTAATTACCGTGTCCTTCCCCTTATGCTCTGACTCCATTACGCTGAAATTACCTAAACCTGCGGTGAATTGGTTCAATTTTTCAAGTGTTGCATCAGTGGAGCCATCATCAATAATGGTGACGTCAAACTCCTTGAAACTCTGCCCGACAAGGTCTCTTATCAGGGTTTCAACTCTATTTTCCTCATTATAAACCGATATTATAACGTGAACAGAACCCCTCCTGCCCTCATTGGGACATCGGGGAGAGGAGTTGAATTTTAAAACTCCTATGAGACAAGCCATAACAAAACAGGCATATAGCACTGATATTATGAGACCTGTTATCATATTGTATGTGTTAGGGAGTTGCCGGTCAGGGTAAGTATGAGACTGACAAGAGCAATTACAAATATAAGACTTCCCGTTATCTTGTTCAGAATCCAGAGCCCGCGGATATTGAATTTGTTATGGAAAATGCTGGCAAGCAGTGTCACAGTGAACCACCAAGTGGAGGAACCTGCAAGTATGGCAAGCATTCCGAACATATCCTCCCACCAGCCCGCAGAATCAACAAGAAACTCCATACGGGCATAGAGTCCTAAAAATAGGAATATCATCAGCGGATTTGTGATTGTCAGAAGAAACGCCGTCAGAAACTCCTGGAAATAGGAGGCTGAGTCATTCACAGACTGTTTACGTATGCTCTTTGTAGGGTTCTGGAAGAAAATGAAGACTCCGAACGCCATAATAAGTATGCTACCTATCAGTTGGATTAGAAACTCATACTGATTTATGAAATCCATTACAAAGGAGAGTCCCAAAAGGGCAAGCAAGGCATAGACAAAATCTGAGCAAGCGGCGCCTAACCCTGAATAGAAACCATTCTTCCTTCCCTTCTGCAACGTACGCTGTATGCACAAGATGGCTATAGGACCCACAGGAACCGAGGTACATAGCCCTATCAAAAATCCTTGTAGAATAGAGTTCATCATAACGGAATGCAAATATGGCATTTTTTTTCCATTTTCTTGCAATTTTGCTCAATTAATTCTTAATTTTGTACGTATGAACATAGTTGGGAAAAACAGATATTTCATTTCTGACGCACATCTTGGGAGTCAGGCTTTTGCCTCTACAGACAGGGAGCGTGAGCTTAAACTTGTAAGATTTCTTGATTCCATCAAGGATAAAGCCTCTGACGTCTATCTTTTGGGAGACATCTTTGACTTTTGGTATGAATATAACCACTACGCACCCAAAGGCGGAGTGCGTCTTTTGGGCAAACTTGCCGAACTCAGTGACAGCGGTATCCAAATCCATTTCTTTATCGGCAACCACGATATATGGACATTCGGTTATCTTGAGAAAGAGATTGGTATGAGTGTCTGTACCTCCGCCTACTCCATTGAGGAGTTTGACGGCAAGCGCTTCTTCCTAAGCCACGGCGATAGGGTTGGCTACCGTCCTTGGACGGTCCGCCTTATGCATAGCATCTTTCACAGCAAAACCATTCAGTGGCTCTACAGCCTCATACACCCGTCACTCTCAATGTCGTTCGGATTCCACTGGTCAAAGAACAACCGCAAATACAAACACACACAGGAGAGCGCCCAATATCTTGGTGAAGACAAAGAGTTTCTTGTACAGTTTGCAAAAGAGACTCTTAAGCAAGACCCCTCATTAGACTTCTTCATATTCGGTCATCGCCACGTGATGCTTGACCTTATGCTGCGTGACAAGAAACGCGTCATCTACCTTGGAGACTGGATAGACAAATTCTCCTACGGCGTATGGGACGGCAAGGAGTTCAGCTTGGAATGTTTTGATTAAATAGTTTGAATATAATTATGTTTTTATCATCTACTATTGAAAGCATCAATAGTAGATATTGAAAAATACTATTAAAATCAATACTAAAAGTGGTTTTCATTGCTCTATCTTTGCATCAACAAGACATCGGGGTCTTGACAACAAGTTTTATTAACAATTAAATTTTTACAACTATGATTACAAAAAACTTACAAAGAGCGATAAACAGTCAGATAAACGCTGAACTGTGGTCTGCTTATCTTTACCTTGCTATGTCACTTGATGCTGAACGCAAGTCATTAAAAGGAATTTCAAACTGGTTTTGGGTACAGTGGTTGGAGGAGCAGGATCATGCCAGAATTTTCCAGAAGTATTTAAGTGATATGGATGCTCAAGTTATTTTGGAGCCGATTAAAGGAGTTCAGACAGAGTGGGGTACTCCGATTCAAATGTTCAAAGAGACTTTGAAACACGAGCAAGAGGTGACCGCCTTAATTAACAATATTGTTAAAATGGCGAGGGAGCAAGGTGATAATGAGACCCTAAGCCGTCTGCAATGGTTCATTGATGAGCAAATAGAGGAGGAGGCAAATGCAAGGGATTTGATTGCCACCCTTGAGCTATTGGCAGACAGCAACAGCGGACTTTACATGTTTGACCGCCAGCTTGCGGAGCGAGAGTACAAAAAAGCGACTCCGCTACTGGAAGAGTAGTTCTCCTGCAGTTCGTCTACTGGTCAGTTTGCCGAGCCTGTTTGGCATTCACTGGAAAGGAAGGCACCACACGAAAAAAGGTTGACAGTTTTCTGTCAACCTTTCGTTGTGGTGCCACCAGGAATCGAACCGGGGACACAAGGATTTTCAGTCCTTTGCTCTACCAACTGAGCTATGGCACCAATGCATCTCTGCTTTTTTGGAAGTGCAAAGATACATTCATTTTTCCATTTTCCAAAATTTTTAACCTTTATTTTTTTACTGTATGTCAATTGCCACTGATTTCCAGCCACTCCAAAGCCCTAAAGAATCCTTTACTCTTACATAAATGATGTGAGTCCCTGTGGTTTGGAATGCATGTTTAACAGTGCTGAGAGGGGTTGAGATAATATATGTACCATATTTACCAGCCATTCCCGGATTAAACAGGCAGGAGGCGTCTGACAGATTCTCATACCCACTCTCTGATGTTGTAACCTCTCCGTCTATCAGGTACTCATACGCTACTATTTTATCTCCTTCAGAATCAAATGATGCGGAAGCGTCAATCTTATACTCCAAATCCTGAATATGACTGCACGTTATAACGGGTTCAGGGGGAAGGTTGTCATAATCAGCAATGTTAATAATAGCTTCCCCTTTATCCCCGTAATAATCTGAAACAGTAATTTTAACAATGTACTTCACTACCTTGTCATTAATTGTAGTAGGAGACAACGTATCCTTAATAACAACCTTTCTTGCGTCAATGTCCATAGTGCAAGTGACATATGAGGCTTGGGAGTTTTCTGACATAACGGCATATTCAACCTTTATGCCTGATGATGTATAATCATCGGTGAAATCAAAGAAAACCGTTTGCTGACAACCGTGTTTGAGCAGAATATCCACGCTTGACCTCTTTTCTGAAAATTCGCGTGCCTGTGTGTTCAAATAAACTTGCGGTGCTGTATTAAACTGATGAAAAATATCTTTTCTTGTCTCACAAGAGACAAACAACAGCATTAATAATACTATGGGTATATACTTTAATGTTTTCATAACTATTTTTTTAAGATTTTATAGACTTGCATTGCACTGTCAGACCCGTTGAGAGGCCATACACACAAATGATAGAGACCTTGTGGTTGTGATTCAAACGGTACGTTTACGTATGAATCAACCTCAGCCTCAAAGATTTTCTCTCCAATTGAGTTTGTAAGAAGGTATTTGAACTCTCCCCCTGAATAGTAAACATTAACATCCTCACCAGCACTGATTGTTGGGTAAATGGTAAACATCGGCGTTTCAGACACATAAACATCAGACTCCTGCTCAAAATATGACAACCTTGAGGTTTTTAGTGACGCCGGCCTTTGTATATAAATGTTCTCAGCAGTAACAGACTGCTCACAGCCTAACGAGTTTTTTGCGGTAAGCCTGATTTTGTTCTGTCCCTGATTATACAGATAGCAAACCGGATTCTCCAAATATGATTTCAACCCTTCAATCTCCTGCCCTGTATAATATTGAAGTTCAAGATTCCAAACATAACTTTCAGCACCCTCACTGCCATTCTTTAATTCAAATCTGCTGCCCGCTTGAAAGACAAAGGTTTCATCTGCGTAATCAAGTATTCTTTCCTCCTTATTCCCGTTGGTTACTATTGAAAAATATGGTTTTATGGTTGATACTTTGATAGGGATGACCAAATCCGGCGTCCTGGCATTTAATACTGTATCCACTCTATATACTGTCACTTTAAAATCTTCAGTGGAATTATAAATATCGCAGTATTCGTCCATAGCCCCAGATTTAAGTAACGTCAACTTTTTATCATTAGATTTCCAAACGTATTTGCATCTCTTCCCTATTTCAGCAGACGATTTTGAATCGGGAATACCTATACTTACCACGGTCCCTGCACACATTCCATCTCCAGACACCACAACATCATCCATTTCCAGAGGCTCAATAACATCCATAGTCAGTATATTACTTGTGTCTGAAACCTGTGTGTATATGTCGGTACCGTTTCTTGATATCACAACTCTGCAAATCTCTGTTTTTCTATCAACATTGAATGCACCTTTACTCAATGACAACTTTTTTGTTTCGTCACCTGTCACCACCACATCAGCACCTACAGGTTGCCATATTCCATTTGGCTCTCTATACAGATATCTATATATGTATACATTATTATTTCCAGATGCAGGAGCACCATAGCCCCCACTTATCTCCAATCCCTTTATGGATGGAGAATCTGAATCTCTGACAATGTATATCATATCTTTTGAAGCATCTGATGCAGAAGCGAAAGAAATCACATTATTCTCTATCCCATCAAAATATTTTACATTAATTTTTATGCTATCACTTTCACATCCAGTCTCCAAATTTATTTTCTTTACAAAAAAGGACTCCGATTTAGCATTGGGATTGATATGAGGCATTTCTGTAAAACAATTATACGAGAACTCTTTCCAGCGATTTTGCAATTCATTCTCGGCTTTAGCATCGGCTAATATCTTCTGATTTTCACTATGTTCCATAGTCATACACCATATCCTCAATTCGCTTAAATCAGCATCGCTAACAGATACTCCTGTTTCCTTCTCATAGTCCCATCCCTTAGTTTTTATAAACGAAGTGATTTTAGTTCTTGTCATTGATTTAAAGTCCGTATTTACCGTGTCTGGTGCCGCGAAGGGAACCCAACCTCTATAAAAATATTGATACTCTGTCTGTGTGGTATCTGACACTGTTATTGTTGGTAATGAACTTTGAGGGCACAACACCGAAATAGTTTTACGTTCTTTATCTCTTGTACACACCGCCGCACTTGAACCAATTTTTTCAAGATTCATTTTCTCATCTGGATTAGCAAAAATCCAGACATCTTTGAATAAGGAATCACTACACCAAGATATCACACACCTGTATCCTATTGTCTCCCCATTCCATTTAATATCATACGAAGCACTATTTGACACTAGTTCAGAAGGTATTCCATTCCTTAGTTGGTAGACCTTATAATCAACCATATCAGCCATTCTATTTATCTGTTCAGTTGATACCTTATTGGAACTTCTCAGCCGGAAATTAATTTTGCCGCTTGCAGGTTCTTCTCCCCTGCACAATCTTTGCTCCGTAGGGAACGAAAGTGGAGAAAATGCGAAATTGTCATTCTCTAAAACAGGAACAGCAGTATATGTATAGTAATCAAAAGCAGAAATTGAAATATAATACTTTCCATCTTTACCGTCATAATTATACAAAGAACTTAATTCATCTGATGCGAATGACCACAATACAATTTTTTGTCTGAATCTGACATTCTGCCTGTCCCTTAAAATTGTCGGCCTTAAGAGTAAATCCTTTTCGCTATCCATTGCTATGGCATAATTCAAGTCGTGTCTTTTTACTATATAACTTGAAAAATTAGATGGTGTTATGGTCTCCCATTTCATTCCGTCAAAAGAAACTTCCCACATATATTCAGGCGAATATAAAGTAGGTGAATAAACCCCACAATTAATTTGCTTGCCTTTTAGATGGATTATACCATCATCGTTATCAGGAGCATCAGAAACACACATCAGATGCAACTCCTTCTCTTGAAGAGTCAGACGGGGAAGCGTTACCTTTGACACCACCTCAAAATCAATAACATTGCTGACAATGCCTGAACCTTGTGCTATCTCAAGATCTTCTGTAGGTCCGTAATAAGTATACCCCAATGCTAAGAACGCTTTCAACTTCGGATTTTTTATTGTGTTTAACATATTTGCATAAATTGCTGAATGCTGCAATTTTAATATTGTTCCAGCCTTATACTCTTCCTTGGAAACAGAGACAACATTTGAAAAATCACGTAAATGGTAATTGCGATTCATTCTGAAATCATCTCTGCAATTCTGATTAAAATCCTCCACACTATTTTCATCATATAAACTCATATCTGAATTCAATGACCTGGTAAGAATATTTGTATATCTCTTATAGCAAGATGAATTAGTGTCATATTTCTTCATATTCAAGAACTTCAAATGAGACGGGTTATCAGCAAGGAACTCTATACTTTTACTAGTTACACCGTTACACACCCTTGAACAACCATAATAAAACACACCACAACCAGTACTGCTTTTTACAGTCTCCACAAATGTTGGTTCAGAATAAGCCCCGACTGAAGCAAGGAAAGAACCATATCCATATTTTGTCACTAAAGAAGTACCTACAACCTTTGATGTTGTACATGGTAGATTTGCCGTATCAGCAGAGACTGAAATAATAGCATCAGGAGCATCATAAACCAAATACCGCTCACCTGCTCCTGTATTATAGTATGGGTTATAATATCCGTTTACGTTTATAATAGATCCGACAATCTCTTTCGGAACTCCGAATTTCAAGTTGCTACCAGTGGCTGATTTATCAATTACTATCTTTTGACTATTGACATACTTGTATGTCTCATCAGGATTATACAGAATTTTATCACTTTCAGAATGAGGAACGGGAGTAAACATATATTCTACCCTCAATTTATACTCCTGAGCAGCGCTGAAGCCTTCAACATTCAAGTGTATAGTTTCACTGAACTTCATTTCATTATATTGAGAGGAATATGAAAATACAACAACTGTTCTGGCTGGCTTTGACACAGCGGACACATCTAAATACTTTTTAGTAACTCTCAACTCCTCTATTTCCGTATAAGAGTCCGAGTTGCCAACCGCATAAAAAACCTTTCTCTCATAATTATAACCATCGACAATCCAATGAGCCCAATATTGATTAGAGATACTCTTATAAAAATTATACCAGCCTATTTGCATTGATACAGACAAATCAACCTGCCCATCTGTCACATATTGTTTTGACAGAGTTGCATATTGTTTTGACAAATCTGGTGTACTTGACATAATGTCTTTAACATACGGTCCATTTACATTCAATCTCTGATCCCAATATTCTAAATACGCGAATGAACATACTGAAAATGAAAGCAATACAATTATCAAATAAAATTTTTTCATAATATAGTTATTTAATGTTATACTTAATACCTACAGAAAATAACGGATGGAAATAGTTATATCCACCTGTATTATAAAATCCCCAATTCCATCCCTGTTTTGCCTGAAGCACAAATGAGAGTTCCGGAATAGCGTAAAACTCAAAATTGAGACCTAAATCCAATCCCATTGTGAAACCTGATGAGTGTCGGTTTATATCATTATTAGCCCACTCATCATAGCCAAGGTTAATGTCACCAAGCAAATGCAAGTAAAACCACGATGCAGGGTGCCAGACGCTACATTCAACTCCGGGATAGACCTTTATGCCCCAATACCCTGCGTTTTCAAACCTACCCTTTTCAAAATCAACATCAGCCGTCACTGACCACCGTCTGGAGAAATGATACTGATAGTGCAGACCTAAGTCATAGGTTTTTCCAAGACCGGTCCCGGCTTGCACACCTATGGCGTGCATTCCCTTAATGTGTGATAATGGTGATTCCGCTAATGCTCTGCAAGAGAAGAGAGACAGCATTACCACAATTAGAATTAATTTTTTCTTTTTCATATAAAATAGTGTTTAGTATATAGCCTTCGCTTTTAAAATCTCTTTTGAAGAGACCGGGAATGAAAGATGCCGACCACCATTCCTCTCAAACATCTCAAAATGGAGTATTCTCTTATGGGGAATGGTAAACCTTGTGTAAAACAAAACAATGGTTTCACTCTCTCCTGCAGACAACACCTGAGAGTCTGTTTTTTTTGAGAAATATGTATAGACCGGAGTCAACTCCTCCTCCTGCACCGCCATCGCCTTAGAATTTGGCTTGTCTTTTATATAGCCTTTTATGAAATCAATGACATAATCAATCTTTCCCATATTCACAACATCTATCTTAAAGGCAAGCAAATCATTGAAACTATATATTCCGGACATCGCAAACGCCATTTTCAAGTCAATCACGCCAATGTCATTCATAGAAGGTTTCTCTTTTGTGAGTTTTTCCGCAAACTTTCTCATTTGGTCGTCATTAACTGAATTGCTCTTAAAAATGGCTTGCGATGACTGAGTGATCTCAGCTTCCGAAGATAAAACCACAGATAGCCTTTGAGGAGACACCTCAGGTTTTACAATGAAGGTATATATATATCCGGATTGAGTAATTAGATGCATTGAGGCCTCAGTAAAATCCATATCCACCGCCTTTGCCTTCACTATGTTTTCTATCTTCTCAGCATATTCTGCAATAACCGATTCTGAAGAGACCACAATATCTGAGATTCTCTCATCACAAATAAAGTGAGTGGTTTTCTCCGTGGAAAAGCCAATGGAGTCAGTTTCAAAGGAGTGACCAGACTGTTGCCATACCAATCTGTCAAGTTTTCTTGCGTATGAGACAGAGAACTGATGATACCCTCCATCAGAAGTAACCACAGAGATTGTTGATTCTGAGAACTCCGGCTTTACACTTTGCAAACTCAACATTTTGGGAGAGGACAATCTTTGTCCCTTTATCGCCCCGATTCCGAAATCAACATACTTGATTTCTGATGAAAAACTCAGAATTACACTTTGAGTGTCATTCAATAACAGACGCTCACTGGTTTGGGCATAAGCCACGCAACTGCTCAAAGCCAACAAACAAGCAAAACAGATAATAAATTTAACATTACGAATTTTCATTTTTTAATTTTTTTAATTGTTATCAAATAGTTTGATGAAATTGATATTTTTGACTCCCTCAAGGAACCTTGTACAGCATTTTTCAATGTATTAGCTACTGCCGATGAAGCGGATTTCAGGAGTTTGCTTTTTGAAGAGACATCTATATCCACACCCCCAATAACATCTGACGCAACTTTATTTTTAGTGTCACTCAAAACATTATCCGGAACATACAACCCCTCAAAACCATCATTATCATATATAGAGCCGGAGAATTTCAAGAGTTTATTTCTATAGTTTATATTACTTACACTAATGGCAGCCCTACCATTTCTAAAACTTAACTTTCCATAGATAAATGTATTTGCCGGAACCCTGACACCGTCAATTACAATATCCTCAAGAATCCTCATTTTTATAACTGCCCCCGACTTTACATCAGTATGATTCCCGTGAATTACAGCCCTTATATCCCCAGAAAATGATTCCTCTTCAGCATCTAATCCATAAAATCCTGATTTCCCCGATGAAGTCGCAGAAAATAGTTCTTTATCATTTACAGTCTTTTCCGTTGTCTCCTCTTCTTCTTTGTATTTATCATAACCATAATCTGATAAATTGATTCCTAACTCCCTCTCTATTTGCTCTCTTTTACGTTTCATTACCCTTCGTTTTACAATCTCTTTCCCTTTTGATTTTTGAATGGCACCTTCTTCCACTCCGCCGGATTTACTAATTTTATTAACTGGAGCGGCATTCCCGCTGGAACTGAAGGAAAGTTTCTTAGAGCCAATATCGGGGGAGCCTACGGAATCATTTCTGAATAATTCAAAAGAGTTTTGCTGCAACCTATCAACTCTGCCCATCTCTTGTGACCTATTCTCTTCCCTTTGAGATGCATCAAATCTGTTTTCGGCAAGATGTTCCTCTCTGGCATCAGGAATTGAGACATTTATAAAACCCTCATCTCCTTTCACAGCCTCACTGGAAGAACAGCCTCCTCCAAGAATAAAAAATGATGAAATGACAAGAATTAAAGCAAACACCGAGTATATATGCATTCTTACCTCTTTTTTAGTTATCATCTCTAAATATTGTTATGTAATTTCACTAAAGACAGAACCGTCTGCCCTATAAGAAAAATCAGTGCGACCACAAAAATCACAAGCAAAAGAACCTTTCTTTTTCTGACACTCACAGAATCCATTTTTTTGCCTGCTAAATCAGCCAATGAATGAATCCAACTGTCTATCCTTAATTTAAATAAATCAAGTTTCCTCATAATTTCACTACCTGTTTACCACTCCTATATCACTGTTATCAATAACACGCCACTTCTCTATCATAAATCCGTGCGGATTAACATCTGAGCGGGCACAAGAGGATAACAAACACTCTGTCTCCAGATTTCTATATGTAATGTTGGAAGTCCGGACAATGGCGGTTTTTCCATAATAATATGCCTTAAACGGATAAGACTCCGTGTTTACAATAACACTGTCGGTCTGTATCTCACAATTTATTCCAGCCGCTATAACCTTATCATAGAAACCACTCTCCTTCAGGTTCTGATATTGCTCAAACGCCTCACTCCCAGCCAACGCAAGCGCCTGTGTCACCCTCTCTTCTATTGTATTTTTATCTGGTGAGATGGTAAAAAAATATTCGTGAAACATCTTTACGTGGGCTCTTGCCTCAGCCGGTCTGTTTTGGTTTACATCTTGTTGCAACGCCATTATGAGAGAGGCTCCGCCGTCAAGCACATAAATTTTCTCTCTTTGCTTCTCCGCAAAAGAGTATGATTTCCAAAGTGCATAAACTGATATCATAGTGCAAATGACAGTAATAAGCACTAGATATATTCTCATAAGAGAGAATGCTGATTGTATGTTTTTAAGAGACCTGAACATTGCTGTTATTTTTCTGTACGTTTTGCTCCTGATTAAATCCGTCTCCGAGTCCAAATTTTGAGGCTACATTACTCACCCCCTCAGCATCACCTATTTTTGTTGCGGCAAGACCACCTCCCACACTGAATGCCGCCGCCATTCCGCCAGAGCCGTCACCCTTCAAAATCCAATTTGCAAAAGTTGGCACGTGTGAATAGAGCATTATTGCAATGATACCCAACAACATACCACATATCTGAATCATAGTGGTGCTTGCAGTAATTGAAGAGAGGGTTTCCACGGATGAATCCTGACTTAATATATTCCTCATAGAATCTGCCCCAGGAGCATAAAAACATTCACTCACAACCATAGATTGCACAAAGCCTATGATATTGCAAATTGGTATATAAAGACTGACATTGATATATTGAGCTATCCACGCCTTCAAATTACCCTTGAAACCAGGGAAAACAGATAATGCCAAAGCAAACGGACCTATAAGTACCAGTACTATTTTTGCCGTAAGCACATATATTTTATAGAAATAAACAGTTGCCATAGAGAAAATATCAACAACAACGCTACCTAATTCAACAAGGAACTGAAAAACAGCATTTCCTATATTCTCAGTCGCATTCAACACATTGTCCTTGAGGTCACTTATATTCTTGCTGATAGTTCTCCATACACTTAGTTTCTCCTGCTCCGCCGCATTAGCCGCCTCTATCTGTGCTTTTCTCTCCATAATCTGTCCCTGCAAATCAAAATACTCCGTATAAGAATTGTTTACCCTTTCTGAAGCAGAAGACCTAACATATTCAGTAGCAGCCTCCACTGGTGCTATCAAAGCATCTAAAACCTTGGTGAAACCAGTGAAAAAGAGGATTAATAAACCAACGGCAAACGGTCTTAACATACTGTAAAAATCTATTGCCTCCCCTTTAGCCCAAGTCTTCCATAGTTTTGAGCCGATATATAGCATTGCCGCTATACCACATATTAATTGAGCCGTTGCAGATAGCGCGTCAGCATAATCAACCGCTGTATCATATACATTGTTCAGCCCCGATGTCAGAGCCTCTCCAAGATTCTCTATTATTTTTAAATTGAAGTCCATATTATAAATCAAACATAATGGCCCTCTTACTCATACCATTAATTGTACTTAATACGCCATCCATCGCCTCCTCATACATACTTGTCTCGTATGTCTCATCAATAGCATTTTCAAGAGCAAGTATCTCATCTTCTAAAGAAGATAAAATCTGCAACCTCTCAAAATCAGTAAGTTTTGCGTCACTGGAACTGTTTTTTACAATATCTATCCCATTCTTAATCCTTTCAACAGCCGCACTGCCTAAATTTATCATTGAGGCAATAATGTTAATTTTCTCATCTTCACTCAATGAACTAATTTGCCTGACACGTTCTGAATATGCCTCAAGTTTTTTTGCAATTCTTATCTCAGCATCTGTTATCTCCACAAACTGCCTGGACATTTTTATGAAAGAACTCGCTTTCTTTAAATTATTGATGGACTCTTCTGTAACTTGAAACAATTTCAACGTATTCTCACTACTCTCAGCAATATCAAGGCTTTGAGAAATGGTCTCCTCCATCTCCTCAAGAAAAAGAGCAATACGCTGTGCCATAGACGACGGGTCTGTTACCACAGCCTGTGGTATGACCTCAAAAGCCATTAAAATCATTGAAATAAACAATATACCCCTTTTCATATCTAATTAGATGCAAGTGATTTAACTGCCTCAATAAAACTTCCGGTTTCACGCTCCTTTTTAAGCAGCAACTCCTTCTCTTTTTTCTCTGTTGTATATGCCAGGTATTCGCTTCTTGATACCTCCACACCATATACTCCGGTGAAATTCCCGTTCAGAGTTATAAAAACCTCTTTATATGGATTTCTTCCCTTTGTTTTAATATCCCTGTTGATTGAGAGTGCTATAGCGCTCTCCTTTTCTGTCAAAGCAAGCGTGTTACGTATCTCATCAAATTTGTTGGCATATTTCCTCTGATCAAGAAGTATCTTACAATCTGCATTGGAGATAATGGTGTTTTTAATTATCTCATTACCCACTATGTCCTCAATCTCTTGTGTGACAACAATAGCCTCTCCAAAATGTTTTCTTACCGTCTTGAACAGATACTTTATGAATTGTGCTGTTCCGCTTTTTGAAATAGCCTTCCACGCCTCCTCTATTAATATCAATTTCCTCTCCGATGCCAATGATGGATGTCTCATTTTTGAAATAAAGGTGTCCATAAGCACAAGAGTCACTACAGGAAACAGTGTCTTATGGTCTTTGATGTTATCAATCTCAAAAACTATGAACCTCTTATCAAGCAAATCCATATTCTCTTTGGCATTAAGGAGATAATGATACATTCCACCTTTGTAGTAAGGAGAGAGAACTTGAAGCAGGTTATCCAAATCAAAGTGAATTCTCAAAACATTGTCTTTTTCAAGTTGCTTTCTGAAAGTAGTGTCCATATATTCATAAAAAGAGTCAAAACAGGCGAATTCATCAGACTTCTTAATAGTTTCAACATACCCGTTTATGGCAACTGAGATATGAGTTTCCTCAGCTTTTGTTATAATTTCACTCTCATTTTTCCAAAGACAGAAGATAAGTGCGGCTATCTGCTCCAACTTTTCCACGGTATAGCGGCCGTCACCAACATAAAAAGGGTTGAAAGAGAAGGGGGAATCTTCATCAAACTTAAAATAACTGACACCAGCACCTTTTGACTCGTTATTTATAAGCCTTGCTAATCCTTGGTAGCTGTCGCCCACATCTACAATGACAATATGCGCACCCTTCTCATAATATTGCCTTACCAGATGATTAGTAAAGAAGGATTTCCCGGAGCCGGAAGGTCCTAAGATGAATTTATTCCTGTTGTCTATCCAACCCTTGTCCCTTGGATAATCAGATATGTCAATATTCAGAGGCATCCCGAAAATTCTGTCACACAACCGTAAACCGAATCCGTCTCCAATACTTCTTGAATTTCCCTCATTATAGCAGAAACAGCAAGCCTGCTCCAAAAAAGTCAGAAAGGTCATCTCTTCCGGCAACTCTGACGCGGCGCCAGGTATGCCACCCCAGAATATCTGAGGGACAATCCCTTCACTCTTAACAACCGTAAAATCTTTATTTGCAAGCACTGAGCCTGCAAATCTGTTCTTATTTAAAAGTTGAAGGTAATTTTTGTCCCATAGAATAATATTCGCCGCACATCTTACACAGCGTCTTGAGTTAATAACGCTTTCATTTAAATATTGGTCATTGAACTGCTTGTTAATGGCGTTTTCTCTTGAAATCCTTGAAAGAGATTGTTGCTCCCTCCCTCTCTTCTCTATTGCATTTATCACCTTTCTATGTGGTTCAAGAAATATATACTGATTATAAATATGGTCAAACGGCATTCCAAGTCCAAAATCAAATGTGTACCCTATGGCAAATAAAGTGGAGTCTGTTGAGAATCTGTTATGTCTTGAATATGTATGCACCTCTGAGGGCAACAGCTCCAAATCAGAGATAGAGAAGCAACTTACATAGTTATCCCCTATCTTCATATCAGCATTTGTGGTTACAATATCACACAATGGCTGTGGTTTGTCAACACCAATGTTAAGAGACAGATATTGCTCAATTATTCCAAACCTCTCTTTTGAGCCAATGACCTCATCCTCAGTCAAGCGTCTGCACATAATACCATTCTCATTTAAAATACTACAGAATTGCCCGACAGCATCAAGAAAATTTTTAATCTTATCTTTGTCAAGTCTCTCAGTCTCAATTATCCTACCAGAACAAAGTGCCGAAGAAACACTGGTTTTGGAAAAATGCCTTGATGAGGACTGAGATATATAGAGAAATGATTTATGCCGCAGATAACGCCTGAGAGAGAAATGCTTGTCAGATTCCGAATCAAGGAAAGAGACCTTCTCCTTGCAGCCAATATTATTGACAGAAGAATAGAACCACTCTTGTCTATGCACAATTGAGTAATCAGGCAAAGTCCTCACAGCTCTGACCCACGTCTGATGGATATTGTCAAACTCATCACTTCCCATAGTGAATACCTGGGGCAATTCCAACTCAAAAGGAACAGTCACATCAGCCGTCTTATTAATGATGCAACCATTCTCCCAACATAGTAAGGGCAAGCAAGTCTCAATATTTTTTGACTTAATCTCCATCCCTGAATCCTGGAATCTTATAAATTCTTTTATGTGAGGCTATTCTGTCCGGAGTCAGCATTTTTGCATAGAGCCGTCCCAAACCTTTCTCACCATATCTGTTATTCAAATAGAAACAGACAGATACGTTGCAAACAAGGCAGATGAAGGCAATAATCACTGCTAAAATCTGACCTATGATAAATGATAGAGTGAAAAAGATGACAAAGGCTGCAATCACCCCAACTACAGCATAGATGAAATATTGCGCCCTGAGACCCTTCACCTCAACAGACCTGCCAACACCTTTATTTACAACATATCTAGCCATCAGCCTATAAAGAATGCTCTGATAGCAGTAACAGCGATTACCGCAAAAATGCAACTGCCAAACCAAGCGGCGGCGGTTTTTGTAGTGTCGGCACTACCCGATGACCATTTTGAATAGACCCTTACGGCACCTATGAATCCAATAACCGCACATACCACATAAAACAGAGAGGTAATAGGCTCCACGTATGACTGAATCTCACTATTGGCCTTCTCAATAGCACTTACACCATTCCCCTGGGCCATAATGGAAAGGGAACTGACCACAAAAAGCAAAACTGCTAAAACTCTTTTTTTCATAACATTATAATTAAAATGGTAAATCATCCAACTCATCGGTTATCTCTTTCACCTCATTACTCTCTGAGAACTTATCAGTAATCTCCTTTTCAACTGAAACACCTGTAGCGTCCTTTGAAAAAAATCTGAACCAACAATAGACTGCAATGTTGTAAAAGACAAACAACAGAAGCGTAACCAACACAAAAGTGGTGGTGTCAACATTTGACATTATATCCATACAAAATATTTTACGGTTTTGACTTTTGAAAATGTGGTGCTTCATTCAAAAAATCAGAACCTGTTCTGTGGGAGACAGTGATGCAAAGTAACGGCAAAGTTCCGGGGTGTACAAGTGAAAGTTAAAACTTTAACATTTTTTAGCACTCCCAAACACAATACTGTAACTGCCAGTTACAATTTCTGTAACCGGCAGTTGCTAAATTAGGTAAGTCAAATGTTAAAAAATGTTAAAAGAAGAAGAGATAAGCAACAAAAATCGCCGCTATTACACCCATCAAATCGGCAAAAAGTCCGGCGCCGATGGCATATCTTGTCTTTTTTACGCCAACTGAGCCAAAATATAGGGCTATAATATAGAAGGTGGTATCGGCTGCTCCCTGGAACAGACAACTAAGCCGGCCGGCAAAGGAATCGGGGCCGAATGTCTTCATACACTCAACCATCATAGCCTTGGCACCACTGCCACTGAGCGGCTTCATAAAGGCTGTTGGCATAGCATCAACCCACTCTGTACGCTCTGTAAAGAGTCCGCAGAACCAAGCAAGACCGTCTGTAATGAATCCTAAGGCTCCTGACGCTCTGAAAACCGCAATACCCACAAGTGTGCCAACCATATATGGTATTATCTTTACAGAGGTTTCAAAACCGCCCTTGGCACCCTCAATAAAGGCTTCAAACACATTGACTTTCTTTACTAAGGCTCCAACTATAAAGCCTACCATTATAATAAGGAGTATTCCGTTACTAATTATACTGGTTGCAAGTGTCATACCCTCACGGCTAAGGGTTGAGAGCCACCAGCACATTCCACCTATCAGGGCTGAAAGTCCGAGAAGCCACCCCATCACTGTCCAGTTAAGCAGATTAAGGCGTTGCTTTATTCCTACAAAAATAATAGCTGAAAGCGTTGATACGTATGTTGATATAAGAAGTGGCACAAACACATCTGTCGGGTTTGCCGCCCCAAGAATGGCTCTTTGAGCAAGTATTGCCACAGGTATTATTGTAAGCCCCGATGTATTAAGAGCAAGAAACATTATCTGTGCGTTTGAAGCCGTATCCTTTTTAGGATTCAAATCCTGCAGACTCTGCATAGCCTTCAGTCCAAGCGGAGTGGCGGCATTGTCAAGTCCAAGCAGGTTAGCACTGAAGTTCATAACCAACTGACCGCTTGCGGGGTGCCCTTTTGGAATTTCAGGGAATAGTTTTGAAAAGAAAGGCCCTACAATTCTTGACATTACGTTTATGGCTCCAGCCCTTTCACCTATATTCATAAGACCTAACCATAAGGTCATCACACCACACAGCGGAAGCGCTATGTTCATAACAGAAAACTCAGCCATTTCAAACGTTGAGTTAACCATATCGCCAAGTATGGCGGTATTACCCATAAAAATGGCTTGTGCCGCACCCACTATGAGTGCCACGATAAAAAAACCAGCCCAAATGTAATTAAACATACTCTAAACTATTAATTTTGTTAAAACTTCGTTTTAACCATGTTACTTCGTCACTCGGCATAACTTAAGTAAACTTAGTTCTGCTCTCGTTCCTAGTAACAGTTCACTCTTAACTTTTCAAGCGCCGCGTCCTCCTGACGTGTCATTTCAGCCTTGTCAATAGGATTCTTATCCTTAAATCCGCAAAGATGCAGGATTCCGTGAATCATAATTCTGTTAAGTTCATCATCAAAAGCAATGCCAAGTTCCTCCGCATTACTCCCTACTGTATCTAAAGAGATGAATATATCACCGTTAATGGTCTCATTCTCAGTATAATCAAAAGTAATAACATCAGTGTAGTAGTTATGACCCAAATATTGATTATTAACCTCCAGAATCTTTTCATCATCACAGAAAATATAGGCGACTTCACCCAACTTTTTCCCATACCCGGATACCACACACTTAATCCAGGCATTATATTCACGCACCCTTATTTTAGGACGTTTTACATTTATTGAATGGATAGTGATCATATAACAGTGATTAATAAAGCACAAATTTAAGCAAAAATATCAGTTTTTCACCTCTTTAAGAAATATAAGCGTATCTTTGCACATTATTATGTAGAGAGTTATGAATTTTCACTACGATGTCATAGTTGTGGGGGCGGGGCACGCCGGATGTGAGGCGGCACACATAGCCGCCACTATGGGTTCAGAGACACTGCTCATAACAATGGATATGAACAAGATAGCCCAGATGAGTTGCAACCCCGCCATCGGGGGTATTGCAAAGGGGCAGATTGTACGTGAGATTGACGCTATGGGAGGTGGAACGGCATACGTTACAGACCACACATCACTGCAATTCAGAATGCTGAATGTGTCAAAAGGACCGGCAATGTGGAGCCCTCGCAGTCAGTGTGACAGAGCAAAATTCATAACAACCTGGCGTGGCGTACTTGAAAACACCCCACATCTCTATATGTGGCAAGACACTGTAAATCAGTTAATTATAGAAAATAGCGAGGTGTGCGGGGTAAAGACTGTGCTTGGAGCGGAGTTCAGAGCAAAGAGTGTAGTACTTACAAACGGAACATTTCTAAACGGGCTCCTTCACATAGGAAAAACCCAAATAAAAGGTGGAAGAATTTCAGAACCGGCAAGTTATGGACTCACCGAGCAGTTAAAGGAGATTGGTTTCAAGGCAGACCGAATGAAGACAGGCACACCTGTAAGAATAGACATACGCAGTGTTGACCTCACAACGGCACGAATTCAAGATGGAGAGAGTGACTTCCACAAATTCTCATATCTTGATTACAAGCCAGGATTCCTCAAACAGAAACCCTGCTACATACTCGCAACTAATGATAAAGTTCACGAAGTACTACGCAGCGGACTAAAGGACTCCCCTCTTTACAACGGACAAATAAAGAGCATAGGACCACGATATTGTCCAAGTGTTGAGACAAAAATTGTGACTTTTGCTGACAAGGATTCACACCCGCTATTTCTTGAACCAGAGGGAGAGACCACAACGGAATATTATCTGAACGGATTCTCATCATCGCTACCGATGGATATTCAACTTAAGGCACTCCAACAGATTGAGGCGTTCCGTAACATACACATATTCCGCCCCGGCTACGCAATAGAGTATGACTTTTTTGACCCTACGGGACTAAAGCATACACTTGAGACAAAACTGATAAAAAACCTCTTTTTTGCCGGTCAGATAAACGGAACCACAGGCTATGAAGAGGCAGGCGGACAGGGCTTGATTGCAGGAATAAACGCACATATAAAGTGCCACGGCGGTTCAGATTTCACACTTGCAAGAGACGAGGCTTACATAGGCGTTCTTATTGATGATTTAGTTACAAAAGGAGTTGATGAGCCTTACAGAATGTTCACCTCAAGAGCGGAGTACCGCATACTGCTACGTCAGGACAACGCAGATGAGCGACTTACAGCAAAAGCGGATTCTGTGGGAGCCATTTCAGATGAACGACGCCTTTTACTCAACACAAAAACAGAGTGGAAAAACCTCCTAAGAGATTTTCTTGATACCCACTCCGCCACCCCCGCTGAGGTAAATCAATACCTCACAACACTTGGACTTACAGAGATTCAGGGAAGAGCAAAACTTAGCGATGTGCTGTTACGCCCTGGCGTTACAATTGAGGGACTTGCATCGGTTGACCCACAACTGAGAGAGGAACTTGATAAGATAGAGAGTCGCCGGGCGGAGATTACAGAGAGCGTGGAGATAGAGGTTAAATATGAGGGCTATATAAACCGTGAGCAAATAACAGCCGAAAAACTACACCGCCTGGAAAACATAAAAATAAAGGGGAAATTTGATTATAGCACCATAAACGCCATAAGCACAGAGGCTCGGCAGAAACTTGCCAAAGCAGACCCGGAGACAATAGCACAGGCGGCACGCATTCCAGGCATCTCACCATCAGACATAAATATTCTGTTGGTTATGATGGGAAGGTAATAATGTTCCACGTGGAACGTTTTGAGAACGTTCCACGTGGAACAAAAAAAATAAATATATGAAACTACAACAAGCAAGAGAATTATTCCGTACAATTATGGATTTCCCTAAAAAGGGAATCGGGTTTATTGATATAACAACAGTTATGAAGAACCCCGATGCAATGAAAGCAATTAGTGATGAGATTAGCAATTACTATAAAGGGAAAGGAGTAACCAAGGTGGTTGCTATGGAATCAAGAGGGTTCTTCTTTGGCTCAATAATAAGTGAGAAACTTCAAGCGGGATTTATACCTGCACGCAAACCGGGAAAACTTCCAGGAGAGACCTACATAGCAACATTTGACAAAGAGTACGGTCAAGACACTATAGAGATTCATAAAGATGCCGTTTCACCAGAAGATATTGTACTAATCCACGATGATATTCTAGCGACAGGAGGCACCGCCGCCGCCGCAATAGACCTTATAAAAAAAGCAGGAGTAAAGAAAATATATTTCAACACAATAGGAGAGATAGATTTCTTGAAAGGCAGAGAAAGAATAGACTCAGACGTGGAATACTACAACCTCTTCCATTTTTAACCCATAAGTTAACAGCCTCGGACACCAACCAGTCTGCTTACACTTTAATTACTAATTACTAATTGCTATTTGTATAACTTGCCCTACACTGACCACATAAAAACCATTGTCTCCGCATTGCCTGAGCAACCCGGAGTCTATCAGTATTTTAACAAGGATGGTGTGATAATCTATGTGGGCAAGGCAAAAAACCTGAAACGCAGGGTTTCATCGTACTTTATAGGCAATCAGCATACTCCTAAGGTTAATGCTTTGGTCAGAAATATTTATGACCTGAAATATATAGTTGTAAACAGTGAGACAGACGCATTGCTTCTTGAGAACAACCTTATAAAACAGCACCAGCCTCACTATAACATTCTACTGAAAGACGGCAAGACATACCCTTGGCTCTGCATTACAAAAGAGCCGTTTCCACGGGTATTTAAAACAAGAACGCTGATTAAAGGAGCCTCATACTACGGACCATACAGTAACGTGTGGGTGGTAGATACAATACTTGACCTTATAAAGAAGATATATCCCATACGCACCTGCCGTGACTACCTTACAGAAGAGAGTATTGCAAACGGGAAACACAAGGTATGCCTTAAGTATCATATCCATAATTGCGCAGGATGCTGTGAGGGTCACCAGAATATGACGGAGTACCGTCAAATGATTGATGAAATCGTTGAAATTGTCAGGGGCAACAGCCATAAGATAACAGAATATCTTCTCAGTGAGATACATAAAGCGGCTACAGAACTTAGGTTTGAAGATGCACAGAAACTCAAAGAGAGGCTTGACGCCATAAACGCATATCGTGAGAAGACAGTAATCACCACCACGCATAGCGGAACTCTTGATGTATTCGGCTATATTGAAGAAGATAACATAGCATATATCAACATTCTTCACATAACAAACGGTTCTGTAACTCAGGGTTACACTTTAGAATTTCACAAACATCTTGATGAGAGCAAAGAGGAACTACTCTCCCTTGCTATTCTTGAGTTAAGAGACCGCATTCAGAGCAAGAGCAATGAGTGTTTGGTTCCCTTTATTCCTGATAATGAGATAGATGGAGTTACATTCACCATTCCACAAAAGGGAGACCGAAAGAAACTGCTTGACCTCAGCCTGCAGAATGTACGTCAATACAAACTTGACAAGATAAAGCAGGGAGAGAAACTTAACACCCAGCAAAAGGGAACCGCCCTACTTAAGTCTTTACAAGATATTCTCAAACTTGACAAATTACCCCAACGCATCGAGTGTTTTGACAACTCAAACATAAGCGGTGAGTGTGCCGTTGCAGGTTGTGTTGTATATGACTATGCAAAGCCACTAAAAAGTGAGTACCGCAAATATAATATAAAGAGTGTTGCCGGCCCTGATGACTACGCATCTATGAGAGAGGTGGTCCTCAGACGTTATAGTAGAATTTTAGACGAGGGAGGCAGGCTGCCGGACCTTATAATTGCCGACGGCGGAGCGGGTCAAATGAGCAGCATACGTGAGGTGGTTGAGGGAGAACTGAAACTTCAGATTCCCATTGCCGGACTTGCCAAAAACAACCGACACCAGACCAATGAACTCTTGTATGGAAATCCGCCTGCGGTTGTGACCTTGAAACCCACCGACCCTCTCTTCAAATTCCTGGCATCAATCCAAGATGAGGTGCACCGTTACGCCATAACCTTCCATCGTGACAAGCGAAGCAAGAGACAGACGGCAAGTGAACTTGATGAGATATCCGGCATCGGAGAAAAGACAAAAACAGAACTGATTAGGCATTTCAAGAGCCTGAAAAGAGTTAGAACGGCAGATTTTGAAGAGATTGCAAAAATCATAGGAACTCACAGAGCCTCAATAATTTACAAACATTTCAATGGTGGCGTAACGCCTCGAGAATCCATTTTTTCAAAGCACCCCACCGCTCAATAGCAAAAATTTCGCTAAATTTGGGTGTTAAAATCAAATTATCAACTTTCAACTTTCAATTAAATATATGGACTTTGCAGCATTTTTTAAAGAGTACCCGTTTTCTCTCTCAGAAGAGGAAATAAAACTTGATGTCAAACATATAATTGACCATCACTATGAAAACACAGATAATTTCAAGAGTCGCAAGTTTCTTTACTCAGCGCTTGAGATAACATCACTCTCCCCTACTGACCGAGAGGAAAACATTTGCAAAATGGTTGAAGAGATTAACAATATTGATGAGGAGGCGCCGGAACTCCCGATGCCCGCTGCAATATGTGTCTACCCCACCCTGGTGGAGACAGTTAAGAACACCCTTACTGAAGAGGTGGGTATTACAACGGTTATCGGATTCCCGCACGCCCAAACTTTCCCAGAGGTCAAGATAGCAGAGGCATCGCTCGCCATTATGAGCGGAGCCACAGAGATTGATATGGTTATGAACATAGGCAAGTTCCTTAGCGGAGAGTACACAGACCTCTTTGATGAGATTAGTGAGGTAAAGGCTGCTTGCAAAGATGTTCCCCTAAAGGTGATTCTTGAGACAGGGCTGCTTAAAACACCAGAGAACATTTTCAAGGCATCACTTATTGCAATAGAGGCTGGAGCTGATTTCATAAAGAGCACAACCGGAAAAACAGAGCCAACCACACTTTCGGCAGTCTATACTATGTGCCGAGCCATCAGGGCATACTATGAAAAGACAAACATTAAGAAAGGGATAAAGATTGCAGGCGGTGTAAAGACCGTACAAGATGCTCTGATGTATTTAACCGTTGCAAAAGAGATTCTTGATGAGGAATTCATCAGTACAGAATACTTCCGCATAGGTTCATCCTCACTCGGAGAACAATTGAAACAGGAGATAAACAAAATATAATTTACCAGACAACGAAGGCGACCTTCCAAAATTTCAGACATTAAAGCGGAAGTGCATTATGTCCCCATCCTGCACTTCATAGTCCTTACCCTCAACACTGAGTTTGCCAGCCTCCTTAACAGCCGCCTCTGAGCCATATTTTATATAGTCCTCATACTTTATGACCTCGGCGCGTATAAAGCCCTTCTCAAAGTCAGTGTGAATGACACCGGCACATTGCGGAGCCTTCCAGCCACGACGGAAAGTCCACGCCCTAACCTCCGGCTCACCGGCAGTAATGTAAGTCTGCAAATCAAGCAGAGAATAGGCGGCCTTAATAAGACGGCTCACACCACTCTCCTTAAGACCTATCTCATCAAGGAACATCTGGCGTTCCTCGTATGTCTCAAGTTCGGCTATATCAGCCTCTATTTTTGCAGCAAGAATAAGAATTGAGGCATCTTCTTCTTTTACCGCCTCTCTCACAGCCTCCACGTATGCGTTCCCATTTGCGGCGGAAGCCTCATCTACATTACAAACATAGAGAACAGGCTTGTCTGTAAGCAGAAAGAACTCCTTGGCAAGTTTTTTCTGCTCCTTGTCAAGGACAACACTACGAGCGTTCTTGCCTTGCATCAAGGCATCCTTATACTGAAGCAGCACATCACAAGCAGCCTTTGCGTTCTTATCACCGCCGGCAGCCTGTTTCTGCAGTTTAGTAAGACGGCTCTCCACTGTCTCCAAATCCTTCAGTTGAAGTTCTGTGTCAATAATCTCCTTGTCACGCACAGGATTAATGGAGCCATCTACGTGTGTCACATTCTCATCGTCAAAGCAACGCAGAACGTGAATTATGGCGTCTGTCTCCCTGATGTTGGCAAGAAACTTATTTCCTAGACCCTCACCCTTGCTGGCGCCTCTTACAAGACCGGCAATATCAACAATCTCAACAGTAGTAGGCACGATACGCTGCGGATGGATAATCTCAGCAAGAGCGGTAAGACGCTCATCGGGCACCGTAATCACCCCCACATTAGGTTCTATGGTACAGAACGGAAAATTAGCCGCCTGTGCTTTGGCGTTTGAAAGAGAGTTGAAAAGAGTGGATTTACCTACATTTGGAAGCCCCACTATACCACATTGCAATGACATATCTTTTTATTTTATTGATCAAGGTGCAAAAGTACTAAAAATTTTGACTATTTTTGTGGCGTTTTTACATCACTATATGAAAAACAGCACAAAAATAGCACTTATAATCGCCGTTTCGGTTCTTGCCGCAGCGTTAGGCTTTTCAATATACCTCATCCTTTCACAAAAAAAACTAATTAAAGAGCAGAACGCGGAAATAACAGAGATAAACGCCGTAATGGAGTTTGAGAAACAGCAGAGCATTGAGGAGTTTGAGGAGATGCAGCGTCAGTATGAGGATTACTACATCAACACAAGCAATGACTCACTCCTACGCCTTATTGATGAGGAGAAGCAGAAAGTACAGAACCTGCTCCAGGAACTTAAGACCGTAAAAGCCACAAACCGCAGGCGTATAGCGGAACTTACAAGTGAACTTACAACAGTACGCGGCGTACTTAAAACTTACGTTGAGAAGTATGACTCACTTAACACGGTAAACACCAATCTGCAAGCGGAGAACCGCCAGGTCAGAAGGCAATATGAGGAGAGCAACCGACAACTTGAGGAGACACGAGCAGAGGCGGAGGAACTTGACCGCAAAGTTACTATGGCTTCAATACTTGAGGCTGTCAATATAAATTTAAGCACCCTTAATGACAGAGGAAAACCAACCCGCTCATTACGTAAGATTGCAAAACTTAAAATAGACTTTAACATATTACGTAATATAACCGCTGAACGCGGACGTAAGACAATCTACCTGCGCATTACTAACTCAAAAGAGCAATTGCTGCCCACATCAACCCACAACTTCTTCACTTTTGAGGGAATGACCTTTGAATGCAGTGCTAAAAAAGAGTTTGATTTTAGTGGAGAGACACAACCTATAACAATCTTCTTCCCGGTTCTGGAACATTTGGAGGAAGATACATACACCTTCTCCATCTTTACAGACGGCAACCTGATAGGGGAGAAGAGTTTCATACTTGAATAAGTCCTATGGGGAGCATTTACGTGCATATCCCGTTTTGTAAAAAAAGGTGTACATACTGCAACTTTTACTCCACTGTAAACCTATATGACATAGATTCTTACACAGATGCCGTATGCCTTGAGGCTACACGCCGTACAACCTTTATGCACACGCGGAATGTTGATACACTATACTTTGGCGGAGGCACGCCCTCACTACTTTCCGCAGAGCAAGTAAACAGAATATATGATACCATTGCATCAAATTACAATCTGTCAAACCTCAAAGAGTTCACGCTTGAGTGTAACCCCGATGACATAACATCAGATTTCATAAAAAAATTAAAGACAACAAAAATAAACCGCATAAGCATAGGCGTACAAAGCCTTGATGATGAGATTCTTGCATTCATCAACCGCCGCCACACGGCATCGGCTGCCATACAGGCGGTAAAAATGCTGCAAGACGCTTCCTACGGCAACATAAGCATAGACCTCATATACGGCATTCCAAACCAGACATTTGAAAGTTGGCAAGAGACCGTACAGAAAGCCATACAACTGAATATTCAGCACATATCAGCCTATAACCTCTCATTTGAGGAAGGAACAGAAATGTCTTGCCATCGGGGAGAGGCACCAGATGATGATACCTGTCTGAGAATGTATGAACACCTGTGTGGCTGCCTTGAGAGTAACGGATTTGAGCACTATGAAATCTCAAACTTTGCAAAACCAGGCTGTCGCTCACACCATAACAGCGTCTATTGGAACGGGGGAGAGTATCTTGGGCTTGGAGCGGGGGCGCACTCATATAACGGCAACATACGCTTGTGGAACGGAGAGATTCATAAAAAAAACAAGTTGCTATGTTGGCAAAGTGAACAGGAGGAACTAACAGAACAAGATAAATTCAATGACTTGATAGTCACCGCACTACGGACATCTGACGGCTTGGACACACACCTAATAGCCCCCGTCTACAAGACAAATTTTGACAGAACAACAGAGAAACTTAAAAAAGAGGGGCTTGTTAAAGAATCAGAAGGTAAGGTATCTCTAACAAAAAAAGGTATCTTTGTAAGCAATATTGTAATGAGAGAGTACATTGAGGTATGAAAGCACTTAACTATAAATATTCAATGCTCATAGCGGCTTGCATAGTTTATCTGAGTCTGATGAAACCTCCGTCAATAGATTCTCCGCTGCTTAAAATAGAGAATATTGACAAGGTTATTCACGCTATAATGTACGCCACTCTAAGCCTTGCTATGGCATTTGAGTCAAATGTAAAAAATAATTCCCTTAAAATATTGCCTGTTTTCATTATTTCCACTACCTTTGGTGGAGTAATAGAGTTATTACAATCATATTTTCCACCCCGCACAGCCTCTTGGGGTGATTTCATAGCCGATGCAATAGGGTCCGTCTTACCTCTTGTCATCTTACTAATTGTTAACTTAACACATTATGGAAGAGAGAGAGAAAGTAATGCAAATAGCCCTGAGTATGGTGGACGGAATAGGTCCCACAAGGGCTGAAAAACTTTTTGAGCGGTTTAATTCTGCGGAAGAGGTACTGCAACAGAGTCCGCGTGAAATTGCAGAGATTTGTGATATAAACATTAATATGGCAACTGCCATAGTATCACAGTTCAGTCAAGCCATAAAAAACGCTACTGATGAGTTTTATTGTATAGAGTCAAAAGAAATAAGAACACTCTTCTTTACAGACCACGATTACCCTTTCAGGTTAAGAGAGTGCACTGGTTTCCCATTAGTGCTGTACTATAAGGGTGAGGCTGATTTCAATAATAAAAAATATGTTTCAATAGTAGGCACACGCCGTGCCACAGAGTATGGTAAACGGCTATGCACCAAGTTTGTTGAAGACCTTGCGGCATACAGCAAAGATATAGTTATAATTAGCGGTCTTGCATACGGAATAGATATAACGGCACATAGAGCGGCGCTGGCATCGGGGCTGAAAACATATGGAATAATAGGAAGCGGACTTAATAACTTTTACCCTGCGGAACATATAAAAACAGCACTTGATATGATTGAGAGTGGTGGTGGAGTAATAACAGAACTTACACGCAACTGGGCACCGCTACCAGAGAATTTTGCAAAACGTAACCGTATAATAGCAGGAATGGGTGATGCCACTGTGGTTATTGAAAGTGCCCTGAACGGAGGTTCATTAATAACAGCAAAACAGGCACTCTCATACGGCAGAGACCTATACGCCTTTCCGGGCAGAGTAGGAGAGAGGCTTTCAGCCGGGTGTAATAACTTTATAAAATATGATAAGGCTCATCTTATTGAGAACGCGGATGATTTTCTATATTTTATGGGTTGGAACAATAATTCATTAGGCAGAAGTAAGGATATACCACTTGAATATCTTAACCTCTCCACTGATGAGACTACAATTTATGAGACCATAGAAAAAGAGAAGAAAATACATAGAGACACACTTGAACTATATTTTGGAGGAAGAATAGATATAACAACCATCTTATTAAATATGGAGATAAAGGGAATTATAGAGCATCTTCCAGGTAATTTCTACTCTTTAATTTAATTCAATTTTGTTAATAACTCTGTTAATAAACTATTGATAACACAATGATAAATAAATTTTGAAATTTCATTTTTTGGTTTGGTAATTCAATTTTATAAACCACCAAATTTTCAGGCATAATTTTTTTCAATTTTAATTAACACAGTTTATTCACAATTTTTTTAGAAAATGCTATTTAAGTTTTCAACAGACATATAAAAGACAAGAGTGTTTATAATTTTCATAACATATTGTATTTCAATATTAAAAGTTGTTAATAACCTGTTAATAACATATAACAAAAGTGCTTATTTGAATGTACAAAATTATTAAGAATAATTTTTTTAACACAATTAACACAAATATTATAATCATTAAGTTATTATCAAAAAAAAGAAAAAAAATATAATACAAGTAATTTTTTCTATGCTCTCGCTACTCCAAAAATCACTATTCTTTATTAACTATTCACTATTAACTAAATTTTAATGCCTTGCATTAAAAATTATACCTCACCACTCCCTGTAACTGAGTCTTATGATTGCCTTTTATCTCTTCATTTCCGCTTCCTATAACATTACGGTCTAAAAAATATGTATCAGAAGCCTTAAACTCTATGTTAAGACCCTTTACAGGAATAAATTTTAAGACTAAGAAGAACCTGCAGCCAATGCCGCAATACTGTTCAGAGGCGTAACTATAAAGAACAGATGGTTCATAGTTATATATTCTGTTATCATACTCAGGAATATCAAAGAAAGCGGCGCCTGTCATAAAACTGAAAATATTGTCAGAGCACCTCCAACCTCCCGCAAAAGAGAGCATATAGCCATAAGTAACAAGTCTGTTATTAGAGATAGAGTCAAAAACATAGATAGAAGATGATATAGTGCTTTTCAGAGTTATAATTTCTTTTACAATTAAATTATAATTTAAGGAAAAAGAGTGTTTGAAATAAGTACCTGTCTGTTTTACAGCGGCATCGGAGTTAAAATTTTTCTCACGACTTAAAATATTATATTTAAAAAGTCCGCTGCTATTCTCAGACGGAGAGTAAAGAGCCTTGAAATTAAAACTGAACCCTACAGAAGGCTTGTTGACATTATATTTAGGAAGAGAAATATTGAAAATATCTGATAGAAAACTGAATTTCCAATTTCTAAAAGGAGAAGTCTCCACCCCGATGGCAAAACCTGTCTCATCAGTAACTGAGTTTCTACTGTAAGCATTACCGAATTTAGTCTCAAACCCAAAAGGATAATATCTGAAAAGAGCTATAAGAGAGACCTTTTCATTACAAAAAACAGAAAATGAATTAATAGTCGCTACTTTAAGATTCTTATCCAAAGCCACTTCACCGGCAAAATTGAAAAACTTAATTCGGAAACGGTAGTCAATACCAACATTAAAAGCATTGTCAAAAAAATCATAATAACCACTGAGACCAACCTTATAATATCTTCCAAAAAAACTGAAATTACCCCCAAGCATATAGGAGGGAGTCATATAACGTTTCTCAAAATCACTCTCAGTTCTGTGATAACCCTCATTCTTATTATACTGCGTATGAGAGGTCATTAAGTTAAAATTAAAGGATTTACCTCCAAATGAGAGTGCCAGCCCTCTGAAATAGCCTGTTTCAGAGGTAGAGTAGGAAGGTTTTATATTATCACTGTAAATTATAGAGTTATAAAAGGCTGATGAAGAGAAAGAGGAGTTTGATTTAAAAACCAAACCCTGACCAAACTGCACTCTGTAATCACCTAAGTAAATACCCTTAAAATGTTTGCTTATATTCATAAAGGCAATATGACCGCTGTAAAAGTCAAAACCCTTGTTATATTTGAAATCAAATGGCTCACCCTCACTTTTTGAACCCAACAGGCCAACACTAAAATCCTTGTGTTTGAAGTAAAATTTAGTTATAAGAGAGTATGGCTTGCCCAAATATTTACCATTCTCATAACCTTTTCTTTTTTGAAGAGTACCGCCAGACCTCACATAAATTGATGACTTTCCATATTTACCAATATCCTTAAAACTAAATTTATGCTCTTTATTAACAGGCTTTACAGTAAGAAAAGGCACAGCCATCATCAGGGTGGAACTATCCCAACCCTTAATAAGAGCAAGTTCATAAATTGATTTAAGTTCCCCGTAGTCAAAAATATACTCAAGCAGATTCTCAACTTGAGTTACATTAAGGAATGGAAGTGCCTCAAGTTCATCACGCGTCGCTATATTAACATTTATAGGATTAGCGGCAATATAAGAGAGTTGTTCCTTCATAGCCTCCACCTCATCAATGGTAATATCCACCATCTCATCAGACAAATCAGAGTCAATGGCACGCTGTAAATCCACCAACATATCATAATCTGTCTCACAAAAAGCGAAAAGTGAAACCATACAAACCACACAAAAAACCTTTAGCCTCACTTCTTTCTCTTTTTAAAAGTTACCCCGATGCCAGCCTTGCAGCACATTCCGCTTATAAGTTTGTATTCAGCGTCAAAATCCAGGAAGAAACCGCCAAACCTGAGACCAAATCCTAATGATGCGGCGGCAGAAGTCTGATAAGAGACCCCGAACCGCATAACAAACTGCTGTACAGGTACGTAATCCACGCACATTGATATTCTGAAAGGTTGTTTAAGTTCAATACCACCCTCTAAAGCAAGAATAACTTTACCGGAAAAATTATATGAAAACCCTAAGTTAAAATCAACAGGAATCCGGTATCTCTCTTCCAAAGATTTTATGGAAGAAAAGGTAATGTTACGTGCATAAAAGCCAATACTCAATGACTTAGTAGGAAAGACTAAAAGACTTACATCAGCGCCGCCAGAGGCAAGAAATGAGGCATCGTGGGAGGTAAAATGACAACCATAAAAGAAGGCCCGCACACCAAACGCAACATATGGCTTGAACCACCTTGAAAAGCCGAGAGAGAGATTAATATTCCAATATTCACTGAACCCGTAGAAAGAGAAACCCGCCGCAGTGTTGACAGCCTTTGCCGGATAAACCATACCAAGCGTGCTCCGTCCAATCTCAGGCAGAAAGAATTTATTGGAGTAATCCACCCCGATGACATTATCTGTGGCAAGAGCGTTGACAGCGTCACAATAGGAATAGGGTGCGTTCAGACGCGGCACACAACTCACTTGCCCGCATAAGAGAAGCGGAGCGAGTAAAGAGAATAAAAATAATAATAGTTTTTTAAGCATCTGCCCTTGTTAAAGGCAAGGCGGAAAAAGAGCCTCAAAAATAAGAAGGGAAAGATTTTGCTCTTAAATTCACAAAGTTAGAAATATTAAAATTAAATTTGCAACATATATGAGAAAAAAAAGTTTCATAGCGTTATTAGTGTTATTTGCGGCTGTATTGCCGGCTGAAAGTTCCATACCAGGTTTCAGTGAGGCGTTACAAGGCTATATACTGCCTGTGACACTCTATAAAGGCGACACAATCCCATATATAGAGTTGAGTGAACTGCCCGTCTATCCGCCGATAAAGAAGGCAAAGATGGAGAAATTCTATTGGAAGACAGTGAGAGATGTAAAAAAAGTATATCCGTATGTAAAAATAGTGTCACGTGAATATGTGAGGATAAATCTCAAGTTTGATACCATACAAGATGAGAAACTACGCAAAAAATATACAAAAAAATATGAGAAGGCGCTGCTAAAGCAGTATGAGCCCGTTATGCGTGAGTTTACACTCTCTCAGGGCAAGATGATGATAAAACTCATTGACCGTGAGATGGACAAGACAAGTTACTCAATAATAAAGGAGATAAGAGGTGGTTTTGTGGCGTGGTGGTGGCAGGTTTTCGCCAAACTGTGCGGAGCCGACCTCAAAGATGATTTCAATCTTCAGAAAAATGAGAAAGACCAGATAATAGAGAGAGTTATAACACTATATGAGGCAGGATTGTTGTAATTAAGGCAGAGCCTTAATTACAATTAGCAATTAGTAATTAGTAATTAACAATTAACAAATAACTTTTCTTTTTTCACTTTTAACTTTTCATTATTAACTAATATGACCATATATCTTTTAATAGCATTTATCCTCTTGGGGGTGTTGATATACATTCTCAAGAGATATACCGGTAAGGGGGCACGAAAGCGAAGCATACAAGAGGCTGACAGTGAGTGTTGCGGAGCCCACGAGTTTTGTGAGAAGACCGGAAAATATAACCCGCAGTTCAAACCGGACTACTATGATGATGAGGAGTTGGACGCCTATAAAGGTGTCAGCCCCGATGACTATACAGATGAGCAGATTGCCGAATTTGATGATGTGCTTATGACAATGAGTGAGAAGGATGTGGCAGGCTGGCTCAAGAGCCTCACCCTGCGAGGAATAGAGTTGCCTTATTCAGTAAGAGAGAAGGCCATATTAATAATAGAGTCAAGATGAATTTTATAGCAAAGACATTCGCAGGGCTTGAGGGGGTGCTTGCCTGGGAACTCAAGGCAATGGGAGCCGCAAATATAGAGCAGGCACGCCGTGCCGTAAGTTTCAACGGAGACAAAAGAACCCTCTATAAGGCGAACCTTACACTTAGAACGGCGTTACGCATACTTGTACCTATAAAAAGTTTCAAAGTTAAGACCCCCGATGATGTATATGCTGGCGTTAAGAGCATAGAGTGGGATAAATATATGTCTCTTTCCCAGACATTCCTCATAGAGCAGACAGTCTATTCTGATGTGGTTTCAAACTCAAGATTCGCCGTTTACAAGGCAAAGGACGCCATTGCAGACTACTTCAGTGAGCGTTATGGCAAGAGGCCTAATGTATCAGTGGCAAATCCAAACATATTTGTAAACCTCTACATAGCGGGAGAGAACTGCACAGTAAGCCTTGACAGCAGTGGTGAGCCACTCTATAAACGCGGATACCGTGTGGCACAGACTCAGGCTCCTATGAATGAGGTGCTTGCCGCCGGACTTGTGCTGTTGAGCGGTTGGGACGCAAAGAGCAATTTTATGGACCCGATGTGCGGCAGCGGAACCATAGCCATTGAGGCGGCCCTGTTTGCCTTGAACATAGCCCCGGGAATATTCCGTAAGCATTTCGCCTTTGAAGATTGGAAAGACTTTGACGCAGAGTTGCTTGATGAACTCTATAATGATGACAGTGAGGAGCGGGAGTTCAAACATAAGATTTACGCCTCAGATATTAACCGTGCCGTGGTGGAGGTGGCGCGTAAGAACATAGCGGCGGCGTCACTCACAAAATACATAGAGTTACAGTCGTCAGACTTTATGCAACTCACACCACCACAAACTCCGCTATGTATAATAACCAATCCACCATACGGAGAGCGTCTGAAGGCGGACATTGAAAAACTCTACTCTGATATGGGCACCACCCTTAAGCATAACTACAGGGACACTACCTGCCATATAATCTCCAGCAGCCAGGATGGTTTTAACAAAATAGGTCTGAAACCCTCTTCAAAAGTTAAACTTTATAACGGTGAGATAGAGTGTGAATTCCGCAGTTATAGAATGTTTGAGGGTAAAATGAAGGAGAATATTAAAAATGTTAAAAATTTTCACAAATTTTAACATTTGAATTGTTAAAATTATTATATTTGCAGACAGAACCGTTTGCAAAGGTATTTTGTTGTGAAGAGAAAGAACATTGCCATATTGGCTGTCTTTATGATGCTCTCATTTATAGGGTTGCTCGGAGTTCAAATCCGTTACTCCGCTGAGTTGCTCTCAATAAAAGAGAATACCTTTGACAATGATGTTAAAAACTCTCTCTATCAGGTTAATAAAACCATTGAGGAGGAGGAGACGCTCTTTTACATTAACAAATATTACGGAGACAAATCCACTGTGAGCATAAGCGCCGCATCAGTTTTGAGAACCTACGGTAAAACTTCTAATAAATCTCTAAAGGAGCGTATTAATGTGGAGCACGTAGAGGAACTTATAGGCAAGGAGTTGGAGAACAAGGCTATAAATACGCCTTTCAATGTTGTTTTCATTGACCAAGAGGGCAATGAGTTTGCTTCAGACTCAGCCCTTCTTCATTCTGACAGTATAGCGCAGGGGCAGACAAGGGTCTATTCACAAATGCTTTTTACCGGAGATTACAACCCACGTATGAACTTTATGAGAGTGTGGTTCCCTGAGAGGCAGAGATTCATTATGATGTCATTGGCACCTACAACACTATTCGCAGTAATCTCCACTCTGCTTCTTTTTGCCGTGTTCATAGCAGTCATAGTGCTTATGGAGCGTCAACGTAAGTTAGATGAGAGCAAGAATGACTTTATGCATAATATGACTCACGAACTCAAGACCCCTATCTCAAGCATATCGCTCGCCTCACAGATGTTATCTGATGACGCCGTGGCAAAGTCAGACAAGATGCGTCACCATCTTACATCGGTTATATCTGAGGAGACAAAACGTCTTAGTTTCCAGGTTGAGAAGGTGTTGCAGATATCACTTCTTGAGAATGAGAAGTCAATAATGAAATTCCGTGAAGCTGACATACACCAGATAATATCAACAGTGGCGGAGAACTTTGAGATAAAGGTGATAGGAAGCAAAGGCTCACTTGTAACGGAGCTTGGAGCCACAGATTCGGTTGCGGAGGTGGACGAACTCCACTTCACAAACATAATATATAATCTTCTTGACAATGCTGTAAAGTATGCCAAGGAGAATGAACCAATAAGATTGAAGGTATCAACGTTCAACAAACCGGAACGTCAGAATACGGTTTCCATATCTATTGAGGATAACGGAATAGGGATAGCGAAAGAAGACCAGTCGCTCATTTTTGAGAAGTTCCAGCGCGTGCACACGGGAAATGTGCATAATGTCAAAGGATTCGGACTAGGTCTTGCGTATGTAAGGAAAATGGTTAAGAAACATCGTGGAGATATTACTGTGGAGAGCACACTTGGAGTAGGAACAAAATTTACAATAACAATACCAAAAAAACACTGACACTATGGCCGAAGAAAATGTAAGAGTCCTTCTTTGTGAGGATGATGAGAATCTTGGAATGCTGCTTTGTGAATATTTGCAGGTTAAGGGGTATCCTTGTGACCTTTGTGATAATGGAGAGAATGGTCTTAAGGCGTTTATGAAGGAGAGTTATGACATCTGTATCTTTGATGTTATGATGCCTAAGAAGGACGGCTTCACGCTTGCCACAGAGGTTCACGAAATCAAGCCCGATATTCCAATAATATTCCTTACTGCAAAGAATCTCAAAGATGATATTATAGAGGGTTTCCGTCACGGCTGTGATGACTACATAACCAAACCATTCTCTATGGAGGAGTTACTTTGCAGAATGGAGGCGGTGTTACGTCGTTTGAGGGCTCAGCGTCTTGCCGAAAAGCGTACATACCATATTGGGAAATATATATTTGAATCTCAGAAGCAGCATCTCCACTTCATAGATGACGGCTCTTCGGTCAAACTCACCACAAAGGAGGCCGACCTTCTTGCGTTGCTCTGCACAAATGTCAATGAGATACTTCCACGTAACTATGCTTTAAAGACAATATGGATTGATGACAACTACTTTAACGCCCGCAGTATGGATGTCTATATTACAAAACTGCGTAAGTTCCTTGCCAAGGACCCGACAATTCAAATTATAAACATACACGGCAAGGGGTATAAACTTGTTGTTCCAGAAGCAAAGAAACAGTGATGATAAAGAGAATATCAATTGCTCTGATGTTGGTGGTTGTCTGTGTCTCCTGCAGCCTGACGTCACGCATACAGAAGGCGGATAAGAAGTTCGCTTTAGGAGAGTATTACCGAGCTGCCGATATGTATCGCAGGGTATATCCGCAGGTACCGTCAAAAAACAAGAAACTCAAGGGCTCCGTGGCATATAAGATGGGTAGAACATACTTTTTGCTTGAGAATAACACAAAGGCAGAGACCTCCTTCAAGAATGCTGTAAAATATGGCAGCAAAGACACCCTTGTTTACTATTACTACGCTGAGGCTCTCCGTTCCAACGGCAAATACAAGGAGGCGCTCGCAATGTACAAGAAGCAGGCAGAGATATCGGGGAATCTCTCTATAATAACCAGCGGTATAACCTCCTGTAACAAGGCTATGGAGGAGTGGAAAAAGGCAACCAGATTTGTTGTAAGCAAAGACAAGAAGTTCAACACCCGCTACTCTGATTTCTGCCCGGCATTTGCAAGTGCTGACGCAGATGTGCTCTATTTCAACTCAACACGTGTGGCACGAGGAGCCAAAAAGAACAAGAACAGCCGCATAACAGGTCAGCGTAATAATCAGATATACTCATCAAAAACAAACGTGCAAGGCGTGTGGGATAATCCTGAACTTGTGGAGGGCATAAACTCAGAGTTTGATGAGGGTACGGTATCCTTCTCATCAGATTTCCAGACATTATATTTCTCCATAAGCAAAGTGGAGAAGGGCAAGACCTTAGGAGCCGCCATCTACACGTCAGAGCGTACCGGAGCCGCCTGGAGTGACCCTACACCGCTAAAGGTGCTTGCGGACTCAAGTATAACTGTAGCACACCCCGCTATGGACCCCGAAGGCAAATGGCTCTACTTTGTGAGTGATATGAAAGGTTCAATAGGAGGAAAAGATATATGGCGCACCACCAAGACAGATGACGGGTGGTCTGTGCCTGAGAACCTTGGTCCCACCATAAACACAGAGGGAGAGGAGATGTTCCCATATTTCTCCCCCGATGGCGTATTCTACTTCTCAAGTGACGGGCACGAGGGGCTTGGCGGGCTTGACATCTTTGCCGCCACATTTGTAAATGACTCCACAGGTTGGGAGGTGCGTAATCTTCTGCAGCCAATAAACTCACGCTTTGATGACTTTGGCATAACAATGGCGAAAGGCGGTGAGTGGGGTTACTTCTCATCAAATCGTGGTGACCGTAAGAACTATGACCACATCTATAAATTTGAGATACCCAAACTCACATTCAATATAGAGGGCAGCGTCAGGACAGCAGCCGGCGATGATTTAGGTGATGCCGTAATAAAGATAGTGGGGGACAACGGCACTATAGCAAATGTAAAGACCAAGAAGAACGGCACATACAGCATACCTGTGCAGAAAGAAGCAAAATACCTGCTATTAGGCACTTGTCGTGGCTTCCTTAACTCAAAATCAGAACTTGAGATAGGAGATGAGGAGAAGAGCAGGAACTTTACAGTAGATTTTTCACTTACGTCAATATCCAAACCAGTCAAGATGGATAACATCTTCTATGAGTTCGGCTCCGCGAAACTCACCCCGGACTCATACAAGGGACTTGACGCACTTGTGAAACTGCTCAATGACAATCCTAACATAACAATAGAGATAGGAGCGCACACAGACTATGTAGGTTCAGATGAGTCAAACAAAAAACTCTCAGAAGAGCGTGCCAAGAGTGTTACAGATTATCTGTTTGAGAAAGGCATAGAGAAAGAGCGCTTGACAGCGGTAGGTTACGGAGAGACAGAGCCGGTTGTTCCGGACAAACCACTCGTACGCCAGAACCGCTTCCTTAAGGTGGGAGTCCCGCTGACAGAGGAGTTCATAAAGAATCTCACACCGGAACAGCAGGAGAAGGCAAACCAGATAAACCGACGTACAGAGTTTAAAGTACTAAAGACGACATATAAAATGTTTTGACAATGAAGCAATACCTAGATTTACTAAACAGAGTTCTCACAGAGGGAGTGGAGAAGACAGACCGCACCGGCACAGGAACTATGAGCGTTTTCGGACATCAGATGCGTTTCAGTATGGCAGACGGTTTCCCAATGCTGACAACCAAGAAACTACATCTCAAGTCAATAATATATGAACTGTTGTGGTTCCTTAACGGAGACACCAATGTAAAGTACCTTCAGGAGCACGGAGTGCGTATTTGGAATGAGTGGGCTGACCCAGATGGCTCACTCGGTCACATCTACGGCTACCAGTGGCGTTCCTGGCCCGATTATAACGGCGGACACATAGACCAGATAGCGCAAGCCGTTGACGCCATAAAGAACAACCCTGACTCACGCCGCATAATAGTAAGTTCCTGGAATGTGGCTGATTTAGACAATATGAACCTGCCACCTTGCCACGCATTTTTCCAATTCTATGTGGCAAACGGCAAGTTAAGCCTCCAACTCTACCAGCGTAGTGCCGACATATTTCTTGGCGTGCCATTCAACATAGCCTCATACTCACTACTGCTTATGATGATGGCTCAGGTCTGCGGTCTTGAAGCGGGGGATTTTGTTCACACTCTTGGTGACGCCCACATATATAAGAACCACCTTGAGCAGGTGAGACTCCAACTCACTCGTGAGCCCCGTCCGCTTCCAAAAATGAATATCAACCCCGATGTAAAGTCAATCTTTGACTTTAAGTTTGAGGACTTTGAACTAACAGACTATAACCCACATCCGCACATAGCAGGTGTAGTAGCAGTGTGAAGCAATGGAACTCACCATTATAGTAGCAAAAGATGAGGCTGGCGGAATAGGTAAGGATAACGCACTGCTTTGCCACTTGCCGGCAGATTTGAGACACTTCAAATCACTTACAGAGACCCACACTGTAATAATGGGACGCAGGACATTTGACTCACTTCCTAAGGGCGCTCTGCCAAACCGCCGTAACATAGTGGTGTCACGTCAGCCAGGATTAAAGTTAGCGAACTGTGAGGTATATGACTCTTTATCAAGTGCGTTCGCGGCGTGTGGAAAAGATGAAAAGGTATTTATCATAGGCGGTGCGTCAATCTACTTGCAGTCAATTGCGAATGCTAATTTTTTGGAAATAACTGAAATAGGCAGTCGCTTTGATGCTGACACGTTTTTCCCAGCAATAGACCCCGCAATTTGGGAGGTTGTAAAGGAGGAAAAATTCGCCCCCGATGAGAAAAACAGGTTCCCATATAGCTTTGTAACCTACCGACGACGTAAAACTTATTAACAAATAGGGCTGTTTTTTGTTTCCTAATTGTTTCATTTACAACTATTTTGTAGTTTTGCAACACAAAATGCAAAGTAGTCATTTATGGAACAAAAACGTATTAAAACAGCATTGGTGTCTGTTTTCCATAAGGAGAACCTTGACGCCATAATCACAAAACTTCATCAGGAAGGGGTGCAACTACTCTCTACAGGAGGCACTCAGTCATTCATTGAGGGTCTTGGCATTCCCTGCAAGACAGTAGAGAGCCTCACTGGTTATCCATCAATTTTAGGCGGCAGGGTAAAGACCTTGCACCCAAAGATTTTCGGCGGCATACTTGGTCGCAGGGAGTTGCAGCAGGATATTGACCAGATGTCTCAATATGAGATACCTGAGATAGACCTTGTGATAGTTGACCTCTATCCGTTTGAGAAGACAGTGGCAAGCGGAGCATCTGAGGCTGACATAATAGAGAAGATAGATATAGGCGGCATATCACTTATACGTGCGGCGGCAAAGAATTTCAAAGATGTTATTATTGTCGCCTCACAGGCACAATACGCACCGCTTCTTGATATGCTTAATGAAAGCGGAGCTGAGTCCTCACTTGAGCAGCGTAAGTTCTTTGCCAAGGAGGCGTTCAAGGTATCAAGCCAGTATGACTCTGCCATCTTCAATTACTTTGACGGTGGAGAGGGTACTGCCTTCCGCTGCGCTATGGATGATATCAAGAGCCTGCGTTACGGAGAGAACCCGCACCAGAAAGGTTTCTTCTATGGCAGGTTTGATGAGATGTTTGACCAGGTATGGGGTAAGGAGATATCATATAATAACCTTCTTGACATTGATGCGGCGGTAAATCTAATCAATGACTTTGAGGAGACAACGTTCGCCATACTTAAACATAACAACGCCTGTGGCGTGGCTTCACGCTCCACACTTTTAGAGGCTTGGAAGGCGGCTCTTGAGGGTGACCCTGTATCAGCATTCGGCGGAGTCCTCATCGCAAACGCCCCTGTTGACAAAGAGACGGCTGAGGAGATTAACAAGATATTCTTTGAGGTTATCATAGCCCCTGACTATGATATGGACGCGCTTGAGGTGCTTCAGCAGAAGAAAAACCGCATAATCCTTATTCAAAAGGAGGCAAAACTCCCGGCAAAGACATTCCGCACCGCACTTAACGGCGTGCTTGTCCAGGAGCGTGACAACAGTGTGGAGGTAGAGTCAGACTTCACACCTGTAACATCACGTAAGGCAACTCCTGCTGAGATTGAGGATATGATATTCGCAAATAAAATTGTAAAGCACTCCAAGTCAAACTCAATAGTTCTTGCCAAAAACAAGCGACTTTCAGCCAGCGGTGTTGGTCAGACATCACGTGTTGACGCTCTTAAGCAGGCTGTAGAGAAGGCGCGTTCATTCAATATGGACTTAAATGGTGCTGTTATGGCTTCTGATGCGTTCTTCCCGTTCGGAGATTGTGTTGAGATTGCATATAACGCAGGTATAACAGCAGTTGTGCAACCAGGCGGCTCAGTGCGTGACCAGGAGTCATTTGATTTCTGTGAGAAGCACAATATGGCGATGGTTACAACCGGCATCCGCCATTTTAAACATTAATTTTTAACTATTAACTAAATACAATGGGACTGTTTTCATTCACACAAGAGTTGGCAATGGACTTAGGAACCGCCAACTCCATTATTATTCAAAACGGAAAGATTGTTCTTGATGAGCCGTCTATAGTAGCCCTTGACCGTCGGAATGACCAGGTAGTGGCAATAGGAGAGAAGGCACGCCAGATGCAGGGTAAGGAGAATGAGAGAATCCGTACCGTACGCCCTCTGCGTGATGGCGTGATTGCCGACTTCAATGCTGCTGAGCAGATGATCAGAGGTATGATTAAGATGATTAACCGCAAGCACAACTTCATTGTGAACCCGTCACTCAAGATGGTAGTCTGCATACCGTCAGGCAGTACTGAGGTTGAGATACGTGCCGTACGTGACTCATCAGAGCACGCAGGTGGCAGAGACGTATATATGATTTATGAGCCTATGGCTGCCGCTATGGGTATCGGTCTTGACGTTGAGGCTCCTGAGGGACATATGATAGTTGACATAGGCGGTGGCACCACAGAGATTGCTGTAATATCACTCGGCGGACTTGTGGCAAACAAATCAATCCGTATAGCAGGAGATGAACTTACGTCAGACATCATACAATATATGGGTCAGATTCACAATATCAAGGTGGGAGAGCGTACCGCTGAACTTATCAAGATAAACGTGGGCTCCGCTCTTACTGAACTTGATGATGATGAGGCTCCGGAAGATTATGTCGTACGCGGACCAAACCGTATGACATCACTTCCAATGGAGGTTCCTGTGTCATATCAGGAGATAGCGCACTGCCTTGACAAGTCAATAAGCAAGATGGAGACCGCCATTCTTGCCGCACTTGAGCAGACACCGCCTGAACTATACGCTGATATTGTACGTAACGGTATTCACCTTGCAGGTGGCGGTGCGCTTCTGCGTGGTCTTGCAAAACGTTTCTATGACAAGGTGAACATTCCTTTCCATATCTCAGAGGACCCGCTTCACGCAGTCGCACGTGGAACAGGATTGGCGTTGAAGAACGTGGAGAATTATACATTCTTAATGAGATAGTTATAGTTTTTTTAGTCGGGTATGAGAAACCTACTGAATTTTTTGATAAAGATTTCACCGCTGCTGCTGTTTCTTGCTTTAGAGACAGTGGCGGTTGTGTTAATGGTGCAGCGTAGCCGTTACCACAGTTACGCCATCATAAGCACATCAAATGTTGTCTCCGGCGGTCTTCTTGAAGCATCAAACTCAGTAACCTCATACTTCTCACTCTCATCGGTAAATGAGCGTCTTGCGTTGGAGAACAGCATAGTAAGGAATGAGAATGAGCAACTCAAGAGCATAATTACGGAGTATGAGGACATTATCAGTCAGATTCTGCCAGTGGACTCATCAGTAATTAAGCGAGACACCCTTCAAGAACTTACGCATATTCCGGCAAAGGTTATAGGAAACACAGTAAACAAACTTGACAACTACATAACACTTGACAAAGGTGCTGAAGATGGCATAAAGCCCGATATGGGTGTTATTTGTGACCAAGGCGTGGTGGGAATTATCTCCACAGTGTCAAAACACTTCTCTGTGGTGCTCCCCATAATCAATTCTCAGTCACGCATAAGTTGCCGTCTTGACAGTTCCCGTACCATAGGCTCAATAGTGTGGAACGGGCTTAATCCGAGTTATGCCTCACTTATGGAGATTCCTCGTCACGTCTTTGTCACCAAAGGAGAGAAAATATATACCAGCGGTTTCTCATATATCTTCCCCGAGGGCATACCTGTGGGAGTTGTGGAGGAGGCGGAACTTAAGGAGTCTGACAGTTTCTATAAGATAAAGGTCTCTCTCAGCACATCATTCTACACACTATCACACGTAGATGTCATATCATTTGCTGAGAAGGAGGAACTAGACGGACTCAAATCAGTAATGTCAGTGGAGTGATGGATAGAACAGGACGTTACATAGTACTCTTCATAGTGTTGGTGTTGCTTCAAGTACTTATATTCAGCAATATCAACTATTTGGGTTTTGTATGCCCGTATATCTACATACTCTTCATACTTGCCCTGCCTTTCGGTTTCAACAGGTATGGCTCAATGGGACTCGCATTCCTTTTGGGCTTCATAATAGATATGTTTAGCAACACACCGGGGGTTCACATTGCCGCAACGGTAGCAGTGGCGTTTGTACGTGACTATTGGATGGATTGGATACTTCCACACACTGATGTTGAGCGAGTGGAGCCCTCTCTTAAAAAACTTGGAATTTCAAACTATCTGCGTTATGCGGTAGGGCTTGTACTCATCCATCATCTGATACTCTTCTTTGCTGAGGCTTGGAGTTTCTCAGACGCTTGGTTTACTATACTTAAAGCATTAGTGAATACAGTAATCACAATGCTTCTTATAATCTGCTATTATCTCATCTCCAAACGTTAACTATTAACTATTCTTTATTCACTATTCACTCTCTTAACCCTTGTCATACTATCATAAACCAGACTACCGTAACCGCCAGACCATAATAATGGCTATCGTGGTGTTTGTAGCCGCAATTTATATAGTGCGGCTCTTTATGATGCAGGTTGTGGACTCATCAAATAAGGAGTTTGCTGACAGTAACGCATTCCTGAAACAGACCATATATCCCTCACGCGGGCTTATCTATGACCGTAACGGCAAACTTGTGGTATCAAACCAGCCCGTCTATGACATAATGATGGTTATGCGTGAGATGGTGGATTTTGACACACTTCAGTTTTGTCAGGTGCTTGACATTACAAAAGAGGAGTTTGATGAGCGAATGCTCTCAATAAAAGACAGACGTAAGAACCCAGGCTACTCCCGTTACACACCGCAGGTATTTATGTCGCACCTCAGCACAGAGGATTACGGCAGGCTTCAGGAGACTCTTTTCCGTTTTCCAGGAGTATTCATCCAGCAAAAAGTTATGCGAGAGTATCAGGTGGAGCACGGTGCTCTTGCCCTCGGTTCCATCGGGGAGGTGAGCCAGAAACAGATGGACGCGGACCCTTACTACCGTCGTGGAGACTATCGTGGACAGAGTGGTATTGAGACTATGTATGAGGAGTTGCTCAGAGGAGAGAAGGGCTATGAGATACTTTTGCGTGACGTACACGGAAAGATAAAGGGACACTACCTTGACGGCGCGCTTGACCGTCTGCCGGTCTCTGGTAAGGATTTGACAATAGGGTTGGACATAGAGATACAGCAGTACGCTGAGGAGCTTATGCAAGGCAAGATGGGTAGCATAGTGGCTATTGAGCCATCTACAGGTGAGATTCTCACACTTGTATCGGCACCAACATACAGTCCCTCTCTACTTGTGGGCAGAGACCGCTCAAAGAATTACGCAAAACTGTTGAAAGACCCTCACAAACCGCTTTTTGACCGCCCTATGATGGCTATGTACCCTCCTGGCTCAACCTTTAAAACCGTGCAGGCGCTTGTAATGCAGCAAGAGGGGATTATAAATGAGAATACCGCATATCCGTGTAATAAGGGGTATTACTATGGAGGCAGTCATAAGTTGGGTTGCCACGCACACTCATCGCCCCTTGATTTGCCACAGTCAATAGCAAACTCCTGTAACGCCTACTATTGCTGGGCGCTCAAGGCGTTACTTGACAACAACACAAAAAAGTATGGTTCCACCGGTAACGCATACGATGCTTGGTTTAATGATGTGTGCTCATTCGGGTTCAACAGCAAGTTGGGAGTTGACTATCCGAATGAGAAGGCGGGAAGCATACCTTCCCGTAAGTTTTATGACCGCTACTACGGAGCCAATCACTGGCGTTCCTCAACTATAATATCAATATCAATAGGACAGGGAGAGATACTCTGCACTCCTATACAGATAGCAAATCTTGCCGCCATCATTGCAAACAAGGGATACTACTATGTGCCTCACATACTCAAATCAGTTGAGGGCGATGTCATTGATGAGAAATATACAACAAAACACCATACCGCCATTGACGCGCGATATTTTGATGTGGTGCACGAGGGAATGCTTGGTGCGGTTACAGGCGGTACCGCTCGTATAGGACTTATTGACAGCATTCAGTTCTGCGGAAAGACGGGCACGGCACAGAACCCTCACGGTAAGGACCACTCCATATTTATGGCTTTCGCCCCCAAGGACAATCCTAAGATTGCCATAGCCGTCTATGTTGAGAACGCCGGTTTCGGAGCCACGTGGGCGGTGCCTATAGCGTCACTTATAATAGAGAAATACCTCAAGAGGGAGATACCTGAGAAACGTAAGTGGCTTGAGGAGCGCATATTAAACGGTAACCTTATAGGAGAAGAGTGATATGAGAAGAGAGCAGAGCATATTAAGGGAACTTGACTGGACTACGGTAATTGTCTGGCTCATAATGATATTTATAGGCTGGCTCACAGTCTATGCCGCTTGTTATGACTATGAGCATCCTGACCTCTTTGATTTCAGCCGCCGTCAAGGTCAGCAATTCATCTGGATGGGCGTCTCATCACTTTTGGCAATCTTCATACTTGCCATTGACACAAGGTTTTTCGGAAATATAGCCTATCTCTTCTACGCACTTATGATGGGGCTTTTGGTGGTCACCATATTTGTCGCCCCCGATGTTAAAGGCTCCCACTCCTGGATACAGATGGGAGGTTTCCGTTTCCAGCCTGCCGAACTTGCCAAGTACGCCACCGCACTCTGTCTTGCAAAGTTTATGTCCACCTACGGCTACAATATGAAACGCCCCCGTGACTTCATAATAACAGCCCTGATAATAGGGCTCCCGATGCTTATAATTGTGGCGCAGCAGGAGACCGGCTCGGCTCTTGTGTTTGTTGTTTTCATACTTGTGCTGTTCCGTGAGGGGCTCAACGGAGACATTCTTATATATGGCGCTCTGGCAATACTATTTTTTGTCCTGCAACTTATGTTCGGCTACAGCGTAGTCTTTACCGCAGCCGTCATAATAGGTCTGCCGCTTATAATTCACTATACCCGTGACGCCTCACTCTTTAAGATATACGCCCTGATGAATATTGCCATTTGGGCTATATGCCTTATAGTAAGATTAATAAAGGCGGAACTGCTCTCATATACGGTAATATCAATAATATCACTTGGAGCAAGCGCTCTGCTTTTAATAGTATTCTCATTCATACGCCGCAATAAGGCGTACCTTGCTGTGGTGCTCTTTTTTATTGGTACGGCAGGCCTATGCTGCGGTGCTGACTATGCCTTTAATAATGTTCTGCAGCCACACCAGCAGATTCGTATAAAAGTGGTTTTAGGACTTGAGGATGACCCGCAGGGTGCGGGCTACAATGTGCGTCAGGCAAGAATTGCCATTGGTTCCGGAGGCTTCTTTGGCAAGGGATTCCTTAACGGAACACAGACAAAACTGAACTATGTGCCTGAGCAGGACACAGACTTTATCTTCTGCACCATAGGAGAGGAGCAGGGATTCTTCGGTTGCACCATCGTGGTACTGCTCTATGTCTTTTTCATCTGCCGGATAATATTGCTTGCGGAACGGCAACGCACCCCGTTCAGCCGAATCTACGGTTATTCAGTGGCTTGCATATTCTTCTTCCATTTCTGCATAAACATAGGAATGGTAATAGGTCTGTTGCCTGTAATAGGCATTCCGTTGCCATTTTTCAGTTATGGCGGTTCATCTATGCTCGCCTTCACCATACTCCTATTCACCTTCTTGAAACTTGATACCCACCGCACAGACTATATGGCGGCATAATTATGAACATACTATCAGAAATAAAACAGCCAATCCAGGATTCATTCCTGCTATTTCAGAACACGTATGATGAGGTTCTGAGCAGTGCCAACCCAACACTCGCACTATTATTGGAGCATATAAAAAAGTCAAAGGGGAAGCAGATGCGACCAATGCTTGTAATGCTCTCTGCCGGTATTTGCGGGGGAATAACAGAGAACACAATACACGCCGCCGTTGCTCTTGAACTGCTTCACACAGCAAGCCTTATACACGATGATGTGGTAGATGACAGCGATGAACGTCGTGGAATGTCATCGGTCAAGTCTCTCTTTAACAATAAGGTGTCAGTACTTGGTGGAGACTATGTGCTTTCAGTAGGATTAAGTGAGGCTACCGCTACAGCCGATGCCAACATTATCTCAACTCTCGCCAGCCTTGGCAAGCAACTTGCCGACGGTGAGATTTTTCAGATGGACAACACCAAACTCAAACTCTTTGATGAGAATGCCTATTTTAATGTAATACGTAACAAGACAGCGTCACTCTTCGCCTCTTGTGCCAAAATTGGAGCCATATCATCAAAAAACGCCGATATGGAACTTGAACTCAAAATAAGTGCCATCGGGGAGATTATAGGACTCTGTTTCCAGATAAAAGATGACATATTTGATTTCAACCCCGATGCCGAAACAGGAAAGCCTTCAGGGAAGGACCTTTTAGAGGGTAAGATAACCCTACCGCTTATATATGTCTATAATAATGCTGACACGCATACAAAAACAGCCATTCTCTCAGCCCTTGATGAAGTAGATGTCGCATATATTCAAAAGGTGGTGCGGGAGCAAGGTGGCATAGAATATGCTAATCAGCGTCTTATGAATTTACAGCAAAGGGCGCTTGAGATGCTTGATGTGTTCCACGACTCACCATACAAGTCATCATTGAAAAGGTATATAGAATATGTATCGGAACGTAAAAATTAAAATTCTAAGTAAATACAGTTATGGAAAGAACAGTAATAGGTTTTGAAATCAAAGAGAGAATAGCATTCATAGAGATGCAGGATTCCAAGCATTTGAACTGCTTAAGTGAGGTTTTGTGTAAGGAGATGCAGGACGCCCTTAATGAGGCATACGCCTCAGAGTGTGTGGGTGTGGTAATCAAATCACAAATCAATCACGGAGTATGGAGTGCCGGACATAACATTAAGGAACTACCTACTGACGGGCACGACCCGCTTGGCTACACCGTAGAGATGGAACGTCTGCTCCGCAAGGTGCAGGATTTGCCAATTCCGGTAATAGCATACGTGGAGGGTACCGTGTGGGGCGGAGCCTGTGACCTTTGTCTCTCATGTGATATGATAGTTGCGGCAGACACCTCAACATTCGCCATCACACCAGCCAAGATAGGAATTCCATACAATGCGTCTGGTATTATGCACTTTATAAACCAACTTGGCATAAACAAGGCACGTGAAATGTTCTTCACCGCCAACCCTATAGAGGCGTCAGACGCCCTCAACGTAGGTCTGCTTAACGCCATAGCGCCACTTGATAAGTTGCCTGAACTGCTTGAGAACCGTTTTCTTAACCCGCTACGCCGTAATTCCGTGCTATCAATAAGCGCCATCAAGCGTCAGTTCCGCATACTCTCACGTGCCGCCACAGTTATCTCATCAGAGAGTTTTGAGCAGATAAACTCATATAGAGATAAGGTTTATCGTGGTGATGACTACCGTGAAGGTCTAGCCTCATTCCTTGAAAAACGTCCCGCAGTGTATAAAGGCAAGGCTTCTGACCTTGATTCGTGATTCTTTTTGGTCTATATGCATTAAAATGTAGGGATAAATTTTGTTTATCCCTATTTTTTGTATAATTTTGCACTCCATTTGCAAAAAATATGCAAGTATGAAAAACAAGACAGACAGGATAAAGTTCATACGGCAGATTTGCATTGAGCAGACTATCTCAAATCAGGATGAGTTGCTAGCAATACTGCGGAAGAACGGCTATAGCCTTACGCAGGCTACGCTATCACGTGACCTCAAGCGTCTGAAAATATCAAAGACGCTCTCACCCACAGGAGAGTACCGCTATGTGGTGCCGGTAAGCACGTTCGCCGCCGTAATGCCATCGGAGCCAAAACTAATAGGAGTAAACTCACTTGAATTCTCAGGACCGCTTGCCGTAATAAAGACAAAGGCAGGCTATGCGGGAGCCATCGCCTCAGAGATTGACGCAGACAAAACGGGAGCCATTCTTGGAACAATTGCAGGTGATGACACCATACTGATAATACCACGAGAGGGGTTCACCCGTGATGAACTTACAATAATACTTACAAAATTAATTGAAAAAAATTGAATCAAATCACCGATTCACCGAATCACCGAATCACCAAAAAAATGGAAGCGTCTGATATAAAGATATATGTAGCAGATGAAAGCCACATAAAGTATGTGGATACAATACTTGAGACAATAGCCGCCGCCGCCGCTGTCAGAGGTACAGGCATTGCAAAGCGTAACCCTGAGTATGTTAAGCAGAAGATGCTTGAGGGCAAGGCGGTAATAGCCCTCTACGGTACTGAGTTCGCCGGTTTCAGTTACATTGAGACGTGGGGAGGCAAACACTATGTAACCACATCGGGGTTGATAGTTGCTGACAAGTTCCGTGGCTTAGGCGTGGCAAAACGCATAAAACACACAACATTCACACTTGCCCGTATGCGTTGGCCTGAGGCTAAGATATTCAGCCTCACCTCAGGAGCCGCCGTAATGAAACTCAACACAGAGCACGGCTACATACCAGTTACCTTTGCCCAACTGACCGATGATGAGACATTTTGGAAAGGCTGCCAAGGCTGTATTAACCACGATGTCTTAGTCCGTACCGGACGTAAGTACTGCGTATGCACAGGAATGCTCTATGACCCTGAGCGTGAACGCAGTGTGCGTGACGCCGATGAGGAACTAGCAAAAGACCCGGAAGTTATAGAGATTATCAAACGCAGGTTCCCGAATGGGTTCCCAAATTAATTAACAATTAGTAAAATGAAAAAAGTAGTTGTAGCGTTTAGCGGTGGACTTGACACCTCATACACCGTTATGTATTTAGCCAAGGAGAAGGGCTATGAAGTTTATGCCGCCTGTGCCAACACAGGAGGTTTCAGTGCTGAACAGTTAAAAAAGAATGAGGAGAACGCCTACAAGTTGGGTGCTACCAAATATGTGACACTTGACGTTACACAGGAGTACTATGAGAAGAGCCTCAAGTATATGGTGTTCGGTAACGTGCTGCGTAATAACTGTTACCCTATATCAGTAAGTTCGGAGCGTATATTCCAGGCAATAGCCATAGCCCGATACGCCAATGAGATAGGAGCAAGCGCAATAGCCCACGGCTCAACAGGAGCGGGTAATGACCAAATACGTTTTGATATGACATTCCTTGTAATGGCACCGGGCGTTGAGATTATAACCCTTACCCGTGACGGCAATCTGAGCCGTCAGGAGGAGGTTGACTATCTGAACAAGAACGGCTTTTACGCCGATTTCACAAAACTTAAGTACTCATACAATGTGGGCATCTGGGGAACATCAATCTGCGGTGGTGAGATACTTGACTCAAAGCAAGGACTTCCTGAGTCAGCCTATCTTAAACACCCCGTAAAAGAGGGACCTGAGATACTCAAACTAGGCTTTGAAAAGGGAGAACTCTGTAGCGTGAACGGCAAGCAATATACTGATAAGATTGAGGCTATACAGGCGGTTGAGGAGATAGGTGCCGCATACGGCATAGGTCGTGACTGCCACGTAGGAGACACCATCATAGGCATAAAGGGCAGGGTAGGATTTGAGGCAGCCGCCCCGATGCTCATAATAGGCGCCCACCGTTTCCTTGAGAAATACACACTCAGCAAGTGGCAGCAGTACTGGAAAGACCAGGTTTCAAATTGGTACGGAATGTTCCTTCACGAGAGCCAGTACCTTGAGCCTGTTATGCCTGATATTGAGGCAATGCTACTCAGCAGCCAGCGTAACGTAACTGGTGAGGTCACACTTGAACTTCGCCCTCTTGGTTTCCAGACCGTAGGTGTGGATTCACCTAATGACCTTGTAAAGAACAAATTGGGTGAGTACGGAGAGACCGCCAAGGCGTGGTCATCAGAAGATGCAAAGGGCTTCATAAAAGTTTCATCAACAGCCCTCCGCGCGTACTACCTTGCACACCCGAATGAAAGATAATTATGATTAAAGTAGGAATTATAGGTGGAGCGGGATATACCGCAGGAGAACTTCTCAGAATTCTCCTTAATCACCCCGATGTCAAGATTGAATTTGTGCACAGCACAAGTAACGCCGGAGCAAAACTCTATGAGGTACACGAGGGACTCTTTGGTGAGACAGATATGGAGTTTGCCTCAGAATATGACCTAAGTGCCATTGACGTAGTATTTATGTGTTCAGGTCACGGTAAGAGCACAGAGTTCTGGGCGGAGAACAAACGCCCCGAAACCTTAAAGGTCATTGACCTTGCGCAGGATTACCGTGATGAGAGCAATGGTTATGTATATGGTTTGCCGGAGATTAACCGTGAACGCATAAAAAATTGCAAACTGCTTGCCAATCCGGGTTGCTTTGCCACCGCCATACAACTTGGGCTTATTCCGCTTGCAGCCAACGGGCTCATAAACTCAGAGGTGAGCATAACCGGAATAACAGGTTCCACAGGAGCCGGCGTAAAACCAGGCGCCACCAGCCATTTCAGTTGGCGAAATAATAACATATCAGTTTACAAGGCATTTGAGCATCAGCACCTTATAGAGATAACCCGTACTATGACACTGCTACAGAAAGGCTTTGACAAGGCACTCAACTTTGTGCCTGTGCGTGGAGACTTCGCCCGTGGCATATTCATAGCCGCACACCTTGACTGCCCGCTAAGCGTTGATGAGGTGTCAAAACTCTACAAAGATTTTTACCGTGACGCCGCATTCACCTTTGTAATGGACTCCAACCCTGATATGAAACAGGTGGTTAACACCAATAAGGCAATAGTGCACGTTGAGAAACACGGTGGCAAACTGCTCATACTCTCAGCCATAGATAACCTGCTCAAGGGAGCATCGGGGCAGGCGGTACAGAATATGAACCTGATGTTCGGCTTACCAGAGAACGCAGGACTAAACCTAAAGAGTTCAGCATTTTAAAAGATAGGAAAATGAAATTATTTGATGTATATCCACTCTTCCCCATTGAGATAGTAAGGGGCAAAGGCTGCCACGTATATGACGCAGAGGGCACGGAGTATCTTGACCTATACGGCGGTCACGCAGTAATATCAGTAGGGCACGCACACCCTGCCTACGTAAAGGCCATAAGTGAGCAGGTGGCACAGTTGGGTTTCTACTCAAACTCAGTAGTGAACGGGCTGCAACGCCGTCTTGCGGAGAAATTAGGCAAGATTTGCGGCTATGATGACTATTCACTCTTTCTTATAAACTCAGGCGCTGAGGCTAATGAGAACGCCATAAAATTAGCGTCATTCCATAACGGTAAAAAGCAGGTGCTTGCCTTCCGTCACTCATTCCACGGCAGAACAGCCGCCGCCGTAAAGGTTACAGACATACCAAAGTATGTGGCACCCGTAAATGAGGGAATGGAGGTTAACTTCGTGGAACTTAATGACATTGACGCCGTAAGAGCCGAACTATCCAAAGGAACATACTCATCTGTTATTATTGAGGGCATACAAGGCATAGGTGGCATTCAAATCCCCGATGACGCCTTTATGCGTGAGTTGCGTGAGGAGTGTGACCGTAATGATGTTGTTCTCATACTTGATGAGATACAGTCAGGTTACGGACGCAGCGGAAGGTTCTTCGCCCACCAATACGCGGGCATCAAGGCAGACCTTATCACAGTTGCAAAGGGCATCTGTAACGGATTCCCAATGAGCGGACTCATAGTGAGCCCTAAGTTCACCCCTGTTTACGGTCAGTTGGGCACGACATTCGGAGGCAACCACTTGGGCTGTGCCGGAGCCATAGCCGTACTTGATATTATAGAGAAGGAGAACCTTATAGATAATGCAGCCAAAGTTGGAGCCTACTTGCTTGATGAGTTAAAGAAGATTGACGGCATAAAAGAGGTTCGCGGACGCGGGCTTATGATAGGACTTGAGTTTGAGCAACCTATAAAAGAGATACGCACAAAACTACTCTTTGAGCAGAAGGTATTCACAGGCGTTGCAGGAACAAACACCATTCGTCTGCTGCCGCCGTTATGCCTCACAATGGATGACGCCAAGGAATTCGTAGCACGCTTCAAGCACTGTCTGTAAAGAAATTGTTAACTATTAATTGTTAATTATTAATTTTTTCTTTACCTTTGTCGTCGTATTTGTGAGTAGCACTATGCTAATTTATTTGTAGAGTCCCTTAATCGGGGATTCTATAATTTTTTGTTATTTGTCTAAAATTTTAAAACATATATACATTATGGCAGAAGTAAGTTATATGACCAAAGAGGGTTATAAGAAGTTAATTGATGAGATTACGTTTCTTGAGAGCGTTGAGCGTCCGCGCATATCAGCACAGATAGCCGAGGCGCGTGACAAGGGGGACCTCTCTGAAAACGCAGAGTATGACGCCGCACGTGAGGCACAGGGCAAACTTGAGGCAAAGATAGCCCAGATGAAAGATGTTGTGGCAAACGTACGTATTATTGACGCCAGCCAACTAAAGGCAGGTGAGGTTCAGATACTTAGCAAGGTAACCATCAAAAATGTCAAAACAGGTCAGCAGATGACCTACACCCTTGTATCAGAGGCGGAGGCAAACTTGCGTGAAGGCAAGATGAGTGTGGGTACTCCTATTGCCAAGGCTCTTATTGGTAAGCATAAGGGTGATAAGGTGCAGGTGTCTGCTCCGTCAGGAACTATTGAGTTTGAAATTATTGAGGTAGGAATCTAAAATCATTATGTCTAGCATTTTTAGTAAAATTGTAGCGGGTGAGATTCCCTGCTATAAGGTTGCGGAGACTGATAAGTTCTTTGCATTTCTTGATATTAATCCCCTTCAAAAGGGTCATACTCTTGTGATTCCTAAACAGGAGGTTGATTATATCTTTGACCTCAGCGATGAGGATTTGGCTGGTTTGCAGATTTTTGCAAAGATTATTGCCGGTGCCATAAAGCGTGCTTTCCCTTGCAGAAAGGTGGCACAAGTGGTGCTTGGGCTTGAGGTTCCCCATACTCACATTCATCTTATTCCTATGCAATGTGAAAAGGATGTGAACTTCTCCAACCCAAAACTGAAATTGAGTAATGAGGAATTTGAGGAGATAGCGGAAAAGATTAGAAAAGAACTAAAATCAAATGAGAAATGAGAAATGAGAAATGAGAGAGGTCCCCTCCTAACCTCCCCTCCAGGGGAGGAATATCTCTCCTTTCTCCTTTTTCCTTTCTCCTTTACTGCTTAATAAATATGAAAGTATATAAATATGCAAAAGACCTCGGTGACCTGAACGCTGCGTTAAGGGAGGCCTTTGAAGTTAAGGGAAACCCCTACAAGTGGGATACGTTGGGCAAGAATAAAACCTTGCTTATGGTCTTTTTCAACTCAAGTCTGCGTACCCGTCTCTCTACTCAGAAGGCTGGTATGAATCTTGGTATGAACACTATTGTTCTTGATGTCAACGCCGGTGCTTGGAAACTTGAGACCGAGCGTGGCGTGATTATGGACGGTGATAAGCCTGAGCATCTGCTTGAGGCTATTCCTGTTATGGGTAGTTACTGTGACCTTATCGGAGTGCGTTCTTTTGCCCGTTTTGAGAGCAAGGAGTTTGACTACAATGAGGTTATTCTGGAGCAGTTCATTAAGTACTCCGGTAAACCTGTGTTCAGTATGGAGTCTGCCACTTGTCATCCGTTGCAGGCTTTTGCTGACCTTATTACTATTGAGCAGTATAAGGAGAAGGAGCGTCCGAAGGTAGTGCTTACTTGGGCTCCGCATCCAAGGGTTCTGCCGCAGGCTGTGCCTAACTCATTCTGTGACTTTATGAATGAGGCGAATGTTGATTTTGTAATCACACACCCTAAGGGCTATGAACTTTGCCCCGATTTTGTGCGTGGCGCCAAGGTTGAGTATGACCAGCGTAAGGCCTTTGATGGAGCCGACTTCATCTATGCAAAGAATTGGTCTGCCTACAATGATGGTGTCTATGGTCAGATTTTGAGCAAGGATATAAGTTGGACTGTTGATACAGAGAAGATGAAACTAACAAACAACGCTTTCTTTATGCACTGTCTGCCTGTACGCCGTAATATGATTGTTACTGATGAGGTTATTGAGAGTGAGCGCAGTATAGTCATCCCCGAAGCCGCAAACAGAGTTGTTTCCGCTCAAACGGTTATAAAGAGAATGTTAAATGAGAAATGAGAAATGAGAAAGCCCCCACCTAACCTCCCCCAAAGGGAGGAACATCTCTCCTTTTTCCTTTCTCCTTTCTCCTTTATAAATAATGAAATTATTTATTGAGACATACGGTTGCCAGATGAACTTTGCTGACAGTGAGGTTGTGGCTGCTATTATGCAGACTGCTGATTATGACCTTACTGACAACATTGCGGAGGCGGATTGCATTCTCATAAACACCTGTTCCATACGTGAGCACGCTGAGGTTAAGGCAATGAACCGCCTTGAGTACTTCCATTCTCTAAAGAAGAGGCATAAAGGACTTATTGTTGGTGTCCTTGGCTGTATGGCTGAGCGTATGAAGGAGCAGTTGCTCTCTGAGAAGGTGGTTGATATGGTTGTGGGTCCTGACTCATATATGGATTTGCCTAACCTTGTGGCTCAAGCCTCATCTGGTTGCAAGGCTATTAATGTTGAACCATCACTCACAGAGACATACAAAGATGTTTTACCACGACGCATCGGGGGCAATACAATCTCTGGTTTTGTCTCTATTATGCGTGGTTGCAATAACTTCTGCACCTACTGCATTGTGCCTTATACACGCGGGCGAGAGCGCAGTCGTGAGTATGACAGTATATTAAAGGAGGTGAAAGACCTAAGGGAGAGGGGTTATAAAGAGGTAACATTGCTTGGTCAGAATGTGAATTCATATAATTTTGAAGGGCTTACATTTCCTATGTTGCTTGATAGGCTGGCGTGCGAAGTGCCTGAAATTAGAATTAGATTTACTACTTCGCACCCAAAGGATATGAGTGAGGAGACCGTGCGCGTTATTGCAAAGCATCATAATCTGTGCAAGCACATACACCTGCCGGTGCAGAGCGGCAGCAACAGAATATTGCAGTTGATGAACCGCAAATACACCCGTGAGTGGTATCTTGATAAGGTTAGAATGATTCGCTCCATAATCCCTGACTGCGGCATTACAACAGATATGTTCACAGGTTTCCATAGTGAGACCGATGAAGACCACCAACTTACGCTTAGCCTTATGCGAGAGGCTGCGTTTGACAGTGCCTTTATGTTCAAATACTCTGAGCGTCAAGGCACTTACGCAAGCCGCCACTTGCCCGATGATGTTCCTGAAGAGGTTAAGGTACGCCGTCTTCAAGAGGCGATTGACCTGCAACTTGAACTGTCTCTTGAGAGTAACCAGCGTGATATAGGCAAGCAGTTTGAGGTTCTTGTTGAAGGACGCTCAAAACGCTCAGCCGCCCGGATGTTCGGTCGCACCTCACAAAATAAGGTGGTGCTTTTTGACAAGGGAGAAAATAAAGTAGGAGATTTGATTACGGTCACCATCACCAGCGCCACTCCCGCCACCCTTTTCGGAACAGTCTCTCCTTCAATCTGACCTCTCTTCTCCGTCAATCTGACCTCTCCTTCTCCGTCATTCTGAGCGAAGCGAAGAATCTCTAACTAAAAATTGTTGATAATTTTTTTGCAGTTAGAAATTTTTTATCTAACTTTGGCACTTGATTGTGAACATACGCAAAAAATTAATATACTAAAGATATGAAGAAACTATTTACACTGCTAACAGCATCACTCTTTGCACTATGTGTAATGGCTGCCACAGAAACAGCCAATGAGGCTCCTGTTAAAGAGGAGGCTCCTAATGAAGAGGCTTCAAAAAATGAGGCTGTTTACCAATCAACAAATGAGGATGGTGAGATTCTGCACCCCTTCAAGGACTACTCACACTGGTCATTGTCTGTAAACGGCGGTCTCTCTCAGTTTGACGGTGACGCCCAGCAAAGGTATAATCAGTTGCTCTCAAGTTCACACATTATGTGGACTGTGGGTATTGAGGCTGAATATACATTCAACCCAGCCTGGGGTCTTATATTGGGTTTCCAATATATGCCTTATCAGGGTTATACAAGTACCACAGATTATGGTAAGAACTACTTCCGTGGTAATATGTACACCATTCAGTTGTTAGGTTCAATGAATGTGCTTAACCTCTTTGGTCAGTACAGAAAATCATGGCGTTGGGCTTGGTACATTAACGGTGGTATTGGTTTTACATTCTATGACAGCAAGACTCAGCGTGACGGAGAGCAAGGTCCTTCACCAATGCAACCTAAAGATGTAAAAGAGGGTCGTGCAATGTCATTCCCTATAGGCACAGGGGTTGAGTATAACATTACCAAGTGCTTTGCCATAGGTATAAACGCTTACTATCGTTTCAGTAATAAGGATAACTATGAGGGTGAGCACTATACAAAGGGTACTATGAATGACGGTGAGTTCTACGCCACCATTAACGCCCGTGTCAAATTCCTTCAGAAGAGCAGGGAAGGCGGTCATATGCGTAACATAACTATGTATGAGTTTAACAATATGCAGAGTGGCAGAGCCAAGGATTATCAAGACCAGATTGACTCTCTGAAACGTAGGGTTAAGATGATAGAGGACACACTTGAGCACCACGTGTTTGTTATGTTGGATACACTTGAGCATTACCACGCTACCACGCCTGATGATGATGAGGACTCTGTTCCAAACTTCCGTGACCGTGAGCCGAACACTCCTAAGGGTTCATTTGTAAACTATTGGGGTGAGAGCATCAAGCCAAATAACTGTGAGGAGGCCATAAGAGAGATTAAGGAGGCTATGAACTTTGGTATTGATTATGACCTCTCAGTTTATTTCCCATTTGATAAGTACTACCTCACAAATGATGCTAAGGATAATGTAGAGAAGGCGTTTAAGAAACTTCAGGAGAATCCTGACCTCAAGGTTGAGTTACGTGGTTACTGTGACTTCCCTGGTAAGGCGGACTACAACTTGAAGTTAAGTGAGAATCGTGTTAATACGGTTGAGAAGGCTCTTATTGACAAGGGTATAGACCCGTCTCGTATCACTAAGACAGGTAAGGGCAAACTGCCTAACCCACCACAGAAGGAGTACAAGAACCGTCGCTGTGACTTCTACTTCTACAAGTAGTCGTCATTCTGAGCGAAGCGAAGAATCTCAAAATGTCAGTTTAATATAAAAAAAGAGAGCAATCCATACGGGTTGCCTCTTTTTTTTGTATCTTTACTTCGTTTATAGGCTTATGAACCAGACGACCTCATTTAACAAACTATACTTCAAGGACACATCATTCGCATCATTGATGAAGAGTCGTGTCTATAACATTCTGCTTGTGGCAACCAAGTATGACGCCTTTATGCTTGAAGAGGACGGACGTATAGATGAGCAACTGTTTAATGAGTATACCGCACTTAACCTGCGTTACCCGCCACGGTTCACACTTGCCTCCACCATTGATGAGGCTCGTGACTTTTTTGAGACCCGTAATTTTGAACTGATTATTGTTATGCCTACGGGTGACAGCCCTGATGTTTTTGATTGGGCTAAGGAGTGCAAGGTTCAGAACATAAATGTTCCTATAATACTTCTTACAACATTCCAGAAAGAGGTTTTCCGCAAAGTCTTCAATAACCAGGACTTCTCTGGCATTGACTACATTTTCTCCTGGCTTGGAGAGACCGACCTTCTGCTTGCCATTGTAAAGATGATAGAGGACAGAATGAATGTTGATGAGGATATAGCCTCTGTGGGTGTTCAGGCAATACTTTTTGTTGAGGACTCGCCACATTACTATTCAGCCATACTGCCAAACCTATATAAGCACGTCTTTGTGCAGTCACGCTCATTTATGACTGAGGCTCTCAATGACCACGAGCGTATGCTGCGTATGCGCGGACGCCCTAAGATTCTCTTTGCCCGTACGTATGAGGAGGCGTTGGAGACCTACAAGCGTTATGCAAAGAATATTCTTGGTGTGGTTACTGACGTGCGTTTCCCTAAAGGCGGGGATATGTGTGAGCGTGCCGGCATTGACCTTTGCACCTACATACGCCACGATGACAGTTTTCTGCCCATAATAATAGAATCAACAGAGACTCAAAACGCCGCAGCCGCTGAGGTTCTGCGAGCCACCTTTATTGACAAGGGCTCAGAGCGTTTCCATCTGGAACTTAAGAACGCTATTACCAAGAATTTTGGTTTTGGAGATTTTAATTTCATTGACCCCGATACTCACGAGATTGTAGCCGTGGCACGCAACCTTAAGGAATTGCAAGATAAGATTTTCACAATACCGGCACGTTCATTCTACTATCATATATCACATAACCACCTCTCACGCTGGCTCTACTCACGTGCTATGTTCCCTCTTGCGGAGTTTATAAGAAACATTCCCGCCGCCTCCATATCAGAGGTTGACGACCACCGCAAGGCCATATTTGACGCCATCGTGGCATACCGTAAAATTAAGAACAAGGGTGTCATAGCCACATTCAACAGTGATGTGTATGATATGTACTCAAACTTCGCCCGCATAGGGGAAGGCTCTATGGGAGGCAAGGCTCGTGGTCTGGCATTCCTTGACGTGGTGTCAAAGCGTAACCCTGAGTTCTTTGATTTTGAGACCACGCAGATAGTTGTTCCAAAGACCATTGTTATTTGCACTGACAAGTTTGATGAGTTTATGGAGATGAACAAACTCTATGACGTGGCTTTGGATGATAAACTCTCCGATGAGGAGATTCTCTCTTACTTCATAGCCGCTCCTGCGCCACCCGCTTTTAATGAGAAGATTAGGGCTTTCATTAGTGCCATACCAGAGAGCTGTCCTATTGCGGTACGTTCTTCAAGTTTGCTTGAAGACTCTCATTATCAGCCGTTTGCAGGGGTGTATACCACATATATGGTGCCTAATTTGTCAAATGACAGAGATACTACATTAAAGATGCTTGCTGATGCTATAAAAGCTGTCTATGCCTCTGTCTATTATCAGGCGAGCAAGTCATATATGATGGCTACAAAGAATGTCATTAGCCGTGAGAAGATGGCTGTGGTGCTTCAAGAGGTTTGTGGCACTGAGCATAACGGACGTTTCTATCCATCATTCTCAGGTGTGGCGCGCTCACTTAACTACTATCCCATAGGCGATGAGCAGAGTGAGGATGGGGTTGTGAATGTGGCTCTTGGTCTTGGAAAATACATTGTTGACGGCGGGCAGACACTGCGTTTCTCCCCCAAACATAGTACCAATATTTTGCAGACAAGCACTCTTGACCTTGCTCTTACGCAAACCCAGACCTATTTCAATGCTCTGGATATGAGTATGATAAACACGCTTCCTAAAGTTGATGACGGTTTTAACCTGCTTAAACTGAACGTTAGGGAGGCTGAGAAGGACGGAACGCTTAAATACATTGCCTCAACGTTTGACCCGTATGACCAGACCCTTTTGCCGGGTTTGTACGGTAACGGACGCAAGGTCATCACCTTTGCCAACATACTTGAGCACGGAGCCTTCCCGCTTGCAGAGATAATTGAGAAGGTGCTGCTTGTGGGTGAGCGTGAGATGGGACGCCCGGTTGAGATAGAGTTTGCTGTAAACCTTGATTATGAGAACAACAGAGATAACAAGTTCTATCTGCTTCAAATCCGCCCCATAGTTGACTCAAACAAATCAATTGATGAGGACCTTTCAGCCGTCTCCCACGATGAAGCCTTTATTCTAAGCCGTAATGTCTTAGGCAACGGAGTTATGAGTGATATTTGTGATGTTGTATATGTAAAGGAGGGAATGTTCTCACCATCAAACAACCAACTCATAGCATACGATATAGATGAGTTCAACCGCAGGTTATCCGCAGCAGACACACCCTACATACTTGTAGGACCAGGTCGTTGGGGAAGCAGTGACACTTGGCTGGGCATACCCGTAAAGTGGCCTAACATAGCGGGTGCCAGGGTTATAGTGGAGGCGGGTGAGACCTCTTATCACATTGACCCAAGTCAGGGCACTCATTTCTTTCAGAACCTGACCTCTTGCGGCTGTGCCTATTTTACAGTTGAAGACCCCGATACAAGTTTCTGTGACTTCTCATTGCTTGAAGGCGCTGAACTTGTGGAGGAGACAAAATATATAGCCCACGTGCGTTTCCAGAGTCCGCTTGTAGTCAAGGTGGACGGCAAAAAACACATCGGGGTGGTATTCCGTCCGTCATCCTGAGCAAAGCGAAGGATCTTATAAAAATAAAGAAATTTAAAATGAAAAGGTTTTGGTCATTACTAAAAAGATTTCTTCCTAACTACAAGAACTCAATAGTTGGAGTGTTTGTGTTCAATTTGCTTTCAACTATATTGAGCCTCTTTTCATTTGCAATGATTGTGCCTATTCTTGAAATTCTTTTTGGAATAGCGGAGCCAGTTACTCAGATGCCTGTAATGCAAGGTGATTTATTTGATTATGGAAAAAACTACTTATATTATTACGTTACACTATTTATTGGTGATAAGGGACAGACTCTTACCTTAGTACTTCTTGCATCTATTTTTCTTATAATAACCTTTCTTAAAGTTATTACCTACTATATTGGCACAATGTTCCTTGCCATTATGCATACGGGCGTTACAAGAGATTTAAGAAATACTGTGCTTGACAAGATTCTAACCTTGCCTATAGGTTTCTTTTCTGAGGAGAGGAAGGGCGACATTATGTCAAGAATGAGTACCGATGTGGCAGATGTTGAGGGTTCAATTATGGGTTCTCTTGACCTTTTGGTAAAGAATCCGCTTGCAATTATCATTTATTTGGCTGTGCTTATTGCTGTAAGTTGGCAACTTAGTTTGTTTGTGCTTATTATGCTTCCACTTGCAGGCGGTCTTATGGGTGTTGTGGGCAAGAACCTGAAAAAGGACTCTGTGGAGGCTGGTAATGAGCAGGGAGTGCTAACCTCTCAAATGGAGGAGATGCTTGGCGGTCTTAGAGTAATTAAGGCTTTTAATGCAGAAGACAAGATAGCGGCACGTTTCCACAGGCAGACCGAGATTATAAGAAACGCACTGCTTAAGGTTATAAAAAGGCAGTATCTGGCTCACCCTATGAGTGAGTTCCTTGGTACAATGATTATCTCTATTGTGGTATGTTTTGGCGGTTGGCTTATAATCGGGGCTCATACGGGTTTGCAGGCATCGGTGTTCATATATTATCTGCTTATATTCTACAGCCTTATAAATCCTATTAAAGAGTTGTCAAGGTGTGTGTATGGCATAAGAAAAGGGCTTGGCTCACTTGAGCGTATTGACAAGATTATGTCTGCTGAAAATCCGCTTACTTGTCCCGCTGTGCCTGACCACATTCAAGATTTTAATGATAAAATTGAGTTCCGTAACGTCAGTTTCAAGTACGCCAATGATTGGGTTTTGCAAAATATTAACCTTACCATAGAAAAGGGCAAGACAGTTGCTCTTGTAGGGCAGTCAGGCAGTGGAAAATCAACACTTGTTGACCTTATTCCAAGATTTTGGGACGTACAAGAGGGAGAGGTGCTTATTGACGGCATAAATGTTAAGAATGTACCCCGTGAGGAAATCAGAGGACTTATGGGAAATGTTAATCAGGAGGCTATTCTATTCAACGATACATTCTTTAACAATATAGCCTTTGGTGTGGATAGTGCCACTCAGGAGCAGGTGGCGGCAGCGGCTAAGATTGCCAATGCCCACGACTTTATCTCCGCAACTGAAAATGGCTATCAAAGTAATATAGGAGACCGCGGTTGCAAACTTTCAGGCGGTCAACGTCAGCGTGTGAGTATCGCCCGTGCAATACTTAAGAATCCTCCTATCCTTATTCTTGATGAGGCTACATCGGCTCTTGACACAGAGTCAGAGAAACTTGTGCAGGAGGCTCTTGATAATTTGATGAAGAACCGTACCACCATAGTAATAGCCCACAGGCTCTCAACTATTCAAAACGCCGATGAGATTTGTGTACTTGAGGATGGCAGAATTATTGAGCGTGGAACGCATAAACAGCTTATTGCCCTTAACGGAGCGTACAAGAGATTGCAAGATGCACAGAAAATTAAAAGTTAAAAGAATTGCGGCTATTACTATGGCACGCAATGATTCTTTCTTTTTAGGGAGATGGATTGCGTATTATGGGGCTCAGTTGGGCTTTGAGAATCTTTATGTGCTGCTTGACGGTACAGACCAGGTGTTGCCTGAGTGTTCTGAGAAGGTTCATGTAACTAAGATTGAGCGTAAGGCTGAGGAAATGACTCGTGCTGACCGTACACGCATTGCTCTGATTAATGCAAAGGCAGAGGAACTGCTCAAGAGTTATGACCTAATTATAGGTTGCGATGCTGATGAGTTTCTTCTTGTTGACCCTAAGACAGGAAAGAGCTTGGCACAATATTTGAGTGAGGCAGAAATTAAGGTCTCACTTTCAGGTTTGGGTATGGACGTAGGGCAGAAACTTGATGAGGAACCTGAACTTGACAAATCAAAGAACTTTTTGGAACAGCGTCATTACGCACTTCTTGATTCCCAATATACAAAACCTGTGGTAAAAGCAAAACCTGAGGTTTGGGGAGCAGGATTCCATAGAGTTAAAGGCTGTAATTACCATATTGACAAAAATCTCTACCTTTTCCATTTTGGCTCTGTTGATAAGAATATGCTTTTGAGCAAACTTTCTGATAAGGAAAAGAGTGCAGAGGGGTGGGGTAAACATTTAAATCAGCGTTTACGTACTATTAACTTACTGACAATCAATAAGATACATACTAATGAATGCTTTCTGTGGATTGCACGCACTTTGCAAACCATAACTCGCCACCCATTTATGTGGACACGCCCTTATATGTATTATTGGAAAATGCTTGTTCGTATTCCTGAAAGATTCAATACTATTGTATGAATATGTATATTAAATAGAATTTTATGAAACGTATTGCAATAATAACAATGTCCCGTAATGATAACTTCTTTCTTGAGAAGTGGATTTCGTATTACGGCAAGCAGATAGGGTTTGAAAATATTTTCATCTACCTTGACGGACTTGACTCTGATGTACCACAAGACACATCAGGGAAGGTCAATATTGTGCCTTGTGAAAAGATTCCGGGACCGATAGGTCAGGCAGAGCCAGGCAGACTTGCTTTCCTCTCTGACCGTGCCGCTGAGCGATTTGCTGATGGTTATGAAATGGTTATAGGCTGCGATGCTGATGAGTATCTTGTGGTTGAGCCATTGTTGCATAAGACACTTGGAGAGTATCTGTCAGAAATAAAGATAGGAAACACTGTGTCAGGACTTGGTTTTGATGTGGGGCAACGTTTAGGTGAAGAACCTGAATTTGATTATTCAGGGGGCTTTCTTGAGCAACGCAGGTATGCTGTGGTTGAGCCTGACTACACTAAGCCTGTTGTAATTACTAAGCCTGTAAGATGGGGTGTTGGTTTTCATAGAATAAAAGGAGTTAATTATCATATAGACAGTAATTTATATCTTTTCCACTTTGGCTGTTTTGACTTAAAATTTCTGGAAAAGAAACTCTCAAGCAATGATTTGAACAAGATGGGTTGGGAAAAGCATCTTATGTTCCGCCGTCACACTATTGACAGAGTATCGGAAGTAAAGAGACCAAAAGACGGGGAGAAATTCATACCTATAGCAAGGTTTATTCAGCGTATTTTCCGTGCTCCGTATCATTGGAACCGCCCTTCAATGTTCGGGCAGCAAGTGGTTATCAGAATACCTGAGAGATTCAGTACTATTGTATGACAAATATACATATTTATACTTTCTGAGGCGTCTCCACCCTCGGAGTCGTATAGAGGGAGGGACCCATAGGGTCACAGACCCGTATGGGAGGGACAAGGACTTCACAGAAGTCCGAAGCCCGAAAGAAAGTATGAATATGTATATATTAAATAGAATTTTATGAGGAAGATTGCAGTAATAACAATGGCACGTAATGATGAGAACTTCTTAAATAAGTGGGTCTCATATTACGGCAGAGAGTTTGGAGAGGAGAATCTCTACATTTATCTTGACGGAGAAGACCAGAGTATTCCGGCAAAGGCAGGCAAGACAAATGTAACCAAGGTGCCTAAAATAGGTGGCAAGGTGGTTAAGGCTGAAAAGGCAAGGTTGCTATATCTCTCACAGCGTGCGGCGGAGTTGCTTATTAATGGTTATGATGTGGTTATAGGCTGTGATGCCGACGAGTTCCTTATAATTGACCCTAAAGTGGGTGTAAGCCTTAAAGAGTACCTCAGTAATGTGGAGTTTGATACTTGCTTGAGTGCGTTAGGCATTGATATGGGACAGCATTTGCAGCAGGAGAGTGTGATTGATTGGGATAAGCCTTTTCTTGAACAGCGTAGTTACGCTCTTGTATGCTCACGCTATACTAAGCCTGTAATAGTTAACAAACCTTGTCAGTGGGGAGCGGGTTTCCACAGAGTCAAGGGTCACAATTTCCACATTGACAAGAACCTGTACCTGCTTCATTTTGGCAGTTTTGATATGAAGATGATAGAGGATAGGTTCAAGGATGCTGACCGTATGAGTGCAGGGTGGGGAAAACACATTGCACGCAGGGCAAAGACCATTTATATGGTATCGGAGAAAAAGGCTAGGAAAGGAGATTTTTATTTGAAGATGGCTCGTTGGCATCAGTCTCATATACGCCACATATACGCTTGGAACAAGCCTTCAATGGGTGTGTGGAAACTTATAATTAAAATTCCAGACAGATTTCGTACAATTCTTTGATATGAAAGGTTTTAAATATTATTTGAGTAGGATAAAGAATACGCCGGTTGTTTCAGTATTGTCCAACCTGCTGTTGCTGTATGTAATATATACAATTCTAAGGCTGGCGTTTTTCCTTGTAAATATTGACTTGTTCCGTGATGTTGAGGCTGCTGATTTGTGGAGAATGTGTTTGGGCGGACTGAGGTTTGATACAACATCACTTATGTATCTTAACTCCTTGTATATGGTTATGGCATTGCTGCCTTTCCGTTTCAGAGAGGCGAGTGTTTATAAAATTTGCACAAAATGTGTGTTTCTTATATGTAATATAGTAGGTATTTTGGTTAACTGTTTTGACATTATTTCATTTCACTTTGTCAACAGGCGTGTTACAACAAGTTTCTTCTCTGAGTTCAAAAATGATTCCAATCTTTTCTCAATTGGCATACAAGGCTGCATTGAGTATTGGTATGTGACACTTTTGTCCATTGCCCTGATAGTTGCTCTTATATTTCTTTATAGAAATCTGCACGATGTAAAATCTCCTGAAAACAAATTGGTGTATTATCCTGTTCATACATTAGTGTTGTGTCTTACGGTTTTTCTTGTCATTGGAGGTATCAGAGGAGGATATAGCGTTACAATAAGACCATTATCTTTTCAGAATGCCAACGCGTACGTAAACAAACCGCATGAGACCGCCATTGTGTTAAACTCCGCGTTTACTTTGATGATGTCATTGGATACTAAGACATATTCAAATCCAGGCTATTTCACAGACAAAGATGAACTTATAAAGTATTGTAATCCGCATCATTATCCATCTCCTGACGGAGAGTTTAAATATGATAATGTTGTAATAATAATTCTTGAGAGTTTTGCCAGGGAGTATGTCGGAACATTTTACAGTGATTTGGATGGTGGCACATACAAGGGTTATACTCCTTTTCTGGACTCATTGATATCAAAAAGCCTCTCGTTTGATTATACGTTTGCTACGGGAAAGAAATCAATTGATGCCTTACCTTCCGTTCTTTGTGGCATTCCAAGTATTATTGACCCTTTTGTCACTACGCAATATGCTAATGATGAGGTAGGTTCTTTGGCTAAATGTTTGCGGACAAAAGGTTACGAAACGGCATTTTTTCACGGAGCACCAAACGGTTCAATCGGGTTGGACGCATTCGCTAACTCTGCCGGGATTGAGAAATACTACGGTCTTAATGAATATGGTAATATGGCCGATTTTGACGGCATTTGGGCAATATATGATGAAGAGTTCTTACAATACTTTGCCAACGGTCTGTCAAAGATGAACAAACCTTTCCTTGGAATTGTGTTCACAGCCTCGTCCCATCATCCCTACCGTTTGCCTGAAAGATATAAGGGTGTATTTAAGCAGGGTCCTGACCCTATGTATGAGAGTATAGGATATTCTGATTATGCGTTAAAGAAGTTTTTTGAAACTGCAAGTAAAACAGATTGGTATAAGAACACTTTATTTGTCATAACGGCAGATCACACTACTGTTATTACTCGCCCCGATTTTATTAATGGCCGAGGCTTTATGGACATTCCCATTTTCTTCTTCCACCCGGGAGACTCTACAATGGTGGGGCGTGTTGACAGGGTGGTCGGGCAAACTGACATAACACCGTCAGTACTTGGATATTTGAACTATGACGAGCCATATTTTGCTTTTGGCAAGGATATATTTGACAAAAGAGACACTACTGACTTTGTAATCAATTACTACGACTTGTCCTATCAGATTTTTAAGGATTCCCTTATGTTGCAGTTTGACGGCGATAAAACAACAGGTCTATTCAATTACAGGAAGGACAGGGGGCTCAATAATAATATTATGGGCTTTTGTCCGCAACAATTAGAAATGGAAAAGTATCTGAAGGCTGAGATACAGACATATATTGAATGTGTTACAAAAGACAGTCTTACAATAAAGTGATGTAATATTTGTTAAATGAATATTGTTTTTTCAATAAAGGCATTGAATAATGCAGGTGGTACTGAACGTGTTACCGCTGTACTTTCAGGTGAACTCGCAGCATTGGGGCACAATGTTCATATTGTATCATTTGTTGGAGCAGGTGAAAAACCTTTTTTTAGGATTAGCCCTGATGTCAAGTGCCATTATTTGTCAGGTCCTAAAGACCGACATATATTTCCGATAAGGGATATACGTCGTGTCGTCCTTCTAAAAAAACTTTATAAATCCATTAATGCTGATGTTGTAATTATAGTAGATGCCGGACGTTCATTTGTAAATATCCCTGCCGCCAAGGGATATAAGACCATTACTTGGGAACACTTTAATGTTGGTGTAAACTGGCATCTGGGGCATCATTTGTCAAGAAAAATTGCCGCCCGCTGGTCAGATGTTATTGTAACGCTGACACAGCCTGATGCTGAGGCTTATAAAACTAAATTTGGGGCAAAGAACGCTATCTGCATATATAATCCAATTACTATAGATAATTCCCAACCATCACAACTTACGGAGAGACGATGCCTCGCTATTGGTAGGTTATCTCCTCAAAAGAATTTTGCACATCTTATCAAGGCTTGGTCCAAGAGTTCAGCCCGTAAGAGAGGCTGGACCTTGCGTATTATAGGTAATGGTGAGGAGGAGTCAATGCTGCGTAAGTTGGTGGTGTCATTGAGAGTGGCGGATTCTGTAGAACTTATGGGTAGTCAGAAAGATGTGCTTTCTCAGTATCGTGCGGCATCTTTGTATGCTATGTCTTCTCACCACGAAGGGCTCCCGCTTGTGCTTATTGAGGCTATGTCAATGGGTTTGCCTATCGTTAGTTATGATTGCCCTACAGGCCCTGCGGATATTGTTTCTGATGGTAAGACTGGTATTTTGGTTCCATATCTAAATATTAATGCTTTAGCAGAGAGTCTTGACAAGGTTATGTTAGATGAATCAATACGCAGGCGGTATAGCGCTGAATCGCTTGTAGAAGTTCAGAAATTTTCTGTAAATAACATTGTAAATCAGTGGGTTGAATTAATTGAAAGATTATGAAAGTCAGTGTTTTAATGCCAACATATAACCATAGCGCCACCATTGCCCAGGCAATAGACTCTTTTCTTGCCCAGAAGTGCTGTTTTGATATTCAACTTCTTATATCAGACGATGCCTCTACTGACGCCACTTTGTCTATTGCACGCAAGTATGAGTCAGAAAATCATGATAAAATAGTGGTTATAACCAAGCCTGAGAATGAAGGGCTTATTGCCAATTATAGGACATTGGTCAGCAGGGCGGAAGGGGAGTATTTGGCTGTGCTTGAAAGCGATGACTACTGGAGTGACCCTTTGAAACTACAGAAGCAGATTGATTTTTTAGATGCAAATGCAGATTATGGTCTCTCTTTTACAAGAGTGATGTTTTTGCAAGAGGGGGTTTTAAGAGAAGATTATGATTATTCAGAGTTATTGGAAAGTTTGCAAGGAGAACTTTATTCCTATATGCTGCTGCGTAGCATAATCTATTCCCCTACAGTGGTCTTTAGAAGGAACCTGTTTGAAAAGTACTGCAATATAGATGAGTATGTTGCCGGTAAATTTATAACATTTGATTATCCGGTGTGGCTGTCAATAGCGGCGCATAGTAAGTGTAATTTCCTTAATGACATTACTGCGGTATACAGAATCTCTTCAAGTTCAATAAGCAATACCTCAAACTTAAGAAAAAGATTAGAGTTTGAGAAAGGGGTAAGTGCTATAAGGTCATATATTACAGGTTTATATGGAACGGGTAATATTGGCAGTATAAGAATATGGATGAGAGATGTAGTGTTACAGCTTAGAATTATCTGGCGTTATATTATAAGACATTAGCAGGCAGAGTGTCAAGAGTAGTCCTATTGGAATAACTCCACTTACCAATATGTCAGTAGATAGTTGCATTGCATATACAAAGCATACCGCAATTGTGGTGAGTGTAATGTTTTTATGGCAAATGAACATTGGTAGTATCAAGAGTGTTAGAAGTAGTAACCCTCCTATAGGACCATATTCCAATGTGCTTTGAAGGTATTGGTTATGGGCGTGTGCACCATATATGCTTCTTTCAACAACTGCCTGATGCACTGTTTCATCATATAGTTCCCCTTGATTTTCAAGTTCCTCTATACTTATAAGATTTTTGTATGCAGCCGTGCTGGCTCCTAATCCCAATGGGTTATCTTTTATATTTCTTATTGTTGCTGCCCAAATAATTTTTCTTGGTTCTTTGTTAAGATTTTGAGTACTGAATTTCTCATTGTTGAAAATGACTGCCGATACTCCTAAAAGGGGTATCAGAGCAATTATAATGCTCCATTTCTTCCATTTCCACAGCATTGCTGTGAGAAAAAAGAGTGTTGTGGCATAAGCACATATCAATCCTATTCTGCCCTCTGAAAATGAAATTGTTATTAGCATAGTTAGTAATGCAAATATCAATGCCACTCTTAACCAGATGTTTTTAGATTTGATAAGAAAATGGAATGAGAAGATTATTGCAATATTTATGAAACCATTAAAGAGCATATGGCTGCTGAAGTAGAATAGTCTGCGTTCTATCAGGTGTGTTTTTAGGCTATACCAGTCAGACATAGGTTTAAGGCAGCAAGAAAGAAGTGTTGCTGAGCAAAGAAAAGCAACAATAATATACACACATTCTGCATATTCCAGTTTCAACCTTTTATTAATTCCAAATATTCCAATTATCCCAATTGCAAGGAATGAGAGCCTATCCTCAAAAATTTGATGAAAATAATCCAGGTGTGTTTCAAATGGGTAGAATATGAGCTGAAGCAGAAAAAAGGCTATCATAATCAAGTACAGCCACTTATTTTTGTTGCTTTTCCAACTCCAACCTTTATAAACGCCTGAAACAACATAATCAATTATGTATGTTCCAAGTAATAAATAAATGGCTATACGGAGTGCTCCTGTATAGCCAAACGGAAGCGTTGCAATAAGAAAGCCAACGCTTAAAATAAGCATCCAAGATGTGATGTCGGAGAATATTATGTGTAGTGACTTTTTATTAAGCATCAATTCTTGCGTATGTTGCGTTTGCTTCAATGAATTCACGTCGTGGTGCCACGTCATCGCCCATAAGCATAGAGAATACGTGGTCTGCCGCAGCGGCGTTCTCAATGGTGATTTGGCGGAGCATTCGCTTCTCCTTATCCATCGTGGTATCACGCAGTTGAAGTTCGCTCATCTCACCAAGACCTTTATAACGCTGTACGTGTATGGCATCCTCCTTACCTCCGCTGTATTTGTCAATGAATGCGCGTCGTTGCTGCTCTGTCCAGCAGTACTCCTCTATTTTGCCTTTTGAGCATTTGTACAGAGGGGGAGTGGCAAGATATACGTGCCCGCCCTCAATAAGTTCTTTCATATAGCGGAAGAAGAATGTGAGAATAAGAGTTGCAATGTGGCTGCCGTCAACATCAGCATCGGTCATAATAATAACCTTATGGTAACGCAGTTTCTCAAGGTTGAGAGCCTTGGAGTCATCAGCAGTACCTATGGTAACGCCAAGAGCCGTGTAAATGTTCTTAATCTCCTCACTCTCAAACGCCTTGTGCTGCATAGCCTTCTCCACGTTCAGAATCTTACCTCTAAGTGGCAGAATGGCTTGAGTCTTACGGTCTCTGCCCTGTTTGGCTGTACCGCCTGCGGAATCTCCCTCCACCAGGAATAGTTCACACTCAGCAGGGTCTTTTGAAGAGCAGTCGGCAAGTTTGCCTGGCAGTCCGCCTCCAAGCGGTGACTGACGTTGCACAACCTCACGAGCCTTACGTGCGGCGTGGCGTGCCGTAGCGGCAAGAATAACCTTATCAACAATGGTCTTTGCCTCACGTGGGTGTTCCTCTAAGTAGTTTGTAAGTGCCTCACTTACAGCCATATCCACAGAGCCCATAACCTCATTGTTACCGAGTTTTGTTTTGGTCTGCCCCTCAAACTGCGGCTCGGCAACCTTAATTGAAATGACCGCTGTAAGACCCTCACGGAAGTCATCTCCGTTAAGTTCTATCTTAGCCTTCTCAAGTTTCTCAAGCATTTTGTTGTCTTCAGCGTACTTTTTAAGTGTACGTGTGAGACCACGACGGAAACCTGCAAGGTGTGTTCCGCCCTCAATTGTGTTAATGTTGTTAACGTAAGAGTGAATGTTCTCATTATACGTTGTGTTATAGGTCATTGCAATATCAACAGGAGTGTCATACTTGTCTGTTGATATATGAATAACATCAGGGAGAAGTTTTTCACGAGCCTCATCAATAAACTGCACAAACTCCACCAAACCATTCTCAGAGTAGAATGTCTCACTCTTAAAGGCACCTTGCTCATCTTTGTAGCGTTTGTCAGTAAGTGTCAGCCTTATGCCGGCATTCAAAAAAGAGAGCTCACGCAAGCGGTTTGCAAGAGTCTCATAGTTGTACTCAGATACGGTGAATATTGAGGTGTCAGGCTTAAAAGTGACCATTGTACCTGTGTCATTCGCCTCCCCGATGACGCTTACGGGAGCAAGAGGCTTACCCTTTGAGTACTCCTGCATATGAACCTTGCCGTCACGGTGAACCTCCGCTCTGAGGTATGTGGAAAGTGCGTTTACGCAACTCACACCCACACCGTGCAAACCACCTGATACCTTGTAACTGCCTTTGTCAAATTTACCACCGGCGTGCAGCACAGTCATTACAACCTCAAGTGCTGAGCGTCCCTCCTTTTTGTGAATGTCCACAGGAATACCACGTCCGTTATCACGTACTGTTATTGAATTATCCTCATTAATAAAGACATTTATATCTGTGCAGTAGCCTGCAAGAGCCTCATCAATAGAGTTGTCAACCACCTCATACACCAAGTGATGCAATCCCTTTACACTGATGTCTCCAATATACATTGCAGGACGCATGCGCACTGCTTCCAAACCCTCCAGCACGGTAATACTGCTGGCTCCGTAATTACTGTTTTCCGCCATAATCTTGTGATGTTTATATAAACATACAAATATACAAAAAAAACGGGAATAACTCCCGTTTTTTATATTTATATATACTTTTTTATTGGGGGACACCCCTATGAGTGAAAAGTTAATAGTTAAAAAAGAAAAGTTCCCTCCTAACCTCCCTAAAGTGAGGAACTTTCAATTTTCAATTCACCGAATCACCGAATCACCATTAACTTTTAACTTTTCTTTTTTCACTTTTAACTATGGAATAATGATGTCCTCGTCATTGTCAATGTACCCGCCCTGCAGTGCCTGGCGTTCCTTGCGGCGTAGGTAATAGACAACGCCAAACTTCTTTGATTCCTCCTGCATCCGCTCTGTTCCCAAATCCTTGAACTTTGCCTCTATCTGGTTCCATAAATCCAGAATAAGAGCGTCAATTTGCACTCTCAGTTGCTTTATGGCTTCAAGTGAGCGGTCAGAATTCTTCTGGGTAACCTTTTTTATCTGATATGCGTCTTTAAATATATCATAACTTACCCTCACCTTTGCTATTGTAGGGTTGTAGATAGGTGAACCGCCGTTCATAGTACGCTCCGTCTCACCATCTATTATGTTCTTGCCCCATTCAAGTATAAGAGCCTCAGTGCTTAAATCAGGCACAGAGTAGTTTGAAGGCAGCAGTTTGTAGAGTAGTTTCTTATCTGGCTTAATCTCATTACGCAGACAAGAGAGGTTCAGAACCTGTATGAAGTGAGAGATATACATACGTGCGTTCTTCACCGTGTTCTGGTACTTCTGGTTTTTTGATGTCTGACTCTCCTGTTGCCCCTTGAACTCCTGTATGGCACGCTCAAACTGTGGTATAAGCACGCTAATATCGTGTATAACCTTTGGTTGGAATGGGGCGTTCGCACCCATCACATCGTATTGCTGTTTTGCTGTACGCATTGCTCTAAGGCGTGCGGCATCGGTGTTAGGAAGTCTTCTGTATGGCATAGGACTATCTGATTTAGGGTTTTGTTATGCGAATAGTGTAAAAACACAATATATCTACTGCCTATTCGGCTGTAAAGATATAAAAAAAAGGAGAAAGTAAAAAGAAAATCACTCAAACTTAGTCTTCGGTTTTTCTCCGCACAAGCACTATTGTCTTGGTGTTCGTATAACGGAATGCTATAAGAGCCTCATTGTCAGGCATATATTTTTTAATCAGCCCTTTCCAGTCTCCGTCATACGCATTGGTCATATATATGGCGTATTCGGCGGTCTCAACTCTCTCCTTCATTCTTGTGCTGTCAAAAACCAGCGGGCCGAAACTGAAATCAAGTTTGCCGTTATATGTTGAGGGTGTCAGATCTGCCATCAGATTAAGCCAGACCGCCTCTGTAGTAGCGTTGTAGACACAGGCATCTTCAGGTATCAGAGTTTTAATTCTTTTAGCTATGGCCAGTTCTTTCTGTCTGGTCTTATTGTAGATAATATCATTCTTGTACTTATCACGCAGATTGTTTATACAGGCGAAATGAAATACAGAGACAATTGTGGCTATGGCAACAAGAGAATAGACTGCAAATACATATTTGTTATCGTGGTACAAAGACCACAAATAGGTCATTAAAAGAGATGTAAATGGAATTACGTAGATGAAGTAGTGGTATGACTGCGATAAATAAAATGCCGACATATAACCTACAATGCCACACGCAAGCATTAGTATGTCACGAACAGCCTTTTTGTTAAGACTTTTTATGACAAATGGTATCAAGACTAATCCATAAAGGAACGGTGAGAATTTGTTAAGAAGCAAGTCAACAGCCCACCTGAGCGGACGTTCGTTTGTCTCATACCAGATTTTAGCCGCATTATTAGTTCCGTATGATGTGTGGGTTGTGTAAAACAGGCACTCTTCCCAAAATAGGTAGCAGAGTAAAAATGTGATGGCGTAGCCTGATACAAACAAGAGAATTTTAATGACTCCGTCTTTAAATGTTTTGGAGTCAAAGACCAGAATAATGGCACACAGGGGGAAAAATCCCGCTCCATATTGTTTGCACCAAAATGAGATTGATGCTACAAGACCAGCCAATATAATATTAATCTTGTTATCCCCAGCTTTCAGTGTGGCAAGTATGGCGGCTAAACCAAAAAGATTGCTTATTGGCTCTAAAATAAATATGGAGTCAACCTCCATTAATATGTATGTGACAGAATAGACCGCCGCACTTATAATGCTTAGTTTTTTATTAAGTTTCAGTTCTCTTGCTATCGCATAAACCAGCAAAATGCTGACGGCTATGATAAAGTAGTCAATACAGAAGATGTAAAATGGTTTTGGGCAATGGAATATCTTCTCAAGAAATGCTACCAGATAGATGCCTATTGGGGTATATGTGCAATGAATATCTGAATAGAGCGAGTATCCTTTGTTAATTTGCCTTGCTATCTCAATATAATATGCCGCATCACAGTAGGTCGGGGAGTATAGATAGTAGATGCTTAATGATGTGATGACAAGCACTCCACTAGCGATAACTAAAAGCCAGAAAAGCCAATTGGTGATTGTAGTGATTTTTTGTTTGTTCATATTATTTCCTGCGTTTGCTGAGGCTGCCTGCAAAAAGTGAAAGCGGTTCAAGTTTCTCTTCTGGGAGTCCCAATTTTTTCAAGCATTCAGAGGCTTTGGCTGTGTAGTGGTTTACACGCTCCTGACATCGTTTGTCAATTTCAATGCTACGATATAGTTCTATCACCCCCGATATCTTCTCATTCGCACACGTTTTGCTGTCAAGAGCCATAAGGTTTTCAAGTTTCTCACGCTCCACACCCTTGGCAAGTTCGTATGCTGAGAGCATCAGAAAGCACTTTTTCCCGCACAATATATCTCCCCCTATGGCTTTCCCAAAGAATTTAGGGTCACCAAAAGCGTCAAGGTAGTCATCTTGAAGTTGGAAGGCGAGTCCCATATTTATTCCAAAGTCATATAGAGCCTTAGCCTGAACATCTGATGCACCGCCTATTATGGCTCCTATCTTCAAACTGCCTGCAAGCAGGACGGCTGTCTTGAGGCGTATCATCTCCATATACTCATCTAAGGTGACGTCCATTCTCTTCTCAAACTCCATATCATACTGCTGCCCCTTGCAAACCTCATCGGCAGTGGTGTTGAATACGCCAAGCACCTCACGGAAACGGGGTGTCTCTAACTTATCAAGCAACCGGTACGCCTCTATTAGCATAGCGTCACCACTCAGTATGGCTGTATTCTCATTCCAGCGCTTATGCACGGTGGCATAACCACGACGTGTCTCAGCCTTATCCATAATGTCATCGTGGAGAAGAGTGAAATTATGGAACACCTCAAGAGCCAGAGCCGCTTTAAGAGCATCGGACAAATCTTCGGTGAAGAGGTTGCACGCCATAAGCGTAAGGCACGGGCGTATGCGTTTGCCTCCAAGAGAGAGCACATACTCAATTGGTTCATAGAGTCCCGCAGGCTCACGTTTCCACGCGTTAGCAACTATCGCCTGCTCAACTAATGCTAATAATTCTTCCTGAGATTTCATTTTCAATAATGTCTGTCATCACCTCCTTAATGTCCAGCCCTGCCGCCTTAACCTGTTGCGGTACAAAACTGGTGGCTGTCATTCCGGGTGTGGTGTTTGCCTCAAGTACGTGAGGAACACCGTCAATTATGATATAGTCTATGCGCACAATGCCTTTGCAACCAAGCAGTGAGTAGTACTTTTTGGTCTGCTCCTGAACATCTTTGGTGACATCGGGGCTGAGGCGGGCGGGGGTAATCTCCTGTACCTGACCGTTGTATTTAGCATCGTAGTCAAAGAATTCATTTGACGTAACAACCTCTGTTATAGGGAATACCACGCATTTCTTTTTTGTCTTGTACATTCCGCAGGTTATCTCAGTACCCTTCATAAATGACTCAATTATAACTTCGTCGCCCTCTTCAAAGGCACGTTTAATGGCAGGAATAATCTGAGAACTCTCCTTAACCTTTGTAACGCCGAAACTGCTGCCGCCCACATTAGACTTTACAAACATAGGCAGACCAAGTTGAGCCTCAATATCTGTGGCGTCATACTCTTCTCCGGCACGCAGAAGCACTGATTTTGCAATTTTTGCTCCAAACGCCTGTAAGTATCTGTTGCATACAAACTTATTGAATGACACCGATGCGGCAAGAGGTCCGCAGCAGGAGTATTTCATACCTATAAGTTCAAAATAGCCTTGCAGAATGCCGTTCTCACCTGGTGTGCCGTGAATGGTTATATAGGCAAAATCAAAGCGGTGACGAATGCCTGAGCCATCAGTGTATGAGAAGTCATTTTTGTCAATGGCAAACTCCTCTTTCTCAGATGGTTTTGCGTACCAACGCTCTTTCTCAATAACTACAACTGTGGAGTTGTAACGCTCAGGGTCAAGAAATGACTTTATACCTGCCGCGCTTTTCAGGGATACCCCGAATTCTGATGAATAACCGCCACAAACTATGGCAATCTCTCTCTTTTCCATTTTTGGTATATATTTATGTTTTTTCAGTACAAATAATAGCCAGATACACAGCGCCGTGCTTATGGCGGCGGTTATAATTGTCTCTGCGTCAACGGGCAGATGCTCAACAGCGGCGTTAAACTGCTCCCCTCCAAGTTCAGGGTAGTTTACACTTGCCCAGAGTACAGTGGCTGCAAGAGCGTTGTTAAGGGCGTGAGCCGTGGCATTCACCCAAATTGAGCCAGTGTATAAAAGTATGTATCCAAGCAGAGCCCCAAGCAGCATTCGCGGAATGAATCCAAGAAACTGGAAATGGATGAAACTGAATATTGCGGCAGTTATCCAAATGGCGGCGTGGCTTGATTTTGTAATATCCTTGAATACGCTCTGAAGCAATCCACGGAAATAGAGTTCCTCACAAATACCCGGCACAATTGCAATCACAAAGATAATAATAAGTAGGTTACCAACACCCTTTCCGGTCACCATTAATGTTGTAATTTCATTGGCTTTTTTCTCAAGTTCATCAATAACGGTTTGGAGTGCCTGTAGTGATGCCGGCAGTTTAAAATCAGCGTTAAGAGTTTCAGATAGGCTGACAAAAGGCAGGGCTGTAAGCAGGCATAGACAGCAGAGCAGGACTGTTTTATGGCTAACGCCACCTTCCCCGATGCCTCGGTCGGCACTCAGGTAGTGGAAAGGGCGGTCACTAATCATAAAAGCCGCCAGCAGTGTGCCGCAAATGAATACAAGAATGGAACTTGCCGCTTGCAGACTCAGCATCCACGCCCGTGAACTCTCAACTTCAGCGGTTGTAAGCCCCGCAAATTTAAGCACAACACTCTCAAGTGCTGAGTAGAGGCATAACATAAAGACAGGAACAATAATGCTAATCAGCAAGTTGCTCCAAGGAGAACGTTTTTTGTAGAGTGTCAGCATTCAGTCTGTATTTAGCGCCAAACATTAGTGGCATATTGTTATTGTCAATGTGACCGGCGGGGAAGTTCCACGCCACGGGCAGGTTGTACCCCTTCAGAGCGTCGGCAATTATGCCGTAGGCACCATCGGGGAAGGAACTATCCTCATCAGTATCAGTGAACTGCCCTACAACCAACCCCTTGATTTTGCCGAACACACCTCCCAGTCTCAGGTTCTGAATCATACGGTCAATATGGTAGAGGCGCTCACCCACATCTTCAATAAAGAGAATCTTACCCTCATAGTCAAGGTCAAACGGAGTGCCACGCAAGGCATAGAGTATGCTCAGGTTGCCGCCGGCAAGGATGCCTTCGGCGGTTATGCGGTTATGCGGTGATACGGTGATACGATGATGCGGTGAATCAAGTATTTTGCGTAGTTGCTGAACGGCAGGAGAGTCTGGTTCTGTGGCAATGTGTTTTGCCATCGGGGCGTGAAGAGAAGGCAGCCCAAGGCGTGAGAGAGCACAATGGATTGCTGTAATGTCACTGAACCCCACTATCAGTTTAAAGCGTTTGAGCAGTGGAGAGAAATCTATTTTGTCAATAATTCTACTGAGCCCGTAACCGCCTCTTGCACAGAGTATTACATTGCACCAATCATCATTTATGGCATTTTGCAAATCCTCAATGCGTTCCTCATCAGTACCTGAAAAACGGTTAAACTTTCCTTTAGCGTGTTCAGAAACCCTGACATTATGTCCCCAACTTTTCAAAACAGCTTTAGCCTCGTCAATATATGCAGGGTCTATTGCTCCAGATGGAGAAACTATTATAATATTTATTTTTTTCTTCATAGATGGTTCGTATTTGTACCTACGGAGCGTAGCGACAAGACCGCTTCTGCGGTCCGTGCGAAGCACGCAGGGGTTTGGGGGTTGTCCCCCAATAAAAAAGCCTATAATAATACCTGTAATAACTATGAGGTCTTTGGACTCATAGTTATTATAGGTATAATCATCTCTTCCATTGAGATTCCGCCGTGCTGAAAGGTGTCTTTGTAATATTGAACGTAATAGTTATAATTATTAGGATAGGCTATAAAGTTCTGATTATCAGCGAATATGTAAGTGCTGCTAAGGTTAGGGCAGGGTAGTCCGGCAATATCGGGCTTCTGCAGGGCAAGCACCTCTTTCTTGTCATACGCAAGGTTTTTGCCCACCTTGTATCTTAGGTTCACATTAGTGGCCTTGTCACCAATAACCTTAATGGCGTTCTTAACCCTGATGGAGCCGTGGTCTGTTGTAAGCACAATCCTGACTTTCTGCTCTGAGAGTAGTTTGAATAACCCCGATATTGATGAGTGACGGAACCACGATTGTACAAGAGAGCGGTAAGCCGCCTCATCGGGGGCTAACTCACGGAAAAGTTTCACCTCTGTACGGGCGTGTGACAGCATATCAACAAAGTTGAATACCACCACGTTGAGGTCATTTGAGAGCAATCCCTTTACGCTTTCATTGTACTTCTCACCCGCCTGATTTGTGTTAATCTTATTATATGAGAATTTGTAGTTCTTGCGGAAACGCTCAATCTGAGTCTTAATAAGGGCCTCCTCATTAAGGTTCTTACCCTCGTCTTCCTCCTCATCAACCCAATATTGTGGGTACATACGTCGTATTTGAGCGGGCATCAAGCCTGAGAAGATGGCGTTACGTGAGTATTGGGTGGCGGTTGGCAGTATGCTGAAGAAAGTGGAGTCATCATCAAAGTTGAAAAGTCCGCTAATCTCTTTTTGAATAATGCGCCATTGGTCCTCACGCAAGTTGTCAATAAGTATGAAAAATACCTTCTCACCTTTGTCAAGCAGCGGGAATACCTTTGTCTTAAATATATCGGGACTCATTATGGGACGCTCACCGTTCTCCATCCACCTCTCATAGTTCTTACGTATGTACTTGCAGAACTGAGAGTTAGCCTCAGTCTTCTGCATTTGTAGTAACTCGTCCATTCCGTTGCCAGCCTCATCAAGTTGCATCTCCCAATAAATCAGGTTATTATAAACCTTCTGCCAATCAGAGGCATTGAGAGACTCATTAATCTGCATTCCAATTTTTGAGAACTCTGACTGATAACTTGATGTGGTCTTCTCCTCAATTATCTCCTGAGCGTGCACCACCTTTTTAATTGACATAAGAATCTGGTGAGGGTTCACAGGCTTTATGAGGTAGTCAGAAATCTTCTGACCTATAGCCTCTTCCATAATATTCTCCTCCTCACTCTTTGTTATCATTACAACAGGCAGGGCAGGTTGCAGTTTCTTAATCTCAAGCAGGGTTTGCAGTCCGCTAAGACCAGGCATATTCTCATCAAGGAACACGACATCAAAATTTTTCTCCTGACAAGCGTCAATGGCGTCTTGTCCACTTACTACGGGTGTTACAGCGTAACCCTTCTGCTCTAAAAAAATTATATGCGGCTTCAGCAAATCTATCTCATCGTCCGCCCAAAGAATATTAATCATAATCAATTAATAATTAACATCATATTCGTCTTTAGAATACTATTCCTTTAGGATTTAATCCTAAAGGAATAGTACTTCTGTGATAAATAACTGAAAATTGTTGTAAATATTGTTGTAATCATCTTTGAAGGTGTGGCCCAGAAGCCGCAAACCTCGCAGAAGAATTTCATACAGAAGTAGGATATAAAAAAGTTGGCTATAAGAATTAAGGCGTATCTGTAAAGTTGACGGTGAACCTGAACCGTTGAACCGTTGAATGTTATATATTTTGAGAGCAGAAACCCTATGGTAAATGTAATGGGCGTTACTATTATGAGTGAGGCGATAGGGGCGGAGATGACCACAAATCCAAGGTCAATCATCTGTTTTGCCACTATGTAGTTGTATATAATAAAGTAAAGAAACCAATCAGAGAGTGTGTTGATGGTTCCGCAAGCCAGATAATGATAAACCTCCCTGTTTAAGAAATTGCTAAACAGGGGGTAGAAGAAGTCTAGTATTTTCTTTATAATATGCATTATAAATAGTGAATAGTTCCTCCCTTGTTACGTCTTTGCTTCGCAAATCCGTGATTAAAGGCTTCGGCTCACCATAATAAACCAAGGTTTCTTCTGGGTTCGCCTCGCACTTTAATTTCCCATTTCAGAAATAAACTTCAGCCTAACCAGACGTATGTCCGCCTCTGTTATGTCTCCGCCAAGTTCGGTCATTGCGTCACTTATGCTGTCGTGGGGAGCGGTACGCAGGTAGTCATAGATATCAGCCGCTATATCGGGGTCCATATCGTCCTCAATCATATAACTTATGTTAATCTTGGTGCCTGAGTTGACTATGGCCTCAAGTTCATCAAGCAGTTCATCAAGTTCAAGGCTCTTTGAAGTGGCTATATCCTCAAGGCTTACACGGCGGTCAATAAGATGAATTATGTCAATCTTCTGCTGTGACTGCTTTGCCGTTGTGCGGACGCGCATATCAATAGGCCGCTCTATCTCATTCTCATCAACGTGTCTCTTTATGAGTTCCACAAACTCCTTACCATAACGCTGTGCCTTGCCCGCTCCTACTCCGGGAATGTTTTGCAGTTCCTCAATGGTGATAGGATAGGTTGTTGCCATTGCCTCAAGAGATGGGTCTGAGAATATTATGTAAGGTGGCAGTTCCTTATGCAGGGCAATCTTCTTCCGCAAATCCTTAAGCATAGTGTATAGCACCTCATCGGCGGCACCGGAGCCACCGCTACGGCTTGTTTGAACCACCTCATCTTCCTCATCATACTCATTATCCTTAATAATCATAAAGGTGGTAGGATTTGTCAGGAACGCTCTTCCGCTCTCCGTAACCTTAAGCAGTCCGTAGTTCTCTATCTCCTTGTCAATGAACTTTGCTATCATTCCCTGGCGTATGACCGCTTTCCATACGCACTCACTCTCCTTCTCCCCGATGCCATACTGTTCCAAATCATCGTGGTGATAGGCTTTGACGGTGGAGGTGTCCTTACCCATAATAACATCAATTATGTGGTCTGCCTTGAACTTCTCCTTTACGGCAATAATAGTCTCTAATACTGTGCACAGAAGGTCTTGACCGTCAATCTGTTTTTTAGGGTTGAGGCAGTTGTCACAGTTGCCGCAGTTATCCTCTCCATATTCCTCTCCAAAGTAGTGGAGCAATAGTTTGCGGCGGCAGATGTTTGACTCTGCATAGGCGGCTGTCTCAGCAATCAGTTGCTTGCCAATCTCCTGCTCAGAAACGGGTTTGCCTTGCATAAACTTCTCAAGTTTCTCAAGGTCTTTGTCAGAGTAGAAGGCTATGCACTGACCCTCACCACCATCTCTACCGGCTCTGCCCGTCTCCTGATAGTAGCCCTCAAGGCTTTTAGGCATATCATAGTGTATTACAAAGCGGACGTCGGGCTTGTCAATACCCATACCAAAGGCTATGGTTGCAACTATAACCTGAATCCTCTCCATAAGGAAGTCATCTTGGTTCTTAGTGCGCTCCGCTGAGTCCATACCAGCGTGATACGCCATAGCGTTTATTCCGTTCACTCTCAGTGTCTCTGCCAAATCCTCCACTTTCTTACGGCTCAGGCAGTAGATTATACCCGATTTGCCCTCTTGTGCTTTCAGGAATTTTATAATGTCACGGTCAATGTTCTGGGTCTTAGGGCGTACCTCATAGTAGAGGTTGGGGCGGTTGAATGATGACTTGAAGACTGTGGCGTTGTTCATTACCAATGTCTTCTGAATATCGTGCTGTACCTTTGGTGTGGCTGTAGCCGTGAGGGCTATTACAGGTGCCTCCCCAATCTGTTGTATTATAGGGCGTATGCGGCGGTACTCAGGGCGGAAATCGTGCCCCCACTCTGATATACAGTGTGCCTCATCTACCGCATAGAATGATATTTTAATACCTCTTAAGAAATTTATGTTCTCCTCCTTTGTCAGTGACTCCGGTGCCACATATAGAAGTTTTGTCTTGCCGCTCTTCACATCTCTCTTCACCTCATCTATGGCTGTTTTAGTAAGTGATGAGTTAATGAAGTGCGCCACTCCGTCCTCTTCAGAGAATGAACGCATTGCGTCCACCTGATTCTTCATAAGTGCTATGAGGGGTGAGATGACAATAGCCATACCCTCCATAAGGAGTGACGGCAGTTGGTAACATAATGACTTGCCTCCGCCTGTGGGCATAAGTACAAAGGTATCCTTCCCAGCCAACAGGTTCTCTATTATCGCCTCCTGATTGCCTTTGAAGGCGTCAAACCCGAAGTGTAGTTTTAAAGCGTCAAGTAAAAAAGTGTTTTTAGCCATAGTTTTATTTTACGTTAGCTTTGGAAATCTTCTCCTCCGCAATCTGTTTTGTTATGTGTAGTTCATTGGTTTGCATTGACGGCACCTCATACATAAAGTCAATCATAACACTCTCTGCAAGTGAACGCAGTCCGCGTGCACCTAACTTGAACTCAATGGCCTTGTCAACAATGTAGTCAAGTGCCTCATCTTCAAACACAAGCCTCACTCCGTCCATCTTGAAGAGTTTCTCATACTGCTTGGTTATTGCATTCTTAGGTTCTGTAAGTATGCGTCTCAGAGCCTCACGGTCAAGAGGGTCAAGGTGGGTAACAATAGGCAGACGGCCTATAATCTCAGGAATGAGTCCGAATGACTTGAGGTCTTGAGGGGTTATGTACTGAATCATATTCTCCTTGTCCACCTTCTGTGTCTTGGCGCTTGCGCCATATCCTACAAGGCGTGTGTTAAGACGCGCCCCTATCTTCTGCTCTATGCCTGAGAAGGCACCTCCGCATATAAAAAGAATGTTCTGCGTGTTTACGGGAATCATCTTCTGCTCAGGGTGCTTCCTGCCACCTTGTGGCGGAACATTCACAACAGAGCCCTCAAGCAGTTTCAGCAGACCTTGCTGTACGCCCTCCCCGCTTACGTCGCGGGTAATGGAAGGATTGTCACCCTTGCGTGCTATCTTGTCAATCTCATCAATAAAGACTATGCCACGCTCAGCCGCCGCCACATCATAGTCAGAGACTTGAAGCAAACGGGTAAGTATGCTCTCAATATCCTCTCCCACATAGCCAGCCTGAGTAAGCACAGTGGCGTCAACTATTGTGAAAGGCACATTAAGTTTCTTTGCTATTGTCTTGGCAAGCAGAGTCTTACCTGTGCCGGTGGAGCCTATCAGTATTATGTTTGACTTCTCTATCTCAATGTCATCATTCTTGCGGTCTTGTAGCAGACGCTTGTAGTGGTTATAGACAGCAACGCTGAGGCTCTTCTTGGCATCATCCTGACCTATGACATAACTGTCAAGGAACTCTTTAAGTTCCTTTGGCTTAGGCAGTTCATTTAGCGTTACGTCAAATTTTGATTTTTTTTGCGTATGCTCCTGAACTATTTCAGAGGCTCGCTCCACGCAGTCACTGCAAATATTCCCGGTGGCTCCGTATATAAGAAACGGAACCTCTTTCTCACTTCTGCCGCAGAAACTGCAGCGTTCCTCTATCTTTTTTTGTGGCATTATTTGTTCTGTTTAATTAAAACCTCATCAATCATACCGTATGCCTTAGCCTCCTCAGCGGTCATCCAATAGTCACGGTCAGAGTCCTTCTCAATCTGCTCAAATGTGTTGCCTGAGTGCTCAGCAATGATTGTGTACAACTCTTTTTTGAGTTTCTGAATCTCACGTGCTGTAATCTCAATATCTGAAGCCTGACCCTGAGCGCCGCCCATAGGCTGGTGAATCATTATGCGTGAGTGTTTGAGTGCGGAGCGTTTGCCTTTTGCCCCCGCTGTCATCAGAACAGCACCCATTGAAGCCGCCATACCGGTGCAGATGGTTGCCACGTCACTCTGTATGAACTGCATAGTGTCATAGATGCCAAGACCTGCGTAAACACTTCCGCCAGGAGTGTTCAGGTATATTGATATATCCTTGCCAGGGTCTGCTGAATCAAGATAGAGCAGTTGCGCTTGTATTACATTGGCGGTGTAGTCATCTATTTGTGTGCCAAGGAATATTATACGGTCCATCATCAGACGTGAGAACACGTCCATCTGAGCCACATTCAGTTGGCGTTCCTCTATTATTGTAGGATTAATGTAACTGTAGCCGCTTGTTATCTTCATATAATCATCAAGGGCAAGTGAATTCATTCCCAAATGCTTGGTAGCAAAATCTTTAAATTCGTTTTTCATATACTATAATTTAATATGCGAGACAAATATAATAAAAAAAGCGAGAGTCAAACCCTCGCTCATCATTTTTTATGAAAATTTGTTGAAATGTGCCTGTTTCAGCCTTTAATTTTGAAAGAATTTGTTAAAATCCTCAAAACTTACGGTCTTGTCAGTCATTGTAACCTTCTCTTTCAAAATCTCCATAACCTTGTTCTCAAAGGCACGCTCAGTGGCAGCCTTTCTGCCATCTTTGTTCTCAAGCATCTCCTTGACATAGTTTGCAAGAATGTCATCAGGAACGCTCAGCATACCATATTGGGCGAACTGTGCCGCAGCCTGTTTCTTAGCCACCGCCTCTATGTCAGCCTTCTCAATCTTAACGCCGGCGTCTTTGGCTGTTTTATCCTTGAACAGTTGCCATTTAAGGTCATCAAGCATCTTTGAGAACTCAGACTCTATTTTGTCATCGGTCATATCCTTGTTAGCCTCCTTTAACCAGCGTTTCAGGAAATCCTCAGGGAACTTGACATCTTTAAGACTCTCAATAATAAGTGAGCGCATATCAAGTATGAACTTAATGTCAGAGTCAGCCACAAACTGTTTCTGAAGGTCAGCCTTGATTCTTGCCTCAAACTCATCAACACTCTTTACGGCATCTTTGCCAAAACAGTTGTCAAAGAACTCCTGGTCCATCTCAGCCTGAGCAAAACGTGTAATCTCCTTAATGGTGAACTTAACGTCAGACTTAAACTCCTTAGCCGCCTCTTTCTCAATCTTGAGCAGTGATGAAAGTTCAACCTCATTACCGTCAAAAGCCTTTGATGGGTTGAAATTAAAACTCTCACCAATCTTCTTGCCGGCGCACTTTTTCTGCTCAGCGGCGTTTTTCATATATGTAGGGCTTATCATAGCGTTCTCCACCACTATGCCGCCCTCTTTAACATTTCCTTCCCCATCAAGTTCAAGCAGGTCACCCTTAATTACATCTTTATCCTCAGTTGCCTCAGCCTTCACATACTTGCCAAAGCGTCCACGATATGATGCCGTCTGCTGGTCAATCATCTTCTTGTCAACATCTATTGTATAGTAGTTGAGTTTGTTCTTCTTTGAGAGTTCAACAGTAACATCAGGGGCTATTGCAATATCAAATGAGAATGCGAACTCATTACCCTCAATAAGTTCAGGAGCCTGATAGCCTACCGTAGGCAGCGGCTCACCAAGAATATCAATCTTATTATCAGTAATGTGCTTGTAAAGAGCCTCAGAAATAAGTTTGTTAACCTCCTCAGCAAGGAAAGAGTCACCAAATCTCTTCTTGATAAGAGATACAGGAACCGTTCCAGGACGGAAACCTGGCATATTGGCCTTTCTTCTGTAATCCTTGATTGCTTTCTCTACCGCCGGATTATAATCTTCCGGTGTTACTGTTACCAGCAGTGTTGCGTTTACCGCGTCTTGATTGTTTTGAAGAACGTTCATAGTCTATTAATGTTGGTGAATCGGTTAATCGGTGAACCGGTGAATCGATTCTTTGTTTAGTTAATCTAAAAGAAAGCACCCTTACGGAGCAACATTTGTTGCGACTAAGCCCTGCCCTAAGGGCGGGGTTTGGGGTGGGGTAAAACCACGTGCGTTAGCACTAAAAAAGTGAAACTCAAGTTTCACTTTTTTAGTGCGGATGACGGGACTCGAACCCACACGTCGCAAGACACTAGATCCTAAGTCTAGCGCGGCTACCAATTACGCCACATCCGCTTTGGGACTGCAAAGATAAAACACATTTTTATATTAGCAAAATTTTTTTTTTACGCCTCAAAATCAAGGCAGGAGCGCACCTCAGTGTAGGGGCGGACACGGGTGTTTGCCACCTCCACGTGTTTAGGGTGCACGGAATAGCCCTTCAGAGCCTCAAAATCAGTGAATGATGACTCAAGCATAACATCAGCGTTAGAGGTCTCCAGACCGTTAGTATGCACCTTAATGTCAACTATGCCGGGCACCTGACCCTTCAGACCCTCCAGCCCCTCTTTAATAGATGCCTTAACACTCTGTCTCTCTTCTGCGGAAAGTTCTTTCAACTTCCATAAAATAATGTGTCGTACCATATATATAATAATGTGTAAATATTAAATAAGGTGTGATGTAAAAACTGTGCAAATATACACAAAAATGTTAAAAATTGTTAAAAATCAGTGTTTGTAGCAAATTTTCTCACTCCCTGACAAATAAATTAAGTCTTTCAGAATCTTATCTTAGGAACCTGTCGTGGTCATTCTTAATCTCTAACATTTTAATAAGCGGGTGCCTCACGCTTTCTATTTGCTTCCGTCAAATCAAGTTGCAGTTGCTGGTCTGATAGGTTTCTGTGATTGGTATATACTGTGGCTGACACTCCTTTGTCCCGTTTATTAAGCATCATAAATACCTTTCTGTCTATGTAGTTATCTATCAATACAATTCTTTTTTGAGCAGATTCTATCAGAGTGCACAGAAAATCGTATGCCTTAAAGTTTTCTCCCTCATAAAAAACCATCTCAATAGGTGGGAGTTTTGTGTCAACAATAAGTTCTACTTTTTGCTCAAGAGATTTTATCCTATTTGTATTGTCTGATATGGTTTGTTCCATTTTATCAATGCGTGAATCATAGTAGTGCCTATGCAAAAGTATCCCTTTTAGTACGTTTGTAGCCCATTGACGGAAAGCAATTCCATTTTTAGTGTTTACCCTATATCCTACAGAGATAATCATATCTAAATTGTAGATGGAAATCTTTCTTGTTACATACTTTCCTCCTTCTGTTTGAACTTGTTCCAAAATGGAACAAGTTTGATTTTTATCCAGCTCTCCAACCTCATAAATATTACTGATGTGTTTGGAAATCGCTTGTCTTTTTGTACCAAAAAGCAGTGACATTTGCTCCTGCGTAAGCCATACGGTTTCATTCTCCACCCGCACATCAATTTTTAGATTTTCATTAGGCTGATATAGCACTACAGTGCCTTCATTCCACGATTCTGGTAGCATCTCCACCTCTGCAACTTCCTCTTCAAACTTAATTGGGATGCTGCGTTTCAGTACCTTTTCAAGCATTGAGACACCCTCCGCCGTAAAAGCGAAAGGCAGGTATCTTGACCCACCTCTTCCACTCGTTTTTGAGATTACAATTTGTAATAACAAACACTCTTCTTCACTTAATTTGAACCACATTTCAGTGTCAAAAAGTTGTATGTTCCTTTTGACATATAAGTTCAAATTACCAGTGCTCATTCCCACGTATGCCGCCACTTCACGGTCCAGCACCACACGTTTCCCACGCACATTACACACTTGAGGCTTGGACACAGAGTCCGCCTCGTTCACCCGCCCATCCACAAGGGCGGCGTTAAAACCAGATTTGTCCATAATAAAAACTAAAATAAGTTAAGTAAGCGGGAGACATAAACTTACTTATAATTTGAAAATAGGTGGTGCTGACTATTTTCATTTACAAAAGTACAAATAAAATAGAGAATTAAAAAATAAATCACCAACGTTTCTTTTTGTTGCCGTACCGACTACAAAAGTGTTGTAATTAAAAAATAATTCGTATATTGCACCCGTTATATAGTCCCGTGGAGGGCGAATTTGAGTTAATACACTAATAATTAGTGTGTTGCATTTTTGGGGTATATACCCCGATGTCTAAAATTTTAGACCTCTGTTGCCGTATTCGCAACAAAAATGTAGCGTTTTTTGAAATTTTAACATTTTTTAACATTTCTAGTGCCGAGCGCACAATCTGCAGAGCAGATTGATATTTTTTCAGCGTGTGCTGATAAAATAAATTTTAAAAAGCACACGCCGAAAAAATAAAAAATCAGGTTTCCCTGATTTTGCCGAGGCACGACGAAATCTCACAAAGTTTTGTAAAACAAAACTTTGTAACAAACCTATCTCTAAATCCGCTTTGCGGATTTAGGCTTAAAGACCCAGCAACGCTGGTGTCTGATAACAAACCAATCTCTCCTACGGCTTGCCGTAGGAGGCTTAAAGAAGAACAACACATTATTATATATAGGAAACAAAAAAAATAAAATTAAATACTAAAAATTATGAAAAAGCAAAAATTACTAAAACATTTAAACAGCAAAGGCAGGCTGCTTGCCTTGCTGCTAACATTAACCGCTGGTTTGTTATACTGCAGTTCTGCGTGGGCGAAGGAGTATGGGTTTTGGTCTGATGGTACAGGAACTATCAAGGTTAACTATAAAGATTATAGTGATAATTGGCACGATAACCAGTGGGCGTGTGGAACTAGTTCTGACGGCTGTAGTAAGGGAAGTGCTCATACATTTAATGTAGGTACAGTTAAAGAGTTATATATTAAGGAGTGGTGGGCTAAAACATATAAAAGAGATTGTGATATTACAGATGTTGATTTTCAGTATGAAATAGGTTCATCAGGAACTAAATCCGAAAATCATAACTATTGTACCGACAAAGGAGAAGGCAATCAGCAGTGGGGAAACAATGACCTTGCTGTTGATGCAAGAGGATATTCAGGTGGTACACCGGGTGATTATGAATTAAACTATTGGTTCTGGGGAAAAATGGATGGTCAGGATGTATATAGCAACACTAATGCATATTACCACACATTAAAATTTACTGTTCCAGGTTTCAACAAAAGCAGTGCAACTGATGTTAATTTAGGAGAGGTAGATATTAATGGGTCAGGAAAAACCTCTTCAAAAATAGAGTTTCACCACTATGGAGATACACCTGGTAAGAATGACTGTGAGTTTGATGGCACAGGAAGTGGATATTATACTATTGAATCTATTGATTATAGCGGTGTAAAAGTTAAATACCACCCAACTGCAGGTGGACAACACAATGTAACACTTACTATTACAAATAAATATGGTGACTCACATAGCACCTTTACAGTTAATTTGAAAGGTAGTGGTGTTACCGCATACACCCCTACCGTCCTCATCGCTGGTAAGGAGACAGTGCTTGATACAGAAGTGACCCTTAACGGCTACATTAAATATACAGGCTGTAAGAATGTAACAGAGTACGGTTTTGTATATGGCACAGAAGCTACCCCTACTACATCAGACACAAAGATTGAGGCTGGCACAACAGGTGCTGTAGCAGGCAAGGAATTTAGCAAAGAATTCTCTGTAACTACTAATGGCACTTACTACTACAGGGCATATATGATTGCTGGTGGAACCACATACTATTCTACTGAGGTTCGTCAGTTTACAATTGAGAGTACCTGCCCGTATTATCCAGATCCAAAGCCGGTGCTTACACTCAACGGCTATGTTAATAATGTTATCTGCCTTGATGAGAGCGTAGTAGCCAAGTGCGTTTCAAAACCAGGCTTCAAATACGAATTATACGGACCTAATGGTAATATTATAGGTACTTCAGAACGTGAAGGTAACGGCTCAACCCTTGTATGGCAACGTGATGATGCTTTGAAGGCAGCAGGTCAATACATAGTCAAAACTAAAAAGGAAGGCACGGATTGTTGGGCTATATCTGCAAAGGCAACTCAGGCAATCAACAGTGCCACAATGACAATAGAGGCGGAGAATGACAATCCGTACGCATATCAGCCAGTAATTATAAAAAAGAGTGCGGACCAAGATGAGTTCACCAAGCCTACTTGGGAGATTAAGACAGCAGAATCAGGAGCATATCTGCTCAACTTTGAGAACAAACTTATATACAGCAATAAAGAGGTTGACAAAGTTCTGTTCAAGGGCGGCTCTCCTAAGGAAGTTCAAGTAACAGCCAATGCATACAAGACAGTAGTGTTTGAGGGTGGTAATAAGACCTGTCCTGCTGTGGTAACACCTGTTACAATTACAGTTAAAGCAGATGATGAACATTGTGATTATTAATGACAGTAAGTATTAACAAATGAATAAAATTAAATGCTATATGAAAGATTTATTAAAATTTAAGAATACACTTTGCTGCAGTGTTAGACACTGCGGCAGAGTGCTGTCATTAATTGTGGCTCTGACTGCACTAAGTTGCAGCGCGTGGGGTACTACGTATTATTTAATGGGAGGTACTTCTGATAATCCAGCACAATGGAGTAAGATAACAAGTAATACATCCTTATCGTTTGATTTCACATCTCTTCAAAATGGACATACTTATTTAGGTATCAGCGAAAGTGAATCGGTCTCAAATCTATATCCAATTGATGGTAAGACAATTTCTTTTAATATTACAGATCCAGACCAAAATTGGTGGAGTTTTACATCCAAGAATTGGAGCACTTATAAATATCTTGATGCTAACATAAGTGATGGAGTTTCTCTTCGCTTGACTTTCGATGGAACTACATATACTCTTTCAAGGGCTACTCCTACCCCTACCGGCAACGCCCCTGAGGTATTTTGGGCTGCGTATCCATCTATGGGTATGAATACTGTGAATTTGTACGGTCACTTGCATACAAGAGACTGTAACACAATTACAGGTGCAGGATTCTATTGGAGCACATCACATATAGATGTTGATGATGCTAAAGATATAATAACTACAGGCACTGATACACATATAATTGCTGCCAAATCACCAAGCTCTATCGGAACTCTTGTAGCGGGCGGTAATTTTTCTGCTGAAGATGTAAATATAAATATGCAAGAGTCAAGAGTAATATATTTGGTAAACTACGCCAAGACAGCGGAGGGTGGAATAGGCATCTCTGATGAGGTGGCTCTGTCATACGACTACTGTGACCCAATGGAGAACGGAGATGTTATTCTTAACCAATCAACTGTAAAACTTCCGCAGGGTGCTAAGTTCAAATTTGAGGCTATAGCCCATAACGCTGGCAAGAACCCAATCTTTGAGTGGAAAGATGGAGAGACTGTAATAGCAGATGCCACCGCTGATACTCTCGTGTATGAAATGCCTGATGAAAATTCACATACTATAACAGTTACTGTTACAGGTAGATGCGGAGATACAGATAAGGTATCAGCAAGTGCTACTGTAACCACTTGTGAAGCTCCAACTATTACCATTAATCCAGAGGCACTTACCTCTACCACACCTTGGGTAAGTGTTCCTGTAACATTTACAACAACAAATGTAACAACGGCGGAGTGGGGCGTAACACCTGAGACCGCTGAACTAAGTGGATTGACAAATAACGCTGGCGCATACTCAGGAACATTCAGGGCTCCTGCTTCTGAAATGGATAGCACTCCATATACTATAGAGATTAGGGCTAAAAACAGCACATGTGCTGGCTCAGTAGAGGATGTTAAATCCCATACAATAAATGTAACTAAGGATTTGGACACTTGTGATAATGAGTAAGCATATTGACATTAACTGAAAAAAATATATTTACTATGAATACAAAATATAAATTAGTGTTAGGTTCGTTACTGCTTTTGGTAACGCAATTGGGTTATGCCTTTGATGTTCCTGCAGGTACATACTACTTTGACAACACAGAGGCAAAGTGGAATCAGGTCTATATGCGTATAGGTCAGACGGGAACAAGCAAGGGCGGTTCAGGTGTTGTAGAGGTTAAGCCTATGACACAGATGGCTGGTAATGCCAACATTTGGTCATATACATTGGATAATAGTTGGAATGGTGCTGAGGCTGTGCAGTTTGCAGATGATGCTGGTTGCACCAGTGCTGCCAACGGAATTTATGACGGTGACTGGATAACATCAGGTCATAAATCAGAATATTTAAAGGGAGATGTGATTAAGTCAGACGGTTCATTTCTGTTTATATCAACAACAGGCGTGTATGATGGTTTCCGTAGTTTATATAAGAGCAATATGCCATCGGGGCTTAACGCTTCATTTGCAATAGTTGGAAGTACTTACTATCATTGCTCAGGTACAGGTCATGATGCATTCAACGGCAAGTGCATAGGTTCATTCACCGCTGGCACTACCTTTAACTTGAACGGTGAGGTAAGCACTACAGGCACTGTGTCAAAGGTGTCTGCCACAATGAACTATAATAATAACAATGCAGGGTTCAAGCAGTTGAATCTTAAGTATGACAATACCACCAGCAGTAAAAAGAAAGGAACTGGTAACGGAGTTGCCATTGCGGTGCCAAAGAGTGCTGGCAAGTACAACTTAGCGGTCTATTTCCAGTGCGGTGGCGTGTATGACAGCAATAGTGGTAGCAACTATACAGCCTACTATTATGTGCCAGGTATGACTGCAAGTTCACAGAACTTTGGTACTATACAGGTTAGTGCTACTAAAACCAATACAGTAAATATTACAGGTATCTACTGTGATGACAACACTAAGTCAATAGATGCCGAAATTGTTGGATCTGGTTTCACTTTTGATGACGGAAACACAAAAAAGACAATATCTAGCATAGGTGCAACTACCACAAGCGCAAGTGTTAAGATTTCATTTAAACCTACAGTTGGTGATAAATACGCTGCAAAACTTAATTTGTCACTTAAGAATAGCAGTAGTGAAGAGAAGGCTACTTTGTCAGTTGACCTTACTGGTGCGGGCGTTGCCAATGCTGTTGTGCTTATAGGTGCTGAGGCAGAGGTGCTTGCCGGTCCAAGTGCCACACTTCACGGTTATCTGCAAACCACAGGTTGCCCTCAAAATCCTTGGACAAGCAAAGGTTTTATCTATAGTACTACTAAAAATGATATTACCGCAGAAAATCCTACAGGAACAAATTTGGCTGCATCGGGTTCATCAGAGATATTGGCAGGAGAGAGTTGGAGTGCTACTACAGGAACATTAACCGCCAACACAACATATTACTATAGAGCGTATGTTAAGAATGACGCTAGTCCAGCTCAGTACAAATATTCAGATCCAGATAAATACGGTCAGTTCACTACTAAAAGTGCTTGCCTCTATCCTATGGTAGGTGATACAGTGTATGTTACGGTAGATAACTCTTTGAGTGGTAACGATGATTGTGCTCTCAAGTACAAAACATTTGCGGCTGCCTTGACTAAGATTATAACATCTGATTTCTTTGCAACTAACAATCTAAAATACAATGTTGTTATGCAGGTTGTGCCTAACAAAGAACAGTATTTAGAAAATGTTAGAATTGAGGGTATTAACAACTCAAATGATTACAGCAAGGTTCTTATAATCCGTTCTGCTGGCAGTGAGAGACCTACAATACAACAAAGTAATGGCACTAATGATGCAATGGATATAAGAGTTAGTAAGAACATTATAATTGATAATATCCGTATAGTAAGTAGTGGTGGGAAAGAGGCGTTGACAATAGGTAACAATAGCAATGCATGGCACGATATGACACCAGGAGCAGTTGCCAATGCAAACATAGTTATAAAGAACTGCTACATTGAGTCTGACGGTTTCTCAGGTGTTCAGATGTGGGCTTATGATGGTGTTACATTTGAGAATAACGATATTGAGTGTAAATTGGGATCTGCTGCAAAAGTGGACGAAAACACCAACTATTACGGCTCATCACTAAAAATACAGCAGACCAAGAATCTTAAGTTCATACGTAACAACTTCCGTGGTTCACACGCCACATCTCTTTGGATTCAGGGCTTGGAGGGTGGTCTGTTTATGAACAACGTATTCTGGAACAGTAATGATTCATATTATGAGGGTTTGAAAAACAACACCTGTTTTGTGCGTTTGGTTACACAGTTCACAACCAGTGGAAGCGGAGACACTCATAACACCGCTAACAATAACAAGAATATAAGTATGTTCTACAACACATTCTTCCTTGCTGACAACAGTAATACAACAGAAAGAAATGTGGATTTCTTCCGTTTGGGTAGTCAATATGAATATGGCGGGAAAAGGCTTAATAACTATTTGGGTCAGAATGAAGTGTCAACCATCCGCTTTATGTACAATAACTGCTACAGTTATGACAAGCACGGAGTTAAAAGGTCAAACAATAATAGTGGGGATGCCAACAGGTGGTATCTGACTACAACAGAATCAAGTTGGTGTAATTCAATAAATCGCAACAACTTCTGGAGTTGGCTTGATAATGTGGCAGAGAGTGATGTCTCTGTGTTCAACATTCCTAATGCAGGGTGTAGTACACCAAACTACTTTGTAAATGTATATGAGCAGGTATGTAGTGCCACAAATGACCCATCAGACCTTATAGTTAAGGGTGGTGATATGAACTTTGGTAGTCATATTACATCAGATATTGACAAGTCTGGTTTGAATGCAAGCATTTACTACAATGACCGTCTATATCCAAGTAACGGAGCCGATGCTGTACGTAAGGTAAACGGCAAGTGGACACTTGGTGCATATCAGCAGACAGACGGTAGTGACTTCCCTCCTGTTAAGGTGCTTACTTGGACAGGTAAAGTAAATAGTGACTGGGATAATCGTGGTAACTGGGTTAAGGAGAATGGTAAGCCTCTCACCTGTGTTGATAATATAGATGAGAATGTACAGGTAATAATTCCTGCTTTGCCAGAGCCAGAGCTAGGGTCGGAAAATAATTATCCTAAGTTCCCTGACAAGTTTAGCGGTGTACGTACCGATAGGAATCAGGAGACTGTAAACGCTGGTCACGGTATGACAACCCCAACCAAGTTTGCCTCATCAATCGAGCTTGAGTACGGTGCTGCCATCAAAAATATTGAGGCACTTAATGACGATGGCACACGCCACTACAAGGAGGCTACAAACCACTTCACCGCAGGACGTGAAGAGTGGATACTTGTAGGAACGGTAATCCAACCGTTTACAAATGAAAGTAAAAATGCTGTTCGTCTTGTACAGTCAGGTGACTACTATTTAGGGCACATGCCACACGTATATATGCATGAGGCTTCATTTAATCCATTAACCGCTGAGGCAAGTTGGCAGACTCCGTTCACCCAACTTGATGAGCAAGTTCCGTATGACAGAGTGTTTGCTATAAAGGCGGCAGATCAGTATGGCACTTACAAATTGACTGCTCAGTGGTATTTTTATGGTAAACCAGAGGCTGAAACAGAAGGCACGGCACCTAAAACATTCAACTTCAATGGTTGGTTCCTCAATGATGCGGTTATGCCTGAATATGAACTTACAGACAACAAGATTTTAAGCAACACATATCCTGCCACATTGGATGTTGAAGAAGTTGAGAAGGAGAACAATGGTACTGTCAAGGTATATGACTATGACCCTAAGGTGCAGGATTTTGAAACTGGTATGACATATATCAAGCCACAGAACGGATTCATATTTGTTAAAGATGGAAGTAATGATGGTTGGTTCCGCATAACACCTGAGATGCTTACAAACCAAAGCACCACGTATAAGAGTGCGGAGGCTGTGAACCCAACTCTTAAACTCAGGGCTTCAAATCCTAACGGTACAGATGGTTCAAGTAGTGTATTAATAGTTTATGATGAGCTTAAATCTGACGAGTATGTTGAGGGCAAGGACCTTATAAATACCACAATTGCAGGTATGCCGTCTAAGCCAGAGATTTACGCAATGATGTACAGCAAGGAACTTGACAAGGTTATAGTTCCAAGTCTTGAGAATGCAATACCTCTTGGTCTTAAACTTGAACAGGCAATGACTGTTGATTTCACCATCCCTACTATGAATGATATTGAGACCGCCATTCTTGAAGACCGTGAGGCAGGTAAGAGTTATGACCTGCTTAAGGGTGATAAAGGCTCTATATCACTTGCCAAAGGCACATACGTAGGCAGGTTCTACCTGAACCTTGGTGCAGATGAGAAGGAGGATATACCTACAGAGGGTGATGATGTTACATCAAGCACAGCCACAATTGACCTTTACGGTGACGGCTCAGAGATAATCATAAGCTCATCAGAGGACGTAATTCTTAAGAGTGCTGAGATTACCGATATGAGTGGCAACACAACTGTTGTAACACTTAAAAACGCTCACTATAACAGAGTTAAGGTTAATGGCGCCCAGGGTGTTTATGTAGTTAAGGCTATAGGAGACACAAAGACTGAGACCGCTAAGGTGATAGTTAAGTAAAGGATACTAACCCACGTCATCCTGAGTGAAACGAAGGATCTCCTAATGAGTGCGAGATTCTTCGCTACGCTCAGAATGACGAGAAAAAAGTTAGAATGACGGAGGGACGGTTAGAATGACACTTCACCGTCATTTCGAGCGAAGCGAGAAATCTTTAGAAGAGAATAGTAATAAAAATAAGATAAAAAGATGAAAAAATTATTATTTATTGGAATTGTAGTGTTGATGGTACAGAGTTTGGGGGCGGTTACGCTGCCAAGCACATCGTATAGTCCATATAGTGCGTCATCCCCATCTGATGATGGGTATGCTATTGGCGGAGGTACTATGGTTACGGCATCGTACAGTTCTTTGGGTGCAGCCGATGATTGTAGTGACGATAAACATGCACAGGCGGCAGGATACAAAGGCTGTGCAGATTGTTGCGTTTCTAAATATTTAGACACTACCTGTTATGGTAAATGTATGGCTCAAGGAGGAGATCCTGATAGTTGTGCCGCTGAATGTGCCGGTCCTGAAGCCAAAGCATGTACAGATGCTTGTGAAGGTGCTTCTCTTCCTCTTGACGGCGGACTGTCAATACTGCTAATCCTTAGTGTTGCCGGCGGAGCGGTTAAGTTGCTTCGCAACAGGGATAAGGAATAACCTTATAGTGGACAGTGGATAGTGGACAGTGAAAACTCCTTGTCAACTGTCAATTGTCAACTAACAACAAACCACTGCACCCATTTTGGGCTTGCAGTGGTTTGTTGTGTTCATGTTAAAACAGTAGTCCGCTTTTAACATTTTTTAACATTTAATAACACAAAATTGTAACTGCTGGTTATAGAAATTGTAACTGGTAATCTTGGACTCAGATGTGGCACAACTCTATGGAGTGGAGACAAGAAGAGTTAATGAAGCAGTGCGGAACAACCTATATAAATTTCCTGAAGGATATATATTTCAGTTGCAAGATGCTGAAAATAAGTATGTGGTCGAAAATTTCGACCACCTTTCTTCGCTGAAGTACAGACCACAACTTCCCACAGCCTTTACAGAGAAGGGCCTTTCCCACAGAGACTGAGGTGGAACTTGACCTAGCACTCACTGCACCCTCATCTGAGGGCTTGCAGTGGTTCGCTGTGTATCTGCTACCCGTTCATAACTATGTTCAGTATCACTTCTGGCTCTAATCCCATCTTTTCAAAATAGAAAAGTTTTTTGCCTGCATCTTTAAAAGACCCACCCGATGAGTACAGTACATTGTCTGTAATCAGGAACCTATCGTGTATGCCGCTTATGGGCAGAACATCTATGACGGCATTGGGGTATTGGGTGTTATATTTCTGTAGGTCAAGTTTAAAGGCTTCGTGGTTACAACACTTGTTGCTGGTGTAAATTATACCTTTTACGCCTTTGGAACGCTTAGAGAGTAGTGCTAACACTGATGAGTCCACATAGTTATCTATTATAATAACCCTCTGTTTAGCACCGCTTATAAGTTCAGAGAACAACTGATGAGCGTCAAAGAACTGCCCCTGCATAAAAATCTGCTCCTTGGGTGGGAGTGAGGTCTTTACAAAGAAATCTATTTGTTCCTCTGTTTTAGTAACCCTGTTTTCCAATCTTTCAAATCTTTTGGTTATGGAATTGTGATACAAAACATTTTCTTTTAGAACTTTGTTTGCCCAACGCCTGAATGCAATGCCGTTGTTTGACTTAACTCTGTACCCAACGGATAAAACCACATCCAAATTATAGTACTCAATATACCTTGTAACCTTCCTGTCTCCTTCAATTTGAACTGTCGCAAAATTTGCGACAGTTGGGATGTTTTGCAGTTCTTCCAGCATAGAATTATTGATATGTTTGCTTATAGTTTTTATATCTCTGTCAAACAAAATTGCTATCTGATTTCTGCTCAGCCAAACATTTTCATCTGTAACTTTGACTTCTAAATTTACTGGACAATTATCGGGCTGATACAGCACTACAGTACCTTCATTCCACGATTCTGGTAGCACTTCAGCATCAAGTACTTCCTCTTCAAACTCAATAGGGATACTCCTTTTCAGCACCTTTTCAAGCATTGAAACACCCTCCTCCGTAAAGACGAAAGGCAGGTACTTTATGTTGCTTCCTCTCCCTTTGTTCAAGGTTACAATTTGTAATCTTGAACACTCATTTTCACTTAATTTGAACCACATTTCATCGTCAAAAAGTTGTATGTTCCTTTTGACATATAAGTTCAAATTACCAGTGCTCATACCCACGTATGCCGCCACCTCACGGTCCAGCACCACACGCTTTCCACGCACGTTAAACACTTGAGGCATAGGAGTAGAGCCTACTTCTTTCACCCGCCCACCCGTATCTGCTATAATCTGGTTACCATTTTGGGATCTGTTGGGTTATCTGCTATGTCCAGAATGTTAAAAAATGTTAAAATTAACATTTTTGCAGAAGCGTCATATTTGGTAGAAAAATGCTAAATAGCAACTGAAAGTTTAAGGATAGTAACCGCCCCGACACAAAATCCACTGAAAGTGCAATTATTAAACTTATAAGACATTTATAATCAAATAGTTGCGTTTGGTTAGGTCATACAAAACCCGTATCTTTGCCTGTGGTAATAGGAGAGAAAACCTCTCCGAAATTAACAACATTAAGAAAAAATACATACATTTGCCATGGAGACACAGAGAGAAAAAGAGAAGGGGAGTTTGTACATAAACCCCGTCACAGATTTCGGGTTCAAGTACATATTCTCAGATGACGGGATAATGATACCGTTCATAGAGGATGTTTTGGGAGTTAAGATAAGTCAGTTGACATACCTCAGCAGTGAGGATTTGGGTCAGACACCAGATGAGAAGAAGGTAATCTATGACCTTCTGTGCAAGGACAGTGAAGGTAATGAGTTCATAGTAGAGATGCAGAACGGAGACCAGGTCTTCTTCTCGGACCGAATAGTCTATTACCTGTCAAAGCGAGTCTCGGCACAGTTGAAGAGCGGAGAGAACTCACGGTGGCAGTACGGACTAACCCCTGTGTACGGAATATTTGTGCTGAACTTCCATTTGCACGGAATGAGGGCGTCGGCAGTCCGCACAATCCGCCTTAAGGTTGAGGAGACAGGAGAGGTGTTCAACCCTAACGTAACGGCGTTTACCCTTGAGTTGCCCGATTACAGGAAGAAGAGAGACATAGATTGTAAGACAAAGACAGAAACTTGGTTATATAACATAGCAAATATGGAAAAGATGACAGGAGATTTGGCATTCAAAGACCGCCAGCCTGCGTTCATACGGTTGCAGGAGAAGGCGAAGCGAGGTAATCTCACTCCCAAGGAGGAGATTGAGTATGAGAGCAGTCTGAAGGCACACCTTGACTACAACGCCTGTCTGCACTTCGCTCAGGTAAACGGAATGGAGATAGGTAAGGCTCAGGGAATGGAGATAGGTAAGGCTCAGGGAATGGAGATAGGAATAGCAGAAGGACGAGCAGAAGGCAAACTGAGCGTTGCAAGAAAGATGAAACTCAAAGGTCTTGACCTAGCGTTGATTTCAGAAGTTACTGGTCTCAGCACTGAGGAAATAAGCAAACTCTGACCGCTGCCATACTTCAAGCAAAGTCAAAATTTATTCACCACCATTCACTCTCGCAGAAGAGAGGATGGTGGTGAATTGTGTTTGCTCCTCTGTTGCTTTGCTGTTGCCATATACACTACAAAAGTGTAGAATTAGAAAAATAATTTGTATATTGCACTCGTAATATAGTCCCGTGGAGGGTATTTTGAGTTAATGCACTATGAATTAGTGTGTTACCTTTTTGGGGTATATACCCCGATGTCTAAAAATTTAGACAACTGTTGCCCTATACACCACAAAAATGTAGTTAATAATAAGTATTTTAACAAATTTTAACATTTGACCAAATTTTTTAACATTTCTAGCGAGAAGAGCAAAAACTGCGGAGCAGTTTTAAAAAGTTTTTTTAAGGGACCATACGGAATTTATTCCAGTAGGGTCACGTAAAAAAAACTTTAAAATCAGGTTCACCTGATTTTGCCTTCGAGCGACGAAATCTCATCAGACCCAGCAACGCTGGTGTCTGATAACAAACCTATCTGCCCTCAGGCGATAGACTGAGGGTGAATAAATAAAAATAATAACAACAAACCAAACCATAACGCTTATGAAGAACTAACAAAACCAAACAAACAAACAAAACAAAAATTACTTAATACTTTTAGAAACCTTTAAAACCATTTATGAAACACCTGACCGTGTAGTTGGAATAACGGCTAATAGCAACACCACACAATAAGAAAGAATCACGTAATAGGCACATAATCCTATTGACATAGGTCATCCATCTTTGACCTACGTTGTCGTCTATTAGCACCCGTTCCACCACGCCAGCGTTTCCCCCTGACAAAACTAGCGTATATTTCGTCATTACCTGACGGTCTGTAAACATTCTGAGCGTCCCGCCCGTCATTCTGAGCGAAGCGAAGAATCTTTAAATGCCATAGGTAAAAGAAAAAACAAGAATATGAGTGAGCCAATAAGATTTTACAAAGGAGAAGAGACCGGAATAGTTCACGAGAACTACCACGATATCAGCACATCCCTATTCAAAGACCAATACCTTAAGGCTTTGGATGAGATAGGGGCGTACTTGTCTTATTATAAGACTATTGATGAGGTTAATAATGAATCTGACGATGAAGAAGATGAAGAGCAGATAACCAGGCAAAACAAAAGCAAGAAACAGCCTCAGCATATAGAATTAAATAACATCTTTGCCTTTATAGGAGAGAGAGGAACAGGAAAAACCTCTTGTATGAAATCTGTGGCAGATATGCTTTACCAGTACAGAAAGAGTACAAATAAGAATGGTTGTGAGAAATTCCTGAAAATAGACCCGATAGACCCAACCACCTTCAATGATAACACCAACCTGATGCAAGTAGTAATAGGTGTTATGTTTGAAAAGTTCAAGGATAAGGTTGCAAATTCAGATAATTTGCCGAACAATGCAGACAGAGATACGTATGAAAAGAACAAACAGAATCTGTTAAAGGCATTCCAGGATGTTAAGGAGTGCATAAAATACATAAGCAATCCTAAACTTCTTAACTGTGAGGATGACGATATTTCTCAATTGGCAGGAATGGCATCAGTCTCAAAACTGAATGATAAAATAGGAAAACTTGCCGATAAATACCTTGAGTTCTTTGACAAAAACATATTGGTGCTACAGATAGACGATATAGACCTACAGACCAAGTATGCCTACCAAATGGTGGAAGAGATACGTAAGTACTTTATGCACAAAAATATAATAGTACTTATGGCAGTAAAGATGGAGCAACTTGCCAAGGTCATAGAGAATGAGACTGCCAAACAGTACGAGCCATTAAAGAAATTAGAAGGCATAACACTACCGGAAATCTCAGATATGGCAATACGGTATCTACTTAAGTTGATACCTATCGACCATCGAATCTTCATGCCTTCATTTAAGGTATACAGCAACAAACAATTGCAATATTTTGAAAATAGAAATGACAAAACTTACATTGATAGGTGGATGTCAATGAAATATGCTGTGACCACATTAATATACAAGAAATGTAGATTTTTGTTCTATCATGCAAAAGGAGAGGTAAGTCCAATTGTTCCTACAAATTTAAGAGAATTTAGACATCTGTTTGCTACGCTATATAGCATGAAAGATTACTATCCAGGGGAAGAAATTAATGATTATAAATATAGAGAAGCGAACAAATCTCAATTCTTGAATTATCTAAATGGCATGTGGGTGAGCAACAATATAGATGCCAGTGACTATAAAATAGTAGATAGTATTTTAAATATCAGAGATGCGGCTTCCATTAACAAGACGGTTTTGCAATTGCTTAAATCAAAGTTTGAAACAACTCTTTTTAAAGATGAGAGAACATACATAGAAGAAAGAGCTGGGAATAGAATAATGCGTCGTGTTAGAGAGATTAAAAGGAATATTTTCTCAGAAATATTAAGTGATAAGAATGCTAAGTATAATGTATCATTAGGGGATGTTTATGTTGTGCTGGACTACATAAAGAAAAGAATTAATAGTTTGGGAGATAGAATGTTAATATTTTTTATTGAGACATATTACTCTATAAAACTATATGAGTATTATGATGAGATTACTACAGCTAATGAGCAAGATGATAGTATAGAGGAAGATTTTGAAAGGATTGTTGATGAAAATATAAGAAAAAGAGAAGTTGTAGATAATAGGAGTAATTATGAGGTTTTAGTTGGAGGAACATTTATTAATACTGACTACTATTCATTAATGCCATTAGAGCAGCAAACACAAGAATTTAGAGATAGAAGAAAAATATCATTTAACCTATTAAAAGAATATGCCAATGATGTGGTGACTTCTAAATTAGATGATAATGTTATAAAAAAGATGCAACTTGTCGAGTTCTTTGCTTTATGCATTTCAAATGTAGTCGATGCTGATGACAATGTGAACAAGTCATATAGAGAATATAATGTGTTGTATTATGATTTTCCCCCATCAAGAAGAAATGACTATGTTCAATTTGATTTAGGCTCGTTTTTCTTTAATATTGCAAATGTGCATAAAGCATATGACAGAATAGATCCTTTGTTATGGAAGAAGTCCTTAAGTTGTAACAAATCTTTAATGATGCAGCTAGGACTTGAATGTTTAAATTATAGATACAAACAGCCGTTATGGCATGCATTACTCTCTTGTGTATGTATACGAAATTACGAAGTATTAGACGATTTTGTTAATGCAATACAGTATACAAAATTCATGAGATCTCAAACTAAATCAAATGTTGGAAATTTTATTGATTTTTTCAATTTAGTTTCAACATATAGCATAAGAACATATGATAAGCATCCAGATTATGAATATAATCTTGGATTATTTAAGGATAAAGCAGATGGAGTGCATCGAATGATTCCTGATGTTACAAAGGAACCAGATCTATTAGAAAAAATTGAAGCAGAAGAAAGATTTGATGCAGACACATTGGCACAGGCATTAAAAGTTCCGTATACAATCTCATTTAAATATGCAAAG
>JAKSOA010000020.1 GCA_024405875.1 Paludibacteraceae bacterium
TCCCTTTTTAAGGACTATGTGCTCCAGACCATTGCTCTTCTGACGGAACGGAATAAGATTGAAATCACCGTATTTTGTAGGCAGATGAACCTCCTCTCCCTTCTCAACTATTGACTCCTCTTTAATACGGTATGCTATCAAGTCTTTTATTGTTATTATTTTTATGCCGAACTTCTCAGCAACTTCCTGAAGTTGAGGCATACGAGCCATGGTGCCGTCTTCATTCATAATTTCAATAAGTGCGGCGGCGGGATATAGACCTGCAAGGCGGGCAAGGTCAATTGACGCCTCAGTATGTCCGGGACGGCGTAAAACACCCTTGACTTTTGCGTATAGTGGGTTTATATGACCAGGACGTCCGAATGTGGCGGCGGTAGATGCAGGGTCTGCCAACGCTTTAATGGTGGCGGCGCGGTCTGCTGCAGAGACACCAGTGGTGCAACCCTCAAGTTTGTCAACTGTAATGGTGAACGGAGTTCCAAGAATTGATGTGTTGTTGTCCACTTGCCTGTTCAGTTCCAACTCCTGACAGCGTTCCTCAGTTATGGGGGCGCAAAGAACTCCACGACCGTTCTTCAGCATAAAATTAACCTTCTCAGGTGTAATCATCTCTGCGGCGGTAATGAAGTCTCCCTCATTCTCACGGTCTTCATCGTCAACAACTATAAGAAACTTACCCTCCTTAAAGTCTGCAATAGCCTCATCAATTGTGTTTAGTTTGTACATATTTCTTAGGATTTATATATTGCTTCAGTTTTTTAAAGAAATCTTTAACGTCACTAATAGAGAACGCTCCGTTAAGCACAGTATTATCTGTTACCGCAAGGTAGGTGAGGAATATACCTATAGGAAGTAGTATGCTTGGACTGAGCCACATACCTTGCCAAACTTCCCCAATGCCCTCACGTGCTATCTTATATCCTGTGTTGTCTATTATATAATATATGATGAACAGAATTGTTGATATTACAATAGGCATTCCCATACCTCCTTTTCTTATTATGGCGCCAAGCGGTGCACCGATGAACAGGAATATGAAGCAGGCGAACGCAAGCGTGAATTTCTTGTGCCACTCTATTCCGTGAACCCTCCGCTCTGATGTCATCCAGTCTGTTGTTGCTTTCTGGTAATTGACATCATTGTCTATTGTCTGACAACGTGCTTGAGCCATTTCAACAACTCTCAGATGTTTTGTGGAGTCAAGTGATGAATAAATTTCATAGAAATCGGGTCTGTTGATAGACTGCTCTCCAATATCACTGGTCTCCTCTGCTATTCTTTGTGTTGTCGTGCTTTCAAAATAGGCTTGTTGCTGCCGTTTTGAATTGCTTAAAAAAGCGGAATCTATCCTGAGTTGTATTGAGTCCATTGAGTGCTTTAACGCTCTGGTGTCTTTGCTGATATATTGTCCTTCAAGGAATGATGAGTTAATCTCTGCAAAATTTGAGTTGAAATCTATTATAATCTCTTTTTTAGAGAAAGACTCACGGCGATACGGTATTATATCCTGGTCAGATGAATAATCCTTGTCTCCACCTTCGGTCATATTCTCAAAAGACTCTCCGTCATAGAGGGTCATAAGCAGGTATGTCTTGTCAGATGACATCTCAAGTGTGCCTTTATTCGCAAGAATTATCCCCATATTTTCAAACCCTTTGGAAAGGTCGTAGATGACAACGTCATACATATATCCGTTTCTCTTTTCTTTCACATACATATTAATACCATCAATATCACTATAGAAAGAGCCCTCCGGGATATTGAGTTCCGGATTTTTTTCTCGTATGGAGAATACAAGAGTCCACATTTTAACCTGAGCCACAGGTAGAACTTTATCGGCGAAAAAGAAACTGCCTATGGAGATTGACGCCACAAATATTATAAGTGGCATCATTATCCTGAAAAGTGATATGCCCGCGGCTTTCATTGAGAGTAGTTCCAACCTCTCTCCTAAATTTCCGAAAGTCATCAACGCACCTAATAGTATTGACAGCGGGAGTGAGAGCGGAACAAGTGAAAGGGCAGAGTAGAAGAATAATTTTATAATTGGCAGCAAACCTGCTCCTTTGCCGATGAAATCATCGGCATAGTGGAACATAAACTGCATCACAAGAACAAACAGACTTACAAAAAAAGTTATTGCAAATGTCTTTAAAAAGTTCTTGAGAACATATCTGTGTATGATTTTATTAAGAATCATCAGTCATCAGGAAGTATGGAACTGTTGAATTGGAGAGGCAACAGGTCTTGAACATGAGACGCCACTAAAACCTCTTTTGTTCCGTACATTACTATTTTTATCTCTGAGCCGAACCTTTTTTGCATCTCAGCAAGCACCTGACAGCAGGAACCGCAAGGCGTTACACATTCATTTGTGAACTTGTCATTTGTATGTGCGGCTATCGCTATGGCTACTGGTGCTACATCGGGGTGATTTGCCGTGGCATATAATAACGCCACTCTCTCTGCGCAAATTGAATCTCCGTATGCGGCGTTCTCTTGGTTGGCTCCAGTAATAATTACGCCGTCAGAGAGCAGCACTGCGGCACCCACGTTAAAGTGAGAGTAGGGAGCATATGATTTTTTTGTCATCTCCTTTGCCCGCTCAACTAATGAGGTGAACTCCGTTGGTGTCTGCTTGAATTTAGTAATCATCTTCCACAGCATTATAATATATCATACAAAGATACTATTTTTTTTGTTTTTGCCGTTAACAATTACTATCTTTGCTACACATTTTATTGGAATGAGCAAATTTCTTGTCGTTATACTATCCACATTACTTGTTCTGCCTCTCTATGCGGACGAGTATGAAGAGTACGTATCAAAATATAAATCCATAGCCATAAGAGAGATGTATGATTACGGAATACCTGCAAGCATTACTCTTGCGCAGGGTATTTTGGAATCGGGGCTTGGTAAAAGTGAACTTGCCGTCAACGCTAACAACCACTTTGGTATAAAGTGCCATAATGAGTGGTCTGGTGAGCGTATGTACCACGATGATGATGCCAGACACGAGTGCTTCCGTAAGTATGACAATGCTGAGGAGTCATTTATAGATCATTCGCAATTTCTCAAAAACCGTGCCCGTTATTCTTTCCTTTTTGAACTTGACAGGGCTGATTATAAAGGTTGGGCAAAGGGACTTAAGGAGGCAGGGTATGCCACAGACCCTAAATACCCGGTACGCCTTATAAATCTTATAGAGGAGCACAATCTTCATCAATATGACCTTATGTCCCCAGAAGTGGTGTCTGTTAAGGGAAATGTGCGGAAAGACAGTTCTTTGAACATCAAACATATATACGCTAAGGAGGGTGATACCTATTACACTCTGTCAAAATTGTATCACATACCTTTTGGTCTTATATATACGTATAATGATGTCAGTAGAGGTGATCGCCAACCTCAGCCGGGTGATATTATTTTCCTTCAATCAAAGAGGAATAGTTGTGATGAATGTCCCGTTTATATTGTCAAGTCAGGAGATTCAATGCATTCGATATCACAAAAATTCGGAGTAAAATTACTAAAATTATATGATTTAAATGATATGCCTTATACAGTTGTTCCTGTGGTGGGGCAGGAGTTAAAACTTAATTAAATTTTTTTATTATGGAAAATGAGAATGCTTCAAAGGAATTGGATTTAATTGATATTATAAAAATAGTCTGGGGGTGGTTTTTGAGATTTGTCTGGGAACCAGCTGTTTTTGTTTTTAAGTTTGTGCTGAGAAGATGGTGGATTGCCGTTCTGGCGCTGTTTGCAGGGTTTGGAATCGCTTTTTATGTAAGTGAATATTTCCCGGAATATACAGGTACTATTGTGTATAGGAATAATGTATGTGAAAGCAGTGAGTTTGTCGCTGATGTAAGGCTTATGACCAGAACTTCTCCCGATAGTAAGGTGCCAGCATTAGGTATTTCAATAAATGATGCTGTTAAAATCAAGGCTATATGGGCACACCAACTTTGTTATACAGACTCCGACCGTTCTAGTTTTGCTATTGACTTAGCGGATAATTTAGCGGCTCACGGTTGTGCTTCTGTCCCGAATTTGTTTGCTGTTGAGTTTATTGTTTTTGATAAATCTGTTGTTGATACAATTCAAAGTGCGCTGTTGAGCTATTTTAACAATTCAGAGTATTATTCAAAACAAAACAAATTGCGTTTTGAGTCAGGTAAATCATCGTTGAGCGTTTTAGAGAGAGAATGTTTGAAACTTGATTCAGTAAGGAATTCTTTAGATGGCCGATCATTGGTCTCTGAAGGCTCAGTTGTTAATGGTATGGTGACATCAACCGTTTTAAATCCTTCTGTGATGTCAAGTGAGATTATCAGGTTGAACAATGATAAGACATTTCTTGAAAATGAAATGAAGTTCAACTCAAATGTCGTTGATGTTGTATCACCTGTAAAAGTTAATTCTGAGCCAAGTAATTTCTTCCTTGTTACTTGGAAAAGTTATGTGATGGTTTGTTTGGTTTTGTTCTATGCGTTAGCTTTGATAATAGTCTACAGGAAGAATATATCTTCATTTATTAAGGGATAATGCCCGCAAGCACGCTTCTGCGTGCCGTGCGAAGCACGAATAGCGGCGATAGCCGCCAAATACGGAACAATCCCCACCAGCTCCACAAAACAAAAAATAGGGTTTCGGAATATCGAAACCCTTTGTTTTGTGGAGCTAACTCCTTGTTTGATTGGGGACACCCCAAACCCCGCGCTTCGCGGACCACAGAAGTGGTCTTGCCCAATGGGCGGCGGGCTAAAGCCCGCAAGCACGCTTCTGCGTGCCGTGCGAAGCACGAATAGCGGCGATAGCCGCCAAATACGGAACAATCCCCACCAGCTCTTAAACAAAATAAGGTCCACAAGGACCTTATTTTGTGGAGCTGGTGGGGATTGAACCCACGTCCAAACGAGGAAACGAAATGCTTTCTACACGCTTATCTTGGCTTTGATTTTAGTGGTACCCCAAGACCCAAGCCACCAAAGGTACCCTTAGCTTCAAATTTTTAACCCATTGGCTGAAGCCACCTCCGGGCGAGTCCCGATTTTTCCGCACCTCCTTGTTCAAACATCCTCGTGACTACGGCATTTGGGAGATGTCTTGGTCTGGCACCTTGTGCCGGAACTAAGCTGATCTACTATTATTCAATCAAGCAGCAAGAGCAAAATTATTTTCGCCAGTTATATTTTGAAAGTTCAGATTAAAGAGCCTCCTTACAACGCTCTGCGTGCTTACACTGCGGTTCTGCCCGCTGTCAAAGCCTGTCAGCCCCCCTTTGTGAGTGGGTGCGATTTATAATCGCACCCACTCACAAAGGTAATGATTTTTTATTTCGCCACTGCGACGGAGCGGACCTCACGGATTACGGTGATTTTCACCTGTCCCGGGTAGGTCATCTCATTCTCAATGCGTTTTGCAATCTCACCGCTCAGACGTTCTGTCTCTGCATCGCTGACCTTGTCGGCACCTACAATGACACGAAGTTCACGTCCAGCCTGAATTGCGTATGTCTTTTGTACACCAGGATAACTCATTGCAAGGTTCTCCAAGTCATTTAATCTCTTAATGTATGCCTCTACAATCTCACGGCGTGCACCAGGACGGGCACCTGAAATGGCATCGCAGGCTTGAACAATAGGGGAGATGAGTGATTGCATCTCAACCTCTTCGTGGTGTGCGCCTATGGCGTTGCAAATATCAGGCTTCTCACCACAACGTTGGGCTATTTTCATACCAAGCAGTGCGTGTGGAAGTTCCTGGTCCTCATCTTCAGCAACCTTTCCTATATCGTGCAAAAGTCCGGCACGGCGTGCCTTTTTAGGATTCAATCCAAGTTCAGCGGCCATAACCGCACAGAGGTTTGCTGTCTCACGTGAGTGTTGCAGAAGGTTCTGTCCGTATGAAGAGCGGTATTTCATCTTACCTATGAGACGTACAAGTTCAGGGTGCAGACCGTGTACGCCAAGGTCTATTGTTGTCTTCTTTCCAATTTCAACAATCTCATCTTCAATTTGTTTTGTGATTTTGGCTACAACCTCCTCAATACGTGCCGGGTGAATACGTCCGTCTTGAACAAGTTGGTGCAGGGCAAGCCTTGCAATCTCACGTCTGATAGGGTCAAATGCTGAGAGTACAATTGATTCAGGGGTGTCATCAACAACAAACTCAACACCTGTGGCAGCCTCAAGCGCGCGTATGTTTCTTCCCTCTCTGCCTATGATACGACCCTTCATCTCATCATTTTCAATATGGAACACTGTAACTGAGTTCTCAATCGCCGTCTCACTTGCCACGCGCTGAATAGACCTTATTATTATCTTCTGAGCCTCTTTGTTGCCATTCATTCTCGCCTCTTCCATAATCTCATTTGTGTAGGCGAGGGCTGCGGTCTGAGCCTCTGCTTTGAGTGACTCAATCATAGAATCCTTAGCCTCTTGTGCGGACATTCCCGCAACAGCCTCAAGTTTCTCAATGGCTTGCTTGTGCAGGCGGTCAAGTTCCTGGTCTTTCTTTTCAGCAATGTCCAATTGAGCCTCATAAGCATTTTTAAGTTGCTCTATCTCAGCCTCTTTCTTTACAAATCCCTCTTCTTGAATCTGAAGTTGTTTCTCTTTTTGGGCTATTTTAGCCTCCGCCTGCTGCAGTTTTGAACTGCGTGCGTTTGCCTGTTTTTCATACTCGTTCTTCAGTTGCAGGTATTTCTCCTTAACTTCAAGAAGTTTTGCCTTCTTTATTGCCTCAGCCTCTAATTTAGCGGTCTCAACAATATCTTTTGATTTTTTACCCTGGATAAACAGCACCAGCCCAATGGCTAAGCCGCATCCTATTATAAAGGCGACTACAATTAGTATTATAAAAGTTGTGTTCATAATATGTTATGTTTAAGTGTTAAAAAATGCAACTTTCAAAAACCATACCAATTAAACCGGTGGTTTGTGAAAATTGCATTAAATATGTGAGGCTCAATCAGAGTTTCCCCTCTTTTGACAGGGTCTGTTCAATCTTTAGTTCGGTTGCCTTAAGTTCTTCCTGCAGTTTGAAACTTCTAATCATAAGTTCATACGCCACACGGGAGAGGACCTGTATGTTATTTGTATTATTACCAAGTTTGTTGGCCATATCAATGTAAATCATCCTCAGTCTTGACTCCGCTCTTCTGTAAACATCCTCCTTGTCGGCCTCAATAGTGATTTGGATAGGCACCTCATTAACCTTTACTGTTATGACTCTGCTTTGACCCATTCCAAAATCTAATTATCACTTAGTTTAGCAATACAAACATCTATCTGTGTCATAATATCAGTGATTTTTCTCTTTGCCTCACTGATATCTCCTTTTGACAACGCCACAGTTCCTTTGGCTATCTTTAGATTATCATATTTACTTTGCAATTCAACACTCTCCGCACTAGCCTTTTTAAGTTCGCTCTTGGTGAACTCCAATTCCTGACTCAACCTTTCAATCTGCGTGTTCTTCTCTTCTATGAGAGAGAGCAGTGCTTCTATTTTATCAGTCAAAATCATATTGGACATTGACTAGTATGGTCTAATGGTAAATTCGTCACAAAGATAAAATTTTTTCTTTAAAATACCACCGATGTCTCACTTGAAAAATAAAAAAACCGGCTCTTTTTTTAGAAACCGGTCTTTTAAGTGATTCTATCAGAGGTTTAGATGCCCTTCTCTTTAATACGGGCTTTCTTACCGGTAAGTTCACGCAAGTAGTAAAGTTTAGCACGGCGTACTTTACCAATTTTGTTAACCTCAACCTTCTCAATGAACGGTGAGTTGAATGGGAATATACGCTCCACACCAACGCCTTCTGACATCTTGCGGACTGTAAATCTCTTTGTGTCACCGTGACCTGAAATCTTGATTACAACACCACGATATTGCTGGATACGCTCTTTGTTACCCTCCTTAATCTTATAGGAAATAGTAACGGTGTCTCCACTTTTGAATTGAGGAAGTGTTCCCTCTTTGCCTGTGGCAAATGCCTCTTGGGCAACTTTAATTAAATCCATTTCTGTATTTTTTAATGGTTTGACATATACGCGCAATATAACAGGTCCCTTAAAACGCCCTGACAGAGATTGCGTCAAAACAGGGCACAAAGATAGTGAAAATTAGGAACAGAACAAAAAAAAACGAAGTTTTTTGCAAAAAAGAAGTGTTGTGTGGACTGGAAACCTGTTTACAAGTACACACAACACTTCTTTTGCAAAAATGGAACATTTTTGGTTCTGTCCTAATGCATCCTATCTTCACGAGTAAAACAAACGTAGTGAGTTTTACGAGTAAAGGTAGTGAAAATTGTATGGTTACGAGTAAAACAAACGTAGTGAGTTTTACGAGTAAAGGTAGTGAAAATTGTAGGGCTACCTAATCTGCTTCTTGTGCAGTTTAGATGCTAAAAATCTCCTAATTTGTGCAGTTTAGATAATTTCAAAAATATTTGGCATTTCAATGGCTTAGCATTAAATTTGTACTCTCTATGCTATTGAACAAACTATCAATATTAAATTACAAGAACATTGCTGAGGCTCAGTTGCGGTTCTGTCCTGGAATTAACTGTTTTGTTGGAAACAACGGTGCCGGAAAGACCAATATTCTTGACTCCATATACTATCTTGCCTGTACCAAAAGCCGCAGCGGACTTATTGATTCTCAAGTGGTAAGGCACGGTGAGCAGATGTTTATGCTTGAGGGAGACTTTACCATTGAGGCTCCTGTTGAGGACAGCATAAAGATACAGGCCGGCTATAAGGCAGGCGGACGCAAGAGTTTCAGGAACTCAGGCAAGGAGTATCAGAGGCTGGCTGACCACATAGGACTTATACCTGTTGTAATTGTTTCTCCTTCAGACAGTTCTCTGATTTCTGATTTCAGTGACAACCGTCGTCGCTTCATTGATTTTGTAATATCACAATACAGCAAGGAGTACTTGTTACACCTTATTAAATATAACAAACTGCTTCAGCAACGCAATTCTATGCTGAAACAGCAGATTGATGATGACACAATGTATGAGGTGTGCGAGGCTCAGATGGCGGCATCGGGCAGTGAGATATACAAGGCACGTAAAAAATTTGTATCCGAGTTCTCAAAAGTGTTCAACGCATACTATAAAAAAATCTCCGATGACAAGGAGAGTGTCTCTATTGCATACAAGTCACAACTTGATGACGGTAACTTTGAGGGGCAGTTATCACTTGCAAGACGGGTTGATTTGCTGTTAGGACACACTACAAAAGGCATTCACAAGGATGACCTTGAGATGATGATAGGTGAGTGGCAAATCAGGAAGGTTGGTTCACAGGGGCAGAACAAGACATTTCTCCTATCACTTAAATTTGCGGAGTTTGAGTATTTGAAACGCATAACAGGGCGTACCCCGATGTTATTGCTTGATGATATTTTTGATAAACTTGACGCCTCAAGGGTTGAGCAAATAATAAGGATTGTATCAAACGGTGAGTTCGGGCAGATTTTCATAACCGACACAAACCGTTCAAATCTGGATATTCTGCTTAAACGCTCTTCAAGTGGTGAGTTTAAGATATTTGATGTTGTTGACGGTGTGGTGACGGAGGCAAGCGTATGAAAAGAGTAAGTGTAACACCTATAGGAAAAATTCTATCCGCCTATTTTGATGAGGTTGGCATCGGGGAAAAGATTAGGGAGCAGCGGTTGCTTGACAATATGGAGAGCGTGCTTGGAAGTTTTATCTGCAAGTATGTGAACAGAAAGTATATTAATAACAAGGTGCTGTATATCTATGTAACAAACAGCGTTCTGCGAGGTGAACTCTCAATGAATAAACACTCTCTTATTGAGCGTCTGAATGCCTCAGTGTCATCAGATGTGATGGTGATAAAGGATTTGGTGGTTCGGTGATTTCCCAACGTCATTTTGAGCGAAGCCGAAGGCGTAGCGAAAAATCTCACAATGATTATGAGGTCCTTCGCTGACGCTCAGGATGACGATAAGGTAGAGCATATAGTATTATATATATGATTAGTGAAAACATAAAACATATCAATGAATCTTTGCCGGCAGGTGTGCGGTTGGTGGCGGTGTCAAAGTTTAACCCCAATGAGAGCATATTGGAGGCTTATACGGTAGGGCAGAGGCTCTTTGGCGAGAGCCACGCACAGGAACTTGTGCCTAAGGCGGAGGCGTTGCCAAAGGATATAAGGTGGCACTTCATAGGGCATCTGCAAACCAACAAGGTTAAGTACATTGCTCCGTATGTGTCTTGTATAGAGTCAGTTGACTCTCTGCATCTGCTAAAAGAGATAGACAAACAGGCGGCAAGGCACGGCAGAGTTATAAATTGTCTGTTACAGTTTCACGTGGCACAGGAGGAGACCAAGTTTGGCTTTTCAATTGATGAGTGCCGTGAAATGTTGCAATCTGATGACTTCAAAAATCTTAAAAATATATCAATAACGGGCGTTATGGGAATGGCATCAATAAGTGAAGACGCCACACAAATAGAGCGTGAATTTACTCAAGTAAAGGAGACTTTTAACGCTCTCAAGGCTGAATTTTTTGCCGATAAGCCCTCTTTTTGTGAAATTTCAATGGGTATGACCCACGATTACCCAATAGCCATACGCTGCGGAGCCACACTTATACGTGTTGGCAGCGGCATTTTCGGGGAGAGAATGTATAAGTGATAATTTTTTTTTGTTCTGCGCTTAATTTTCACTATCTTTGTCAGCCCTAAAGAATAGGAGTATAATTCACTTAATAATAAATTAGTTATGGATTCAAAAAAACGTGTTTACACCTTTGGTAACGGTAAGGCCGAAGGTAACGCAAAAATGCGTGAGCAGCTTGGTGGTAAAGGTGCTAACTGTGCTGAAATGAACTTGATAGGAGTTCCTGTACCTCCGGGTTTCACAATCACAACAGATGTATGTAATGAGTATTATGAGGTAGGTCAGGAGAAGATTGTTGAGATTCTTCAGGCCGATGTCCTTGCTGCCGTAAAGCATATTGAGGGTTTGATGAACAGCAAGTTCGGTGATGCTTCCAACCCACTTTTAGTATCAGTACGTTCCGGCGCGCGTGCCTCAATGCCTGGTATGATGGATACAATTCTTAACCTTGGTCTTAATGACACAGTAGCTGAGGGTATGGTTAAGAAGACAAACAACCCACACTTTGTATATGACTCTTACCGCCGTTTTGTTCAGATGTACGGCGATGTTGTACTTGGTATGAAGCCAGTCAACAAAACAGATATAGACCCGTTTGAGGCTATTATTGAGAAAGTTAAGAAAGAGCAGGGTGTTGTTCTTGACAAAGACCTTTCTGTAGAATCTCTACAAAAACTTGTAAAACTCTTTAAGGAGGCTATCAAGAATCAGACAGGCTCTGATTTCCCTGAAGACCCTATTGAGCAACTTTGGGGTGCAATCTGTGCTGTATTCCGCAGTTGGATGAATGAGCGTGCCATACTTTACAGAAAGATGGAGGGTATTCCTGATGAGTGGGGTACAGCAGTGTCTGTAATGGCAATGGTATTTGGTAATATGGGTGACACTTCCGCTACAGGTGTTTGCTTCAGCCGTAACGCCGCAACAGGTGAGAACCTCTTTAACGGGGAGTATCTTGTAAACGCACAAGGCGAGGACGTGGTTGCAGGTATCCGCACTCCGCAACAGATTACAATTGAGGGTAGCCGTCGTTGGGCAGAACTTCAAGGTATCAGTGAGGCAGAGCGTGCAAGCAAATATCCTTCAATGGAAGAGGCTATGCCTGAGATATACAAGCAATTGAATGACATTCAAAATAAACTTGAGAACCATTACCGTGATATGCAGGATATGGAGTTTACTGTTCAAGAGGGCAAACTTTGGTTCCTGCAGACACGTAACGGTAAGCGTACCGGTGCCGCTATGGTTAAAATCGCTATGGATTTGGTACGTGAGGGTCTAATAGATGAAAAGACAGCAGTCCTACGTTGTGAGCCTCAGAAACTTGATGAACTTCTTCACCCTGTATTTGACAAGGACGCTATTAAGAAGGCTAAGGTGCTTACTCAAGGTCTTCCTGCTTCTCCGGGTGCCGCTTGCGGTCAGATAGTGTTCCACGCAGATGACGCTCAGGCTTGGCATAAGGATGGCAAAAAGGTTATTATGGTCAGAATAGAGACATCACCTGAAGACCTCGCAGGTATGAACGCCGCAGAGGGTATTCTTACCGCTCGTGGTGGTATGACATCACACGCCGCCGTAGTTGCCCGTGGTATGGGTAAATGCTGCGTTTCAGGTGCGGGCGCTCTTATAATTGACTACGCTAAGGAGACTGTTACAGTAGGTGACACAGTGCTTCGTCAAGGAGACTATATCTCACTTAACGGTTCTACAGGTCAAGTGTTTGCAGGTCAAATTGCAACAAAAGAGGCTGAACTCAGCGGTGATTTCAAGGCTCTTATGGACCTTTGTGACAAATATACAAAGATGCAGGTTAGAACAAACGCTGACACTCCCCACGATGCTCAAGTGGCTCGTGACTTTGGTGCCAAAGGTATTGGTCTTACCCGTACAGAGCATATGTTTTTTGAGGGAACAAAGATTAAGGCCATCCGTGAGATGATTCTTTCAGAGACTCCTGAGGGACGTGAGAAGGCACTTGCCAAACTTCTTCCTTATCAGAAGGCTGACTTCAAGGGTATTCTTGATGCTATGGACGGACTTCAGGTAAATATCCGTCTGCTTGACCCACCTCTACACGAGTTTGTTCCTCACGATGAGAAAGGTCAGGAGGAGATGGCTAAGGAGATGGGCGTAAGCGTTGAGACAATCCAGAATCGTGTCGCCTCTCTTGCTGAGAATAACCCTATGCTAGGACATCGTGGTTGCCGTCTTGGTATCACATTCCCTGAAATTACAGCAATGCAGACACGTGCCATCATCAGTGCCGCTTGTGAACTTAAGAAAGAGGGTAAGAACCCAAGACCTGAAATTATGGTTCCTCTTGTTGGTATTCTTTATGAGTTCAAACAGCAGAAGGAGATTATAGAGAGGGTAGCCGCTCAAGTATTTGAGGAGTACGGCGTTAAGGTTGATATTGAGATAGGTACAATGATTGAGATTCCACGTGCCGCCCTTACAGCAGACCGTATTGCCACTGAGGCTCAGTACTTCTCATTTGGTACTAATGACCTTACACAGATGACATTCGGTTACAGCCGTGATGATATCGCTTCATTCCTTCCTGTATATCTTGACAAGAAGATTCTTAAGGTTGACCCATTCCAGGTTCTTGACCAGCACGGTGTAGGACAACTTATTAAGATGGCTTGCGAGAAGGGTAAGGCTATTCGTCCTAACCTGCGTACAGGTATCTGCGGTGAGCACGGTGGTGAACCATCATCAGTTAAGTTCTGTGCAAGCATAGGTATGGATTATGCAAGTTGCTCTCCATTCCGTGTACCTATTGCAAGACTAGCCGCCGCTCAAGCCGCACTCGAATAAATCCAATATTATATATAAAAAATCCTGACTTCTTTTGAGGTCAGGATTTTTTTTAGAATATTTCCAATTTAAGCGTCAATAGTGTCTGCTGTTTGGATTGCAGTTTTGGATTCTTCTGCGGGAGCGTTTAGTTTTGTGCAGGTGAGGACGCCGTTTTCTATGTGCATCTCATTGCCTGGGAATTGCTCAAGCAGGGCAAGGTTGTGTGTTGCCATAATTATGGTTGTACCTTCATCTTTGCAGATGCGGTGGAGTAGTTCCATTAGTCCTTTGCCTGTCTCTGGGTCAAGGTTTCCTGTTGGCTCATCGGCAAGTATAAGTTTAGGTTTGTTAAGCAGGGCACGTGCAATTACTATACGTTGCTGCTCGCCGCCTGAGAGTTCGTGAGGCATCTTGTATCCTTTTTTCTGCATTCCAACTTCTGACAGAACCTCATCAATGCGTTTCTCCATAACATCTGTCCCGCGCCAATCGGTGGCTTTAAGAACAAACATCAGATTCTCTTTTACAGAGCGGTCTGTAAGTAGTTGGAAATCTTGGAATATTATACCTATCTTGCGGCGAAGATAGGGAATCTCACGTTTGCTAATGAGGTTTAGACTGTATTCAAAAACATCTCCTTCGCCACGTTCAATAGGGAGTTCTGCATATATTGTCTTCATAAGGCTGCTCTTGCCGGAGCCAACCTTACCTGTGAGGTACCAGAACTCGCCTTCACCAATCTCTAACTTGACATCTTGGAGCACTTTTTGCTCTTTCTGGAAGATATCTACATTCTTATATTTTATGAGGGTACTCATCTTTTGTAACTTTATGACGTTTCTTTAAATCAGTTGCTATATCTTCAATGCTCAACCCTTTTGAGGTGAGCAAAACTATAAGGTGATACATAAGGTCTGACGCTTCATAAATAAGTCTGTCATTTGTACCGTTTGTAGCCTCAATAACTGTCTCTACAGCCTCTTCTCCTACTTTCTGAGCCATTTTGTTGACTCCTGCTTGGAATAGTGAAGTGGTATAGGAGCCTTCAGGCATCTCTGCGTGACGTTTCTCTATAAACTCTTGCAGGGTCTTGAGAAACATAATGTCATCAGATTTATTCTCTTCTCCCCAACAAGTATCTGTACCTGTGTGGCATACGGGACCGCAAGGGTGCACCTTAATAAGAAGTGTGTCATTGTCACAATCCTCTTTCATTGACACTACATTCAAAAAGTTTCCGCTTGTCTCTCCCTTTGTCCAAAGGCAGTTGCGAGAACGGCTCCAGAATGTAACCTTGCCAGTCTCCTGTGTCTTTTTCAGGGACTCCTCATTCATATATCCAAGCATAAGCACCTTGAGAGTGTCCGCATCCTGGATAATTGCGGGAATAAGACCGTTTTGTTTCTTAAAATCTAATTGCATATTTATTTGGTTATCAGGTAATTTAATATATCGTCATTTTGAGCATAGCGAAAAATCTACTAATCATTATGAGATCCTTCGTTTCACTCAGGATGACGTTGTAAGATTATCTTACTGTAATCCCATTCTCTTTTAAATAACTTTTCAGTTCTTTGATATTAATTTCTCCAAAGTGGAAAACGCTGGCGGCAAGTGCGGCGTCGGCTTGACCAATTAGGAAAGCATCTTTGAAATCCTCCATTTTTCCTGCTCCGCCCGATGCTATTACAGGAATACTCAACTCATTATGCAGACGCAGCAGAGCATCATTAGGGTAGCCTTGTTTTACACCATCGTGGCTCATACTTGTAAAGAGAATCTCACCTGCGCCACGCTCCTGAGCCTCACGAGCCCAATCAAAGAGTTTTTTGTCTGTCGGCTTGTGTCCGCCGTTTATGTAGCAAGTCCAATCGCCTGGAGCGTCTTCCTTGCCGTCTATGGCTACAACGCAAACCTGAGAACCGAAATTTTTTGCAATGTCAGTGATTAACTGAGGGTTACGCAGTGCGGCTGAGTTTATAGATACCTTATCTGCACCGGCGTTGAGCAGTTTGTCAACATCGGACAGTTCATTTATTCCGCCACCTACTGTGAATGGTATGCTGACATTCGCCGCAACACGCTTTACAACATCAACAAATGTCTTTCTGCCCTCGTATGATGCTGTAATGTCAAGGAATACAAGTTCATCGGCACCAGCCTCACTATACTGTTTTCCCATCTCCACAGGGTCTCCTGCATCACGGAAATTTACAAAATTAACGCCCTTGACGGTTTTTCCGTCCTTTACGTCCAAACATGGAATGATACGCTTCGCTAACATACGGCACTCACTTATTAAGTTATTTACAATATATTAATTGTTAATTGTTAATTATTAATTTTCAACTCCTCAACTTTTATTCTCCCCTCATATATGGCTTTTCCAAAAATCACAGCAGGAACGCCAGCCTCGTCAAGTGCCTTGATGTCTTCCATTGAACTTACACCGCCGCTTGCAATAAGGTGCAGGGTAGGGTGCTCTTTCAAAATATCTTTGTAAAGTTCAATTGAAGGACCTTTCAGCATTCCGTCTTTGGCAATATCTGTGCAAATAACTTTCCTGACTCCCTTGCTTATATAATCTTTCAAAAATTCAAATAAATCAACATCGGTGTTCTCTATCCACCCCGATACGGCAATTTTTCTCTCCTTTACGTCTGCTCCTAAAATAATTTTGTCTCCACCATATTTTTTCAACCAACCTTCAAAGACATTCGGGTTTTTGACAGCGATGCTGCCACCTGTAACCATTGAGGCTCCGCTTTCAAATGCAATACGCAAATCATCATCGGTTTTAAGACCGCCGCCAAAATCAATAATAAGGTTGGTTTTTGAAGCAATGGATTCCAAAGCCTTGTAATTTACTATGTGTGACGCCTTAGCCCCGTCTAAATCAACAACGTGCAGGCGTTTTATGCCTACATCCTCAAATCTCTTTGCCATATCGGCAGGGCACTCACCATAAACTTTCTTAGTGTTGTAGTCACCTTGTGATAGACGGACGCATTTGCCATCAATTATATCTATTGCCGGTATCAGTTCAATCATAACCTACAAATCTAAGAAATTTTTTAGAATTATACTGCCTACATCTCCGCTTTTTTCAGGGTGAAATTGTGTGGCGTAGAAATTTTCTTTGTTTAGCGATGCGCTGAACGGCTCAATATAGTCTGTTTTAGCGATTGTCTCTTTGCAGAGAGGTGCGTAGAAACTATGTACAAAATATACAAAACTATCCTCTTTGACACCTTTCATTAATCCCGATTTCAAATCATACAGTTGATTCCAGCCCATATGCGGAATCTTCTCTCTCTCTACGGGTGTAAATCTCTTTATCGGGGTGTCAAATATGCCAAGACAGTCAACATTCCCCTCTTCAGAGTGACGGCACATAAGTTGCATTCCAAGGCATATACCCAAGACAGGTTGTCTTAATCCTTTAATCAGAGTGTCAAGACCGTTCTTTCTCAGATAATCCATCGTGGTTGAAGCCTCGCCAACGCCCGGAAATATAACCTTGTCAGCCTTTGAAACCAACTGCTTGTCATCAGTCACCAAAGGCTCAACATCCTCACGGCGTAGTGCGTGCACTACACTGTAAATGTTTCCTGCGTTATATTTAATCACCGCAACCATAAATCAGTTGACAGTTGATAGTTGACAGTTGACAGTGAATAATTGTCCACTATCCAAATACTATCGTCTTGTTCTTGTAAACCAAAATTTTTCGTTCTATATGTTTCTCTACCGCACGTGAAAGTACCACTTTCTCAAGGTCCTGCCCTTTGTTTATAAGGTTCTCTATGGAATCTTTGTGTGAGATGCGAGCAACGTCTTGCTTGATTATAGGACCTGCGTCAAGTTCCTCCGTAACATAGTGGCTTGTAGCCCCGATAATTTTAACGCCTCTCTCAAATGCCGCGTGGTATGGTTTGGCACCTACAAACGCAGGCAGGAAAGAGTGGTGTATGTTTATAATCTTGTTAGGGTATGCCTTAATCATCTCTGGTGATATAATCTGCATATAACGTGCGAGAACACAGAATGTTATGCCGTTTTCTCTAAGCAATTGAAGTTCCTTTGCCTCCTGCTCCGCCTTATTCTCCTTTGTTATTGGGAAATAGTAATAGGGAATATTGAATTTTTCCGCAACCTTCTCAAGTTCAGGGTGATTGCTTATTATGAGAGGAATTTCAACATTCCAGTCCCCAGCCTCATAATGGGCAAGCAAGTCATACATACAGTGGGCTGATTTTGAGACAAATAGAGCCATTCTTGGCTTTTGTGCGTGGAAATAAATCTGGAAATCCATATTGTATTTTTTTGCAATAAGGGTTGAGAAATACTCTTGCACCTTCTCCTTGGGAATTAAAAATTCTTCCAATTCCCATTCTACACGCATAAAGAAAACCTTTTGGACTGTGTCCGTATGCTGGTCAAGGTAAATGATATTACCTTTGTTTACATTAATAAACTCAGTTACAGTTGCTATGATGCCCTGTTTGTCAGGACAGTGCAGCAACAGCACCGCAGTGTCTTTTATCTCTTTTTCCATAATAAGGTGCGAATTTACAAAAAAATATGTAACTTTGATAATTAACTTTTAACTTTTCATTTTTAACTTTGAACTATTATGTATCCTGCTTCAGAACTAATTCTTAACCCCGATGGCTCGGTTTTTCATCTGCATTTGAAACCAGGTCAGTTGGCTGAAAAAGTGTTGCTTGTTGGTGACCGTAGCCGCACAGATTTGGTGGCGTCTTTTTTTGATTCAATAGAGTGTACTGTGGAGAACAGAGAGTTCAGAACCATTACAGGTACTTATAAAGGTAAGAGAGTCAGTGCTTTATCTACGGGTATAGGCACGGGTAACATAGATATTGTTATGAATGAGTTGGACGCACTTGTAAATATAGACCTCGCCACCAGATGTGATAAAACTGAGCATACACCGCTTACACTTGTCAGAGTAGGCACTTCAGGAGGCTTGCAACCTTTCTGTCCTGAAGGTTCGTTTGTTGTTTCTCAGCGTTCTATCGGTTTTGACGGTGTCCTTAATTTCTACGCCGATACAGAGAAAGTCAGAGATTTGGATTTTGAGAAGGCTTTTGTCAGTCACACTGGTTTTGACGCATCGCACGGCACGCCGTACTGCTCAATAAATAGTGGTGAACTTGTTGAACGTATAGCGGGGAAGGATATGGTAAGAGGCAACACAATAGCCTCTAGCGGTTTTTACGGACCGCAAGGCAGGCGTTTAAGAATACCTTTGCAAGATGAGAATCTGATTTCAAAAATTGAAAGTTTCTCATATAACGGTCAGCAGATTACCAATTTTGAGATGGAGTCATCTGCCTTGGCAGGACTTGCCGGTATGCTTGGACACCAAGCCGCCACAGTATGCCTGATAATAGCCAACAGGGTAGGCAAACGCTTCATAGGAGACTATAAGCCTAAGATGCGTGAGTTGGTTGAAACGGTGTTAGAGAGAATATAATAGTAGTGAAACGTCTCCCACCCGTCATCTCGAGCGTCTCTCTCCGTCATCTCGAGCGTCTCTCTCCGTCATCTCGAGCGAAGCGAGAGATCTTAATTTAATCTTAAATAATCCACTATGAAATTTATCTCTTCTGCGGAGAACGGGTAGGGAGATTCTTTTAATGCCCTTTCAAGTTCGTGCAGCGGCGTGTAGTGGTGCAGGTAGCCGGCAGCCTCTTTCTTGTTGCCTTCACTCCACAGACACACACCTATGTAAAAGCAGAATTCAGGAGAGTTTTTTACGTCACTTTGCAGAAACGCCATCTTGTAGAGTATGTTTAGCGCACCTTTGAAATCACTGCGCATATATTTGCATATAGCGGTGCTGTAAAGGTAGTTAAGGTTCTCAGAATCAGATTCCATTAGAGCGGAGTAGAGTTTTTCCGCCTCACTATAGTTACCACTCTTCTTGTAGCAGAGTGCAAGGCGTTTCAGGGTGTTCTCTTCGCCCGATTCAATAATGTCAGCCTTCGTCCAATACTCAATGGCGGCATCATAATTTTGTAATCTGATAAGACAATTACCTATGGCTTTTATGAAAGCAAGGTTTGCGGAGTCAGATGAAAGCAGTTTCTGATATGCGTCAAGTGCCTCATTGTTAAGTTGTTTGCTGTAATAGAGTGATGCTATCTCAGGCAGGAACGTGTTGTTTGGGTTTATGAAACGGAAGAACCTGAGGTTATGCAGCGCCATATCCCCTTCAAAAATATCCTTGTAGTAACGGTGGTCACGATGTAGTTTGAACAGACGGTACAAATCCTGTATGTAATGGTTTATAGCCTTCTCATCACTCTCATTCTCCTCCCCGATGCCTGACAAAGCCTCATTTTCCGCATTGAGGTTGCTTAGCAGGGTAGTTCTCAATGAGTCTGAAACAGCCTTTATGTTAAGGCACAGAGAGTACTTGTCACTGTCACACATTGTACTGCTTGAGAGCAGTGTGCTGACAATTGAAATGCCGTCTGCCGAGTCATTGAACAGGTCTGCTATGTTCTTGTTATCCTTAAAGAACGGCATCAGCCAATTCTCTATGCAACTGAAAAAACTGAATCCTTTTAGTTGGCTGAATGATGAGTAGTTTATGTCCGCACCCTCTTGTTGCAGTTGGGCAATGGAACGCATTTTGTCTGCAAGTCCGCTATCCTCAAGTTTGTCTTGAATCTCATAAATCTTATCCTCAGGTGCTTTGTTCTCACCTGTTTCATCTGAGGATTTCTCCACATCGGGGGCAATTTTGCTTATGTTAGGAAGTATGCTCTCTTTTATATCATCTGTTATGCGTTTAGTCTCTGTGCAGCGTAGCAGACTCAGAACAACAGCCTGTGCAAGTTTCACATTCTCATCATCATCAAAAAGCAGGTTGAGTGAATTGTTGATGGCAGGGTAGTAACTGAGCCTTTCATCGTGGTAGATAAGGGTGAGAATAACTCCTGTTATGCCACGCAGTTTTGTTATGCGGGAAGGGCTTTTACAGAACTCAATAAGTGCCGTCAATTTCTCTTCCTGGAAAACATTGATGCAGGATAGTGTTACCGCCGATGCCGCCACAGCGCCTTCAATATCATTAGTTCCTGACGCAAGTGCTGATGCGTATGAAATATGCTCTATATCATAGAGAAGAGGCGTAAATAGTTTTTTGTAAATATCATCTTCGCAATATGATACCGGGATATAATCAGAGCAAATGGTGTCAGTGAGTTCGTATGTCTCACGTATGAGATAGTTTATCACCTCTGTGCGTTCCGGGTCTTCTGTCCCGTCTATGTAGTAGCCTAAAAGAGTGCGGTATGTGTTCTGCAGATTTTGTATTTTGTCTGTGTGCTTATTGCCTATTACAAGTAGTTGCGCAAGTGCTCTCCCCAACGCTTTGGTGCGGAGAGACTTGTAAACTAATTGCCGTATGTCAACAATATTCTTAGACAATTTATAATAATTAGTAATTAAGGTGCAACTAATTCCTATTTAAATGATGCCAGATTCTTCTCTATTCTTGCAAGAATGTCAGAGGTGTCTGACTTGACAAATTTTGTGCCTGTTATGTTCTCATATAACTCAATGTAGCGGTTGCTTATGCCCTCTACTATGGCTGGCGTCATTTCAGGAACTTTCTGTCCCTCTTTGCCTTGGAAACCATTGTCCATAAGCCACTCACGTACAAACTCCTTTGAAAGTTGTTTTTGAGGCTCGCCGTTCTTGAAACGCTCTTCATAGCCATCGCTGTAGAAATAACGTGATGAGTCAGGAGTGTGAATCTCATCCATAAGGGTTATCTCATCACCACATTTGCCAAACTCATACTTTGTATCAACAAGTATAAGACCGCGTTTGGCTGCTATCTCAGTGCCACGTGCAAATAGGGCGAGTGTGTATTTCTCAAGTTTCTCATACTCATCAGCAGGGATAAGTCCCTTTGCTATGATTTCCTCTTTTGAAATGTCCTCATCGTGCTCACCAATCTCCGCCTTTGTTGTCGGGGTGATTATAGGGGTAGGGAACTTCTGGTTCTCTTTCATTCCCTCTGGTATTTTAACTCCGCAAATCTCTCTTACTCCGCTTTTGTAGGCACGCCAGGCGCTGCCACAAAGATAACCTCTTACAATCATCTCAACAGGATAGCCTACACACTTTTTTCCAACGGTCACCATAGGGTCAGGAGTTGAGATTTTCCAGTTTGGAACTATGTCGGCGGTGTCATCAAGGAACTTTGCCGCAATCTGGTTCAGGATTTGTCCTTTGTAAGGGATTCCCTCAGGGAGTATTACGTCAAATGCTGAGATACGGTCTGTTGCAACCATAATCAGTGTGTCATCACCAATTGAATATACATCTCTTACTTTGCCGTTATAAATAGCGGTCTGGTTCTTAAACTTGAAATTTGTTTTAGTTAACGCTTTCATGATTATATGTTTGTTTATGTTAGTTTTTATAGTTTAATAGTTTCTATATACCCTTTCCAGTGGCTCATACCTTCTGTGAAGGTATTCGTCCCTCCCGTTTGCTTCGCCATTCTTGGCTTCGCTCGGCAGTATCCAAGTGAACTTGGCTTCTGCTCTCACTCGCACAAGAAGTCGGTTCTGTGAACCTACGGGTCCCTCCCACTTTGGCTACGCCCATTCGTGGCTACGCTCGGCAAAATTCACAAGTGGTTTTGCTCTCGCTTGCACACGAAGTTCCGACTGCGTGGGTGCAGACGCACTGTCAAGGGTATATAGAAACTTTTAATTTTGTTAAAACTTCGTTTTAACCATGTTACGTCGTCACTCGGCATAACCTAAGTAAACTTAGTTATGCTCTCGTTCCTAGAAACAGTCAACTCTTTTCGTATGCTTCAACTATGCGTGAAACAAGTTTATGCCTGATTATATCTTGTTTGTCAAACTCAATATGAGAGATTCCCTTCACATTTTTGAGTATCTGCATTGCGTTTACAAGTCCACTCTGACCGTTTGGCAAATCTATTTGCGTAATGTCACCTGTTATAATCATCTTGGAGTTGAAACCAAGACGGGTGATGAACATCTTAATCTGCTGATTGGTGGCGTTCTGTGCCTCATCAAGAATAATGACCGCATCAGAAAGCGTGCGTCCCCTCATAAAGGCGAGTGGGGCTATTTGAATGACGTGGTCTTCTATGTACTCCTTTAATTTGAATGGCGGAATCATATCCTCAAGTGCGTCATACAGCGGTTGCAGATATGGGTCAATCTTATCTTTCATATCGCCAGGCAGAAATCCCAACTTCTCTCCAGCCTCAACTGCGGGGCGTGAGAGTATTATTTTTCTTACCTGCTTTGATTTTAGAGCGCTAACTGCAAGAGCAATAGCAGTATAGGTTTTTCCGCTACCTGCGGGTCCTATGGCAAACATCATATCATTCTTGCTGAACGCCTTAACAAGTTCCTGTTGGTTCTTTGTGCGTGCTGTTATTGGTTTGCCGTTGAGTCCGTGAAGTATAAGATTGTCTTCTGTTACAACATTGGGTTTCCTGCCTTTGACTATGTCAATTATCACCGCCTCTGTTATGGTGTTATACTCAACTATATGTCTCTCTATCGCCCCGATGTTCTCAATAAATGTCTTTAAGTCTTCAGCATCGCCACTTGCCTTGATGGCTGTTCCGCGTGCCGTAATCTTTACTTTTGGGAAAAGAGTGCGTAGTAGGTGTATGTTAGTATTGTTAACCCCATAAAATACTACAGGGTCAGCATTGCTCAATATGTAGTTCTCTTCAGTCATAATGTTTTAGTGAAAAGTTAGTAAAGAAAAAAGAAAAGTTCCCTCCTAACCTCCCTAAAGGGAGGAACATATTGTACAAACTTTTAACTTTTCACTTTTCTTTTTTCACTTTTAACTCATTAAGTTTTTTATGCACCGCTTCAATGAGCTTTCCCAGTGTGGAATCTCAATTCCAAACGTGTTCTTAATTTTTGCTTTGTTCAGCACGCTGTAACTTGGTCGTGGTGCTTTTGCAGGGTACTCTTTGCTCTCAATAGGGCGTACTTTGCAGGTTTTGATTCCCGCTATCTCGTGAATTTTAACTGTGAAGTCATACCAAGAGCAGACTCCCTCATTTGTAAAGTGATATATCCCGCCAAAGTTATTGCCCTCTGCAAATATCTTCTTTGCCACTGTTATCATCGCACCTGCAAGGTCAAGTGCGTATGTAGGTGTCCCAATTTGGTCAAACACAACGCCAAGAGCCTCACGCTCATTGCCAAGTTTTATCATTGTCTTCACAAAGTTATTGCCAAACTCTGAATATAACCAGGCTGTTCTTATAACAACGGCTGAAGGAAGTTGCTCAAATATCTTAATTTCTCCCTCACGCTTTGTCTTTCCATAGACAGAGAGCCCGGTGGCTGGCATATCCTCTGTATAAGGAATGCAACCTGTGCCGTCAAAAACATAGTCGGTGGAGATATGAATGAACGCCGCGTTAAATTTGGCGGCAGCCTTTGCAAGATTGTATGGCGCAATAGCGTTGACCTTACGGCAAATCTCTTCATTGTCCTCTGCCTTGTCAACTGCCGTATATGCGGCACAATTTAAAATAAGGTCTATCTTGTTATCATTTACAAATTTCTCAACAGCGGGGTAGTCACAAATGTCAAGAGTATCAACATCTGTCAGAAATACTTTGAAATCAGCCTCTTTCTCAGTCAGAATTCTAATCTCATTACCCAACTGCCCGTATGAACCAGTCACAAGTATGTTCTTCATTTAACAAAATTGAAAGTTAATTACTAATTACTAATTGCTAATTACTAATTATTAGTATATCGGTTTCTCGTTTGCAATCTTTATAAGGTACTGCCCGTAACCATTCTTTTTAAGAGGCTCCGCAAGAGAGAGCAGATGAGTGCGGTCAATGTATCCGTACTTGTATGCAATCTCCTCAAGACAAGCCACTTGCAGACCTTGACGGCCTTGTATGGTGGCAATGAAGTTTGATGCCTCCAAAAGACTGTCGTGAGTGCCGGTGTCAAGCCAGGCGACACCACGACCAATAACCTTTACGTTCAATCTGCCTTCTGCAAGATATAGTTTGTTCAAATCAGTAATCTCCAACTCCCCACGGGGCGACGGTTTCAGGCTCTTAGCCTTCTCAACAACATCATTGCCATAGAAATAGAGACCTGTAACGGCGTAGTTTGATTTTGGCTTAAGAGGTTTCTCCTCAATGCTCAGACACTTGCCGTTGTCATCAAATTCAGCCACTCCGTAACGCTCAGGGTCATTTACATAGTACCCGAACACTATTGCGCCATCAGTCAGTTTTGCTGACTCAACAAGCAGATTTGAAAGGTTGAATCCGTAGAATATGTTGTCTCCAAGAACCATACATACACTGTCATTCCCAATGAATTTCTCTCCTATGATGAATGCCTGTGCAAGCCCGTCGGGCGATGGTTGTATGGCGTATTCAAACTTGATTCCAAGTTGGCTGCCGTCACCAAGCAGGTTCTCATACAAATGTATGTCTTGCGGCGTGGAGATGATAAGAATCTCCTTGATACCCGCAAGCATAAGAATTGACACTGGATAGTAAATCATCGGTTTGTCATAAACCGGGATAATCTGCTTTGAGATACTCTTTGTAATGGGGTAGAGGCGTGTGCCTGAACCACCGGCAAGAACAATTCCTTTCATAAAAAATTCCTCCGTAATTTTTTATGCATTTTTGTCGTGACTCGGCATAACAAGTAAACTTGTTCTGCTCTCGCTACTCCAAAAAGTCATAAAATTTGTTGTTTTTTATGCATTTAATTATTATTAATCTACAAAGATAATGTTTTTAAAGGAGAAAGGAGAAAGGAGAAAGGAGATTTTTTAAATTTAAACCATCAAAGCTGAATTATCTGTAATGGTGGCTGGTGAAAATGTCGTTTTAGTGGTATTTTTGCACTTTTAGTATAATATTGATAATCAAATAGTTGTATGTGAAAATATTTGGAAATTGCTACAGGATTCAGTACCTTTGCATATTCATAAATTGAGAAATATAACGGATATGGCAAAACAACCACACGTCTATACGGTAAGGAATAAAAAGGTGGTGCTTGACCGGGAGTTGGCGACGGTACTTGGAGTGGAAACCAGAGTGATTAATCAAAAGGTTAAGAGAAACATAAAGCTTTTTAATGAAGATAGTATGTTTCAACTAACTTTTGATGAATATGCTGAATTAGAAAATTCAGGATCAAAATCACAAAATTCTGGGTTGATATCACAATTTGTGATTTCAAACAACACTGGCAGAGGTGGTGTAAGAAAGCTTCCGTTTGCTTTTACAGAGGCGGGTGTTCAGGTTCTGAAAACTCTTATGAAAAGCAGTATGGATATTGACTTTTCTGATGAGCCTCCACTACCTACTATCTATGGAGAATCGTGGAATGAAGGCACTGTAGTGCTGTATAATCCTGATGATTCTCTAAAATTGGAAGTGATGATTCAAAATGATACAGTGTGGTTGTCGCAAGAAAAAATGGCTCAACTTTTTGGCACTCAAAGGCAGGCAATCTCTAAACATTTAAAGAATATTTACGACTCAAATGAACTTGAAAAAAATCAAACTTGTTCCATTTTGGAACTAGTTCAAAACGAGGGTGACAAGTATGTCACAAGACAAATTGCCATATATAATTTGGATGCCATTATTTCAGTAGGTTTTAGAGTGAATACCAAGCGTGGTATATTCTTCAGGCAATGGGCGATAAAAGTTTTGAGAGACTATGCTCTAAAAAGAAATGGTGTAAACTTGCAGATGCAGGAGATAAAGGATAGACTTAATGAACATGATGAAATTATAAAGGAGCAACAGAAACAGATAGACTTCATTGTTAACACACGCATCCAACCAACGGAACATATATTTATGCAAGGTCAGTTTTTTGATGCGTATAAACTATTTTCTGATTTAATAAGGAGTGCTAAAGAACGTGTGATTATTATTGATAATTATGTGGATGAGAGCATCCTTAAACTATTGTCTAAGCGTTCTGATGGAGTAGTGGGAGTAATTTATACAAGTGAGAAATGCTACAATAATGAGACATTCAGACTTGATTTGCAAAAGCATAATGCCCAGTATCCTATAGTGAATGTCTATTCTATGAACAAGGTTCATGATAGGTTTCTGATAATAGATGAGGTACTGTACTCCTCTGGTGGCTCTTTTAAGGATGCTGGTAAGAAATTGTTCTATTTTGAAAAAATGGAGTTAAGCCCGGAAGAGATACTAAATATTATTTGTCGCCAATAAGGAAATTATCAAGGTCGCGGCGCTCTTTTTTTGTGGGGCGTCCGGCGCCGCGGTCCCGTTCTCCTGATGAGACAAGTTTCAAATCCTCAAGTAGTTTCAATTCAGATGCAGGGGTTATGTCAATCATATATTTTGAAACCTCTTTTGCCCCGACCCTGTTCTCTGTAATGTCTATTATTGTGTATGTGTAGATTATCGGAGGTCTTTTTACCTGTATTGTCAGCCCCGATGTCACAACAAAAGAGGGCTTTACGGCTATGCCTCCCACAAGTATGCGTCCCTTTTTGCACTCCTCAGTGGCTATGGAGCGGGTCTTGAACAGACGCATTGTCCACAACCATTTATCTATGCGTAAACTGCCAGCCATCAGTGAAGATTATTTGCCGTTGAAGTTTGTCATTGTGAGTTGCAGCCCGGCAAGGCAGAAACTTTTTATTATCTCTGTGGTTACGGCACAACGCTCATCAATCAGTCTCATCTCATCATCTGTGAATTTGCTTAGCACAAAATCAATCTGCTGACCTTTTGCAAACTCATTGCCAATGCCGAAACGCAAACGGGCATAGTTCTCAGTGCCAATGAGTTCCTGAATGTTTTTGAGTCCGTTATGGCCTCCCGCACTGCCTTTCCCTCTCAGGCGAAGTGTGCCAAAGGGTAGTGCAAGGTCGTCAACAAGAACAAGGATATTCTCTGACGGAATATTCTCCTTTTGCATATAGTAACGCACGGCGTTACCGCTGAGATTCATAAATGTGTTCGGCTTAAGAAGTACAAGTTCTCTGTTCTTCACACGACACTCAGCCACTGAACCGTAGCGTTGTTCAGTGAAAAAAACATTGGACGCTTTTGCAAAAGCGTCCAACATTATAAACCCTATGTTGTGGCGGGTGCCTTGGTACTCAGGACCAATGTTACCCAAACCAACTATTAAGTATTTCATTATGATTGAGCGGCTTCGCCTTCAGCGGCGGCCTTAGCCGCACGTGTTGACTTAACGCAAACTACAAGGCTCTCTTTGTTGTCAACTATCTCAATGTTAGGGAATGAGAGGTCTCCCGCCTTGATTGACTTGCCAACCTCAAGTTTCTCAACATTAACCACAACACACTCTGGTATGTTCTTGCAAATGCCCTTAACTTTCATTCTGCGCATCTCAAGAGAGAGTTTGCCACCAGCCTTGACACCAGCCGCAAGACCCTCGGTCTTAACAGGAACCTTGAATACAATAGGTTTCTTGTCATCAACCTCAAGGAAGTCAATGTGAAGAATGTTGTCTGTTACAGGGTGGAACTGAATCTCTTTGATAACTGCTGAGCAGTTCTTCTTACCAATTGTAAGTTTTACCTCAAATACCTCAGGGCTGTAGATTAGTTTGCGTACAGCGCTCTTTGATACTGTGAAGTTTGTGTTCTCTTTTTTGCAGCCGTAAAGAACGCAAGGGATTAAATCCTGCTTACGTAGTGCCGCACTGGCCTTCTGACCAAGTTCTGCTCTTGCAGAACCCTCTAATTCAAATGTTTTCATTTTGTATAAAATGTGTTACTCAAAGTGGGGCAGAGTTACGCTTTTGACGGATGCGCCCCAATTCCCATCACACTATATTTTCAAAAGCGGGTGCGAAGATATAAAAATTTAAGCACACCACCAAAAAAATAACAGTTAACTTTTCACTTTTCTTTTTTAACTATTTAAAACCCCGTCCAGCCTTGTGCCTTTAGTGTCATTTCCGGACCTTCAGGAGTTACAAGAACTCTCTCATTAGGGTCTGATGTGGTGTAGCCTATCACCTTTATGCCTTTGAGTTCGTTCACCTTCTCGTGCATTGATACGGGAACAGTGAAGAGTAGTTCATAATCCTCACCGCCGTTCAGGGCGACAGTCATAAGGTTCATATTGAACTCCTCAGCCTGAATTGCAGTCTGGTAGTCAACAGGTATCTTCTCTTCATAAATACGGCATCCCACGCCACTCTGCTTGCAAATATGCAGAAGTTCTGATGACAGGCCGTCAGAGATGTCCATCATAGCCGTAGGCACAATGCCAGCCTTATCAAGTGTCTCAATTATATCTTTGCGAGCCTCTGGCTTCAGTTGGCGTTCAAGCAGGTATTCCTTGCCGGCAAAATCGGGCTGCATTCCCTCCTCACCGCCTTTCTCAAACACTCTCTTCTCACGTTCAAGTAGTTGCAGACCCATATATGCGGCTCCAAGATTTCCGCTTACGCATATAAGGTCATTAGGCTGTGCTGTGTTTCGGCAAACAATCTTACCCTCAATGCCTTCTCCTATGCAGGTTATGCTTATGGTAAGCCCTGTGGCTGAGGCTGATGTGTCACCGCCAACCAAATCAACAGTGTGGCGCTCACAGGCAAGTTTTATGCCGGCGTACAACTCTTCCAAATCCTCTGTCTGGAACTTCCCACTCACGCCAAGCGATACTGTAATCTGCTTTGGCTTGCCGTTCATTGCGTAGATGTCAGAGAAATTGACCATAGCCGCCTTGTAGCCAAGATGTTTAAGCGGGGTGTAGGTCAAATCAAAGTGTATGCCCTCAAGCAGCAAGTCAGTTGTTACAAGCACACGTGTGTTCTTTTTTGTGTAGTCAAGAATTGCGGCATCGTCGCCAACACCCTTGACGGTAGAGTCATTCTCTAATTTTAAGTCATTGGTTAGGTGGTCAATAAGACCGAACTCTCCAAGCGTTGATATATCTGCCATTACAGGTGGGTATTAATTGTTAGTTGTTAGTAATTATTTTTGCAAAGGTACTCATTTATTGCTAAATTTGTAGCACTTTATGAGCATTGAACTTTTTAATATAAAGAAACGGTACGGGAATCAGGTTGTGTTGCCGTCGCTCTCAATGAGTGTGGGCAGTGGTGAGATAGTGGGATTCCTGGGTCCGAACGGGGCTGGTAAGTCAACCACTATGAAGATTATTACAGGGTTTGTTGTCCCTGACAGCGGTAGTGTGAGTGTGTGTGGCGTGGATATGCTCAAGAATCCCATCGAGGCAAAAAGGCGTATAGGTTATCTGCCGGAGCATAATCCTCTTTACCCAGATATGTATGTACGTGAGTATCTGGATTTTGTGGCTGGTGTCTATAAAATTCCGTCAAGGCGTGCAAGGGTTGATGAGGTTATAGAACAAGTTGGTCTGACATCGGAGTATAAAAAAACAATTAACTCACTCTCAAAGGGTTACAGACAAAGAACAGGATTAGCCGCCGCTATTGTCCATAACCCCGATGTCTTGATTTTAGACGAGCCCACAACCGGTCTTGACCCTAATCAGATTATTGAGATAAGGGAGTTGATAAAGAGTTTCGGGAAAGAGCGTACTGTGCTCTTCAGTACCCACATTATGCAGGAGGTGGAGGCTGTGTGTGACCGCTTTATAATACTTAACAAGGGTACTATAATGACAGATAAAAAGGTTTCAGACATAGAGAGGGGCACTCTGGAGAATCTATTCAGAACCTTGACCCTTGACCCTAATTATATATGATGGAAGATTTTGATATACATAACAATGCCGCTGAGGAGAGCCGTGATTTTGAGAATGTGCTGCGTCCTCTGACTTTCTCTGATTTTCAAGGACAGAGCAAGATAGTGGAGAATCTCAAGGTCTTTGTAATGGCTGCACGTATGCGTAAGGAACCCCTTGACCACGTGCTTCTGCACGGACCTCCGGGTCTTGGAAAGACAACTCTCTCAAATATAATTGCCAATGAGTTGGGCGTAGGCTTTAAGATAACATCGGGGCCTGTGCTTGACAAACCTGGTGACCTTGCCGGTATTCTCACAAGCCTTGAGCCCAATGATGTCCTCTTTATTGATGAGATACACCGTCTGAGCCCTGTGGTTGAGGAGTATCTCTATTCGGCTATGGAGGATTTCCGTATTGATATTATGATAGACAAGGGACCCAGCGCACGCTCTGTTCAGATAGGTCTTAATCCGTTTACACTTGTGGGTGCCACAACTCGTAGCGGACTTTTGACAAGTCCTCTAAGAGCGAGGTTCGGAATCAACTCACACCTTGAATATTATGATGCGGAGGTGCTGAAAAAAATAGTCAAAAGGTCCGCCTCAATACTTGATACACCTTGTTATGAAGATGCCGCTGTGGAAATAGCGAGACGCAGCCGTGGAACGCCGCGAATAGCCAACGCTCTACTGCGTAGAGTAAGGGACTTCGCACAGGTAAAGGGCAGCGGAACCATAACTAAGGAGATAGCCTGTTACGCTCTTGAGGCTCTGAACATAGACAGGTTCGGGCTTGATGAGATTGACAACAAGATACTTAACACAATTATTGATAAGTTCTCCGGCGGACCTGTTGGAATTACCACAATAGCCACCGCTCTTGGAGAGGACGCCGGAACCATAGAGGAGGTATATGAGCCCTTCCTTGTTATGGAAGGCTTTATTAAACGTACTCCACGAGGGCGTGAGGTTACAGAACTTGCTTACAAGCATCTGGGCAAAACGCATAGAATGGGTGGAGTTTTTCAGGGAAGTTTGTTTGATGAATAATCTATGTCAGAAGTAAAAACATTAGCGAAGGATACCGCAATATACGGATTGAGCAGCATACTGGGCAAGTTCCTTAACTGGTGCCTGGTGCCGCTCTACACATATATGCTCACAAGTAGTGCCGACTATGGTATAGTTACCAATCTCTACGCCTGGACGGCTCTTCTTCTTGTGATACTAACTTACGGAATGGAGACAGGTCTGTTCCGTTTTCTTAATAAGGGTGATGATAACCCCGATAAGGTTTACGGAACAACTCTGACATCACTATTTACCACATCATTCCTGTTTGCTCTTATAGTGGCGTTGTTTGATAAGCCTATAGCAGCCGCTATGGGGTATGAGGCTCACCCTGAGTTTATTGGAATGCTTGGCGTTGTGGTTGCAATGGACGCTTTTGACGCTATTCCGTTCGCATATCTGAGGTATCTGAAAAAACCGTTGAAATTCGCCGCCCTCAAGTTGTTGATGATATTTGTCAATATCATTATGAATCTATTCTTCCTTGTGGGGTGTCCTGCCATTATGGATTGGAAACCTGAACTAATCTCTTGGTTCTACGACGCCTCATACGGAGTAGGGTATGTATTCGTGGCAAACCTCATATCAACAACTTGTGTCACTCTTGCCTTGCTGCCTACTGTATTTTCTGTAAAGCCGCAGTTTGACAATGCTCTACTTAAGAGAATGTTGCGTTATTCTCTGCCGTTGTTGCTGCTTGGCATCGTGGGAATAATGAACCAGACTGTTGATAAGATTATATTCCCTTATCTGTATGATGACCCTGCGGAGGGTGCGGCGCAACTTGGCATCTACGGTGCCTGCTTCAAGGTGGCGATGGTTATGATGGTCTTTACGCAGGCTTTCCGTTATGCGTATGAGCCGTTTGTCTTTGCAAAAAGCCGTGACGCTGACTCCACGCAGAGTTACGCCATTTCAATGAAGTATTTCCTTATAACATCATTCCTTATATTCCTTGGCATCACGTTCTATCTTGACCTTCTGAAATATATTATCCGTGAGGACTATTGGGGCGGTCTGGTCATAGTGCCTATAGTGCTTTTAGCCTATATATTCCAAGGCGTCTATTTTAACCTTTCATTCTGGTATAAACTTAATGACAAGACACGGTACGGAGCCTATATGTCTCTGATAGGGTTTGTCATTAATGTCGCCCTGATAATAATTCTTGTGCCTATTATTGGCTATGTGGGTGCGGCGCTGGCGTCACTTGCAACCTTCTTTGTAATGATGATTATCTCATATTTCTGGGGACAGAAATATCTGCCTGTGGCTTATGATTTCAAATCAATAGGCATCTATTTTGTGTTTGCCGCGGTACTTTATTGCGTCAGTCTTCTGTTCTCCCATTGTATGCGTACATACGCAGGCATTGATAACCCGTGGATAAATATGGCGTTCAATACGCTGCTGTTGTTGCTATACTTAGCGTACTTAGTAAAAAAAGATTTACCGATATACAAATTATGAATTACGTTTTTCTTGCTGACGGTTTTGAAGAGATAGAGGCTCTTGCCGTTGTGGATATTCTGCGTAGGGCAGACCTTGAGGTTGCCACAGTTTCAATTTCAAATGGCTACGATGTCATTGGCGCTCACGGCATTGAGGTTGCCGCTGATGTTATGTTGTCTGATATTGACGCCGATGTTGAGGACTATCTTATTCTGCCTGGCGGTATGCCCGGCTCTGATAATCTGCGAGCCTGTGCTCCTCTTTGTTCAATGCTTAAGTCTCATTTTGCTGGTGGCGGTCACGTGGCGGCTATATGTGCGGCTCCCTATATTCTTGGTGATTTAGGAATCCTCAATGGTGCTGAGGCTATATGTTATCCTGGCTTTGAAGAGAGACTTGCCGGTGCCACTATATCAGAGAATCCGGTATGTAAGAGCGGAAATATAATTACAGGCAAGGGACCTGGTGTGGCTATGCAGTTCGCTCTCGCCATCGTGGAAGAGCAGTGCGGAGCATCGGTTGCCGCTGGGCTCAAGGCGGGGATGCAAATGTGAAATTTTTTAACATAAAGTTATATTAAAGGGAAAATTGTTGTAACTTTGCGGAAGTTTATTACTAATGTTGTTTAACTAAAAATTTAAAAATGAAAAAGATGAAAAGGTTATCTGTTTTTTTGAGCGTGTTCGCTATGTTTGCATTAGTGTCACTGACATCTTGTAAAAAGGTTAATGGAGAGGCTTCAAAGTATGTGGGCTCTTATTCTTTTAATAGCGTTGTAATGGAAGGAAATACAATGACAGCAACGGAATTTAAAGAGCTTATTAAAACAATGCCAGAAGGAAGTCAAAAGAAGAAACTGACAGCAATGGCAGATATGAGTTTTACGTTGACCGATAGTTATAAGTTTAATGGGCACAATTTACCAGATCCATACGGCTCTTTTGGCGATTTTAGTGGTGAATGGGAGTATAGCGCCCCAACCAAAGAGATTATTATGATTAACAAGAATGAGGGCTTTCAGTGGACTTTTGATGCATTCTCTGATGGAACCATTGGTAAGGAAAATGGAGAATTTAAATTTATCTTGGCAAAGTAAATTGCCGCTTACAAAAAACGGGGGCTCTTTTTATACGAAAGAGCCTTTTATTTTTTTGTATGTATTGATATATTTATTACCTTTGCGGTGCAAAACGGGGGTTTAGCTCATCTGGCTAGAGCGCAACACTGGCAGTGTTGAGGTGACCGGTTCGAGTCCGGTAATCTCCACAAAATCAAGGGTTTCCACATTGGAAACCCTTTTTGATTTTGTGGAGATTGTCCTTTTTTATTGGGACACATTCCCAAACCTTTGCGTGCTTCGCACGGCACGCAGAAGCGTGCTTTTTTCGTTTGTGGAGATTTTTCCTTGTTTACGGGGAGTACCCCGAACCCCCTCGCTTCGCGGCACGCAGAAGCCCGCTTTTTTCGTTGGTGGAGATTAGTTCCTTTTTTATTGGGACACATTCCCAAACCTTTGCGTGCTTCGCGCGGCACGCAGAAGCGTGCTTTTTTCGTTGGTGGAGATTTATCCTTGTGTGGGGCGTATCCCCAAAATAAAAAGCCTTTGAGACAACTCAAAGGCTTTTTTTGTGAACCGCTTGGGGTTCGAACCCAAGACCCCATCCTTAAAAGGGATGTGCTCTACCTGC
>JAKSOA010000021.1 GCA_024405875.1 Paludibacteraceae bacterium
GGACTCGAACCCGCGACCCTCGGCTTGGGAAGCCAATGCTCTACCAACTGAGCCATTACCGCAAACTTGCCATTCTTATGGCGGTTATTGCACCTTCAACGCCTTTATTTCCTAATTTTCCACCCGCACGGTCAAGCGCCTGTTGCAAATTCAATGTTGTAAGCAACCCGAATATGACGGGGCAGTAACCTTCAACTGCATTAAGGGTTGCAACCCCTTGAGTGACTCCGCTGCACACATAATCAAAATGTGGCGTGTCTCCTTGTATTACACATCCAAGAACTATTATTGCACTGTAGCCGCCCTCCATCTGCAATTTTTTAGCGGCGTAAGTGAGTTCAAAAGCACCAGGAACGTGAACTACTGTTATATCTTTTGCTCCATTCTCTTCAAGTGCGATGACTGCACCTTCAAGCAATTTGTAAGTCACCTGTGAGTTCCAATCAGCAACTATAACTCCGTATTTCTGCTTTGCCACTACATCTTTTGGAGGTAGGGCATCGGGGTTATAACTTGAGAGATTTTGAAGTTTACTTGCCATTCTTTAAAGTGGCTGATGTTATGTATTTGTCAATATCATCAACTTCAGGAATGCCACGTTGTGACGCTGAGGCGTCTGCTTTTACCTCATTATAGAGTTTGAGCGCCTTGTCATACTCTCCAAGTGACTCGTATGCAAGACCAGCCTTCACCTTATATACGGGCTGAATAAGCATATTGTCTGCCTTTGCCGCATCAAGGAAATAGTTTATGGCTGATTTTGCGTCACCTTTTTGAACATAGCAGTCACCAATTGTACCCGCTACTGTATATTTCAAAACGGCATCTTTTCCGCTGTAATCCTTAAGGTACTCTAGGGCTGAGTCATAGTCACCCAACTTGTAGTAGGAGAGACCTATATACGCCGCCGCAAGTTTTCCGCTCTTTGTGAGACCGTAGTTCTCATTAATGTAGAGCAGACCGTCAAAATCCACTGAATCACCGTTAAGGGCAACCTCATAGTTCTCTGCGGCAAAGAGTTCCTGACCCTTTGAGAGCATCTCAGCAGCCTCTTGCTCACGTGGCTCAATGTAGAGGTTCTGTATAAGCAGCCAAGCCGCAATTACCACTATTATAACTCCTAAAATAATTGAGAGCAGTTTCTGGTTCTTCTCAATGAATGACTCTGTTGATGATAGCGCATTCTGGAAATTCTCCAGGTTTTGCTCTTGCTCTTGAAAATTCTCTTTCTTAGCCATATTTAAAATTGTTAATTATCTTGTTAAAATTTGAGTTGCAAATTTACTCTTTTTTATTGAATTACCGCTCATATTTAAAACTTTTTTAAAAAAATGGTTATTTGTTGCTTTGGTTAGGAATATTTCACTATCTTTGCACCGCAAACAGCTATGGTACCTTGGCCGAGTGGTTAGGCAACGGTCTGCAAAACCGTGTACAGCGGTTCGAATCTGCTAGGTACCTCCAAGCAAAGGCTTCCCGAAAGGAAGCCTTTTTTGCTTGGAGGTACCTATTTCCTTTTTTATTGGGGACACCCCAAACCCCGCGTGCTTGGCTTCGCCGTACGCTAACCTTGCTAAAGCAGTTGCCATTCACCTTTCACCTTTGAGTGTTCTGGGTTGATGTAACCATTTTCTTTGAGCCAGGCTACAGCACGCCAGATAGAACTCTCGTCGACACCAAGATTGTCTTCCATCTGAGAGTATTTGATTTTTTTATTGAGTTTGATTAGTTCGTATACATTGCGAATCATCAATGTCGGAAAATCAGGACTTAACGTCTGCTTTTCTTCATTTTCCCTCATTTTTGAGGGTTTTTCAACAGTTTCACCCATATTTTCCCTCATTTTTGAGGGTTTTTCGCTATTTTCTGCCATCATATAGCCTTGCTCAATGGCACTATAAGTGAAACAGTAGAATAGTGATGGCTGTTATGTGAAAAGTGTTAATTCAGCAATTTACAGGGATTTTATCCTACTTTTTGACCATTAACCCCAAAATGTTGGATATCACCTTAAATGCTAAAAGTGATAAATGGGTCAAAACAAGGGATAAAATCTATCTGATAGAAGTGAAGGAGACAAAAAGGACAGACGATATACTCTATCTTGACATTTCCTACCTTCGTCTGGCATTATTTTGAGCGGAACCAGAATGGTCTGTAACAGATTTTGATGTAACAATTACATTCTGGCGTAACGGTAATTGCCCAAAAGATTGCCCAAAAGGTTGCCCAAAAGAACTAACTGAAAGACAGAAGATTGTACTCTCAGTGATAGAAGAAGACAATACCATAACTTCCCAAAAGATTGCCCAAAAGATTCCAGTTGCACAAAGAACAATTAAGACTGAATTGTCTGCTCTTCAGCAAATGGGAGTTATAAGGCGTGAAGGTGGCAGAAAACAAGGTCATTGGGTAATATTACAATAGAAAGGATTGTCTGCAATTTGCTATGTTTTATTGGGGAGTACCTCGAACCCCCTACGCTTCGCGGCACGCTGTCGCGTGCTACTTATACACATTCTCAATCTCCACTACATAGACTGAGTGCAGTGAGCCGCCGGGATTTGAGTTGTACCAGCGGGTAAGCACATCTTTGTCTATGAAGTTGCTCTCTTTCATATCTGACTTGAACAGTTTGCGGCATTCAAGTGTGAGCCGTGCCTCTGCAAAGGTGACTGAGCCATTATCTGTGGCAACAGGTGTAAGCCCTGTCTCTTTTACCTTATCTATGTCACGCCCTGATTTTGTGCCGCACAGGTTAAGTGCCGGGCGGAACTTCTGGTCATAGAATGAGAGTGTGAGGTGATTGCTTGCCTCAATGAACTGATGGGTGTAGCGCTCTGGACGTACAAATATAAATGCCACAGGCTTGTTCCATAGCCATCCAAATCCTCCCCACGATGCCGTCATTGTGTTTAGTTTCTCTAATGTTCCTGCTGTAATGAGCATCCACTGCTTGCCAATAAGGTCAAATTGGTTCTCTGAAGCCAATGCTTCAATTGTTGTCTTTGTCATATATTATAATGTTTTATGGTAATATGTGTCCTGCTTTTAAGTATAGGGAGTACCACTCCTCACGAGTAATGGTTATATCGGCACTGTTAATAATCTCACGCATACGGTTAATTGATGTGGTGCCTGCAATAACTTGCATATTTGCAGGGTGTCTTAATATCCACGCTGTGGCTATGCCTGTAGGGGTAACGGAGTATTTTGCGGCAAGATTTTCAAGTTCAATGTTGAGTTCTCTGAATTTGTCATAATTCCCTACAAAAGGTCCCTCAAAAAATCCGTACTGCAGTGGAGACCAAGCCTGAATGGTTATGTCATTAAGACGACAATAATCAAGAACGCTGCCGTTACGGTCAAGTGAGCCCGCTGTCTCCATATTAACCTCCATACCTACCGCTATAAGGTTGCTTGAAGGTATGCTCAGTTGCAACTGATTGAATTCCAACGGTACTGTCACATATTTTTTCAGAAGTTCTATCTGCATAGTGCTGTGGTTGGAGACTCCGAAATGGCGAACCTTGCCTGTGGCTTTCAATATCTCAAATGCCTCTGCCACCTCTTCCGGCTCAACCAAGGCATCGGGGCGATGGAGTAGTAGAGAGTCAAGGTAATCACACTTTAGACGGCTTAATATTCCATCAACAGCATCAAGAATATACTGTTTTGACATATTGTACATAACGCCAGGCACAATGGAACACTTAGACTGAATGAAAATGCTGTCACGGCTGGCAGAAAGGTTTTTCAAAGCCTCTCCAAACTTTCTCTCGCATTCTCCGCCTCCGTATATGTCAGCGTGGTCAAAATAGGTGACTCCGTTTTCAACGCAAAATTGAATGTAATCTGCAATCTCAGGAACATTTTTATGAGCTATACGCATACAACCGGCAACAATTGATGGCACAGTTGTGTTTGTTTGAGTAAGTCTTACGCTTTTCATATTTAATAAATTTGTGCTAAGTTAGCAAAAATCAAATAATAAATGTATATTTGCCATTAAATAATAACCTAAAATAATACTATATGAAAATACGTGCTATTGTTCTTGCGTTATTGCTGCCTGTCTCAGGGTGCCTGCTGGCGGAAACTATGCTTGCGGTTAATCTGAAGGACGCCACAGATCTGTATGTAGCCAGTGATGTGGACTCCATCTCATTTTTTGATGATGAATTAATAGAGTTGTCAGATAGCAAGAAATGTTACAAGGAGGACCCATATAAGAAGACCATTACGTTTTTGTTTGACTCACTTCTTTGGAGAAAATGGAAGCCTACCAACATTGAGGTAAGGGGCTCATTTAATGATTGGGGAGATGAGACCAAATATTTTCTTCAAAGAGTGGATACGGCTAAAGTGCGTCCTATGTGGGCATTGACTCTTCCGTATTCAGCAGTTAAGTTTCCCGGTAACAGTGGTCAGCCTGAATTCAAGTTTGTAATAAACGGTTCCTGGCAGGAACCGCCATCGTGGCTGACACCTGGGTATAAATTCAGTGGAACAAGCAATAACCAGATAATAGTCTATTCCACAGATAATCTTGAAGAGATTAAGGCTAAGAATAAAATAGCAAGTACCAAGAAGACACTAAGTGCCTTTGACCTTACCACGCAACAAGGTCGTGAGGATATTTCAAATGTGAGAATTGTTCCGGGAACCAAGTGTCTTATGCGTTGCTACCATCCGTTTAAATACACTACATCGGACCGCAATAGCACTGAGTTTGAGCGTGTCAAGCAGGTTAAGATGTTCTTTGAGGAGTATGGCATAAAGACAGATATATGCCTCTCAAAGAATCAAACCAATGACCTTGTGAAGGTTACAATAGGCGGCGTCTCCAAAACAGAAGAGATTTCAGAGTATTACCAGAATCTTATTGATAATGACAAGGTTGTATATATAGGTTACCCTGATAGTGAGACAGATTACTATGACTGCTATCATAATCCTCGCAGTGCCAAGGTTGGCGGATGGGTAGGTCAGGTTATTGACGCTATTGTTGATGACAACCACGATGTCCCCATCTCAATCCACTGCCGCATAGGAACAGACCGTACTGGTTTCTTCTGTGCTCTTATAGGGGTTATGTGCGGAGCCTCATTTGAAGAGGTTACTGCAGATTATCAACGCAGTAATAATATGTATATAAAGGAGTACCGAGACGCCAAGATGATGAAGGTGGCGTTTGAGGGACTGCTTGATGTAGAGGACGTCTCAAAAGTTTCTGACCTTAAAAGTGCGGTAATCAATTATTTTGTTAATGGCGGATATACAACGCAGGAAAAAGTTGACAAAATGATTGAAAAACTGAACAGTTCAATAAAATAAAGTGGTGGTTTTTATGGGAAAAGAAGAGGACGAACCATTTGGTTCGTCCTCTCTTTTTTATCTCTATTCAATTCTTACTTTGCAGCGTTGATAGAAGATTTACGGAACTCCTTAAGAAGTTTCTCAAGTTCCAAAGATGCCTTACGAGCACGTGCGCCAGCAGCCTTGTTACCTTTGTTTACTTGATCAGCAGCATTGTCAGCAAAGAACTGAAGTTTCTCTTGGATAGAAGCAAATAATTTTTCCATAATAAATAAATGTTAAAAGTTTGATAAAATGGTTTAATAAAACTTGTTGATTTTTACTTTGATACTCACAAAGATAGATGAATTTTTTTATTATGCAAAGAAAAAACAGAAAAATTAAATAAAATTCATCCTTTTTTTCAATTATTTCCCTTTTCTAATGGTTACAGCGTATTTATGAGCATGTAAAAACTCATTTTCAGCCATAGTTTCAATGGTTTTTCCAAGACCGTCCAAGCCTTCACGCGTTATCTCCTGGAACGTTATCTTTTTTATAAAACTATCCATATTCACTCCGCTGTACGCTTTTGCGTATCCGCTTGTAGGAAGTGTGTGATTTGTTCCCGATGCGTAGTCTCCTGCACTTTCAGGTGTGTAATAGCCTAAAAATACAGAGCCTGCATTGCGTATGCGTTCCGCAATATCCCCATAATTCTTACAAGATATAATAAGGTGCTCAGGAGCATAGGAATTGCACATATCAACAACCTCGTTCATTGAACTCAGAACAAAAATCTTACTATTGTCAAGTGATGGCTCAATGAACTGACGGCGTGGAGATGCGTTGCACTGCTTCTCCGCCTCAGCCTTGACTTGCTCAGCAAATGAAGCGTCGGTGGTGAATACCATTGACTGGCTTGTGGTTCCGTGCTCAGCCTGTGAAAGCATATCAGCCGCCACTATCTCCGCCCTTTGGGAGTCATCGGCAATTATTGCAATTTCAGAGGGTCCAGCCGGCATATCAATAGCCACATCCTTAACACTTACAATCTGTTTTGCAGTGGTTACAAACGGATTGCCCGGACCGAAAATCTTATAGACCTTAGGCACGCTCTCTGTTCCGTATGCCATTGCCCCGATGGCTTGTACACCACCTATTTTATATATACTTGTAGTTCCTGCTTGAGAGGCGGCGTAAAGAATAGCGGGATTAACCTTGCCCTCAGCGTTTGGCGGGGTGCAGAGCACTATCTCAGAGCAACCTGCTATTTTTGCCGGTACAGCAAGCATCAGCACGGTTGAGAATAGTGGAGCGGTGCCTCCGGGAATGTACAGTCCCACTTTCTCAATGGCAACTGCCTTCTGCCAGCACTTGACACCCTTACAAGTCTCAATTACAGGCAAATCCCTGAGTTGGGCACTGTGGAATTTTGATATATTGCTTATAGCCTGTGCTATGGCATCTTTTAAATCCTGACTGACTAGCATTGATGCCTCCTCAATCTCCTCTTTTGAGACAAGAAGTTCTGAGAGTTCAGCCTTGTCAAACTTCTTCTCATACTCACGCACGGCAGCATCACCACGGCTACGCACATCATCAAGCACACTCTGTACCGTGTTCATAATGGCCGAATTATCAGCCACCGGACGGCTTAGCAGTTCAGCCCAATTCTTCTTATCAGGATTGATATATATTTGCATTTTTTTTGGTGATTCGGTGATTACTCGCTTCGCTCGTGATTAACGGCTTCGCCTCAGCATAATCAAAATAAATTTTGCTTCTGCGTTCGGCTTGCACGTTAATTCGGTGAATTCTTAATTTTTAATTCTTAATTACTAATTGTCACAGTATCATCTTCTCAATCGGAATAATAAGTATCCCCTCCGCTCCAAGAGCCTTGAGGCGGCTTATGATTTCCCAGAATGTCTTTTCCTCTATAACAGAGTGCATCGCAGACCAACCCTCAGTGGCAAGTGGAATGATGCTTGGAGCCTTCATACCCGGAAGCAACTCACAAGCGGCTTGAATCTTGTCATTAGGTATGTTAAGGATAATGTATTTCTTATTCTCAGCCCTCTTGTATGAGTTGAAACGGAAGAGAAGTTCTTTAAGAATATCCTTTTTCTCCTGACTCAGATTCTTGTTCCCAATCATTAGAGCCTCTGATTTGAGAACCACCTCAACCTCCTTAAGGTTATTGCTTACAAGGGTGCTGCCTGAACTTACAATGTCAAATATACAGTCGGCAAGACCAATGCCGGGGGCAATCTCAACTGAGCCTGTAATTACATGAATATCGGCCTTAATCTTATTTTTATCAAGGAAATCCTGAAGAATGCGCGGATATGATGTGGCAATCTTTTTGCCGTTGAACCAACTCAGTCCATTGTACTCCTCTGCCTTTGGAATGGCAAGTGAGAGACGGCACTTTGAGAAGTTGAGTCGCTGGACTATCTCCGCGTCCTCATTACGCTCAACATACTCATTCTCTCCTACAACACCAACATCGGCAATGCCTGTGGCAACTGCCTGTGGAATGTCATCATCACGTAGAAACAGCACCTCAACAGGAAAGTTTGGTGACTGCATAAGCAGCAGACGCTTGCTTGTCTCTATCTTGATGCTTGACTCCTCAAACATCTTCATTGTCTCCTCGTGTAGCCTACCTTTGGCTTGAACAGCAATTCTTAACATATTCTATGGTTTTCAAATAATGTGCGAAGTTAAAAAAAATAACTGATATTCGGAATATTTTTTTGCTTGGTAAATTTTAGGTAATTTTGCATAACTCAAAAAAGTATGGATTGATACTATGTTTCTGAAAGTTGAGAATGTGTTGCCCAGAGTGCCTGGAGTGGAGTTTAAGACTCCTTTTAATTTTAATTTGAATGATGGTGAGTGCTGGACTCTGTACGGAGGGAATGGCTGTGGCAAGACACTGCTCGCACAGGTTCTTAAGGGTATGTACGGCATTAAGAGCGGTAATGTTGACTACTGCTTTATGGATGAGGAACGCCGGCGTGCTGATGGTTTCATATATCCGTCACAATTTATACGCATTATTGCCTTTGAGGCGGCGTACTCAATGGGTTCATTCCGTGACGCTTATTATCAACAGCGTTTCTCCGCAATGGAGATTGACTGGTATCCTACAATCCGTGAGTTGCTCCCTGATACTGAATATGCCCGGCATATAATAGAACTGCTTAACTTAAAACCACTTCTAGACAGTAGGCTTATAACTCTCTCAAGCGGACAGTTGCGGCGTCTGCTTATAGCAAAGGCAATGCTTGAGAAACCTCGTATGCTTATATTTGACAACCCTTTCATAGGGCTTGACGTTGAGTCACGCGCCTTGCTTGACAGAGTTTTTGAGAGTTTGCGTAAAGATGGTGTCCAATTAATGTTTCTTGTTCCTACAATAAGGGATATTCCAAAAATAACAACAAATGTTCTCTGGCTTGATAAACTTGAGTGCAGGTTTTGCGGTCTAAAATCTGAGTTTGACAAGTTGCAGGTGAGTGAGAACGCTCCAAGTGTGGTTCCGTTTAATTTCAAGAGCCTCACACCAAAGACAAATGCTTTTGACGTGGCGGTAAAGATGGAGAATCTTGATATTAACTACGGCGATGTCATATATCAGAAGGGTATTGATTGGACTATACTTAAAGGGGAGAAGTGGGCTCTGCTAGGTCCTAACGGCAGCGGAAAATCAACATTGCTAAGTTATATTTTCGCTGATAATCCGCAGGCATACAGCAAGCCGCTCACACTTTTTGACCGTAAAAGAGGAACAGGGGAGAGCATCTGGGAGATAAAGAGCCACATTGGTTTCACATCATCAGAGATGCACCTATATTATATGGAGAATGTTCCGTGTCACAGTGTTGTGGAGTCTGGTTTTTTTGACAGCGTGGGGCTCTACCGCAAGCCATCGGGGGGACAGATTGCCTACGCAAGGCAATTGATGGAACATTTAGGAGTGGAGCACCTTGCTGAAAAGGGATTTTTGAAGGTCTCAAGCGGAGAGCAGAGATTATTGCTGTTTGCCCGTGCAATAGTCAAGAACCCTGATTTGCTTATTCTTGATGAGCCGTTTCACGGAATTGATTACAAACACAAAATGCTGTGCCTCAATCTTATAGACCAATTTTTGAAACAAAGGGAGAAATCCATTATATTTGTAACACACTACAGGGAGGAGATTCCGGCGTTAGTGGACAGGGTTAAAGAGTTAAGAATTAGTAATTAGTAATTAATAATTAATATTTGACGGGGGATTTTTGTATGAAGAGAATTTTGATTTTCACTCTATGTATTTCGCTAATTTCAGGAGTTATAGTTATGGCAACCACTTTAGATACAAAAGAGGTTAAGGAGAGCATAGAGGCTCTGCGTAAGGCGTATGAGATTGACGCAGACTCACTATTCATACATCTTGATAAGATGGAGGAGTCTGCCGTTAAATCAAGTGACCCTGTGGAGAAGAGCGTCTATTACTCATATCTTGCCGATATTTATCAAGAGTACTATCAACATAACCGCTTCTTCATAGATGACCGTACTGATATAGAGGGTGACGCTCCTGAAGACCGTAATGAGTGGAGCAAACAGAACTTCCACGATGCCGTGCGCCGTTATTTGGAACTATCCGTAAAAGAGCGTGACGCCTTGCTCAAGGCGGACATATCAGATTATAGAGAGTTGATTTCAGCGGGCACTGACTCTGTTCTAAGACCAACAATGTATGATATTCTAATGCACAGGGCTATTGATATAATGAGTTATGACACGGCGTTTGTATGTGACTCATATCAGCAACTGATTGACGCTCACATTGATGAGCCGCTTGTGCGTGACGCTGTCAAACTTGATTTCGCCGCCTATAAGCACAGTTTTGACAACAACCAGTATGCCAATGATTTTGCGGAGCAGTACAAGGGTTCTGACCTTTATGTCTATGCTAAGGCGCTGGAGATTGAGAATAATATTAAAAACCCAAAAGAGAGGCATCAAGCGTGTGAGGCCGTTATTAATGAGTTCCCCGATAACCCTTACATTAACTCAGTGAAATCCATTATGTATGAGGTGGAACGTAAGTTTATCTCAATATCCAACCAAGACGGTTCATCATCAATTCTTCTCTATCCGGGTAAAGATGAGACTTTTACAATAACATACGCCAACACTGATTCAGTTAAAGTTGAGATTTTCAAAATAAATCTAAGTGCGGCGGAGTATGCCGGAATAGGTTGGTACTCACTAAAGGAGAAACACTTGAAACTTGTTAGTTCAGAGATTGTAAATCTGCCCGCATTTGATGATTTTGAGCGACACACAGTACCGTATGTGGTTAAAGAGCCGCAGTGTGGCATCTATCTTCTGAAAATATCAGACTGCGGAAATCCAGATGAATTGCAGGCGGAAACAGAGTTCTATGTCACAAAATATATGACCTGCTCAAGGTTGTCACACAACGGAACAGGGGAGGTTTATGTGGTTGACCGTCTTTCAGGAGAGCCTCAAAAGGGTGTCACCCTGCATTGCAAAAATGATAAGGGGAAGGAGATTGATGTTAAGAGCGGAGATTACGGAATAGCGGTTATCCCTGATGGTTTTGGCAGACGGGTGAGGTACACTTTGGAATCGGGGAGAGATAAGTTTTATCCTGAGAATGACCTGAATTGTTACAAATACGGTGAAGATTTGTCAAAGCACTATAATGTCTCATTCTTCCTTGACCGAGGTGTCTATCGTCCCGGTCAGAAGGTTATGGCAAAGGGTATTCTCTATACACGAGAGGGTAATAACTATAACCTTGTGACGGAGCAGGAACTTGTTATAACACTAAAAGACGCCAATGGCACGGATATAAAGTCACAAAAGGTGACTGCCAACGCATACGGTTCTTTCTACACTGAGTTTGAGATACCCACAGGTCTGCTCAGCGGTAATTTCTCCATCTACAGCAAATATGGTGGCAAGTCATTCAAAGTGGAGGAGTACAAGCGTCCCACATTTGAGGTGAGCGTGGATAGTGTTAAGGCGAACACAATATATGACCCCATTACGGTAAAAGGTAACAGCCGTTACTATCGTGGTACAGGCACTGGAGAGGCGAAGGTAAGTTACTCTGTCTCATCAGCACCTGTCTATTTCTGTAATTGGATTATGCCTCAGATTAAGAGCCACGTTGGTTCAGGTGAGTCGGTTTGTGACCACGATGGCAATTTCATTTTCTCATTCACACCTGATATTGCCGTTGAGAACACTCATCCGTTCTACCGTCTTTTAATAACAGTTAATGTCACTGATGCCTCTGGTGAGACGCAAAGTGCAACTCACACCCTTATGATAGGTGAGACAAGTTTCTCTCTGGTGTTCCCTTTGTCGGGGCTGACAGACCGTGACAAACTTACCGATACGGCTCCAAAGGCATACGATACCGCAGGCAATGCCATTAAATTGAGTGGCAAGTATGTTATTTCAGACATCTCTGACACTGAGGTGGCATCTGGTGATTTCACTACTGGGACAAATATTGACCTCAGCCGCCTTGAGAGTGGAAAATATGATATTAGAATGACCGCCAAAGATGAAAAGGGCAGGCAGATTGACTACAAATCCACTTTCACCCTCTATTCTATAGATGACAAGAAACCCGCTGAAGAGTCTCTGCTGTGGCTTATCCCTCTGAAAACGGAGTGCGGTAGCAATGAGAACGCAGAGTTTGTATTGGGCTCATCATTTGACAGCCACATACTTATGGAGGTCTATGACCAGCAGGTGCTTGTTGAACGTAGTATAGTTGATGTAAAATCAAAATGCTCCCGCTTCAGAGTTAAGTACAAGGGGTCATCCTCTGACCGCATATATATAAAGTTCCTTGCTGTTAAGAACGGCAAGGTGGAGGCTAAGGAACTTGCTATAAGCCGTATTCAGAAACCACGGAATCTGAAGATGGAACTTACGCATATAAAACAGGTTTATGCTCCTGGTGACAAGGATAAGTGGAGTGTGCGCATAACAGATGTGGACGGTAACCCCATAACCGCAGAACTGCTTGCCTCAATGTATGACCTCAGTCTTGACGCCATTTGCGGCAACCAATGGTCATTTGACCCCGTTCAGATATACTATAAGCAGCCTAATGGTTGGAATTTCAGATGGTACACATCAAATATATATTGCGGAGATGACTATTCTGAAAGAGTTACATCGTGGTACTCATTCTCATATCCAACATTGAATATGTTCGGCTTTAACATATTCTACAGCCGTTATTACACATACGGAATGCGTCAGGGTCTTGGTGTTATGGAGAAGTCTATGGCTGTGAACTCTATGATGGCTGACGCTACGGCTGATAACTTTGCAGAAACAGAGGAGTCTGCTGATATGATTCCATCTCCTGATTCTGATGAAACCGCTGTCTTACGTTCAAACTTTGCTGAGACAGCCTTCTTCTATCCTCAGATAAATGCTGAGAATGGCTCTGCTGAAATTGAATTCACCGCACCTGATGCTCTCACAAGTTGGAAGATAATGCTCCTCGCACATAATAAGGAGTTGCGCACGGCTCTCTTTACTGACACTATAATTACACAGAAAAAACTCTCTGTAAATACAAATCTGCCACGCTTTGTCCGCACTTCAGACTCACTGACACTTGCCGCGACTATTGACAATCTGTCAGAGTCAGCGGTTGTCACAGATGTGAAGTGGAGTGTTGTTGACGCCTTGACAAATGAGGTTGTGGCGTCAAGTTCAAGCAGTGTTGATGTTAAAGCCGGGTCGCAGGGGGTTACAAAATGTAGCGTAAAAGTACCTATGACGGCATCGTTGCTAAAACTGACGGTGACGGCTAAAGGCGGTGACTATACTGATGGGGTGGAGGCTCTTATTCCCGTCCTCTCATCACAGACTCTTGTTACGGAGAGTATGCCAATTGTCATTAGCACAGAGGGCGAGTTCAACTACAACTTTGAGTCTATGGCAACCAACAATTCACAGACTCTTATAAATCGTGGTTATTCTATTTCCATCACCCCCGATGCCGCGACAATGGCTCTTCAATCGCTGCCGTATGTTGGTGAGCCTCAGTATGAGAATGCTGTTGATTACGCTGTAGCGTACTATGTAAACTGGCTTTCAGAGAAGTCTGTTTCCGGGAATCTGCAACTTGCCTCATATCTTAGAAGGCTCAAGGAGGGGCTGCAAGATGTGAACTTTCCGCTTGAGGCTAATCAGGAACTTAAGAACATACTGCTTCAGGAGTCCCCTTGGGTTATGGACGCCAAATTTGAGACTGAACGCAACCGTTCACTCGTAGAGTTGCTTGATAGTAAGGCGCAGGAGGGCAGACGCGAGCAGTGGTTGAGAAAACTGCTTAAATTGCAAAATTCAGACGGCGGTTTCTCTTGGTTCCCTGAGGGCAAGTCATCATCTTATATAACCCTGTTTGTGGTGGAGCAGTTCAAAAAGACAGGTTGCTCACGTTCTGAGTTCAAGAAGGCTGTCAAGTATCTTGTATCTGAGATGGAAAATGCTTATCAATCTATTTTGAAGCAGAAGGGCAAACCTGCGGCGTCTATGTATGATATGAAGGTTATGATGCTTGCCGGGAAACTCTCAAATGAGTCATCGGAGTACTACTATAAACAGGTGAAGAGGGATTGGAAATCATACACACTGCCAGAGCAGGCTGTTATAGCCAAATTGTTCCAAACATACGGTGATACGGCTGAGGCTAATAAGGTTATTGATAACATACGAGGGTTCTCCGTTTTCAAACCTACATTAGGCATCTATTGGCCTAACACTTCAAATATCTATACTCAGTCAGAGTATATAAAGGCGTTTGCCGCTGTTGACCCCGATGCCGCTGAACTTGCAAAGATGAAGATGTGGCTGCTCTTCAACAAGCAGGCTAATATGTGGGGTAACTCCATTGCTACGGCTGATGCCATTGATGCTTTGGTTAATGCGGGCAACGCTGTGGGACAGACAGGCAGTCACATAGTTGTAAAGGTGGGCGATGTGACTCTTGACAGTGACTCGGCACAATGGGCTGCCTCTATTGACCATAATTTCACACAATCTGAGGTTGATAAGAGGCTTGCAGAGGTCTCAGTCTCAAAGAGTGGTAATGCTCTGACTCTTGGCGCCGCATATTGGCAATATACTGAGGATATTGACAAGGTGCGGAAGCACACAGACAGCCGCCTCTCACTAAAGAAAGAGTATTATGTTGAGTCGGGCGGTGTGCTTAAACCTGTTGATATAAACGGTGGAGAGATAAAGGTTGGAGAGATTGTAACAGTGCGTCTGGTGGTGACGGCAGACCGTGAGATGAGTTTTGTGCATCTTAGGGATTTGCGTCCTGCTGGTCTTGAACCTGCACAGCAAGTCTCTCGCCGTGTTGTTATGAGTGGTCTTATATACTATTTAAGTTCAAAAGATTGCTCTACAGACCTCTTCTTTGATTATATGCCTAAAGGCACATACATTTTTGAATATCAGTTGAAAGCAAACGGAGCGGGTGATTTTGCGGCAGGTTTCGCCACAATTGAGAGTATGTACTCCAATGACGTTAAGTCACAAAGTGATGGCTGCAGAATGGTAATTTCTCCTTTCTCCTTTAATTAAGCGTATGATTAGCGATAATATTATAAAAGTCGGTCGGATTCTGAAGAATCACGGTGTTAAGGGGGAGGTGACTCTCTCTGTAGATAATGACGCCTTGTTTGAGGCGGAGTGTATAATTGTGGAGTTGGACGGACTCTATGTGCCGTTCTATATTGAGAGCCGTCGCAGGAAGTCTGATACCGTTGATTTAATTAAGATTGACGGAGTGGATTCAGAGGCTGACGCGGCTCCGTTGTTGGGGGCTCCCGTATTTCTTAAAATAGATGAGATAGCGGAATCTGATGATGAGTGGGGTGGCCTTGAGGGCTACAAACTATATAATGGAGACATCGAGGTAGGTGTTATAACAGCCATTGATGACCAGACGGAGAACCAATTGTTCATAGTAGAGGCGGCATCGGGTGAGGTGCTTATACCAATAGTTGATGAGTGGGTTAATGAGGTTGATGATGAGGCAAAAGTTATAAGAATGACACTTCCAGAAGGACTTGTTGATATAAATTAAGCCGCAAATGTTAAAATTTGGAAAAAAATGTCTATTTTTGTAGTTGTTAATTAACAATTACAAATACTTATGAGTCTACTTAGTGAGCGTTTAGCTCTTTATGATGCCCCTCAAAAAGCAAAAGCTTTGGGCGTTTATCCTTATTTCAGACCAATATCTTCTGACCAGGATACTGTAGTTACAATCCACGGTAAACCTGTAATGATGTTTGGTTCAAACAGTTACCTCGGACTGACAAACCACCCGCGCATTAAGGAGGGGGCTATAAAGGCTACTGAAAAATATGGCACAGGTTGTGCCGGCTCACGTTTCCTTAACGGTACGCTTGACATTCATCTTCAACTTGAGGAACGCCTTGCACGCCTTGTCGGCAAAGATGAGGCTATGGTTTACGCTACAGGGTTCACTGTAAACTCAGGCGTGGTCCCTTGTCTTGGCGGACGTGAGGATTACCTGCTTCTTGACCGTCTTAACCACGCATCTATAATTGAGGGTTCCCGCCTCAGCATAGCCCAGCAGATGAAGTATAAGCATAATGATATGGAGGCTCTTGAGAATTGCCTGAAGAGATGTGAGCCTGATAAGATTAAAGCCATAGTTTCTGACGGCGTCTTCAGTATGGAGGGTGATGTGTGCAAACTTCCGGAGATGGTTAAACTTGCCAAAAAGTATAACGCCTCCATTATGATTGATGAGGCTCACTCACTCGGATTCTTCGGAGAGCACGGCGGTGGTGTTTGTGAGCACTTCGGGCTTCAAGATGATGTTGAACTTATTATGGGTACTTTCTCTAAGTCCCTTGCCACTATAGGCGGTTTCGTAGCCTCTAACCACGATGTCATAAACTATCTTCGTCATAACTCACGCACATTCATATTCAGTGCAAGTATAACCCCTGCCGCTACAGGCGCCGTCCTTGCCGCTCTTGATGTTATGCAGGAGGAGACTTGGCGTCCAAAGCAGTTGTGGGCTAATACTCACCGTATGATTGAGGCGTTCAAGAAAGAGGGCTTTGAGATAGGTCACACAACTACACCTATAATTCCACTCTTCATTCGTGATAATGAGAAGACATTCCGCATTACTCAAATGTTGCTTGAAGACGGTGTGTTTGTAAATCCTGTGGTTTCACCTGCAGTACCATCAGAAGATACACTTATACGTATCTCCCTTATGGCAACACACACATTTGAACAGATAGATGAGGCGGTAGCCAAAATCACCAAGAACGCAAAACTGCTTGGGCTGCTGAAATAGTTATTTCTTAGCCCAATTATCTTTCAGTGATACTGTGCGGTTGAAAATCAGATGCTCCGGTGTTGAGTCTTTGTCTGCTGTAAAGTAGCCTTGCTTGAGGAATTGGAAGTGGTCAAGCGGTTTGGCGGCGGCAAGTGACTTTTCAACTATGCAGTTATTGAGAACTTTAAGTGAATCCGGGTTCAGAAGTTCACGGAAATCTTGCTCTGATGCAGACGGATTCTCAACTGAGAAGAGGCGGTCATAAAGGCGTACCTCCGCAGTGGCGGCGTTATTGCAATCCACCCAGCAGATTGTACTCTTAACCTTGCGGTTACCTCCTTCTGAGCCACTCTTTGAGTCGGGGTCGTATGTGCAGTGCACTGCCGTAATGTTGCCATTGGCATCTTTATCACAGCCTGTGCATTGTATAATGTAGGCACTCTTCAAACGCACCTCACGCCCGCCAGGGGTAAGACGATAGAAATCTTTAGGTGCATCTTCCATAAAGTCTCCACGCTCAATGTAAACCTCTTTTGAAAGGGTAATCTCACGTGTGCCGGCATTCTCATTATCAGGGTTGTTCTCCGTAACAAGAGTCTCAGAACTACCTTCCGGATAGTTGTCTATAATCAGTTTAATAGGGTCAAAAATGGCGCACATACGGTTGGCACGTGCCTTCAAATCTTCACGAACCGACGCCTCAAGCATAGATACATCAATGGTAGCCTCATATTTAGTGTAGCCTATGCGGCTTATGAAGTTCTTTATTGCCTCTGGTGTGTAACCACGACGACGCAGACCGCAGATTGTAGGCATACGTGGGTCATCCCAACCCGCTACAAGTCCTTCTTGCACAAGTTGAAGCATCTTACGCTTGCTCATAACCGTGTAGGTTATGTTAAGGCGGTTGAACTCATATTGGTGCGGACGATAGTCCGTATCAGCGAATTGGTCTATGAACCAATCATATAACGGACGATGCACTACAAACTCAAGTGTGCAGATGGAGTGGGTTACACCCTCAAAGTAGTCTGATTGCCCGTGGGCAAAGTCATACATAGGGTATGCCTTCCAAGTATAGCCTGTCTTATGGTGTGGGTGGTCTGTTATGACACGGTACATAATAGGGTCACGGAAGTGCATATTTGGTGAAGCCATATCAATTTTTGCACGCAAAACCATTGTGCCGTCCTTAATCTCACCCTTGTTCATCTTATAGAAGAGGTCAAGGTTCTCCTCTATGGGACGGTCACGGAACGGACTGTTCTGACCAGGCTCTGTAGGAGTGCCTTTCTGTGCGGCAATTGTCTCCGCAGACTGCTCGTCAATGTATGCCTTGCCCTCCTTAATCATCTTAACGGCAAGATCCCATAGTTGCTGGAAATAGTCAGATGCGTAGTATATGTTCCCCCATTTGAAGCCGAGCCACTTGATATCCTCTTGAATGGAATCAACATACTCAACATCTTCTTTTGTAGGGTTTGTGTCATCAAAACGCAGATTGCATACGCCACCATACTTTTGTGCTATGCCAAAATCCATACAGATGGCTTTAGCGTGTCCTATATGCAGGTATCCGTTTGGTTCAGGCGGGAAACGGGTTTGAATTCTGCCGTTGTTCTTACCTTCTTGTAAATCCTTCTCTACAATCTCTTCAATAAAGTTCAAAGATTTTTCCGCTTCCATAAAAATATATTGGTTATGCGGTTATGCGGTTATGCGGTTATGCGGTTATGTTATATCAAATCACCGAATCACCGAATCACCGAATCACCATATTATACATTGATTCCTTTAATAATTCCTCTTGCCGCACCCTCCTTAATAAATGAGACTATGTAGTCACGTTCAGGTGATGATGGTATCTCCGCCTCAATTTTCTCAAGAGCGTGGCTTACGTTCAGTGCTGACTGGTATATGAATCTGTAGCACTCTTGAATTGTTTGTATTTGTTCTGCTGTAAAGTTACGGCGGCGAAGTCCTATAAGGTTAAGTCCTGCGAAAGCCAACGGTTCACGACCCGCAGTCACGTATGGAGGAACATCTTTGCTTGTTCTGGAGCCTCCCTGCATCATAACGTGGCCGCCTATGTGTACAAATTGGTGTACAAGGTTACCACCGCCAAGAATGGCGAAATCATCAATGACTACCTCTCCGGCAATCTGTGATGCGTTACCAATTATACAGTTGTTGCCTATCACACAGTCATGAGCCACGTGTGAGTATGCCATAATAAGACAGTTGCTGCCGACTATTGATGTGCCTTTTGATGCAGTACCTCTGTTTACGGTAACACATTCACGTATGGTGGTGTTATCCCCGATGACAGCGGTGGTCTCCTCTCCTCTGAACTTCAAATCCTGCGGAATGCCGGCTATTACGGCACCAGGGAATATGCGGCAGTTCCTACCAATTCTTGCACCGCTTAAAACAGTGGCGTGAGAGAATAGGTGCGTGCCGTCTCCTATCTCAACATTGTCATCAACATAAACAAAAGGGTCAATAATTACATCTTTGCCTATTTTGGCGTTTGGGTGAACGTATGCGTTTGTGTATTCCATTTGGTTTTTACGTTATTTTTGTTCAAAAAGTGCTTTTGCTACCTGTGTGTTTACTCCGTGACCTGGCTTGTATGCCACAATTTTACCTTTGATGGGCATTCCAACTAAAGCCAAATCTCCTATGATATCAAGAAGTTTATGACGTGCCGGCTCATTATCCCAAGCAAGCGGGCGTTTGTTCAGATAGCCGAGGCTCTCTGTATTTACATCTTTCACGCCAAGCAGATTGGTAAGGTTGTTTATTGCCTCCTGAGGCATTGGCTGGTCATATATTACAATGGCGTTGTCAAGGTCTCCGCCTTTTATGAGCCCCATCTGAAGAAGCGGGGCAATCTCTCTGACAAATACAAATGTACGTGCTGACGCTATCTCACTGTCAAACACCTCAATATTGTCAAGTGTGGCGGTCTGTTTTTTCAGTATTTCAGAATTGAAATCAACTGTGGATTCAATGCTGAATTTCTCTGCTGGAAAAACCGCAATCTCAGAACCGTTAGGGAACTTGAAGTATTGCGTTCTCTTTATTTCATAGAAACTGCGTTCCGCATTCTGCTCCTCTATACCTGCATTCAGAATAGCCTTAGATATCAGAATGGCACTGCCGTCAAGAATAGGAACCTCTGGGGCGTTGACCTCTATGGTGCAGTTGTCAATGCCGTGTGCCATAAGAGCCGCCATAGTGTGCTCAATGGTGCTTACGGAGGCGTCACCCTTCTTAACCACTGTCCCCCTCTCCGTGGCTGCCACATTGCACGCAAGTGCCTCAATTGTAGGTTTCCCATCTAAATCAACACGTACAAACTTAATGCCACTGTCAGGTGTGGAAGGTAGAAATGTGGCTGTTATTTGCATTCCCGTATGAAGTCCCTTGCCTTCAAGGGTGAATGTTTTTTGTATGGTGTGTTGATTCATAATGTTTTTTTATTTGAGTTTCTCTTCAAGTTCGGCAATCTTCTTCTCAAGTTCCATAACCTGCTCCCTAAGTTCAGGTAGATTTCTGTATACGGCAAGACTTCTACGAGCTTTCATTATTGGCAATACAGGTGAGCCCAACAATACCTGTCCTGGCTCCTTTATTGTACCCGTTACATTTGAGTCTGCGGCGATGGTTGTGTTGTCTGCAACAGTCAGATGACCAACAATACCAACTTTACCTGCAATTATGCAGTTTTTGCCGATTTTAGCGGAGCCTGCCACGCCTGAGCAAGCAGCCATAGCGGTGTTCTCCCCAATTTCAACATTATGCGCAATCTGAATCTGATTGTCAAGTTTAACTCCGTCCGCTATCTTTGTAGGACCCATACTACCACGGTCAATTGTAGTTGAGGCTCCAACCTCAACATTGTTGCCAATAATAACATTGCCGTTCTGAGGCATTTTGACATAGACCCCGTTCTCATCTTTGGCGAAACCAAAGCCGTCAGCACCTATGACCGATGTGGCGTGAATGATGCAGTTGTCTCCAATCTGACAACCTTGATAAACCACAACTGAGTTGTACATAATGGTGTTTTTACCTATGAAGACATTATCATTTATGGCACAGTGTGAGTATACTTGGGTGTTGTCTCCAATAATTGCATTATCACCGATGTAAACAAAAGGACCTATGTAACAATCTTTGCCAATTTTTGCGCTTTTTGAGATGCGTGCGGTCTTGTCAACTCCTGTCTTAACCTTTTTTAAGTTTGCCTCAGCAAGTTTTAACAGTGTGGCGAGTGCCATATAGGCATCTTTAACACGTATCATCGTGGCTTTTACACTCTCTTTTGGAACAAAATCTTTGTTTACAAGGACTATGCTTGCGTCTGTTGTATATAAGTATTGCTCATATTTCAGGTTTGATAGAAATGATATTGTGCCAGGACGCCCCTCCTCAATCTTTGAATATGTGCTGACAGTTACATTCTCATCACCCTCAATCTCTCCTTTGAGTAATACTGCAAGTTGTTTAGCGGAAAATTCCATACGTTTTGCTTATTTTATCTCGCAAATTTACGAAAAAAAAAGCAAAAATGTTAAAATTTAATCAACCTTGTAGTAACTTAAGTAATATTTTGTTATTTCACGGGACAGAACGTCCATATTAAACATATCAGAAGCCTCTGAAATGCTCTTTGTTGAGCCATCGGAGTAGAGAATTTCAATGGCGGTCTCACCACCGTTGTACAGATGATTTGAGACTCTGTTTTCAGAGATAAGATATTGAGCCTCATCAGCAGTTATGTCAAAAGCCTTGCAAAGTCTTTCAATCCTTGCCCCGATATCTGATTTGCTGAACTCTGTGTTGGATATTTCAAGATGGAAGAGGTGGCGGTTCACAATACCGTCACTCAGTATCCGCAGCACCTTGTCTGTTGATTTCGCCCAGGCTTTCAAAGCCACCCAGATGTCAGAGTCATCAAGTGCCATAAAACGTTCAATTGTTGTGTCGTCCAATTTTGAGGCGGGCTGCTTGAGAAAACACTTGAATGCGTCACTTGCAAAAAGGTCACCGCCGTTACGCTCCACAAACCTTGCGCGCTTCAGTGTCTGATATAGCATAAGGTCAGAGGCGTATGCTGTCTTATGGTAATAGACCTGCCAATACATAAGGCGGCGGCTCATCAGAAAGTTCTCAATGGAGTATATTCCCTTTGCCTCCACCACAAGTTTGCCATCTTTAATGTTGAGCATCTTTATTATGCGTGCCGAGCCTATGTTCCCCTCTGATACACCTGAGAAGAAACTATCACGGCGCAGATAGTCAAGACGGTCCATATCAAGTTGCCCCGATACAAGAGAGTGCAGATAGTGCTTTGGGTATGTGTCTTGAAGAATGGCGATAGTCTTCTCCAGTTTGCCGCCAAACTCACTGTTCATATATTTGAGGGCTGCAATACCTACCTTTTCGTGAGAAATGTTGTCAAAGAAAAAGTGCTCCAGCCCGTGTGAGAATGGCCCGTGACCTATATCGTGGAGAAGAATAGCGGCATATACTGCATCAGCCTCCTCATCAGTTATCTCATTGCCTTTCTGACGCAGTGTGTTCACAGCCTCAGTCATAAGGTGCATAGCACCAAGTGAGTGCTGAAATCTTGTATGTTGTGTGCCAGGATAGACATAAGATGTCAGTCCTAACTGCTTTATGCGGGTCAGTCTATGAACAAAAGGGTGTTGCATCAAATCATAAATGAAATCTGATGGCAATGTTATAAACCCGAAAACGGGGTCGTTGATTATTTTCTTTTTGTTCATAAAACAACATACAAGTTGACAGTTGACAATTGACAGTTGACAGCGTATAGTAATCATTGTCCACTGTCCACTATCCACTGTCCACTAATTAAGACCACTATCCGCTAATAAATTCTCCATTTCTTGTTGCACCTTCTTTGCCGCTTCTCTTGCTTTCTCTGCAAAGTCCTCGCCGTCAGAGGCGTAGATAATTGCTCTTGAAGAGTTTACAAGCAGACCGCATTGACTGTTCATACCATTATTTGCAACCTCTTGCAGGCTTCCGCCTTGAGCCCCGATACCTGGAACAAGCAGGAAGTGGTCTGGAATTATAGCCCTGATATCTTTAAGCATATCAGCCTTTGTGGCACCTACCACATACATCATATTGTCTGCGTTGCCCCATTTCTGTGAGGTTTCAAGCACCTTTTCAAATAGTCTCTTGCCTGACTCCTTATCTTCCATAAATTGGAAGTCAAATGCACCCTTGTTAGATGTAAGAGCAAGCAGTGTAACCCATTTGCCCTCGTATGTGAGGAACGGTGACACACTGTCCTCTCCCATATAAGGAGCCACAGTTACGCTGTCAAAATCCATATTTCCAAAGAATGCACGGGCATACATAGCAGACGTGTTGCCTATATCGCCACGCTTTGCATCAGCAATAATGAATTGGTCAGGATAGTTTGTTCTAATGTATTCAACAGTGCGTTCAAGTACGTCCCATCCTTCCAATCCCATACTCTCATAAAAAGCAATATTAGGTTTATAAGCCACGCAAAGGTCAGCCGTTGCGTCAATAATCGCCTTGTTGAAACGGAACATTGCGTCCTCTTCATCAAATAAAAACTCAGGGATTTTCTGAATGTCAGTATCCAGTCCCACACAAAGGAAAGATTTTTTCCTCTTAATGTTCTCAAATAATTGCTCTCGTGTCATAACTCACTCTCTTTAAGTCTCTCCGCATTCTCAGCAACAATCAGGTGGTCTATGCAGTCCTGAATATCGCCGTTCATAAATGCGTCAAGGTTATAAATTGTATATCCTATTCTATGGTCAGTAATTCTTCCTTGCGGGAAGTTGTATGTTCTGATTTTTGCACTACGGTCACCAGTTGAGACCATAGTCTTACGCCTTGATGCTATATCATCAATGTATTTCTGATGCTCTCGGTCATAAATCATTGTGCGTAAGCGTGATAAAGCCCTCTCTCTGTTCTTTGGCTGGTCTCTTGTCTCTGTACACTCAATAAGAATCTCCTCCACATTGCCGTTTACAGGATTTTTCCACATATATCTGAGTCTTACACCAGATTCCACCTTGTTTACATTCTGACCGCCAGCACCACTGCTACGGAAAGTATCCCACTTAATCTCCCCCTCATTTATATGTACCTCAAATTCATCGGCTTCAGGCAGTACAGCCACTGTAGCCGCCGATGTATGTACACGCCCTTGGGTTTCAGTTGCCGGCACACGCTGAACACGGTGCACGCCTGATTCATATTTCAGTATGCCATAAACACCTTCACCTGATACATTAAATATAATCTCTTTAAATCCACCTACGGCACCCTCAGTGCAACTGCTCACCTGTACGCTCCAACCCTTGCTTTCACAATACTTGCAGTACATTTTATACAAATCGCCAGCAAATAGAGCAGCCTCATCACCACCAGTTCCGCCACGAATCTCCATTACAACATTCTTACCGTCCTCAGGGTCAGCAGGAATAAGCAACAACTTGATTTCCTCTTCCAGAGTTGCTACTTGTGGCTCAAGTTCTGCAAGTTCATCCTTAGCCATCTCACGCATCTCAATATCTTGCTCATTGTCAAGTATTTGCTTTGCTTCATCAATGCTATTTAAACATTGTATATACTTATCTCTAACCTTCATCAAGGCACTCAAATCCTTATACTCCTTGGTAAGTTTTGCATACCTTTTTTGGTCTGCAATAACCCCAGGGTCAGTAATAAGCGTTGATACCTCCTCAAATCTGGATACAACACCTTCAATTCTATTTAGAATACTGTTGTTCATAAAAATTCAGTTGACAGTTGAAAGATCTTTCGCTACGCTCAAGATGACGGGATGGGAGCACTGTCCACTGTCCACTATCCACTGTCCACTCATTAAGTTCACTGTCCACTAGTATTTAAATGTTCCAAACTCACTGTTAATTGTTAAATGTGTATGGTCTGAGGCTTCAACTCTGCCAATGATTTGTGCGTCAATGCCAAATGACTGTGCCACATCTATAACTTTTTGTGCATTCTCTGCATCAAGGTAAACCTCAAGACGGTGTCCCATATTAAACACCTTGTACATCTCAGCCCAATCTGTGCCGCTTTGCTCCTTAATAGTCTTGAACAGTGGAGGAACAGGGAACAGGTTATCCTTAATAACGTGTACGTTCTCCACAAAGTGCAGTACCTTGGTTTGTGCTCCGCCTGAGCAGTGAACCATTCCGTGAATATCCTTACGCATAACATCAAGCAGTTTCTTGACTACAGGTGCGTATGTACGGGTAGGGGAGAGAACCAACTTTCCGGCGTCAAGAGGCGAATCCTTTACGCTGTCTGTAAGTTTCAAACCGCCTGAATAGACTAACTCATCGGGTACAGCGGCATCATAACTTTCAGGATATTTCTGTGCAAGATACTTTGCAAATACATCGTGGCGGGCGGATGTAAGACCGTTACTTCCCATACCGCCGTTGTACTCCTTCTCATACGTTGCCTTTCCATACGATGCAAGCCCCACGATTACATCACCAGCCTTTATGTTAGCGTTGTTTATGACATCGGAGCGTTTCATACGGCAGGTTACAGTGCTATCTACAATTATGGTACGCACTAAATCACCTACATCGGCAGTCTCGCCACCTGTGGCATATACACCTATACCCATTTCACGCAGTTCTGCAAGCAACTCATCTGTGCCGTTTATTATGGCGGAGATAACCTCTCCTGGTACTAACAGTTTGTTTCTGCCTATGGTAGAGGATACCAAAATGTTATCAACCGCACCTACGCAGATAAGGTCATCAATGTTCATTATAAGAGCATCTTGGGCAATGCCTTTCCAAACGGATAGGTCTCCCGTCTCTTTCCAATAGAGGTAGGCGAGCGATGATTTTGTGCCAGCCCCATCAGCGTGCATAATGTTGCAATACTCCGGGTCTCCACCCAAAATGTCAGGGATTATTTTACAGAATGCCTTTGGGTAAAGTCCCTTGTCAATGTTCTTAATGGCGTTATGCACGTCTTCTTTTGATGCGGACACGCCACGCATAATATACCTTGAATCGTTCATAATCTACTTGATAAATGAGAAAGGAGAAATCACTTTTCATTTTTCACTTGTTCCTTGTCCCATTAATTTAATAAGTATTTATAAGTTATGGTTCCCACTTGAATGTTATTCTCAGTGGTTCCGGTGAATTTTGTCTTGAATGCGGTTTGCTCCGCTAATTTACGCATAGTGGCGTCACCTATGGTAGTGCCTTTTGCCCCGGCACGAGCGCTGATGACCTTGCCTTGCGGATTCACCTCAATCTCAACCACTATATAGCCGTCAATATTCTGATTATACGGTGGCTTTTGAGGGTTTAACGCCTTACGCCCGCCAAGGCTGTAACTTATTCCGTCAACAGAGCCGCTAACACTTCCTTGGTTTCCTTGTCCGCCTGCTATTCCCTGACCTTTAGCGGTCTCATCTGAACCTGTTCCGCCAAATCCCTTAAAGGCGTTTTTAGTTGTGGATGATGCCTTTTGTGCTCTTGCCTCCAATGCCTTGCGAGCCTCTTCCTCCTGACGACGTTTCTCCAGTTCTATCTGACGTTGGCGTCTCTCTTCGGCAAGTCTCTCCTGCTCCTTTTTGCGTTCAGCCTCTCTTTGCCTCTTAACCTCAATAGACTCTTCTGTCTCCTGTGCCACCATCTCCTGGTTTGACGGCGATGAAATATCTGGCACAGACGCCTCTTCTGATGATGTCTGGTCAAGTTCTTGCTGAATGTCACTTAAAGGTGCCGGCTCAAACAGTCCCTCTCCTGTGTAACCATCGCCGTAATTAATAGTTATTCCGTCCTCTTCGGGTGGAATAACGCTGCTAAGCCCGAAGAAGTATATGGCAAGCAAAAGAAGCAGGTGGACAAGAACTGTTCCAACCACTCCGTAAGCCTTACCTCTATTGTCTTTCTTGTTATTCATTCTTTGCCGGCCTTGTAGCAATAACCAGTTTGAACTTGTTTTTGTTTGCTATGTCAAGTACGCGTACTACCTCTCTATAGGGGACATTCTCATCAGCGTAAAGTGCTATGTACATTTCAGGCTCTTCTGCCACAACGCTTTGCAGGAACGGCTCTATCTCCTCAAACATAACCTGACGCTCCTTATCCTTGCCTGTGGCTACATAAAAGTTTATCTGCTCATCAATGAAAACCCTTGTGATAGGTTTTGCCGCCGCCTGACTGCTGCTCTTTGGAAGTAACAGTTTTATGGCACTCGGCGTTACAACAGTTGATGTTATCATAAAGAAAACCAGCAGCAGGAACACCAAGTCTGTCATTGATGACATACTGAATGATGCGTTTACCTTATTTCTTCTCTTAATTGCCATATTACATAGGTTCGTTAAGAAGATCCATAAACTCCATTGTCTTCAGTTCCATCTTTTGAACCACATTGTCAAGTTTTGAAACCAGATAGTTGTATGCGAAGTATGCCACGATACCCACGATAAGACCAGCCACTGTTGTAATCATAGCGGTGTAGATACCGTTTGAGAGCACTGTTATATCAACATTATTTCCAGCGTTAGCCATATCAAAGAAAGCCTGTACCATACCAATCACTGTTCCAAGGAATCCGAGCATAGGGGCTCCTCCGGAAATTGTGGCAAGCATTGTGAATCCCTTCTCAAGTTTGTTGGTCTCAATGTTACCCACGTTCTCAATGGCTACCAGGACATCATTCATTGGCTTGCCCAAACGTGAGATTCCCTTCTCAATCATTCTTGATGAAGGAGTGTTGACGCTTTGGCATAGGGTGGTGGCTGCCTCTATCTTGCCATCTGTGATATAGTCTTTTATGCGGTCCATAAAGTCCTTATCCTCTTTTGATGCCTTGTGAATAACCACAAGCCTCTCAATAAAGATATATACGGCTATTATTGAGAGCAGAAGAAGCGGTATCATAATAACAGGACCACCTTTCATAGCCATATCAAGGTAGTTCATTTCAACAACTTGCGGAGCCTCTTGTGCTACTGCGGTTGCAAGAGTGTCTGCCGTCTGTGACAGAGTGTCGGTAATGATTTGTAGTAACATAATATAGATAGTTGACAGTTGACAGTTGATAGTTGACAGTTGATAGTGATAATTCATTGTCCACTGTCCACTCTCCACTGTCCACTAAGTTAATTGGTTTAAGTATTGTTTAATAGTCTCTTTTAATCCTAAATATAGTGCGTCTGAAATTAACGCGTGTCCTATGGATACCTCTGCAAGCGGTTTTACATTCTGTGCAAACCAAGCAAGGTTTACAAGGCTTAAATCATGCCCTGCGTTTACTTCAAGTCCGCACCCCGATGCCACCTTTGCGGCTTCCGCAAAATTCTTGACAGCAGCCTCTCTTCCGTTAAGATAGGCACTTGCGTATGGCTCTGTATATAGTTCTATACGGTTTGTCCCAGTCTTAGCGGCAGCCTCAATTATCTCACGACGTGTATCGGTGAAAATAGATGTGCGTATGCCTGCGTTTTGGAACTCTTTTACAATCTCAGTAAGGAACTCCTTGTTCTTTATTGTGTCCCATCCGGCATTTGATGTAAGCGCCTCCGGTGGGTCCGGGACAAGTGTCACCTGCGTTGGTTTAACCTCTAACACCAAATCAATGAATGATTTGCAAGGGTAACCCTCTATGTTGAACTCAGTGGTTATGTTACGCTTCAGTTCACGTACGTCTGAGTACCTGATGTGACGCTCATCGGGGCGGGGGTGAACGGTAATACCCTCAGCGCCAAACTTCTCACAATCAAGCGCAACTTGCAGCACATTAGGCACATTACCGCCTCTTGCGTTACGCAGGGTTGCCACTTTGTTTATATTTACGCTTAACTTTGTCATTTTTTAAGAAAAAATCGCTTACTTTGCGTAGCAAATATATTAACGGACAAATTTACAAATATATTGCGTAAAAACTCAGAATTTATGGCAGAAAGTTATTCACAAATCAAGAGTGTGGCTGTTTACGGGAGTATTATGAAACCTGGCTTTACAAAAGCGGCTGATGAACTTTTCCAAACGCTCAGGAAACACAATATAACCATATACCTTGCACCAAAGGTCTCCGCTTTCATAGCGTCACAGGATAGTAAAGTTGTAGAGAATTGTAAAATACTGAGTGACAAGGATTTATTAAATGTTGATATGGTGTTGAGCCTTGGAGGTGACGGTACTTTCCTAAAGACTGCTCAGGCTGTCGGTGCTATTGAGTTGCCCATTCTTGGCATAAATCTTGGAAATTTGGGATTCCTTGTTGATATAAGCGGTGGTGAGATTACCGCAGGCATTGAGGATATTCTAAAAAACGGGTTCTCAACTGAGTGCCGCTCACAACTTATGATTCAGCCTATAGGACAGGTAACAGACCCAGGGCAGTGCATTGCTCTTAATGAGATTGCGGTTCTTAAAACAGAGACATCGTCAATGATAAAGGTTAGTGCGTATGTTAATGGAGAGTTTCTGTGTACCTATAAGTCAGACGGCCTTGTCATATCCACGCCTACAGGCTCTACCGCATACGCTATGAGCGTGGGAGCTTCCATCTTAGAACCTGAGAGTAAAGATATTCTGCTTGCTCCTGTTGCACCTCACTCACTTAACCAGCGTCCTATTGTAATCCCTGATGATAAGGTGATGGAACTTGAGGTTGATGGTAGGAGTGATAACTTTTTGATTTCACTTGACGGACGTTCATACCACTGCAAGACAGGTTCTAAAATCAAAATTTCAAAAGCGCCGTTCTCTGTTTATGTGGCGAAACGCAAAGGGCATACATACTTTCAAACCCTACGTAATAAACTTATGTGGGGAGTAAATTGATGCATAATTGTAAGATATTGGGGATTGACCCCGGCACCACGGTAATGGGGCTTGGATTAATAGAGGTTTTAAGTGGAAAAGCCTCTCTTATTGCTATGTCCACCATAGATTTTAAGGATTGCAAGACTCACTATGAGAAGCTGTCAAAGATTTTCATACACGTAACAGAGGTGATTGACGCCTATCAGCCACAGGAACTTGCAATTGAAGCCCCGTTCTTTGGAAAAAACGTGCAATCAATGCTAAAACTTGGCAGGGCACAGGGGGTTGCCATCGCCGTGGCAATAAGCAAGGGACTTAACGTAACAGAATATCCTCCTCTAAAGATAAAGATGGCAATTACAGGAAACGGTGCCGCCAGTAAGGAGCAGGTGGCAGGTATGCTTGCCCGGTTCCTGAATATAAATGATGACCGTATGAACGTCAAACTTGATGCCACAGATGCCTTAGCGGCCGCATATTGCCACTATCTTCAACTTAGCGTGCCTGTCACTAAGGCGGTGCACTATAAATCCTGGAAAGATTTTGTAAACAGGAACAGCGGCAGAGTAGAGAAGACTCAATAAATTACTCTTCCGGAGCCATATTGGTATAGACGTTCTGAACGTCGTCGTCTTCCTCTATCTTATCTATGAGTTTTTGAACTGACTCACGTTGCTCTGGTGTGACGCTCTTATAGTCATTAGGAATACGCTCAAATTCAGCGCTGTTAATCTCAAAACCGTTCTCCTCAAGATATTTTTGAATGCCTGAATAACTTTGGAAATCACCGCAGATTATAAGGTTTCCGTTCTCATCTGTGTCAATCTCCTCAACACCAAAATCAATAAGCTCAAGTTCAAGGTCATCCATTGATATGCCCTCTTTTGGAGTTACATTGAATATGCACTTGTGGTCAAAGAGGAATTGCAGACAGCCTTGTGTTCCAAGTGAGCCGCCGTGCTTTGTAAAGTAACTGCGTATGTTTGCCACCGTACGCATATTGTTGTCTGTCGCTGTCTCTACAAAGATGGCTATTCCGTGAGGACCGTAGCCTTCATAGTTAAGTTCCTTGTAATCAGCCTCATCTTTTGAAAAGGCTTTCTTGATTGCACGCTCAACATTCTCCTTAGGCATATTCTCTTTCTTAGCCTGTTGGCAAAGTACCCTAAGTCTTGGGTTCAAGTCAGGGTCACCGCCGCCTTCACGTGCCGCAATAGTGATTTGTTTACCAAGTTTTGTAAATACGCGGGCCATATTTCCCCAGCGTTTCAGCTTTGTAGCTTTTCTGTATTCAAATGCTCTTCCCATAATTATTTAATTGACAGTTGACAATTGACAGTTGACAGTGTTTATTGTCCACTGTCCACTATCCACTGTCCACTAATTTTACTATCTTATCGTTGCTCCAAGTTTTTCTGTGAACGCTTTCATAAGGCGTTGCATAATGTTATCAATCTGCTTGTCTTCAAGTGTCTTCTCCGCATCTTGCAGGGTGAAGTTTACCGCATATGACTTTTTGCCAGCCTCAATATTCTTTCCTTCATAGACATCAAACAATACTACTTTTTTAAGCAGTTTGCGCTCAATTTGATATGCTATGCTCTCTATCTGCTCAAATTCAACACCCTTGTCAAGCAGCAGGGCGAGGTCACGTTTAACTTCAGGGAACTTAGGCAGGTCAGAGTAAGTTATAGTGTTGCTCTTAATCTGACGCAGAATCTTGTTCCAGAGGAAGTCCGCATAAAAGACATCGGCGTCAATATCAAAGTTTTTCAACTCTCTTTTTGCCACGATGCCAAGTTCCACAAGAGTTTGTCCGCTACGAGTCTCTATCTTTATTGCCTGTGAGTAAATGTCGCTCTCAAACGGTTTTGCCACAAATGTCTCACTCTTGATGCCCAGACGACGCAGGCAGTTAAGTACGTGTGCCTTAAGGTCAAAGAATGTTAGCGGGCGCTCACTGTCTGTCCAACTCTGCTCATAGCGGTTTCCGCTCAGCCACATACCAAGATGTAACTCCTCAGAGTATGGCGCTAATGGATTTTCAGGATTAATTTTATCCTTATTATAGTGGTAGCACTCGCCAAACTCATAGAACTTAAGGTTGGTACGCTTACGGTTACGGTTGCGTGAAATGCTCTCCAGACCGCCGAACAGCAGTGTCTGACGCATAACGCTAAGGTCAGAGCCGAGTGGGTTCATTATCTTTACGGCATTCTCAACAGGGAATGAGGTGAGCCCGTTATAGTAGGAAATTTTTGTAAGAGAGTTGTTAAGAATCTCACTGAATCCGGCACCTGTAAGGTGGCGTGCCACACTGTTTTGCAATTTTATGGAATCGGGGAAAGATGAGTAACTTACTGATGCTTTAAGTGATTCCCCTGGCATAACATTGTTATACCCATAGACTCTCAGAATATCCTCAATAACATCTACATCACGTTTCACATCGGCACGGTATGGGGGTACCAGAAGTGTCATACCTTCCGCTGTCTCGCTTGCAATCCTAATTTCAAGACCGCTGAGTATTGACTTTATTGTATTCTTGTCTATCTCTTTACCTATGAGACTGTTAATCTTATCAAATGTAATTTCAACCTTGCTATCCTCAATTGGGTTAGGGTAGATGTCCACAATATCACTTGAAATCTTGCCGCCTGCAACCTCTTGTATAAGAAGTGCCGCACGTTTAAGAGCGTAAATGGTTATGTTAGGGTCACAGCCACGCTCATAACGGAACGATGCGTCAGTGTTCAGACCTTGACGGCGGGCCGTCTTTCTAACCCATACAGGATTGAAATATGCGCTCTCAATAAAGACATTCTTAGTGCCGTCTGTAACACCTGACTCCAGACCTCCGAACACACCTGCTATACACATAGGCTCTTGAGCGTTACAAATCATAAGGTCAGTGTCTGTGAGTGTGCGTTCAGTCTCATCAAGAGTAGTGAATTTTGTCCCCGATGCCACAGTCTGCACACGAATCTCATCACCTTTAATCTTATCTGCGTCAAAAGAGTGGAGTGGTTGTCCTATCTCATTGATTATGAAATTGGTAACATCTACTATATTGTTAATAGGACGTACCCCGATGGAGGTCAGTCTCTTCTTTAACCAGTCAGGAGACTCTTTTACCGTGACCCCTGAAATTGATACGCCGCTATATCTTGGACAAGCCTCGTTGTTTGCGACTGTAACCTTGATGGGGCGTGAGTTGTCATCAACCTTGAATGCGTCAACGCTTGGCCACTTGACCTGCTTGCCTGTCGCTGCCGCGAGGTCACGGGCGCAACCAATGTGGGATATTGCGTCAGAACGGTTTGGTGTTATGTCCACCTCTATAAGAGTGTCATTCTCAATCTTATAATAATCTTTTGCGGGGGTTCCTATAACGGCATCTTCGGGCAGTTCTATTATGCCATCGTGGCTTGCCCCTATACCAATCTCATCTTCGGCACAGAGCATACCGAATGACTCCACACCACGGATTTTTGACTTTTTAATCACAAACTCCTTGTCGCCATCGTAGAGTTTTGTATTCAGCGTAGCCATAATGGTCTTGAGACCGGCACGGCAGTTTGGCGCTCCGCAGACAACCTGAATGAGTTCTCCGCTCCCGTTGTCAACCTTAGTGATGTGCAGGTGGTCAGAGTCAGGGTGCTCAACACATTCAACAACTTTTGCCACTACCAGACCCTCAAGTCCGCCTTTAATGCTCTCAACACTCTCTACAGTGCCTACTTCAAGCCCTAAAGATGTAAGTTTCTTTGCTGTCTCCTCAGCGTCAAGACTTAAATCAATATACTGTTTTAACCAATTGAAAGATATATTCATAATTGAGTTTAATCATCAATGTCAATTTCCATAATATTGCCCTTGAGGTCAAACTTGGCTTCAATCATATTACTTAGTTTTATCTCAATGTCACGGGAATCCTTGTCAATCTTAATAATTTGTGCGCCAGGATAACTCTGTGCAACCCAAGCCTTTATGTTGGCTGGAATTATCTCTTCAGGAACTGGGACGGTGCGTCCGTCAAACTCTTTCCAAGCACCTTTTGATGTAAATGTAACCTTATCTCCTGTGAGGAACATAACTGTATAAGGGTCTTCATCAAACCACTCTATCTCTTTTGTTACTATAGGGTTTTGGAATGCTTGATTTGCACTTGCTGGAAAATATTTGTGTACAAATGCCTGTGCGGCGGCTGGTAACTTAGTAAACGCTATAGGTCTGTCATCAGCATAACTTGAGCAAAAACCTACCAGAATGGCGGCTAATAAGAAAACAGTCTTCTTCATAAAACTAAAATTTTTCTAACAAAGTGCAAAGATAACTCTTTTTCTAAAATATACACCAAAAAGTGTCTATTTTTGAATAAGAACTACTGCGTAGGCGGAGATGCCCTCTTTGCGTCCTGTAAAGCCTAATTTCTCAGTGGTGGTGGCTTTAATTGAGACATTGTCAATGTCAGTGGAGAGCACCGAAGCAAGGGTTTGACGCATCTGCTCTATATGCGGGTTCAGTTTCGGTTGCTCCGCACAGACTGTGGCGTCTATGTTTGAGAGTTCCCAACCCTTTGAACGCACGAGGTCAATTGTGCGTTTGAGTAGTATTTTACTGTCAATGTTTTTGTATGTGTTGTCTGTGTCAGGGAAGTTGTAACCTATGTCACGGAGCGATGCCGCACCAAGCAGAGCGTCACAGATGGAGTGTATCAGTACATCAGCGTCAGAATGACCTAAAAGCCCCGCTGTATAGGGTATTTTAACACCGCCAAGCCACAACTCTCTATCTGCGGCAAAGCGGTGCACATCATATCCAAAACCAATTTTAATATTCATAAACACATATATTTTTCTACATTATTATAAAA
>JAKSOA010000022.1 GCA_024405875.1 Paludibacteraceae bacterium
GTTAGAGCATCTGACTGTTAATCAGAGGGTCCTTGGTTCAAGTCCAAGAGGGAGCGCAAACAAAACGGATACCGCAATTACTGCGATGTCCGTTTTTTTATTCTTAACTCGCTACTCTAAAAATTTACTAACAATGAAGCGTCTGTTTGCTATTTTTACCTCTTCTCTGCTTATTTCAGGTTTTGCGGCAGCGGAGACACTTGAAGATGTATCAAAAAATCTGGATATATTCAACTCTATTTATAAAGAGTTGTATATCAACTATGTAGATACAATACCCACTGAAAAGATTGTTATGGCTGGCATTAACGGTATGCTTAACAAACTTGACCCGTACACCACTTACATTCCAGAGGACAAAGAGAAGGATTTCAAACTTATGACCACGGGTGAATACGGAGGCATCGGGGCGCTTATCGGGGTAAAGGGAGACAGTATAGCCATAAATCAGATTTATGAAGGACGTCCCGCTCATAAATACGGACTGCAAGCCGGCGACATTATTCTTGAAATTGACGGTAAGAGTATGATTAAAAAGAAACCTGTAGATGCAAGTACCGCTCTACGGGGTATGCCTGGCACATCAGCAACTGTTAAAATAAAGAGATACGGGGAGAAAAAGCCTCTGAAGATTGAGATTCAGAGAGACAAGATTGCTCTCAGCCCTATAAGATATAGTGGAATAGTGGCGGACAGCATAGGAATGATTAGCCTTACCTCATTTTATGATAAGAGTTCAGATGAACTAAAAAAGGCGTTTGTAGGTCTGAAGGAGCAAGGTATCAAGGCTCTTATTCTTGATTTGAGAGACAACCCAGGCGGTATTCTCACTGAGGCTACCAATATCTGCAACCTTTTTATGCCTAAAGGAAAGACTATTGTTACAACAAAGGTAAAGGGCGGAAAAGTAGGCAATGTTCATAAAACAGCATATCAACCTATTGATACTGAGATACCTATAGTTGTTCTTGTGAATGGCAACAGTGCAAGTGCGAGTGAGATTGTGAGCGGAGCCTTGCAAGAGGAGGACCGTGCCGTTATTATGGGGCAACGCACCTACGGAAAGGGATTGGTTCAGCAGACTGTGGCACTGCCCTATGGTGGTAAACTTAAGGTTACGGTAGCAAAATACTACACTCCAAGCGGGCGTTGCATTCAAAAAATCAACTACACAACTAAAGATGGTGAGAAAAACGGAGAGATTCCAGACTCTCTCACAAATGAGTTCAAGACAAGGAACGGGCGCACGGTAAGAGACGGTCGTGGCATTATGCCCGATGTTAAACTTGACTCAGATACCGGCAAGGTGATTACCTACACCCTCATTCTTGAGAACCGTGTATTTGACTGGGCTACAAAGTACCACTATAACAACAAGGAGATTCCTGCCGCTACGGAGTTTGAGATTACTGAAGATGAGTACCAGGATTTCAAACAATATGTGATTGACAGCAAGTTCTCATACAAAATATCAACCAAGGATTTTCTTAAGGATTTCACTGACGCGGCAAAATATGAAGGTGTGTATGAACAGAACAAAGCACTGTTTGACAGCCTTGAGACCGCATTAGAGCACAATATTCCAGTAGAAATGGACTCCGCTAAAAATGAGATTTGTGAGGCTCTTGCATCAGAAGTTATATCAAGATATTACTATGAGGCGGGAACAGCGGCATACAGCGTCAAGCACGACAAAGAGGTGAAACAGGCAATTGACCTGCTGAATGATGATAAGAGATATCAAGAATTATTAAAATAAAGCAGAAATAACTTTCAATTTATTATGTTTCTTCCCACTACAGCAAAAGAAGTAGCCGCATTAGGCTGGGATTATCTTGATGTGATAATCTTTACGGGAGACGCATACATAGACCACCCTGCCTTTGGTGCGGCTGTAATAGCACGTGTTCTTGAGGCAGAGGGATTGAAGGTGGCGGTTGTGCCACAACCAAATTGGCGTGATGACCTACGTGATTTCCGCAAATTAGGCGCTCCACGTATGTTTTTTGCAGTTACGGCAGGTGCTATGGACTCAATGGTGAACCACTATACGGCGGCAAAACGTCTGAGAAGTGATGACGCCTACTCCATTGATGGCAAGTCGGGGTTCCGCCCAGACCGTGCTACAGATGTTTATTGCCACATTCTAAAAGAACTCTACCCTTCAACACCTATTGTCATCGGGGGTATAGAGGCATCTCAACGCCGTTTTACACATTATGACTATTGGGATGATAAACTGCGTGAGAGTATTCTTGTTACATCGAGGGCTGATTTGTTAGTTTGCGGAATGGGAGAGAAGCCTATGCGAACACTTGTGCGGCGACTAAAAAGCGGAGATGATTTTGCATCAATCAAAGATATAAATCAAACCGCATATCTTAGTGACATACAACAAGTTGACATAGAATTAGCGCCTCATTCAAAATGTTTGGAGAGCAAACGTGCCGAGGCTCAGAACTTCAAGATTTTTGAGACCGAGTCAAACAAGATGGCACCTACAGCACAACTTGGACAGCGTGTTGGGAACAAGATGGTAGTATGCAACCCCGCATTCCCGCCTCTCACTACAGAAGAACTTGACGCAATATATGACCTGCCTTATACAAGGCAGCCGCATCCACGATATAAAGGCAAGCGAATTCCTGCCTTTGATATGATAAAATATTCCATAACTATGCATCGTGGGTGCTTTGGCGGCTGTTCATTCTGCACTATATCGGCTCATCAGGGAAAACATATAGTGTCCCGGTCAAAAGAGTCCATACTAAGAGAAGTACGTCAAATTGTCTCTGACAAGGATTTCAAGGGCTATATTAGTGATTTGGGAGGTCCATCGGCAAATATGTACCGCCTCACAGGAAAGAATCTTGAAGTTTGCCGAAAGTGTTCCAAACCCTCTTGCCTGCACCCTGCCATCTGCTCTAATTTAAACAGAGACCACTCCCCTCTTATTGATTTATACAGGTCTGTACGCAAGGTTGAAGGAGTGAAAAAGGCTACCATTGGCAGTGGAATACGTTATGACCTTGCTACACCGGAATATATTGAGGAAGTTGTCCGTTACCACGTTTCAGGGCGCCTGAAAGTAGCACCAGAGCACACATCAAACAAAGTTCTCAACCTTATGAGAAAGCCTGCGTTTGAAAATTTCATACAGTTTGATTCGTTATTTAATGAATTAAACACTAAATTTGCATTGCGTGAGCAGTTGATACCATATTTCATCTCATCACATCCAGGTTGCACAGATGTTGATATGGCTGAGATGGCAGTGGCTACAAAGAGTCTGAATTTCCATTTAGAGCAGGTTCAGGACTTTACGCCCACCCCGATGACGCTCTCTACAGAGATGTATTACACCGGACTTAATCCATACACGATGGAACCAGTCAAATGTGCGCGTACCATTGAGCAGAAAAAAGCCCAGCGCAGTTTCTTCTTCTGGTACAAACCAGATGAAAAGCGGAACATAATACGCAAACTTAAAGAGATAGGAAGAGCAGACTTGATAGAAAAACTTTATAGAATTAATAATTAATAATTAACAATTAATATGTGAGGCTCCGCCTCACCGAATTAAGGTGCAAGCCCTTAATCACGAGCAAAGCGAGTAATAACCGAATAACCGAATCACCGAATAACCAAATCACCGAATAACCAAATCACCGAATAACCGAATGAAAAATATAGCAATATTATTAACTACTCTATTATTTGCGGCATCGGGGTATGCTAATGAGACTGAGGCAAAGATAGATTCTCTGCTGAAGACAAACATTGACCCATACGCAATAAACGTCTCAGCATATAATAACGTTGGTTCCATTATGAGCGATGATGGCAAACTGCGTATAATATCGTGGAACAACCGAACACAAGATGGAGTTTTTGAGTACTACACATACTTCATATATAAGAAAAAACATAACGCAAGAAGCATTGTCAAGAAAATGGTATGCAAAAACGCCAAAAAGCCTGACAATAAGGGCGACTACAATGCGAATAATTGGTATGGTTGTTTATATTATAGTGCATTCGCAATTAAAAAAGGCTATATGTTATTAGGTTATCAGACTTACCGTGACATAAGCCGGGTAAAGGTTATTGAGCCACTGAAAATTAATGGCGATGAGTTTGTCTTAGGTGATAATGTATTCCAATGCGGAGACAAAAAAGGGAGCCGTGCTGTGTTTGAATATAGTTCCAACACCACTATGTCAATTGAGTACGACCCTTTCGGCAGACGTTTCATATTTGACCATCTGAGCCCTGAAAACCCAAATCTCAGTGGCATTTATCAATATTATGGCCCCGATTTCACATACGATGCCTTCACACTAAAAAAAAAACTTTGGAGTCTGACAGAAGATATAGATATAAAGAACAAGGAGTAGATAAGATGGACACATCATTCAAGTACAGCATTGACCATTTTGCCGACATTGAGATATTACGATATAAAGTACCAGGTTTTGAGCAACTGACACTACAGCAAAAACTATTCATATATCATCTGACAGAGGCTGCCGCCGCAGGCAGAGACATTCTGTTTGACCAGAACTACAAATATAATCTGGAGATTCGTCATATTCTGGAGACCATATACACCCAATATGACGGAGAGCGTAACACAGCGGAGTTCAAGGCGTTTGAGACATATCTTAAAAGAGTATGGTTCTCAAACGGAATCCATCACCACTACTCCACACTAAAGTTCACGCCAGATTTCTCAAGAGACTATTTCACCTCTCTTATGCAGCAGTGCGGCATTGAGTGTGAATTTGAGATTTTAGATGCTATTTTTAACCCCACAGTTGACACTAAGCGTGTTAATCTTGACCCCGATGCAGATGTAATAGCCTCATCTGCAAATAATTACTACTCAGGTGTCACAACCGCCGAAGCGGAGAAATTCTATGGTGATATAGCTGATTCATCTGACCCGGCACCAATTTCATACGGAATGAACTCACGCCTTGAGAAAGATGCTGACGGCAGACTTATAGAGCGTGTATGGAAAATCGGTGGTCTCTATTCACATTATATAGCAGTAATTGTAAAACACCTGAATGACGCCAAACAATTTGCTGAGAATGACGCTCAAAAGCATATAATTGACCTGTTGGTTGAGTTCTATACTACCGGAGACCTGAAAAAATTTGACGAATACTCCATAGCGTGGGTTCAGGATACAGAGTCACGCATTGATTTTGTTAACGGCTTTATAGAGACTTACGGAGACGCATTGGGACTTAAGGCAAGTTGGGAGTCAATAGTAAACTTCAAGAATCTTGAAGCCACACAGCGCACTCACACTATAAGTTCCAACGCCCAATGGTTTGAGGACCACTCCCCTGTTGACACTCGTTTTAAGAAAACGGAGGTGAAAGGCGTATCTGCAAAAGTTATTACAAACGCATTCCTTGCCGGAGACTGCTACCCCGCCACACCTATAGGCATAAACCTGCCAAATGCAAATTGGATTCGTCAGGTCTATGGCAGCAAGTCTGTCACCATTGAGAACATAATGAACGCCTACTCAGAGGCATCAAAAGGCAACGGATTTGCAGAAGAGTTCTACTTGCACCCAGCGGATATTGAGGCATATAACAAATACGGTTTCATTACAGACGTATTGCACACTGACCTTCACGAATGTCTTGGTCACGGTTCCGGCAGACTTCTTGACGGAGTGTCTCAAGACGCACTGAAGAGTTTTGGCGCCACTCTGGAAGAGGCTCGCGCAGACCTCTTCGGGCTATATTATATGGCAGACCCCAAGATGGTTGAGTTAGGTCTGCTGCCTGATATGGAGGCTTACAAACCGGCATATTACCGTTATATACTTAACGGAATGATGACACAACTGATACGCATTCCTCTTGGTGAGAATGTTGAGGAGTCTCATATGCGTAACCGCCAACTCATAGCATCGTGGGTATATGAGAAAGGCTCTGCCAACGGAGCGTTAAAATGGGTGGAGAAAGATGGCAAGCACTACCTTGAAGTCTATGACTATGACAAAATGCGAGCCCTGTTTGGAGAACTACTTGCTGAGGTTCAACGCATTAAGTCAGAAGGTGACTATGAGGCTGGCAAGAATTTGGTTGAGACCTACGGTATTCTCCCCGATGCCACACTTCATAGAGAGGTGCTGGAACGCCATAAAAAACTTGACATAGCACCCTACAAGGGCTTTGTAAACCCAGTCTATCACCTTGTGAAAGATGCAGACGGCAACATAACTGATGTAACGCTTGACTATACAGAATCATATACAGAACAAATGCTTAGATATTCAAAAAAATAATATTATATTTGCAATTGAAAGCCCGCTTCTGCGGGCCGTGCGAAGCACGAAAAGAGGCGAAGCCTCATAAAAAAAGGATATGACTTTCATAAATTTTACCAATAGAAAGCATATTATTAAAAAAAAAGAGAATATAATAAATACAATATAACTACCAAATACTATAAAATTTATGAAAGTCACATTTAAGGTTAATTACAATACCAATTGGGGAGAGACTCTGTATGTGTGCGGTTCCACTCCTGAGCTTGGAAACAATCTCTACTCCAAGGCCGTTAAAATGGAGTATAAGGAGAATGGCAACTGGGAGGCTACAGTTGACTTCCACGTAATGAAAGAGTTGTCATACCGCTACTATGTGCTTGCTGATGACAAACGTTACTGGACAGAATGGGGACCTAACCGCCGTGCCATTCTTATTAAAGACGCTCCACATACATTCAATGACACCTGGCGTGTAAACGGCGTTGACAAGACCTACTACTCAGGTGCGTTTACAGAAGGACTTATTCTTCACAAACCTATTGACCCTGAGATTAAGCTTCCACGGTCAGCAAAAGTGCTTGGCTTTGTAATATCAGCACCAAACATAAGTCAGGACCTATGCGTTGGCATACTTGGTTCTTGCAAAGAGTTGGGAAACTGGGACGAAAGCAAGGTTGTTCTTCTGAATGACCACTTCTACCCTATGTGGATGACCGCCATAAACCCCACTAAACTTCCAGAGCGTATTGAGTATAAATATGTTGTTTGTGAGCGTGACACAAAAAAGGTGATAGCGTGGGAATGGGGAGAGAACCGTTATTTGTCAACCGCCGGGATTGAAGGCATAAATGTTATACGAGATGAGGTTTTGCGTTACGGCATCGGGGATTTCAAATGTGCCGGTGTTGCAATACCTATATTCTCACTACGCACAAATGAGAGTTTTGGTATAGGAGAGTTCTCTGACATAAAGAAGATGGTGGATTGGGCAAACAAGAGCGGTCAGAAAGTTATTCAGACTCTGCCAATCAATGACACCACACGTTTCCGCACAAACGCAGACTCATATCCGTACAGTGCAATTTCTGTAATGGGACTGCACCCTATCTACATTAATCCGTTTGAGATAGGTGAACTTGCTGACAGTGCCAAGATGGAAGAGTTCCGCAAGGCTCAGTCAGAGTTCAACCAAAGTCCTACCGTTATGTACCAGGAGGTTTGCGCTAAGAAGTGGGAATATTTCCGCCTAATATTCAAGCAAGTTGGCAAACAGGTGCTTGCAAGCGCTGAATTCAAAGCATTTGATAAAGAGAATGCAGAGTGGCTTCACCCATACGCTTGTTTTTGTCTGCTTAGAGATGAGTACGGCACATCAGATTTCAAACAATGGGAGACAAACTCACGATATGCCAAGGAGTTCTATACAAGCATATCTAAATCAAAAGAATATGGTGACAAACTTAAAATACACCTATTCCTGCAATTTATAGCACATAAGCAACTACTATCAGCAACACAGTATGCAAGTGAGCACGGAGTTGTTTTAAAAGGCGATATCCCAATCGGCATAAGTCCTGAGAGCGTTGAGGCTTGGACAGACCCACAACTCTTCAATCTTGACAGCCAGGCGGGCGCTCCACCTGACCCGTTCTCCGCAACAGGTCAGAACTGGGGATTCCCTACATATAACTGGCAGGCTATGAGTGAGGACGGTTACAGTTGGTGGATGAAGCGTTTCAAGAAGATGGAGACCTACTTCAAAGTCTATCGTATTGACCACGTTCTTGGTTTCTTCCGTATATGGAGAATGAATGGCGGTGATGTACAAGGTTTGCTCGGACAATTTGACCCCGCCCTGCCTATGACAGAGCAAGAGATTTGCAGTTATGGAACTTGGTTTGAGTATCATAGAATGACGCATCCGTTCATTCGTGAGTATATGCTCTCTCAGATGTTCGGAGATAACGCACAATTCGTCAAGAACACATTCCTTGAGATAGTTACAGCAGGTATCTACCGTTTCCGTCAGGATTTCCCTAACCAAAGAGCCGCTGAAAAATTCTTCAACAATAACAGTGCTGAGAAATTAGGACTTTCAGAAGATGACTATAAATGGATTGAAGGTGGCGTAATGAGTCTCTACACTGAGGTACTCTTTATTGAGGATTGTCACGAGAAAGGCAAGTTCCACCCAAGAATAGGAATGCAGAACACATACTCTTTCAGAGAACTCAGTTGGAATGACCAACAGGCTCTGAACCGCTTGTATGATGATTTCTTCTATCACCGTCACAATCAATTCTGGGGAGAACAGGCTATGAAGAAACTACCGTCACTGCTTAATTCAACCAATATGTTGTGCTGTGCTGAGGATTTAGGTATGATTCCAACTTGCGTTCCTGAGGTTATGAAGAACCTCTATATGCTCTCACTTGAGATTGAGCGTATGCCAAAAGACCCGCACGATGAGTTTGTACAACTCCATAAAATACCATACCTATCTGTTTGCACCACATCAACCCACGATATGGCCCCTATACGCCTATGGTGGAAAGAGGACCGCGGACTTACACAGCGTTATTACAACTACTATCTTGGCAATTGGGGCGACGCACCGGAGAACTGCGAGCCTTGGATTTGTGAGCAGATGCTTAACCGCCACCTCTACACTCCTGCTATGCTGGTTATCCTCCCACTGCAAGACTGGCTATCAATTGACGGTGATGTAAGACGTGCTAACGAGAATGATGAACGCATTAACATTCCGTCAGACCCACACCACTTCTGGTGCTACAGAATTCACAAGAATCTTGAGGAGTTAATTAGCAACGATGTCTTGAATAATAAAATTTCAGAGATGGTAAAAAATAGCGGTCGCTAATACATTTGGGAAACTTTTGAGAGGTGTTAAAAAATTAAACGCCTAACAATCAATAAATTAAAAAATATTTTGGAAAACTTTGATTTCCAAAATATTTTTTTTGTTAATAACTTCAATCAAAATTTCTTCATAAAAAGTTGTTTCATTTGTAAAAGTTCCATAGTTTTGCAAAGTCAATCGCAGCATATTTTTTGCAACTTGTTTTTATGCTGTGAAAAATTTATAAAACAATACGAACACCATAACGCCGCCCGAAGTAGAATCACATACAAAACAAGGCACGAACAGTTAGCCTACGGAGTAGGCGTATTTTTGTGAGTCTCCGTAGTTTTGTGTGATTATACGAGGGATATACGGGCGTTCCCAAAGGTGTGAGTATGTTTTATAAATTATAGAAGGTTTGCATAAGAAAACAACAATATAACATTAAAATAAATAAAAACTATGGAACAAAGAACTTACTCCTTTGATGAGGCAATGAAAGCCACCACGGAATATTTCCTTGGTGACGAACTTGCAGCCAAAGTCTGGATTAACAAGTATGCCTTGAAAGACTCTTTCGGGAACATATTTGAGCAGACACCTGCAGATATGCATCATCGTCTGGCATCAGAGATTGCCAGAATTGAAAACAAGTACCCTAACCCACTCACAGAGCAGCAACTCTTTGACCTGTTTGACCACTTTAAATATATAATACCTCAAGGTGGCCCTATGACAGGTATTGGCAACAACTATCAGATTGCCTCACTCTCAAACTGCTTTGTAATTGGATTTAATGAGGAATCAGACTCATACGGTGCTGTAATGAAGATTGATGAGGAGCAGGTTCAACTTATGAAACGTCGTGGCGGTGTAGGTCACGACCTATCTCACATACGCCCATACGGTTCTCCGGTAAAGAACTCAGCACTTACATCTACAGGTATTGTTCCGTTTATGGAGCGTTACTCAAACTCAACACGTGAGGTGGCACAGGACGGACGTCGTGGTGCTCTAATGCTTAGCGTCTCTATCAAGCACCCTGATTCAGAGTCATTTATTGACGCTAAGATGACAGAGGGCAAGGTTACAGGCGCAAATGTTTCTGTCAAAATCCACGATGACTTTATGAAGGCTGTCATTGACGGGAAACCATACAAGCAGCAATACCCTATCAATGCTAAGAAACCACAGTTTGAGAAGGAGATTAACGCAACGGAACTTTGGAAGAAGATTGTTCATAATGCTTGGAAATCAGCAGAGCCGGGAGTACTCTTCTGGGATACAATTACACGTGAGTCAGTTCCTGACTGCTATGCAGACCTTGGTTACCGTACCGTTTCAACAAACCCTTGCGGAGAGATTCCACTATGTCCGTATGACAGTTGCCGCCTTATAGCACTTAACCTCTACAGTTATGTTGAGAACCCATTCACTCCAAACGCAAAGTTCAACTTTGAACTATTCAAGACACACGCCGCTCTTGCTCAGCGCATAATGGATGACATTATTGACCTTGAGATGGAGAAGATTGATATGATTCTCGCAAAAATCAACTCAGACCCTGAATCAGAGTCAATTAAGCAGACAGAGCGTGAACTTTGGGAGAAAATCAAGTCAAAAACAATCAAGGGTCGTCGTACAGGTGTGGGCATTACCGCTGAAGGTGATATGATTGCCGCCCTAAACCTACGCTATGGAACCCCAGAGGCTACAGATTTCTCAGAACAAATTCAAAAAAATCTTGCGATAGCCTGCTACGGCTCATCTGTTAATATGGCTAAGGAGCGTGGCGCGTTTGAGATTTATGACACTGAGCGTGAGGCTAAGAACCCATTCATAAACCGTCTGAAAGAGGCTGACCCAGGACTCTATGAGGAGATGAAGAAGTATGGACGCCGTAACATAGCCTGTCTTACAATTGCTCCTACAGGCACCACAAGCCTTATGTCTCAGACAACATCAGGTATAGAGCCAGTGTTCCGTCCTGTATATAAACGCCGTAGAAAAGTGAATCCTAATGACATTCAGGCTCACGTTGATTTTGTTGACCCCGATGGAAACTCTTGGGAGGAGTTCATAGTGTTCCACCACAAGTTTGTAACCTGGATGGAGGCTAACGGATACCCTACCGCAAAAAAATACTCTCAGGAGGAACTTGATGAGATGGTTGCTAAGTCACCATACTTCAAGGCTACCGCAAATGATGTTGACTGGCTTGAGAAGGTAAGAATGCAGGGAAGAATACAGAAATGGGTTGACCACTCAATAAGCGTCACCATCAACCTGCCTTCAGATGTCTCTGAGGAACTTGTAAACGAGCTCTACATTGAGGCTTGGAAATGCGGATGTAAGGGCTGTACTGTATATCGTGACGGCTCACGCACAGGCGTTCTTGTTGACAGTAACAAGAAAGAGGAGTCAAAACCTTGCAACTGCTATCCTGAAATAACTCCAAAGCGTCCTAAAGAGTTGGATTGTGACGTTGTCCGTTTCCAAAACAACAAAGATAAGTGGATTGCCTTTGTAGGTCTTTTGAATGGTAAACCATACGAAATATTCACCGGTCTTGTAGATGATGAGGACGGACTTATGCTTCCAAAATCAGTTGAGAAGGGAAAAATCATAAGAAACGTACACGAAGACACTGGCGTTAAGACCTATGACTTCCAATTTACCAACAAATACGGTTACAAGATTACAATTGAGGGTCTGTCACACAAATTCAACCCTGAATTCTGGAACTATGCAAAACTGATTTCAGGTGTGCTACGTTATGGTATGCCTATTGACCAGATTGTAAAACTTGTTGGTAGTCTGCAACTTAACAATGAGTCAATCAACAACTGGAAGATGGGTGTTGAGCGCGCTCTTAAGAAATATATCCCTGATGGCACAGAGTCAGGTCAGAAATGTCCTCACTGCGGTCAGCCACTCACATTCACAGAGGGCTGTATGAAGTGCAATAACTGCGGATATTCAAGATGCGGTGGATGAAAACAGTGAAAAGTTAACTTTTATTTTTTAACTTTTAACTAGATACATCCATTCTGTTTCTAAGGCTTCAATCTCTTTTTTGAGGGTGGCATATTGAGTAAAGATGGCGTTGTCAAAATTTGATGACGCCATTTTCTCTTCCAAAGCCTTAATCTCAGCCTCCTTATCAGAAATCTTTTTCTCTATCTCAGCAACCGCCTTGTCGGCACGCTGCTGTCTGCGTTGCTGCTCCTTACGCTCCTCGTATGAGAGTTGAGGCTCTTTTTTGACATCGGGGTTACTCTTTTGTGGTGACTGTATAGGCTTTTGAAGAGTTTTATTTCTCTCCAACTCCTGAAGATTGGCAATTTTCTTATCTTGAAGGAAATCATAGATGCCGCCTATGTGAGGAACTACCTTCCCACCACCAAACTCATATACCATAGATACCAGACCATCAAGAAACTCACGGTCGTGGGAGACAATTATGGCTGTGCCGTCAAACTCCTTAATAGCCTGTTTCAGAACATCTTTACTCATCATATCAAGGTGATTCGTAGGCTCGTCAAGAATGAGCAGATTCACCGGCTCAAGTAGCAGTTTTATCATTGCGAGCCTTGAACGCTCACCACCAGATAGCACCTTCACCTTCTTGTCTGACGCCTCGCCACCAAACATAAAGGCACCCAATATATCTCGTATCTTTGTTCTGATATCACCTACGGCAACATTATCAATGGTCTCAAACACAGTCTGAGTCTCATCAAGCAACGATGCCTGGTTCTGGGCGAAGTAACCAATCTTAACATTATGCCCTATTTTTAGTTCTCCTGTATGCTCCAACTCCCCCATTATACATTTGACAAGAGTTGACTTACCCTCACCGTTTTTACCCACGAAGGCTACCTTCTGACCTCTCTCAATTGTCAGTTCCACTCCGTCAAACACCTTATGACTGCCAAAACTCTTACCAACACCCTCCATTATAACCGGATATGAACCGGAACGTGGTGCAGGCGGGAACTTCAAACGCAGAGCACTGTTATCCTCCTCATCTATCTCAATACGCTCAATTTTCTCCAAAGCCTTTATTCTGGACTGAACCTGAACAGATTTTGTGGCTTTGTAACGGAAACGTTCAATAAACTCCTCCGTATCCTTAATCTCCTTCTGCTGGTTAAGATAGGCACGCATCTGTTGCTCACGGCGTTCTTTACGCAGTTCCACATACTTGCTGTAGTTTGCTTTATAGTCATAAATCTTACCCAGACATATCTCTATGGTGCGGTTTGTGGCGGCATCAAGGAAAGCACGGTCGTGGGAGACAAGCAAAACGGCGCCAGAATAGTTTGCGATAAAGTTTTCAAGCCACCCTATTGACTCAATGTCAAGATGGTTTGTAGGCTCGTCAAGCAACAAAAGTGACGGATGTTGCAGCAGAATCTTGGCAAGTTCTATTCTCATACGCCAGCCACCGCTGAACTCAGATGAGGGACGACTGAAGTCTGAACGCAGGAAACCAAGACCCATAAGAGTCTTCTCCGCAGCCGCTGTCTTATCCTGCCCGCCCATAATGGCAAGACGTTCATTCAAAATGCTTATATCATCAATAAGTTTCTGATAACTCTCAGTCTCATAATCCTCCCGCTCACATAGTTCCTGATTCTTACGCTCCAACTCCGCCTCAATCTCATTAATATGACTGAACGCCTTCATAACCTCGTCAATAACCGTTGTGTCATCGGCAGGAATCATTGTCTGCGGTAAATATCCTATGGTATATCCTGACGGTATGTTCACTCTCCCCGATGTAGGTGTTTGCAGACCCGCTATAATCTTGAGCATTGTGCTCTTACCTGCACCGTTCTTACCGGCAAGGGCTATACGGTCTTTGTCATTAACCACGTATGAGACTTTGTCAAACAAAGCACGGTCACTGAATATTACTGATAAATTCTCTACTGAAATCATAAACGCTGCAAAGTTAGTGCAAGCCGAGAGCAAAACAAAATTTATTTTTGTGTTGCCGAGGGGTTTCAGGCGTTCCTTTCGGTTTTATATGTTCTAATTTAGTATTTGTACTGAATTATTTTTATATTTGCAATATGTTAAAATCACTTGCAAAACACTTCATAACGCAGGATATCAGCAACTACTGCTTTGTGTTCCCAAACCGCCGTGCCGGACTCTTTTTCAGGGAGTACTTGAAAGAGGTGGCTACGAAAACATTCATAACGCCTGCAATTACCACGATTGAGGATATTTTCCAGCTGTACAGCAAACTAAAAAGCGCTGACCAACTTACACTTATCTTCAATCTGTACACAGCATATACAAATGTTATGAGTGCAAACGGAAAAACGGCAGAGAATTTTGAAGAGTTCATTCCGTTTGGACAGACACTGATTAGTGATTTTAATGATATTGACAATTACCTTATAGATACTGCCAAACTGCTGAGGAATATTGATGAGCTACAACAGATGGATTCATCAGATGAATATTTGAATGATGAGCAGATTAAAGTGCTTAAAGAACTCTTCAACTATTCAGAGAAGGAGCATATACACAAGTTTAAATCCACTTGGAATCTGCTTCTACCTATATATCAGGAATTTAAGAAAATTTTAAGCGAGCAGGGACTGGCATATCCAGGAATGCTGTGCCGCTCTGTTATTGAAGAGAGCAAGGGTGACATTAACACTGACTTTGACAAAATTGTATTTGTAGGGTTCAACGCTCTTGACAATGTTGAGAAAGCGCTGTTCAAGTCATTAGGAACAAAGGCCGATTTTTATTGGGACTATAATATCAAACCATATAATGAAGACCCGGATAATCTTGCCAACTTTTTCAAAGATGAAAATCTAAGACGTTTTAACAGCAAAGAGAAGGTTGATTATGAACCGTTACCGCAAACCACTCATTTTTACAACATAGTAACATCTTCTATGACCGCTCAAACTATTGAGGCTCAGAAGATTATTAGAAGATTAAATGCAAATTCCACCGATACGGCCATAGTCCTACTTGATGAGAATATGCTGCTTCCTATGTTAATGGCGTTGCCACTGCAAAAAGATGACGCCGGCAGAATTAACGTGACAATGGGATATCCGATATCACATACAACGGTGGTTGAGTTCATAGAGAACTATTTTCTTTTGCAGAACAGTGCTGTTGAGACATCGGGGGAGGTGGAATTTTATCATAAACACGTACTCTCAATATTATCTCACTCATATATTCAGCACCTATGCACTTCGGCGGATAATATTACAGATGTGATTGACAACATTCTAAGAAATAACCAGATTATGGTTCCGGCAAGTGCCATATCTGAAAAATTGTCTTCAATAAATATTGTGTCAGAGGTATTCAAGAAAGTTAAAGTTGATGAGTTACTGCAACAGACAACCAATATATTGAGACTTGTTACCCCTGACAATGATTATGAGAAGAAGTGTATTGAGCAAGTGCAACTATCTGTTGGAACAATAAACCAACTGTTTGATGATTTTCTTATTGCAAGTCAACTCTCCCCGATACGTATGTTGCAGATTATCAAGCAATCCATATCAGGAGTGAGCGTATCATTTAAGGGAGAGCCTCTTAGCGGACTACAGATTATGGGAACTCTTGAAACCAGATGCCTCTCTTTCAAGAACATACTGTTCTTGTCATTCAATGAGGGCATATTCCCCAAGAGCGGCAAAAGCAACTCAATTATTCCATACAATATAAGAAAAAGTTACGGATTACCTACAACAGAGCATCAAGATGCCGTTTACGCATATAACTTCTACCGCTTGGTGGCACACGCTGAGAATGTATATCTTATATCAGACAGCCGTACTGACAATATGCGCAGCGGAGAGCCAAGCCGTTATTTGAATCAGTTGAAATACATATACAACGCCAACATAACAAACAAAGTTATTACAGGTGATATTAAGATTGAAAAAGAGAACTCTGAGATTCAGAAACCTGCCGATTTTGCTCAAAAACTACTGAACGGCACTATAAAATTATCACCAAGCAGCCTTAACACATACTGTAGTTGCCCATTCCGTTTCTACCTGCAACAATATTTAGGTATATCAGAGAGTGATGAGGTTACAGAGATTATGGAAGAGAGTGACTTTGGCAGCGTATTTCATAAAGCGATGGAACTTCTCTACACTGAATTGAAGAGAGATTTTGGCGGCAGTGAGTTTACAGCGGAAATGCTAAGGACTCTGAAATCAACTCCGCATAAAATTGACGATGCTATTACAAGAGCCTTCAATGAGCTCTATTTCCATAATAATACCGAACCATATAAGGAACTTAATGGCGTAAATTACCTTAACGCACAGGTAATAAAGCACTATATAAACTCAACTCTTGATGAAGACATAAGAATTGCGCCATTTTCATTAAAACAGTGCGAATATAAATGCGAAGCACAATACTCAAATAAAAATAATACACTATTCGCAAATAAATCAATAACAATTAAAGGTTCTATAGACCGCATAGATGCTTTTACCCACCCCGGTGACAAAAAAGTACATCTGCGTCTTCTTGACTATAAGACAGGTAAGGTTAAATGTGTGTTCAAACCTGACAAGCCAAGAAATGATGATGGTGCGGCGGCAAGACAGTTGTTTCTCTACAGATATATGATAGAGAATGACAAAAATTTTAAAGAGCCGTTTAATGCTGTGGATTTAAGGATTTATGGTGTAGGAGCACTCGGCAAGCCAGGAGGTGAGACTGATAAAGACCTGACAGATGAAAAATATAATGAGTTCCTCCCTATTCTTGACAATATTTTGTCAGAGATGATTAATATGGAGGAACCCATTAAAAAGGATTATAGCAAATGCAAATACTGTGCACTTACAGATATTTGCAAAAGGATATGATTACTGAATAACTTTAAGTTCAGCGTCAATTGCCTGATATTCAGGGCTGCTTGCTCCCTTTGTTTGCATATACAAAGTCTTCATTGTTTGCAGCATAACCTCATAATTGCCATCGTCTGATTTCATTTGTTTCTTTGCATCCTCAAAATACTTTAAGGCCTTGCTGTAACAATCTTTAGATTTCAGCATTGCAGCGTTATATGCGTTGTTATCCTCTAATAACGATGCTTCATCTTGAATGCTACCGCCCTCCATAGTCCAGCATTTACCAAGCATATAAAGAGATTTTGCGCTTTCTCCACTTTGAGATACAGCGGCATTAATCACCTCTTTTGCCTTGTCAAACTGTTTTAGTTGTATTAAAAGTTCTGCTTTTACATTAATATATTCAAGATTTGTAGGGTCTTTTGCTATCACCTTGTCAACATACTCCAATGCTGATTTGTAATCTCCTGATGAGAGGTAATAGTTTACAAGACTGCCAATAAAGAACTGACTTGATGGATAAGCCTCCAAACCATCTTGAAGTGCTTTCAAATAGTTAACAGAGTCATTTAATGCGTTATATGTGCTTGCAATCTGCTCATAAACACCCTGTTTGTCAGCGTAGTTGCTTTGTGTAAGTTCCTTTAACAATACAAGTGCTTTTTGTGGTTGCTCTCCATAGAGGGCAGAGAGGGCGGCGTAATACTTAACCTCATTATATGTAGAGTCAATCTTAATTTTATCCTTTGCCTCAAACATAGGATTATCCACAATAAGGTTATAGTCATTAAGTATCTCGTATGACTTCTCGTATGAACGGTTCTGAAGCAAAGTAACTCCAGTGGCGTAATAGACCACAAGCATCTCCTTGAAATCACCCTTTATATTCTTTCTCTGTGTATATTTAGGGTTACCCTTCTTATCAAGAACCTTACCGTCAAGAGCGTCAGCCTGAATGTAGTTGTTATACATCTCTGACAATCCTGCGTAAAGAACATCAGCGTCAGGTGTCTGATTCAAATAACGCTTATTCCACTCATTATTGGCAAGTGTGTAACCAATACGTCCTGCCACATACCAAGTCTTTGGTTCTGAGGCGGTTGTCTCATCAACTTTAGCCTCCGCAATAGCGGCACGGGCCTCGTCATAATTAACTGGATCCATATACAAAGCGCTACTTGCCTTGCTTACATTGGATTTTTGAGCAAATACCATACACCCCGATGTTAGAAGTGCGGCAAATAAAAACAAACTTTTCTTCATAATTTTGAACTTTAAACTTTTAACTTTTATTTTTTAACTTTTAACTATTCACTCTTCTGTTACTCCCTCAATGTTATCAAACTCTTTCTTCGCCTCCTCAAGTTCTTCTGATACCTCATCTTCAAGTATCTCTTCCTCTTGGTAGCGGTCAACGGCACATATTGAGGCAATCTCATCCTCACGCTTCTCAAGGTTTATAAAGCGTACACCCTGTGTGGCACGGCCTTGAACCCTCAATGACGCCACCTCAAATCTGATGGCTATACCTGATTTGTTAATAATCATAAGGTCATTCTCATCATTGACGTTATGAATCGCCACAAGTTTACCTGTCTTCTCTGTAACATTGATAGTTTTCACACCTTTACCGCCACGATTGGTTATACGGTACTCATCAAGGTCAGAACGTTTGCCGTAACCCTTCTCTGAAACAACAAGAATATTATCTGTTGTATCCTGAGGAACAGTAACCATTCCTACAACCTCATCATCGCCACCGTCAAGTGTCATACCACGCACACCGGTTGACATTCTACCCATCTCTCTAACCTTACTCTCATTAAAGCGTATGGCACGTCCGTTACGGTTTGCAATAATAACCTCACTATTGCCATCGGTGAGTTTTACTTGTATAACCTTGTCGTCCTCACGTATGATAATTGCGTTCACACCATTCTGACGCGGGCGTGAGTATGCTTCAAGAAGTGTTTTCTTTACAATACCGTTCTTGGTACAGAACAACAGGCAGTGGCTCATATTAAATTCAGTGTCTTGCAACCCTTTAATCTTTATGAACGCTGTTATCTTGTCTTCTTTCTCAATGCTCAACATATTCTGAATGGCACGCCCCTTTGAGTTCTTTGTACCCTCTGGAATGTCATAAACCTTTAGCCAATAGCAACGTCCGCTCTGAGTGAAGAATAGCAGATAACTGTGCATTGACGCCTGATAAATATGCTCAATGAAATCCTCATCACGGCTGTCACTACCCTTTGAGCCCATACCACCACGATTCTGGGCACGGTACTCTGTAAGCGGAGTACGCTTTATGTAGCCAAGATGTGAGATTGTTATAACCATCTCATCATCAGCATAGAAATCCTCTGGATTGAACTCTTCTGAGGCATATACAATCTCTGAGCGACGCTCATCGCCGTATTTATCTTTGACTGCTATAAGTTCCTCTTTTATAATCTGATATCTGCGACTCTCATTGGCAATTATATCCTTGTAATCCTCAATTGTAATAAGTAATTGGTCATATTCGGCTCTAAGTTCATCTTGTTTGAGACCTGTGAGTTGACCAAGTTTCATTTCAACAACAGCCTGTGCCTGAATCTCACTAAGTGAGAAACGCTGCATAAGAGCCTCTTTTGCCGCTGAAGGATTAGCGGAAGATTTAATAAGGTGAACAACCTCATCTATGTTGTCTGACGCTATTATAAGACCTTGCAGAATGTGGGCTCTCGCCTCCGCCTTTTCAAGCAGGAACTGTGTACGACGCAGAATAACCTCCAAACGGTGTTCCACAAAGTTCACAACAAGGTCACGCAGTGTGAGCAGTTTAGGTCTGCCCTTCACAAGCGCTATGTTGTTTATGCTGAATGATGATTGCAGTGCGGTCTCCTTATACAGTTTGTTAAGCACTACGCTTGCGTTGGCGTCACGCTTAATCTCTATGACCAGACGCATACCCTCTGAACTTGTCTCATCGGTCACGCTTGATATGCCATCAATCTTCTTATCCTTGACAAGTTCGTGAATGTGCTTTTGCAGTTCCGCCTTATTAACCATATAAGGTATCTCTGTTACAATAAGGCGGTCGTGGTCTTTGTCTGACTCTATCTCAACCTTACTGCGTATAACCACCCTGCCACGTCCTGTAAGATAGGCGTCCTTAATGCCCTGATAACCGTAGATTATACCGCCTGTAGGAAAATCAGGAGCCTTAATGATGCGTATAAGTTCCTCATCCTCAATCTCTTTATTATCAATGTAGGCGACTATTGCATCAACAGTGTCAGAGAGGTTGTGAGGAGCCATATTGGTAGCCATACCAACGGCTATACCTGTGGCACCGTTAATCAGAAGGTTAGGAATGGCGCAAGGAAGCACAGTCGGCTCTTTCAGGGTCTCATCAAAGTTACTAACCATATCAACAGTGTTCTTGTCAATATCATTAATCATCTCATTTGAGATTTTCTGAAGCCTTGCCTCAGTATAACGCATTGCCGCCGGTGAGTCACCGTCAACAGAACCGAAATTACCCTGACCCTCAACAAGCGGATAACGCAGTGACCACGGCTGTGCAAGATGCACAAGAGTACCGTATATGGATGAGTCACCGTGAGGGTGATATTTACCCATAACCTCACCCACTATTCTGGCACACTTCTTGGTTGGTTTGTCGTATGTGTTGCTGAGTTCATTCATTCCAAACAGCACACGCCTCTGAACAGGTTTCAAACCGTCTCTAACATCAGGCAACGCACGTGACACAATAACTGACATAGAGTAATCTATATACGCCGTGCGCATCTCCTCCTCAATGTCCACTTTTACAATTCTTTCGTCTTCAATCATCGTTGAAATTATATTAGTTTATACTACTCACAAAAGGTGAACAGAGAATCCAATCACCTTTATCTCTAAAACATACAAAGATAGTAATTTTAATTGAAAATTGGAAATTGAAAGTTGATAGTTTTTCAAGTTTTTCAAGTTTGGCACAATATTTGCAGAAAATATATTAATTTTACACTCAATAAATACCTTAATATGGAAAAAGAGTATTCAAATGACGTACAGAATATAATAAGATATTCTAAAGAGGAGGCGATGAGGCTTGGGAATGACTATGTAGGACCGGAGCACCTTATGCTTGCCATAATACGTTCCGGAGAGGCGACTCCCGCCTATAAGATACTGAGTGACAATATGCACATTGATATGAACGGGCTCAAAAAGAAGATTGAGCAGCGCATTAAGACCAACAAAGACACTTACGGGCAGAAACTCTCCACGCTCTCATCAACTGAGCGTATAATGAAATTCTCACACCTTGAGGCACGTAACAGTGACACCATTGAATCACAACACATTCTGCTTGCCATTCTCAAGGAGAACGCAAACCTTGCCACTGAGTTGCTCTCACCAGAGGGCGCCACGTATGATAAACTGCGTGCCATAATATTCCCTACTGAAGCGGCGTCAATTGAGAAAGCCACGGTAATAAGTGACATCTATGACTCAAAAGACCAGAATGACAATGGCTCAAATGATGATGATGACGATGATGAGGATTTCACCAAGACTGTCAAAAAATCAGGAAAAAACTCAAAGACACCTGCGTTGGACCACTTTGGCACAGATATTACCAAAGCGGCGTCAGAGGGCAAACTTGACCCTACCGTAGGCAGGGAGAAGGAGATTGAGCGCATAGCCCAGATTCTAAGCCGTCGTAAGAAGAATAACCCGGTGCTTATAGGTGAGCCTGGCGTTGGCAAGTCAGCCATCGTGGAAGGTCTTGCAACTCAAATAGTTGAGTATAAGGCACCGCACATTCTTTGCAACAAGAGAATAATATCACTTGATATGGCTTCAATGGTTGCGGGCACAAAGTACCGCGGACAGTTTGAGGAGCGTCTGAAGGCTGTAATCAAGGAACTTGAGGATAACCCCGACATCATTCTCTTCATTGATGAAATCCACACCATAATAGGAGCGGGAGGCACAGCAGGGTCACTTGACGCCGCCAATATGATGAAACCTGCGCTCTCAAGAGGCAGGATTCAGTGTATAGGCGCCACCACCCTTGATGAGTACCACAAGAGCATTGAGAAGGACGGAGCCCTTGAGCGTCGCTTCCAGAAAGTCATTGTAAAGCCTACATCGGAAGATGAGACACTGACAATTTTGCAGAACATTAAGGAGCGTTATGAGGCTCACCATAATGTAAGATATACCCAAGAGGCACTTGAGGCTTGTGTGAAACTCGCTTCCAGATACCTTACAGACCGCCAGTTCCCCGACAAGGCTATTGACGCAATGGACGAGGCGGGAGCCAAGGCTCACATATCCAACACCTCTGTACCTCAGAACATTAAGGACATTGAGAAAAAGATTACGGAACTTGACGCCCTAAAACTTGAGGCGGTACACAATGAGGATTTCTACCTTGCCAATAAATACAAGGATGAGTCTGCCGAATTGTCAGTCCAACTGCAGAAGGCACAAAAGGAGTGGAGCAAACAAGATGAGGAGAACGCAGTAACAGTTGACGCCAATGACATAGCACGTGTTGTGTCACTCATATCAGGTGTGCCTGTTCAGAAAGTTGAGGAGACTGAGTTCACCAAACTACGTAAGATGAACGGCATACTCAAGAGCCAGGTAATAGGTCAGGACCGTGCCATAGACTCAATCTGCCGCAGCATTCTACGTAACCGTGTAGGTCTCAAAGACCCTAACCGCCCTATCGGCTCTTTCATTTTCTTAGGACCGACAGGTGTGGGGAAAACCTACCTCACCAAGATGCTGAGTGAATATATGTTCAACTCAAAAGATGCCATCATACGCATTGATATGAGTGAGTATATGGAGAAATTCAGCGTCTCTAGGCTTATAGGAGCGCCTCCGGGCTACGTAGGCTATGAAGAAGGCGGCCAACTTACAGAGAAAGTAAGGCGTAACCCCTACTCCATAATTCTCTTTGATGAGATTGAGAAGGCTCACCCCGATGTCTTCAATCTGCTGTTGCAGGTGCTTGATGAGGGTCGCCTTACAGACAGTGACGGACGCAGCGTTGATTTCAAAAACACAATAATTGTAATGACCTCAAACGCCGGCACACGCCAACTCAAGGAGTTCGGGCAAGGCGTAGGTTTTGCCACATCGGCACGTACGCTTGACACCAAATACAGTGATGGCATTATTAAGAAGGCGTTGCAAAAGACATTCTCTCCTGAGTTTCTGAACCGTATAGATGAGATTGTAATCTTTGACTCTCTGCAAAAAGAGTCAATTTCAAAGATTATTGACATTGAACTTGGCAAGGTTCTCAGCCGTATAGCAAACCTCGGCATCAAGATTGAGATTACAGATGCCGCAAAAGAGCAGATGATTAAGGAGGGTTATGACATACAATATGGCGCACGCCCTATGAAACGCACCATACAGAAGTATGTTGAGGATAATGTGGCTGAACTTATAGTCAACTCTGACAATGCAGACTTTCACGGTCGCACAATCAAGATTGATAGTGTTGATGGTGCTATAAAAGCACTGTTATCTTAAGGCAAGCAGTCTGCCGTTGTCATTACAATTCCTTCAGAACCTGTGCTATCTTCTGGTATGTGGTAATTGTAGTCGGGACAAGCGGTAAGCGTAACTTGTTCTCAATCATACCCATAGCGTTAAGCATACTCTTAACTCCGGCTGGGTTGCCGTCAACAAAGAGCAGGCTGAAGAGTTCCGTAAACTTGTGGTGAATGCCGCGGGCGTTCTCATAATCACCGGCAAGAGCAAGGCGTACCATTCTGCTAAACTCCTTTGGGAAGGCGTTTCCAATGACAGATATAACGCCAGAAGCACCTTGAGTTATAAGAGGGAATGCAATGCCGTCATCACCTGATATTACAAGGAAATCCTTGGGCTTGTTCTTCATAATGTACTCTATCTGCTCCATTTTACCTGAAGCCTCTTTTATGGCGATTATGTTTTTGAAGTCACGGGCAAGACGCAGTGTTGTCTCACCTGTCATATTAGTACCTGTTCTGCCTGGTACGTTATATAGGACAATAGGTACCGGTGATGCCTCTGCAATAGCCTTATAGTGTTGGTATATACCCTCTTGTGATGGTTTGTTGTAGTAAGGGACTACAGAGAGTATGGCATCTACGCCTTTGAAATTACCTGTTTTAAGTTGCTCTACAATAGCCATTGTATTATTGCCTCCAAGACCAAGGACAACGGGTATTTTCCCGCCTATCTTGCCTATGACCAACTCCATAATCTTCTGTTTCTCATCTTCTGAGAGAGTCGGGGTCTCAGCTGTTGTGCCAAGCACAACCATATAATCAATGTCATTTTTAATCTGATAGTCAACAAGTGACGCAAGTGCGTCATAGTCAACAGAACCATCAGTTTTAAAAGGGGTTATAAGGGCAACCCCCATTCCTTGTAAATTAACCATCACAAATATGCTTTTTTGCGAGCCACAAAGTTAATAAATAATTAGTAATTAGCAATTAGTAATTAGTAATTAACTTTCAATTCTTATTAATTACTTCCAAATAGTTAATTATCTGCTTATAGACACCTAAAGGGAATGAGGTGTCATCTGATGGCTTGAAAAGAAAATTATAGCGGGCACCCTGCTCGTCACGCTGTACGGCAATCTTAAATTTTGCGTGAGAGTATTGTGCAAGATATTCCAATGGCCAGCAGGTTACAGGACTGAGGTTTATGAGGGCGTCAGCATCGTCCATCATAAAATCAGTATATGTACGTTCATCGGGGCTATATGTCCATTTTGAGAAGTTCTCATTTGTCACCGATGTCATATTAACACGCTTTGTCTCATTAAGGGAATTATCAACAAAGAATGTCAGTTCACATTTTATGCCACGCAGCCTCAAATCCTCAAGTATAGCATACATATCAGCATAATGCTTTTTTGCATCAATATCTAAAGGCTCATTCAAATAATAAAGAAGCGTCAGACTCTTAATCTTTGACAAATTTAGAAACTTATGCTCCTCTATCTGTGCTATTTTCTGCAAATTCCGCTTTGCGAGAAATACTTTTATGTTATCTATTATTTCCATAATTATAATGGTTATTCGGTGATGTGGTGATGCGATTAATTATTAATTATTAATTATTAATTGTTAATTGTTAATTATTAATTAAATTTATAAACGTTTGCTCATCAATAATCTTAACTCCCAGCGCCTCCGCCTTCTCTTTTTTAGCGGGTCCCATATTCTCTCCAGCCACCACGTAATCTGTCTTTGAAGATATTGATGATGATATTTTACCTCCGTTCCGTTCTATAGTCTCTTTAATTCCATCTCTTGAAAAATTCTCAAAAACTCCACTGACAACAAAAACTTTTCCACCTAAAATATCTGACGAGTTTTCTTTTTTGGAAAGGTCAACCTCCATTTTGAGTCCCGCTTCTTTAAGTTTTTGTATAAGTTCCATATGCTTAGGTTCTCTAAAATAGTGATATACACTACCGGCAATACTCTCTCCAATTTCATCAATTGCTGTAAGTTCTTCTATGGAGGCGGTGGCAATTGTGTCAATATTCAACAAAGTATTGGCAAGTTTCTTTGCCACAGTCTCTCCCACATATCTGATTCCTATTGCAAACAAGACTCTCTCAAACGGAACATTCACGCTGTCTCTTATTCCCTGAACTATCTTGCGTCCGCTCTTCTCACCCAATCCGCTGAGCATAGCGATATCTTGCAGTTTAAGAGTATATAGGTCTGCAATTGACCCTATTAATTTATGAGAATAGAGCAAATCAATTATCTCAGGTCCCAAGCCGTCAATATTCATAGCCTTACGCCCCGTAAAATGCTCTATCTTACCCATAATCTGCGGAGGACAGCCATCTTCATTAGGACAATAGTGCGCCGCCTCACCCTCAACCCTCTCAAGCGGAGTGCCACATTCAGGACATACCTCTATGAAATTCACTTTCTGGGCAAAAAGTGAACGCTGGTTCTTATCCACAGCGGTAATCTTAGGTATAATCTCTCCGCCCTTCTCCACATATACCATATCATCTATGTGAAGGTCAAGAGACTCAATAATATCAGCATTATGCAATGTGGCACGCTTAACTACAGTACCGGAGAGTTGCACAGGGTCAAGATTTGCCACAGGAGTGACAACCCCGGTTCTTCCAACCTGATACGTAACCTCTTTTAGCCTTGTCAGGGCACGCTCCGCCTGAAATTTGTATGCGATAGCCCACCTTGGGCTCTTTGCCGTATATCCAAGCCTCTGCTGCTGGTCAAATGAATTAACCTTTATAACTATGCCGTCTGTAGCCACAGGAAGGTTCTTACGCTCTGTATCCCAATAGTTTATGAAATCAAACACCTCTTTAAGCGTCCTACACTTGCGTATGGCGTCTGATATTTTGAACCCATACCCCTTTGCCGCCTCCAAACACTCATAATGAGACTCAAACGGCAAATCCTCACCAAGCATATAATAGAGATAACTGTCAAGTCTGCGTTTTGCCACAACGGCAGGGTTCTGCATTTTCAGTGTCCCCGATGCCGCGTTTCTTGGATTTGCAAAAAGCGGTTCCTCCTGCTCCTCACGCTCCTTATTAAGTTGCTCAAACACTTTCCAAGGCATCAGAATCTCACCGCGCATCTCAAACTCAGCAGGATAATCACCCTGAAGTTTCAGAGGAATACAGCGTATGGTCCTGACATTATTTGTCACATCATCGCCCTTTTTGCCATCGCCACGGGTGACAGCACGCTCCAGAACACCGTCAATGTATGTAAGTGATATTGACGTTCCGTCATATTTAAGTTCACAAACAAGTTCAAATGCCTCACCCTCAAGACCTTTGACCACACGATTATAGAAATCAGTGATGTCAGCCTCAGAGTATGTATTGCCAAGAGAGAGCATCGGATACTTATGCTCCACCTGCGTAAAACCATCTGTAATATCATTGCCCACACGCTGTGTGGGAGACGCCGGGTCAAACTACTCAGGATGAGCGGCTTCAAGTTCCTGTAGTTTCTTTAGTTTGGCGTCAAACTCAAAATCACTTATCGTGGGTTGTGACAAAACATAGTAATTGTAGTTATGTTTTGACAGTTCAGACCTCAGACTCTCTATTTGCTCCTTTGGATTCACAATACCTTATTTTATGACTATGAATATTCTTTGTTACAAGCGTTATCTTGCAAACTTACTTAAAAAAATTGAAAAATAGTGTTAATTTTGCGGTAAAGATTTTAACAAACAGATATGCGTATAGATATATTGACAGTGCTACCTGAACTGCTTGAAAGCAACTTTGCCTACTCAATAATAAAGCGCGCCCAAGATAAGGGGCTGGCGGAGATACACCTTCACAACCTGCGTGACTACTCCACAGATTTAAGACACCGCCGTGTTGATGACTATCCGTTTGGCGGAGAGGCTGGTATGGTTATGCAGATAGAGCCTGTTGACCGTGCCATTGAGCATCTGAAGGCGGAACGTGAGTATGATGAGATTATATACACCTCCCCTGATGGTGAGATGTTCACCCAAAAGGTGGCGAATGAGTTCTCTATGATGAACAATATAATTATTCTCTGCGGTCACTACAAAGGCGTGGACCAGAGAATAAGGGAGCATCTGATAACAAGGGAGATTTCAGTTGGTGATTTTGTTCTGACAGGTGGCGAATTGGCTGCCTCAATAATAGCAGACGCAACCATTCGCATAATACCTGGCGTTATTTCTGATGAACAGTCAGCCTTGTCAGACTGTTTCCAGGATGACCTGCTTTCTGCTCCTGTATATACCCGCCCTGCTGATTACAAAGGGTGGAAAGTTCCTGAGATTCTACTCTCAGGTAATGACCGCCTTATAGCGGAATGGCGTCTGGAGCAATCACTTGAACGCACTCGCAAATTAAGACCTGATTTACTAAAATAATTTTTATAGAGTGGTTTTATTTTCCGTGTTATAACCTACTCACACACAACCAACGCCCTATATCCCTCGCAAAATCACACAAAACTACGGAGACTCACAAAAATACGCCACCTATGGTGGCTAACTGTTCGTGCCTTGTTTTGTACGTGATTTTGCTTCACGGGGCGTTATGGTGTTCTTAGGTCATAACACTAAAAAACTACTCTATAAAAAGCCTAATCAAAAAAAGTATCACCGCCACACTCGGTAGCAGTGATACATAAATTGTATTTTTGAATTATATTTGAGATAAAATTTAAAGTGAAAGAGGGAGCATAGTGGACTATGTGACCGATTGAACTTGAAATTTTAGCCAAATAGAATCAAAAATTATTTTTCAAAGCGGTATGCCAGACCAATACTAACAAACTCCTTCAACTGAAGTTTGGCAATATCCCAGCCAGTCTTGCCTTCCGGAGCGGCGACAGTTGAGTCATATCGTGGATTTACAGAGAGACGGGCTGTCAAGAGTTTATACAGTGTGAAATCTGCTGTAATCTCCCAATCAACCTCTATGCCCTTGTAGTCTGTGTAGAATTGCAAACGGCTGAATAGAGATACATTATCATTGAATTTCTGACGATATTGAACATCAAAAAGAGATCCAACGTTGTATGATTTGTGATGATTAGGATTAACATAAGCGGCGGCGTTGTTCAACTCATTATAGAAAGTAGTGAAATCTGCGACACTGTGAGCGTCCTTAGCCTTTTGAAGAGCGGCGTCATATGCAGCCTGATTTGTAATGTTCTGACCAATACCGGCAACATCGCTTATTGAAGAAATTTGCAAATCACCAATGGCGTCACCATCGTCCTTGATTGAAGCGAACTTTGTCATATCCTCAACATATACAAGTTTGTAAGCGTATGGAGCAATGTAAACAGAGAGCTCGATATTCTTAGCAGCATTCTCATATTTGTAATCAACACCAATACCGGTTGTGAAACGCAGAGGAGATACGCAAGCACTTGCAAATGCGTCTGACATATGGTTAGGGTCAATTCCAGACATTAGGTCAGATGATACTGGGAAGAACATCTTGGCACGATTATCTGAAATTGTTGAGTAGTTACGGAAGAGAGTTGTGGTAAGGTCTCCGTTCCAAGCAATGTTCCAACCTTTGCCAATAGCATAGCCTAACTTTGTAGAGTAAGAGGTCTTGTCATCAGATAGGTGCCACGCTCTACCGGCGGCATCTTTAGAGAAGTTTGTACCAATACCATACTTCAGTTCCACAAGGTTATCCCACATAAGTCCTTGCTCACCCTTGTAGTTAAACCAACTCTTTAGTGCAAACAGACCAGAGAGACTGCTGTTACCACCGTTGTACCACTCAGATGACCACGATGTGTTCTTAGAAACAAAGTTCTGTGTACCTGTAAGAGCAATGTCAACACCCATCTTCCAAGGGCTTGGCTTTGCCTCTGTAGCCTTAGCGGCATCAGAAGCGGCAGCTGTAGCATTTGATAACTCTGTAATGGCTTGAGTAGCCTCTGTTGCTGTTGCAACCACAGCATCTTGTGCATTTGTGGCAAATGCCATCAAAACCGCACCAACAAATAGTAGAATTCTTTTCATAATTTTTTTTGTTAAACATTAGTATTATAATAATCTGTTAAATTCATATATTTTGGAACATTTACATAATCTATTTGAAAAAAATTATGAAAAAAATTCCTTTAACTTTTAACTTTTCTTTTTTCACTATTAACTAACTTCCAGCGCTCCGATAATCTCTCTCACTGACTTATAGCCGTGCCTTACAAGATACTCCTCTATTCCTGCGGCAACCTTCATTGTAACTGAAGGGTCAACAAAATTAGCCGTACCAATCTCAATGGCACTTGCACCGGCAAGCATAAACTCCACGGCATCAGTAGCGTTTGAAATACCGCCAAGACCTATTACAGGAATCTTTACAGCCTTTGACACCTGATATACCATACGCAGCGCCACAGGCTTTATGGCGGGACCGGAGAAACCGCCTGTAACCATAGATAGTATAGGTTTACGCCTTTCAGCATCAATAGCCATACCATTCAGGCAGTTGATAAGAGATACGCTGTCAGCACCCTCCGCCTCCACAGCACGCGCAATCTCTGTAATATCCGTTACATTGGGCGTAAGTTTTACAATCATAGTCTTAGGGTACGCCTTACGCACTGCCTTTATAACGCTTCCTGCCGCCGCACAATTCACCCCGATGGTCATTCCGCCCTGCTTTACGTTAGGACATGAGATATTAACCTCAATGGCTGGAATCTTGTCTAACAATGCCAACTTTTCAGCACACTCAGCATAATCTTCAGGGCAGGTTCCAGAGACATTTACAATTATATTTGTATCATAATCCTTAATCTCAGGGTATATATGTTCAATGAAATAATCAACCCCTTTATTCTGTAGCCCGATAGTATTCAAAATGCCACTAGAGACCTCTGCAAGGCGTGGATACGGATTTCCCTCTCTTTTGCGAAGAGTAGTTCCCTTTACAATTATACCACCCATTCGCGAAAAGTCAACAAAGTCCTTGTACTCTGTTCCGTAACCAAACGTCCCCGATGCGGTCATCACCGGATTCCTTAGTTCCAAATCCCCTATTTTTACTCTTGTATCAATCATAATTCTACATTGGTGATGCGGTTATTCGTTTATTCGGTGATTCGATGTGATTACAATATGTTTTTCGCATCACCGTATCACCACATCACCGAATCACCATATTAACTCATTAATATTAAACACCGGTCCATCAGAGCAAACGCACTTATGCCCCTCTTTAGTCTGCGTAACACAGCCAAGACAGGCTCCAAGACCGCAGGCCATCATATTCTCAAGTGATACCTCACAGTCTGTACCACTCTCTATGGCGCATTTTGCCACACTCTTCATCATCGGAGTAGGACCACATACATACATCCTGTCAAATTTACTGTTTATTACAGGGTGATTTGTAACAAATCCCTTAACACCTATACTGCCGTCCTCAGTTGTGATATTCACATCACCTACAGCCTCAAACGCACTCAAATCAATAATATCACTATTATACTTAAAACCAAGCAAATATGTAACCTTTACGCCTTTCTCACGCAGTTTTCCGCCCAGATACAGAAGCGGGGCTATTCCAACACCACCGCCTACAAGTATGGCAGAACCATTTTCAAGCAATGTAAAACCATTGCCAAGAGGCAGAAGAAGGTTTAGAGAGTCTCCTGCACATAGTTTTGAGAGAGCGTTGGTTCCGTCTCCCACATTCTTTATTATGAGAGATAGTCTGTTTGCCTTATAATCAACATCATTTATTGATATAGGGCGACGCAGGTAAACTGTTGTGGTATTCTCTACCTTAACCTCCACAAATTGCCCAGGTAGCATCTCTGGAAGGGGGTTAGGGTGAGTGAGAATAAGTTGAAAGTATGAATTATTGAGTTTTTTGTTCTCAACAACAGTTAATATCAATTCAAATTTCTTAAGCATTCAACCAATGTTCTTAGGTTTTTGCAAAGTTAGTACAAGACGAGCGCAAAAACAAATGTATTGAAGTGTATTTTAAATAATTTTTATATTCACCTTAGCGTAATTTGGAAGTTCCCGAAAAAAATACGTCATTTTGGAAGACAAAAATGAGTGTTTGAGCGAAGCGAGTTGCGTTTTTGGCTGAACAAAATAGGATTTTTTGAGGAAATAGAACTTCCGTATGGAGCTGAGGTGAAATAAAAATTAATAATTACACTTCTATTACAAATAATATTATGACCTAAACTCCTCAAAGGTGTTGTCTGAATAATAGACTACAATGCGTAAAATCTCCTTAGATGGAATCTGACGTACAACCTCCTTTATAATAGTCTGAGGTTCAACTGTTTGCTGAGGAATTTCAACAGATTTCGCACTCTCTTGACGCTCTGAGAATTCAATTTTTGACTCTTGCGTGTACTCCTGACCGAATAAATTGCCCTGAATCGCCCTCTCATTCTTGTACATAGGCTCCTTATCAAGCATCAACCATTCTGGATTTATATTAGGAAAAGCTGTCATCACACTTTGCAAAATAGCCACTCCAGGGTTGTTACGGCCATTTATTATGTGTGAAATGGCTGATGGCTGAACACCAAGTTTGGCTGCCAACTCTCTTGGTTGCAGCCCCTCTTTCTCCATAATTTTCTTAAATTTTTCTATCATAACTTTAAGGGCAAATAGATTTTACTTTGAATTTACAAATGTACAATATTAGATTTACAATTGCAATAGTTTACAGGTTTAATCTTGTATATATTCAGTGACAAATGTAATATACAGTTGTACAAATACATATTATCCGTGATTTTAGCAATATGAATACAGCATACTATAGGCTACGAGTTTTACTTTATGTAAAAAGACTTAACTACACTGATTTTTAATATATTATATTAACTATAAAATAAAAACTCAGTGCATTATGCTTTTAATTCGCATTTTATTCATCAAATCTTCGGCTAAACTTTATATATACATATATAAACGGCTGATTTTCAATTATTAATTTTTACATTTCATTTATTTTGCATATACAATTCTTATTCATATTTACAATTTTAAAATATATATAATATAAGTAGCAGTAACAATAACTCTTGTACAAAATGCATCAAAATACAATTGTAAAAACTGTGTGCTGTTCTTATGGTTTTACATTTGTATTGAAAAATGACGTTATTTTTGTAAACCACTATTTTTAACTTTTTTTGCCCGAAAATTTTTTAATTCATAAATTTGTGGTACAAAATTTAGGAAACTACTCTACCCTATAAGATCTCTCGCTTCGCTCGAGATGACGTATGAAGAGTTGAGATGACGGATGAGGAATTGAGATGATGGATGAATTATCTAACTGACGAAAGAATTATGGAAAAGAAAAAACTTGAAGCATTTGAAAGAATTGGAGACATAATGGACCGTCTCCGCAGTGAGTGTCCTTGGGACAGGAAGCAAACCAATGAGTCTTTAAGAATCCTGACTCAGGAAGAGGTCTTTGAACTTTGTGATGCAATTATCAAAAAAGATGACGCCGGAATCTGTGAAGAGTTAGGTGATGTGCTACTCCACATTCTTTTTTACGCCAAAATTGCAGAAGAGAAAAATTCATTTACTATTGCAGATGTATGTAACCATTTGAGTGACAAGATGATACACCGTCATCCGCACGTTTTTGGCTCTGCTGAGGCGAATTCTTCCGCTGAGGTTATAAGGAATTGGCAAATTTTAAAACTACAAGAGGGTAAGGGAAAGACTGTTCTTGGCGGAGTACCTGACTCACTACCCTCTCTTATTAAAGCGTATAGAATCCAAGATAAGGCACGCAGTGCCGGCTTTGATTGGAAAGCAAAAGAAGATGTTTGGGAAAAGGTTAAGGAAGAGGTCTCTGAGGTTGAAGTGGAAATTTTAGAACAATCAAAACTACAAGACTCAGAAACGGATATAAAAAAACTACAAGCAATCGCAGAACGAATTGAGGAGGAATTCGGAGACCTTATGTTCAGTATTATTAATGCGGCACGCCTCTATAAAATTAACCCCGATAATGCCCTTGAACGCACTAATCAGAAGTTCATAAAGCGTTTCAACTACATTGAGTCTAAGGCTAAAGAGCAGGGAAAAACAGTGAATGAACTGAGTTTTGAAGAGATGAACGCCCTATGGGAAGAGGCTAAGCATTGCTAACAACAATAACACGCACAAAAAAGGCTGGCATCACTGCCAGCCTTTTCTTTTTTACACCCTGTTATATTAGTCTATAATAACTCCTAACATATTGCTTTTCACTCCGTTCTTTACAATTATCAAATTGTAATTCTCATCATAATACTTATACTCTGCAGGTTCTGCATCATCTGATGGCTTATCATCACCTGTCAGAGGGTCAAGAGACACAGTAACGCTACCATCGGCATTCTCTGCAATATAAAGATTCTGAGCACCTGTAGGCAACATTAGTTTATCGTGTCCTGAAGCAATTGTTGAAACATCGTACATAACAACAGAACGAACTTCACCTGCCCATCCGTTAGTCATATAATCTATTCCCGAATTATACTCATGAACAAATACGTATGAAGGAGTTGACGGGTCTGCTGTAATGCTGCTTATATCCGCTACACCATTTATAAACGGATAATCCTCTCCATTATAATCAGCACCACCAATCCATCCATATATGTACCATGCATTATCACCAGGAGTTGGACCAGGAGTTGGGCCAGGACCAGGGGTATCACCACAACCCGTACCTGCACCTATGTATAATTGATCAT
>JAKSOA010000023.1 GCA_024405875.1 Paludibacteraceae bacterium
GAAGCATTCCCGCAAGTTGCTTGTAAATTACATATTCAAATTCAATACCAGGGAATGGCTCACCTTTTGTAAAATTATTAATGTATTCAGTTGAATAGGAGCGGTTCTTTGTCTTCTCACGTTCATTGTAACTCTTCTCAACCGCCGTCAGAATATCTGCCTTGGCACGCTCAAACTCGCTTGCTGTAAAGCCGTGACGAGTCACCCTCTCATTCTCTTCTAAAATCTTAACAAGCGTGGCTCTTACATTTTGGTCAGTACAGCCTGAATAGTATTCAAAAGCCTCTTTTGTGTTGGATAATAAGAATTTACCGTCAGAGGCGTAGAGGAAACTGAACGGAGCGCCCGGTTTTTGCAGAATCTCATCAAAACGTGCGTTGAGCATAGTCTCAATAAGGGTGTTGGCAAAATCATTTATAAGATATTCAATGCTGTTGGTCTTCTCTTTTGGAAAGACATTATGCTTGAAATCAACCAATACTCCGGCACTTGTGTTTTCCTTGTCACGTGATGTCACAATTATAGGCTCTTTGTTGTCTGTAACCTGATACCAAATCCTCTCAGAGGCGTTCTCCGGCACCTTGCAATCTTTGAATGTCTCCTGTAATTTGCTCAGAACATAGTCGGGGTCAATATCTCCGACAACTATAATGCCTTGAAGGTCAGGGCGATACCACTCCTTGTAGTAAGAACGCAAAGCCTCAGGCTTGAATCCACGAATAACCTTTATATCACCTATAGGCATACAGTCAGCATACTTTGTGCCAGCGTAGATTTCAGGGAGAATCTTATCATACATACGCATTATGGCGTTGTCTCTTGTACGCCACTCCTCTTCAATAACACCACGCTCCTTCTCAATCTCAGAGTCGGCAAGCGTTATGCCGTCAGACCAGTCACGCAGAATAAGCAGGCAGGAATCCACTGTTTGCGGACGGGTCACAGGCACGTCAGAAAAGTAATAGACCGTCTCATCAACTGAGGTGTAGGCGTTAAGGTTAGCCCCGAATTTCACCCCGATGGTCTCAAGGTAGTTAATCAACGCCTTGTCTGGGAAGTGCTTGGTTCCGTTAAACGCCATATGCTCAAGAAAGTGGGCAAGTCCGCGCTGCTCAGGCTTCTCAAGAATTGAGCCTACGTTCTGTACTATATAAAATTCCGCTCTGCCAGGCACATAACTGTTTTTACGAATATAGTAGGTGAGTCCGTTATCAAGTTTTCCGAACTTCACGTTGCTGTCATACGGTAGTTGAGGCATCTGCTCCTGGCTATAGACGCACAGGCTTGCAAAAAATGATAATACAATTAATAATCTCTTTTTCATATCCGTTTATGATTGGTTTATATTAGTTATTTGCTTTTGTCTCAGATATATCTGGGAGGAGTAGTGTTGTAACCAAAGCCGCTACGGCACACACTTCTAATACAATAAAAAGAGTAAATACAAAAGAATCCCCCAATATTATTCCTTTTTCCCATTCAGGTACAGGAGATACAATGATGTAATGCTCCATAATAAATGCGAACAGTGGTAGTATGGTTGCTATAATAAGGACAAGCCAGCTAATCCACCATTTTTTGTCTGCAATAATCAACACAACGGAGACTCCCATCAGAAATGTTATAGCAGACAGAATCCAATCAGGGACCCAACTTCCTAAGTAGGTGGCAAATGTTTGGGCATAATTCATATCAGATACTCCCGCTGAAAATATAAGAGAGCATAGTGTCATTATCAGTATTAGGAGTCCACAAATCAAGGATAGTGGTGTTAGTATATTCAAAATAATCTTTTTCATTTTTTTAAGGTGTTTTATGTTTCAAATTATTTAAATTCTACGGTTTTAACCTCGGCCCCCTCGTTTCCGCTGGTGTAGAGTATAAAGATTTTACTGCCACATTTTGAAATGGATTTAACATAGCGTCCTCTGCTTACAGGAAGTTCCCAACTGCCTTTATACTCAAATGTTTGAGAATCATATACGTCAAGATTCCTCTCCTCACCAGCCTCACACCAGCGGTCGCATTTGAATTTTGGCGTAACCAGATATACGCCGGTAGAGTCTGCACATCCAGCTTCTATTCCGCAGTTCATAGGGTCAATACGGTGGTTATGTCCCATCATAATTGTTTTAGGTACGGGTAAATGGCGGTAATCTTCTCCCATTCTAAATACAGAGTCTCCTTCCACTACAATAAATTTGCTGTTGAAATAGCAAAAAAGGAGTGTTTTCCCGTCTCTGTGCTGGCTTATACGGCTTGTTACGGCGTATGCGCCACCGTTTTGGTCTGATAAATCATATCCGCACTCTTTTAGAATATCAAATGAAGGTGTGTATTCCCCACTGTTAGCATCTACAACATTCAAAGAGAATTGACTCTTGTATAGTTCAGGCACAAGAAGTTTCCCATTCCCTAAGTATCCTATCGGGCTTATTGTTGTTATTGAATCTTTGGCAGTTGATATTGTATCCCCTGAAAATGAGGTGTGAATAAAATTTCTTGTACCACTTAACCAATATGTCCAAAAACCTTCACTATCAACATCAAAAGAGTAAAGGGTACCACTGCCATTAAAGGCTGTTTTTCCAAGTGATGTCCCGTCAAATCCATAATATTCAAACCCTTTGTTGTCTGCAATTATAATTGTTGAGTCTGTGACAGCCATGCCTTGCCAGCCGCAAACGGTACGTTTAAATGAGGCTATCTCTTTAAGTTCTCCTTTCTCAATCACACCACCATAACACTCTTTTTCATTACCGCATGATGATAACGCAAACAGACTGATGCATACAGATAACAGTAACGTGCTGAATTTTGAAACATTTTTGTTCATAATTTTTTGTTTTTTATGCGTTGAAATATGTTGAGAGAATTTTTTCCGCCTCTCCGTTTTTGTTGTCTATATCATTTATAATTCTTGCTTTTTCCATAAGCAGCACTCTTGAACACAGATTTGATATTTGGCTTATGCTGTGACTTGAGACCACTATAAGTGCACCTCTTTCCGCCTCTGCCTTAAGTAAACGGTGGGCTTCAACCTGTGATGACGGATCCAGAAAGTTGAATGGCTCATCAAGTATTATGACATCGGGGTGGGAGATAATGGCAGATGCTATACCCACCTTCTGCCTGTTGCCGGACGATAGGGTGGAGATGTATTTTTTGCTACCCCAGAGTTCATCTGTAAAGAGTTGCTTGAACGGAGCCTTGTAATCCGAGCGTTGTGTCTTATCTATTTTGTAAGCGTCACAAATAAAGTCAAGCAGTTCATCGGGTGTATAAAAATCAATCAGAAAACCGCTGTCAAGAAATGAACCTGTAATGTTTTTCCACTTCTCTCCTTTAGAGACATCTTCTCCGTCAATTGTTATGTATCCGCTATCCGCCTTTAGCAAATCAAGCATAAGACGCATTAGTGTTGTCTTGCCGGCTCCGTTGTTGCCCACCAATCCTATAAGTTCCCCCTTGTTCATAATGAGGGATTCCACATCTACAGCCGTCAAGCCGTTGAAACTCTTTTTTAAATCTTTTATTTCTATCATAGCATTAAAATTTATCTCTGTATATTGAGAGGTATTTGTATTTCTTCTTTAAAAATCTCTTTGCAATAAGTTTTGTCCACAATGGGTATGTTAAAATAAACGCCATCCCGATGGCTAAGAAAAATGTTATAGCCGTTTTTTCTGAAAGAAGACTGAAAACAAGCGTGGGTATAACAATCAAGGGGACGAGTATGCATAGCATTTTTGCAAAATTGTGTTGGTTGTTGTTTTTTAGTTCCAAACCCTTGCGGCTCCAATCAACTTTTTGAAAAATGAATGTTGATGCAAATAATGTGTAACAAGCCATTGGGCCGGCAGAAAACAGTGCCATTGATATCAATAGCCATTCGTTTTGCGGATTCAATATGCAATCTGTTATAAGAGCGATGGAAATATAAATAATATTAATGAAAAAATCTGTCCTTACAATTTTTGAGTAATCAATATTCAGGGTTGACAGTCTATCAAAACAATTGGATTCCATATTGAATGTGTGGACACCCAGAGCAAATAGATAAATTATGTATGCAAGACGGAATCCTGAATATACAGAATACATTCCTGAAATAGAAGATGGTCCATAACGTCCGATTAAGGGGAGACCTATACACACAATTAGTAGAGTTATTCCGTTTGTTGGTGAATCAAACAGCATTCTTATTCTCAATTTTAACAGATGCGAATCACCAAAAAGACCGGATAACCGCACACCCCAACCTGATGTTGTGCTTCTCTTCTCCAATATAGCATATCTCTCCGCTCCGACAATGCAAATGTATAATTCTTTGATTGCAAAAAACATAACAACAGATACTAATAGTGAAAGTGATGGATGATATTCACTTAATGCCCTGATTGGTAGTGTGGCAAAACCAGTGTAACATGATATAAATGCCCAAGCGGTGTATGCTATTGTTATGGTTAATAATAGAGAAAAACCGTATGGCAGGTATTTCAGTTTATGCACAATAATGGAATTGATTATTGACCAAACATAAAAAATGATAAGCCAGGCAAATGTAGCCGTGTATCCGTATGTTGGAGCAATAAGAGAGAAACAAGGTCCTAACACTAAAAGAACCATGCTTAACACCTCAATAGAGCAGCATAAACGAGCGAATGAAAAAGTAATGTAACCTCTTCTTTTTAACGGCAATGTCGTATACGTTACCATGTGATTGTCTATGCCTTTGCAAAAAATCAATTTAATTATAAGATCGAGTGCTATAATAACCGGTGCCGCAATGGCAAGTGCATCTAATGGGAGTATATCATCAACGTGATCCTTGAAAATGACAAGAGATAAAAGTCCTAAACTTATCATGTTAATGGCAATAGACACTGATATCCAGCCGTCAAATGTGTTAGACCGGTTTATGCTTTTTGCACGGCTGCTTCTAAACATAGGCAAATATATTGCCTCAAAATAATGTTTAATCATTCTGATCTCCTTTCTCATAACTTAAAATATCTGATGGCTGACAGTCAAGCGCCTCACACAGTGCCTCAAGTGTGCTGAATCTGACGGCTTTAGCCTTGCCTGTTTTCAGAATTGAGAGGTTCGCCTGCGTAATACCTACTTTATCTGCCAGTTCTCCAAGCGATATCTTGCGCTTGGCCATCATTACGTCAAGATTAACTACAATAGCCATAATTAATCAATTATATTGTAAGGTCTTGGTCCTCTTTAATAGAAGTTGCAAGACGTAATATTTCATTCATAACAAGAATTCCCATTCCAAATAATATTGATTCAAAATGAAGCATCGGAAATGTTATCTCATAACCTTCAAGCACTATTTCTGACCTTGCTTTAAGCACATTATATATAGGTGTTGCCACTTCCCAAATGCCAAGACATATCATTAAGATGCCCATCCAGAGTAAGCGTCTGCTATTGGTTTTGTCAAAAATAAGACTAATAGAAAATGAACGGATTAGTTTTATAAATAGAATAAAGAATGTTATGATTAACACAAGCACAATAACTGATGTAATTGCAATGTATATTGTTCCGTCGTTTAAGTGTGTGGAATCAGTGTCTGTAACCTTTTTGATAGTTTGGATGGTTACTCCGTATTCATCGTTTGGTCTGATTCTGACTTTTTCGCCTGTTAACGAGTTTTGTGTGTCTGTAACTATCTTTGTGGCAGTGGAATCTGTTGTGGGAATCAGTTGTACACAGTAGGTTTGTATAATCTCTTTTGAATTATCTGTGCATACGAATAAATCTGAGTGACCTCTTGAGATTTCAAAGTAGTTACTAAGGTAAACAAACGGATAACAAAAGCAGTATGTTAATGAGGCTATTAAAAGAATACTGCATAAAATTTTAAAAGTGAGTGTTGTCTTTGTTTTCATATTGCATCATGATTGTTTGTTTTGTTTCACGATGCAAAGGTATAACATATTTATTGAATTACAAAATAAAATTATCGTTTTTCAATAAAATTTTTCCGAATCGCAATAAATATATTCCATAGTGTCGTGCTTCTTATATTATATAATCGTACACTGGCTGTATAGTTATTTCCACACCGTCTGCCTCAAGCTCACCGTATTCGTGGTCGGTAAGCAAGAGCAGGTTTTTGCAATGTGTCTGCTTGTGAGCAAGCATTAAGCCTTTAATTTCACGTTTGCGTGTTTTTTCTGATGAGATATCGTATGAAACCTGTATGCACTGTATCACCTTATTTCCATCACACAAAATAAAATCACATTCACCAGAACGATTTTTAAGATAGTAAACATCCAAGCCTTCAGATTTGCATTTACGCATCAACTGAATAAGCACAATGGTTTCAAGCCTCCACCCCATATTTTCACTTGCAAATGCATTGTCTCTTTGATTCATTAGGGCAACATCAACAGCATATAATTTTTCTTGTGTTATGCGTATTTTGCTTTTGGTAGAAAATTTTTTAACACCAATCAACAGATAGGCCTGTTTCAGGTAACTAATGTAATTACGGACAGTTTGAGCGGACTTGAAATTGAATACATCAGCTAAATCCTGCGCTGATACTACAGTCGGAGATATATTAAGCAAATGATTGGCAAGATTTTCAAATTGTGCGGTGAAGGTAATGTTATATCGTTGCTCAATATCTCGTTTCAATATATTATCAACTAGGTTTGATATATATCTTTTCTCATCTTTTATTATTGTCAGTTCCGGAAAACCACCTTTAGCCATATATTTATCAAATAAACGCCTCAAGTCTGCTATACCCTTAGTAGTATGCAAAGTGTAGTCAATGCTATTTATTGTGCAATATTCTCTAAAAGAAAAAGGATATAGTTCTATTTCACTACTCCTGCCAGTAAGGTGCGTGGCAAGGTCTGTACTTAACAACTTAGCATTGCTGCCTGTTAATATCACGTGTATATTATTCCTTAACAATCTGTTTACGAACAGGGGCCAACCATCTATATTTTGTATTTCATCAAGAAAAATATATCTAAAATCACCATATATCTTATATAATGTCTCAAGTACATCATTTAGTTGATTTGTGCCAAGCCCTTTCATCCGTTCGTCATCAAAATCAGCGTATGCAAATTTAAAATTAGCACTAACAAGTGTTTGTTTGCATAATGTTGACTTTCCGCTTCTACGGACTCCTATAACAACTTGTGCCTGCGGACTGTCAAGGTCAATAAGGTCTTTTTCACCACGGGGACAAAATTTGTCATTTGACCATTGCTCCACTTCTGCTTTTTGATCCAGAAGTATTGTTTCTAATACTCTTTTATCTATTATTACCTGTTGATTTTGCATAGCTGATAAATATGTTTGAATGTGGTGCAAAGTAAATAAAAAAATAATACCTATTTACTTATTTTACAAAAATTGCCGTGTTTCAATGTCTTATTTTACAAAAATCAGCATATTTCAATGTCTTATTTTGCAAAAATCAGCGTGTTTCAATGTCTTATTTTACAAAAATTGCCGTGGATTTTATTCAAACTTCAGTGGTCCTATGCACTCCATAAGGCGCATTATTTGAGAGGTGCGGAGTGTGACGTATGGGCCTGAATCCACCACTCTGTATTTGCGGGGGCTTGGAAGTACCGCCGCAAATATAGCAGCCTCACGTCTGTTCAGACTTGCCGCACTATGCTTGAAATAGTGTTTTGAGGCAGCCTCCACACCATATATATTATTACCTAACTCAACCACGTTGAGATATACCTCCATTATGCGCTCCTTACCCCATATTAATTCTATAAGAATGGTGAAGTAGGCTTCAATGCTCTTGCGAATATATGTTCTACTGCCAAAGGTGAAGACATTTTTTGCCGTCTGCTGGCTTATGGTGCTGCCACCGTGTATTTTTTTGCCCTTGGCGTTATGCTTGCGAGCCATCTCAATGGATTTCCAATCAAATCCGTGGTGTTGCATAAAGAGATTGTCCTCTGACGCCACTACCGCCAGTGGCATATTTTTGCTTATTTTATTTATGGAGACCCAATCTTTGCGGAACTCATAATCCTTACCGTCCATCTTGTACTCAATTGAACGCTTGAGCATAAACGGAGTATATGCCACAGAAATGAATTTTGTTAGTGAGACCCAGGCAATTGAAGCCGCAAAGCACCCCAATATAACCCATAGAATAATTGAACCTGTTTTTTTCATAGACTGCAAAGATACAAAAAAAGAGCCTTGTTTGATATGAACCCTAAAAGTTGGACAAAAAACTTTCGGGGTATTTAATGTTCAAAACGTAAAAACTACCAATATATTTTTTATGAGATTTTCATAATTAGATTTGCATAATTAAAAATTCATAATTATATTTGCAGAAAAAATAATATGATTATGAATCCAATAGAAAATCCCTTTATAATCAAAGGGGAGATACCCGAAGAACTATTCTGCGACAGAATATCAGAGAGAGACACGCTGACAAGATTGCTTTTAAATGGGAATAATGTAGTGTTGACTTCTAATAGGAGGGTTGGCAAGACAGGACTTATAAATTTTTGTTTTAATCAAAAGCAAATCCAAAATAACCACTATACCATATTCTGCGATATACTTGAGACATCAAGTCTAAAGGAATTCACTTACATTTTTGGTAAAAGGATATTTGACACACTAAAGCCCCAAAGCAAAAAAATGATGGAACTGTTTATTAGAACCGTCCGTTCTCTTTCTGGTGAGTTTACCATTGATATAGCCACAGGATTACCCAAATTCAGTTTGTCATTTGGAAACATTACTAATCCTGAATACACCCTTGACGAGATTTTTGAATACATTGACAAAGCCGACAAGCGTTGTATAATTGCAATAGATGAGTTCCAACAAATAACCCGATATCCTGAAAAAAATATAGAGGCCATATTAAGAACACATATACAGCACTGCAAGAACGCCGATTTTATATTCGCTGGTTCAGAACGTCACATACTTGCAGAAATGTTCAACTCATACTCCAGACCTTTCTATGCCAGCACATCGGCATTAGGCTTGGATGAGATACCTCTTGAAAAATATGCTGAATTTGCAATAAGGCTTTTCTCTAATTATAATAAGGTGCTGACCAACGATGTGGTGGAATCTGTTTACAGTAAATTCAGTGGTAACACATTTTGTATGCAGAAATGCTTTAACACAGCGTTTTCCATTACAAAAGAAAATGGTGTCTGCACCGTTGAAACAGTAGATGCCGCCATAGACGATATACTTGCTGAAAACGAGCATTCTTATAGATTAAGGTTGTCATTGCTTTCAAATAGGAATAAGGAACTGCTGTTTGCCATAGCAAAAGAGGGTGTGGCAGAGCAAATAACATCGGGCAGGTTCATCAGAAAGCACGCATTGCAATCATCAAGTTCAGTACAAACAAGTGCCAAGCAACTACTATCTGATGATTGGATAACAATAAAAGCAACCTCCAATGGTAAACAATACAGGCTTACAGATTACTTTTTAATGCTTTGGATTGTAAAAAACTACTAAAAGACCATAAAAACTCTTATTCGGCAAAACATGCACTTGTTTATTTTGCCGATTGATATAATTTTATTAACTTTACGACGTTGGAAGAAAAAAAAGAACTCTAAAAACCTTAAAACCCTAAAATACTATGAACACTAAAAAAATCTACATTTCACCAAATCTTATTTGTGTTGAAATGGAGGCTGAGTCTCCAATAGCGGTTTCAATTGTTCCAAAAGGCGGCTTTTCAACAGCCCCTACGTCCGCTCTTCAGATGCTTGACTAACAAACCATTTATTCTTTCTTAAAAATGAACAAGCGAATTCTTATAATCTCTTGTTTTGTTGTTTGTGCATTAATCAGTTGTGAGAAGAATCCAGGTATTACTAATGGCTCATCGTCTTCAACTGATACCCCTGCCGATAAGGAGGAGAAGGTTCTTGTTAAACCCGCTCAAGCCGATATATCAAAAAGGGTGCATTTGACTTTTGCAGTTGGTTCATCGGGTCAAAAAACCACGTATGACGCAAACAACAATGACATACTTTGGAGTGCTGGTGACCAACTTCAAATGTATAGTACACAACCATTAGATGGCACATACGACCATTCTTTATTTAATCTTTCAAGCAAGGATAGCGGTGGCGGTATGAAATATGCTATGTTTGAGGGTGACATTGTACCAGGAGACCACTATTTTTCATTTTATCCGTCAATAGAGAGTAGTGACTCAAATGTGATTTTTGATACAGAGAATTGTGTTGTTGACAACAGTGATGCTATTTTTGAATATTCCTTATTAAACACACAATTTTACAGAAGTGGTTCTTTTAACACAAGGGCGTTACCCACTGTAGCACATACCACAGATAAAGACAACTTCATTTTCACACATTTGTGTGCCATACTTGAAATATGGGTCAAGACATTATCGCAGCCCGTACAGGTTAATAGCATAACCCTTTCAGCCGATAATCAAGAACTTTACCCCTTATGTGGCAAATATCGTGTTGAATATAGTGGGGGGGGTGAAAAATGGAGTGTTCCCGAATACATAGGTAACCTTGATGACGAGGATTTCACCATCTATATGGAGGATATAGATGAGACCATTGAACCTGAAGAATATACAAAATTCTATTTTGTCATACCTGCGACAGACTTGCTTGATGAAAATGATGCAATAACCCTAACTTGTCTCATATCAAGCACGGAGGGTACATATTTGAACATTAAATCCATACCCCTTAATAAATTAGCAAACAAGAAAATTCTTCCTGGAGACCATATTGGTTTCAAGGTAGATGCTGATTTCTCAAAAGATTGGCAGACAATGGTTCTTGTTAAAGAGATTATAAAGGATTGGCCAGATATAGTGCCAGACCCTACTGAATATTAAGAATCCATATAAACAATAATGAAAAAAATATATTATAGTGCCACAATCCTATTGCTAATAATTCTGGTGATAGGTTGCAAAAAGAAGGAGCCTGTGCAGGAAGCATCAGAAAATCTTGTACATACGGTGTTTACGGCAGGAGAGAAATCTCAGACATCCAATTTAAAGACAACCATTAATGATAATTTAAACGTGCTTTGGGAAGATGCTGATATGATTTTAGTATGTTCCCAAAATTGGAGACCGAATGCACGTAGTTATCATTTCAGTTTGACAGAAGGTGCCGGTACCACTATGGGTATTTTTGAGGGAGAGGCACCTTCAGATATCTCTCATCCTGTTTGTTGTATATATCCTTGCATTTCTGAGCCACAAAAGCAAGGGAAACCGTCGTTTGCTACAAGAGCATCAGACATAGAGGAGCCGCTTGTCATATATAATAAGTTATATGATACACGCACTTATGAAATGGGTTATGAAAATATGGGGCGTCCTACATCTTGTCTTCACGGAGTGGGGAAAGCCAATGAAACAAACCACTTTACATTCAAACACCTTACAGGTCTATTGAAACTAAGTTTGAAGAGTACTGAAGAAGATGCTGTGGTAAGTATTTCCATAAAAGATAAGACAGAATGTCAACTATTTGGTGAGTATTATGTTGACCCCACCGCCACTGAACCATCTCTTGTATTTGAACCTGAAGAGGCGGCTGATTCTGTTGTAACAATGAATATGCCTGATGGTGTCAGGGTGACACCAAATGAATATACTGATTTCATCTTTATGGTTCCTGGCAATGTGTTCTCTGATGGAATGGTGGCAACTATTGAGTCTGCGGCGGGAGAGGTGAGAAGAATTTATGTTGACGCAGCACCTGTAAAAAAGGGTGGTATGACCACTGTGAAACGTACCGTTAATTTGGTGCCTCCAGTTCCTGCAATCATTACCGTGTCTTCTGATAATGAAGAATATGGTACAGTTTCCACAACATCAGTCGTTGTGTATGAAACATCAAGTGAGAGTATTACAGCCACACCAAATAATGGATATGATTTTGTAAATTGGACATTAAGCGGTTCCGCTCTGCTTGTGCCAGGTTATAACCTAACTGACGCCACTATTAAAATCAGAAGTAATGGTACTGCGGAGCCAGGTAGTGCTGTAGCGTCATTTAAAGTAGGCAAAGTTCATATTCCTGTTGGCCCGGCAGACTCTGAACAAGGTTCTACAGACCGTTCTATGCTTGATGTAGATGATACAAAATCACTTGCCGTTACTGCTACAGGTAAGGCAGGATATGAGTTTGACCATTGGGTATTAAATGGTTCAGCCGTTCTTGCAGAGGGTACTGTCAATGATGCAACTATTAGAGTCAAGAGTGACGGTACTACTAAGCCAGGTAGTGTATTAGCATACTTCAAAGTACGTCAAACCACTATTACCGTCTCTTCTGCAAACACTGAGCAAGGCACAGTAGATAAGCAGTCTGTTGATGTTGATTATTTTGATAAAACAGCAACTATTACTGCAACACCAAAAGATGGATTTACATTTGATAAATGGACTTTGTCAACTCAGGTTATAATAGTTTCAGGCACGACTACTTCTCCTACTATAACTATAAAGAGTAAGGGCACTGGTAATACTGGAACTGCTGTTGCATCATTCAAATCACAGCCAACAACTATTACCGTTATCGCTGGAGAAGGTGGTAGGGTTAATGGAGGTGCGTCTGTGTCATTTAGTAATATAACCTCATCATCAAATACCCAAGTAACAGCAACTACGTTTGATGGTTATGAATTTGTGAATTGGACTTTTGAAGGTTCCGCAATGCTTGCATCGGGCAGTACTACAAGTAGTATAATAGGTATAAAGAGTGATGGAACAAATAAGCCTGGCACTGTATATGCAAACTTTAAGGCGGCTGATGTTATAATTCACGTTATGGTTGATGATGTGACACACGGTACCGTTGACAAAGAACTAGTTACAGTTGATTACTTTAATAAAACAGCAACAGTGACTGCAACGGCAAATCCAGGTTATATATTTACAGAGTGGACATATAATACTCAAATTATCAAGTCTCTCTCTGACAGGCTTCAACCAACATTCACGTTCAAAAGTAATGGAGGTGCGACAGAGGGTGCACTTGTTGCTAACTTTATTGTACAAACAACAGTTTCTGTAACTTCCAATAACTCTACACAAGGCTCTGTCAGCCCTGCTCAGGTTCAAGTAACAACTAAATTACCACAGGAAATTACAGCCACACCTAATGACGGCTATGAGTTTGACCGTTGGGAACTTAATGGTTCCGCTAAACTTAACTCAGGCAGCCTTACAAGCAGAACTATATCTATTAAGAGTGACGGTAACTCAACAAGCGGTTCTGCTGTGGCGTATTTCAAGGAGAAACAGCAATCAGAAACCGTAATAATAGATGGTGAAGAATATGAAATTGTTACCATAGGTGATTTGGTATGGGTAAATGAAAACTTGCACGCGACACAAACTTCTTCACTTAAATTGGGTGAATATAGTAAAAAGCGTAGTGATTCACCATATCTACCATATTATTATGATGCTGGGAATGGATACCTTTATAATTTTTCTGGGGCAATGTCTTGTAAAGACAAAAGTGCAGCCCAAGCCATTACATCAGAACAAGTAAACCGACAAGGTATTTGCCCATCTGGATATAGAATTCCAACTGAAGCTGATTGGACTGCTTTAAAAAATAGTACTGATTACTCAAAATTCAAAACAGGCAATGCTGGATATATTGATATGTCTAATGGTAATTGGAGTGGTTCTACAATTTATGCAAATGGTATTAAGTTTATGACAGCCAGTGCCACAGCAAAAGCAACAGTAAAAGTATTTAATAAGGAAACGGGTAATTTTGAAAGTGCGAATAAAATGAGCGGCTATAGTGTAAGATGTGTTAAAAATAAGTAAAATGAAAAATTTAAAAATAGGTTATATTTTAATCTTTTTGATGCTTGGAGTTTTAGCATCGGGGTGTAAGAAAAAAGACCCTGCAGTAGAAAATCAAGCTCAGAGTTCAAATGCTCAAATATTACAATTCTCCGTGTCATATGAGAACAAATCAGAAAGGGCAGGGGAGAGGGTCTCTATTGATGATAATTTGGATGTTCTCTGGAGCGAGACCGAAAAAATGTTGGTGGCAGCGGAAAGTGGTGAGGAGGAAGCCAAACTCTCTGCTGTTGCAAAATTAGTAAGTGGGGAAGGCACAACCAACGGAGTATTTGAAGTTGAACTTCCAATTTCAAGCACATATTACAGTCTTTATCCTTATATTAATTATACTCCACCAGCAAAACCAGGTATGTCTCCTAAGCCTTTTTCTCCGACTGCCCATTATGAAAACGGAATGTTGTCCACTTTTAAGGGCGTTCTTTCAGAAAAACGTTCAAGCAATATAATTTCAACAGGTAATGACGCATTGGCAGGTGTAGGAGTTTCAAAAGACGGGCTGCATTTTAAGATGAAACATCTTACGGGTGTTTTACGTTTGAGAATCACATCAGACCTTGAGGATTTGGTTACAAAGATTAAACTTTATGACAACAATGGTAAATCCATAGCCGGTATATACACTGTAAATCCTAATGATTCAGACCCTGTCATATCTTTTGAGGGAGTAGCAAAAGATACTATTTCTATGATTCTTAATGATGGTGTGGAGATAGGTCCTGACGGATATTCTGTGTTTGAATTCGCCATACCGGGTGGTCTTGATATTTTCAAGAATGGTTTTACCGCTAAGGTGATACCTCTCTTACACGATACTGTAGTTATATCATCTTCTTGTGCTACAATCCAGAAAGGTGTAATAATACAAGCCGACAGATATGTTGAATTAAAGGAGCAACCTAAGCCAGACCCTGTATTAGAAAAAGTTTATGACGGTTGCGGATTTGAATATGATGTAATAAAAATAGGTGAGCAGAAATGGCTTAAACAAAATATGAGATGTAATGTGTATGATACATTAGTTGCCGCATCCTATGGAACTAATATGATTGAATTTGCTATAGGAGGTTCTCCTTCTCCGTATGGACCATATTATTATCCATACGGTACTGGAAAAGATTCGTATGGCTATCTATATAACTTTGCATCTGCTTTAGGGTATAAAGATAAGACAGCGGCTCAGGCTGTAACGTCAGAACAATCAAATAGGCAGGGTATATGCCCTGATGGATTCCGTGTTCCTACCGTAAGTGATTGGCAGACACTAATGGATTTCATTGATTCAGAACAAAGTGATGCTGTATCTGCTTACTGCTTAAAAGATGATGAAGTGGGACACTGGAAAGCTGATGGTTGGGCGTGGGATTTATATGGGTTTAAAGCCAGACCTGCGGGTGAGATCGTTCCTAATGGTGCATGGCCTTCATTAAAAAATCCCCCTGAGAAATTTATACAAGAAGAAAAATCTGTAGCTGCATTTATTACCGCTACTCCATATTCAGCTAAAAATACTCAAACAACAATCGCAAAACTTTGGAACACAAATAATGTGGTTCAATTCTACAACACAGAAAGTAAAATGAATGCATTTAGTGTTCGTTGTATAAAAGCGGAGTAGTTGTCTATGTAATGCGTTAGCCAAAAAAAAGAGAGAGCCTTGCTGCCAGCAAGGCTCTCTCTTTATAATAAATTATTCTCCTACTATAGCGGCTACACCTGGAAGTGTCTTGCCCTCAATAGCCTCAAGCATTGCACCGCCACCGGTAGATACGTATGATACTTTGTCTGCAAGACCAAACTTGCCAACTGCCGCAACTGAATCACCGCCACCTACAAGAGTGTAGCAGCCGTTCTTTTGTGTGGCCTCTGCAAGAGCCTTTGCAATCTCGCCTGTACCGTGTGAGAAGTTGTCAAACTCAAACACACCTGCAGGACCGTTCCAAAGTATGGTCTTAGAGTTCATAATAATCTTCTTCCAATTCTCAAGAGATGCCTCAGAAGCGTCCATACCTTGCCATCCGTCAGGAATGTTGAATATGTCAACAGTCTTGCGGTTAGCATCGTTAGAGAATGCGTCTGCCGCTACAGTGGCAACAGAAAGGCTTAGGTTCACACCCTTCTCCTTAGCGGCTGCAATAATGTTAAGTGCCTCTGGTATAAGGTCATCCTCGTGGATTGACTCACCAATCTTACCGCCTTGAGCCTTGATGAATGTGTATCCCATACCACCACATATAATAAGGTTGTCAACCTTGTCAAGCAGGTTCTTTATAACAGCAAGTTTTGAACTTACTTTTGAACCACCGATAATAGCGGTAAATGGGTGTTGTGCGTTTTTAAGTACATTGTCAATAGCCTTAACCTCTTTCTCCATCAGGTAGCCGAGCATCTTGTTGTCAGCGTCAAAGTAGTCTGCAATAACCGCTGTAGATGCGTGCTTACGGTGTGCGGTACCAAATGCGTCATTAACATAGCAGTCAGCGTAAGAGGCAAGAACCTTAGCAAAATCCTTTTGCTTAGCCTTCATCTCTTTCTTTGCCGCCTCGTATGCAGGGTCTTCCTTGTCAATGCCAACAGGCTTGCCCTCTTCCTCGCCGTAGAAACGGAGGTTCTCAAGAAGTATAGCCTCACCTGGCTTAAGAGCGGCTGCCTCTGCCTGAGCCTTAGCGCAGTCAGCAACAAACTTAACATTTACGCCAAGTTTCTCAGAAACAGCGTCAACTATCTGACCAAGAGAGTATTTTGCGTTAACCTTACCCTTTGGTTTGCCCATATGTGACATTATTATCAGGGCACCACCGTCAGCAAGAATCTTCTTAAGTGTAGGAAGAGCGCCACGGATACGTGTGTCATCGGTAATCTTACCATTCTCATCTAGTGGAACATTGAAATCCACTCTAACAATCGCTTTTTTGCCAGCGAATTTGTAATTGTCAATTGTCTGCATAATTCTTAAAATTTAAATTTTGATTATTTCTTGCTTTTCTTATCCTTTTTAATAGGGGTTTGCGCTATTATAAGCACCCAATAGTTGCCAGCCCTTGCCGCACCCATAACATTCATTTTCCTGCTCATTATGTTGTTGCAAGAGAGAGGGTTGTTTAGCCAATGGTCAATAACAAGGTTCTCATTGCCTCTCAGGTATGCTATGTTCTCAACAACATCCTTTGCCACATACCCCGCATCGGCAAGGCGGGTCTCAACAGTGGAGCCGTCAATGCCCACGTGACTCATAAACATATATGCGTCATCACCGTTCTCATTGTTGTTTTTCAGATGAATGGCGTAGTTCAAGGCTATGTCGGCAAGTCTCTGGTCCCACATAAGCGCAGGGACTGCCCGAACCTCATCATTACCGCAGAAACAGCCATCGGTACGCAGGTCATTGATTGCAGTCAAAAGAACATCTTCATCAATTCCTCTTGTGTTCTGAGCCGTGGCAACCCCTGATGCCATAACGGCTATGAGAATAAGTGCTAAGAGTGTATGTTTCATTTGTCTCTTAAAATTGTGCACAAAGATAGTTAAAATTTTAGGTTTCAACACCTTTTTTTGTTATTTGATTGAATTTTATTATATTTGCGACATAAAAATTTGACCATAAAACCTATATATTATGAAAAACCGCTATCTCTCTCTCTTTTTTAAAATAGTTCTTGTGGGGTTGATGGTTGCCGGTACGGCTTCCAACCTGTACGCTGATGTTGAGAAAAGAATTGTGTTGCAAGGCTTTTGGTGGGACTATTGGAATAGTAATTATGAGAATGCGTACGCCAATTACCTTACGGAACTTGCCCCAAGGCTTAAAGAGATAGGTGTGAATGCTGTGCTTATTCCTGGTTTCCAGAAGAACACAGGTACAAATTCTAACGGATACTCCCCGTTTGACAACTATGATTTGGGCGATAAATACCAAAAGGGTACCGTCTATACCCGTTTTGGAACAAAAGATGACCTACTGCGTTGCATTGCGGTAATGCACGCAAACGGCATTGAGGTTATTGCAGATGCTGTGCTTAACCACGTTGATGGTGCTGGTGGTGATAGTGGAGCAGGTGGTGAAGACCCGAATGCGTGGAACAGCAAATGGAAAAACTTCAGATATGTTTGTTATAAGACGCCTCATAAGACTGGTGATGCCAAGGATTATTTGAGCCGTGAGGGTCGTTGGCCTAAGAACTGGGAGAATTTCCACCCTAATGAGGGACATAAAGAGGATAGCGGAGACTGGTGCTCAGATTGGTGGGGACCGGACATCTGCTATTATGAAGGTGCTTACGGGCAGAGTTCAAATGCTATCTATAATCCTGCACAAGGTAAGAACTATATGACAGATAACGCCCGTGACTGGATGATGTGGATGAAAAAGCAGACCAATGTTGACGGCTACCGTTGGGACGCTGTAAAGCATTTCCCCTATTGGACACAACAGGATATATCATATAATGTTAAGTATATGTTGCCTGACTGGTGCCAAGGTGGCGAGGCTATGTTTAACGTAGGTGAGTTCATTGGTGGAACAGGAGAGATAGATAACTTTGTGAATAATGTAACCACTGCTAATGGCGGTACTGAATTCCTTATGGGCGGTTATGATTTTCCGCTTTGTATGGAGATTAAGAATGTAGTTAATGGTGGCGGCTATGGTGATATAGGTAGTATTCCAAGCAAGCAGTTAAGTAACAGGTTTGCCGAGTATTCGTCTCAAAAAGTACATCGCTCACTTAACTATCTGAATAGCCACGATTCATTCCGTCCTACATTTGATAAGAATGGAAACTATAACGGTTGGGATACGGAGCACGAGACTCCCGTTCACACAGACCCGTTTGATTGGCGTTTAGGTATGGCATACGCCACACTTGCCTCTATGGACGGTAATCTGCTTGTATATTTTGAGGATTTGTTTAATCTCTCAAACAGCAACCGATACACTCATCACCCTGCAAGTGAAAAGGAATTGCCTGTAAGAGAGTCTGTTAAGAATGTTATATGGGCTCATCAGAACTTGAACTTCAAGTGGGGAGATTACAAGGTAAGATGTCAGGAAGGGGATTTGCTCATTATTGAGCGTTCAGGCAGGGCTCTTATCTGCCTTACAGATGATGGCAGTGATAATTGGCATAATAAATGGGTGGCTACTGATTTTCCTCCAGGAACAAAACTGAAAGATTACTCTGGCGGTGCAGATGGCACTCCTACGGTAAACAAGGATGGTTGGGTTGAACTTTGGGTAAGACCTGTGACAGATGACGGCTCCAGCAAATCTGGTAGAGGTTACGCTGTTTGGGCTCCGGAAGGTGCGGGTGGTTTTGCTCCATATCGTAGTACGACAACCGTACAGGAGTGGGAGATGGCGGATGACCTTGGAGACAGTAACTGCCAATCATTAGGGCAGGGTGGAGCGTTGCCTAAAGGTTCTACAAATCAGCGTCTTGTAGGTAAAATCTATGTTGCAAAGGGTAAGAAGGCAAACTTCCACGCATATATGGCAAGTTCTAAAGATAATGTAACACTTGCTATTTATGACCTTGACGGTAATCTGTTGCAGAAGAAGAGTGGCGTACAGGAGTTTGATTTTGATTGGACTCCCACATACTCAGGCTGGGTTGCTATGAAGATATGGAACAATAGCAAGAGTGCTGATGGTGGCAAGGCATATATAAAGGCTACTTATACCGCCCCTACAACTGTTGCAAACACAATGAGTGACCGAGCGGACACACGTGCAAGCATCTGGACAGGTAATATGGGTACATCAGATTGGAAAGATTGCGGTAACTGGGAGCAGGGTAGGGTTCCTACCGCATCATCTACGGTTATTATACCTGATAACGGCGATGTAAGCCCTATAATAACAAGCAATGTTACAATCAAGAACCTTACAATTGAGAATGGTAGCGGCAGTATGTCAGCCCCGGATATATCAGTGGCAAACGGTTCATTGAATGTAAGTGGTGCTACAAAATGTCTGCAAGGTTCCGCTTATATTTGTGGAAATGTCTCTTTGGGAACAAAAAGCGGTGATATAAAATCTTGTACCACTGACGCTGAGGAACTTGTCACAAACGCTGACTTTACTATATTCCCGTCTCCTGCATATAATACAATTACAATTACCTCTTCATATCTACCAAAGAGTGAGATTGTTATAAGAAACATTACAGGACAGGTTGTACGCAGTTTCAGTATGACGGAGACAATTGAGACAGTGGATATTTCAGACCTTGCTCCAGGAGTGTACATCATCTCTGACGGAGTACATCAGAAACGATTTATAATTAATAATTAATAATTAGTAATTAGTAATTAGCAATTAACGTTAATGAACAATCATATTAATTGTTAATTATTAATTATTAATTCTTCTTTTGTGAAGTATATAGTATGCAAATACTATGCTGCCTTTATATGCTGACGGTATTCGCTTTGCTATTGAAATCTCTAAGTTGCGCGCGCGTTTCTCTTTGAAGTCTGATTTCATTTTGTAGAAATCCCAACGTGCCCTGACAACCGCTTTCGCATTCTTAATATCTCCTTTCATTAAGAATACCAATGCCGCCATATAATCCATAAACCAACGCACAATGGCTATTGGGAGAAGGTGCTTAGGTTTCAGGTTCTTGTATAGCATCAGAAGATTGTTTCGGAAGTTGAGATAGGTTTTGCGTGGGTCATTGTAATTAAGTGTGCCGCCGCCTACGTGATATACTACGCTTTGAGGAACCGCTGATACAAACCTGCCTCTTGCGTTGAAGCGGAAACAGAGGTCAATTTCCTCTTGATGGGCGAAGAAGGCACTGTCAAACCCGCCGTAGTCAATAAAATCATCACGCCTTACAAGCATACAGGCGCCTGAAGCCCAGAAAATATTGCATATATTGTCATACTGCCCGTTGTCTTTCTCTGTGTAGTCCATTATTCTTCCACGACAGAACGGGTATCCAAGTACGTCAATCATTCCGCCTGCCGCACCAGCCTTCTCAAAGTGAGTGCGGTCTGCCTCTTGCAGGATTTTTGGTTGGCAGGCAGCCACCTTTTGGTTTGCGTCCATATAGTCAACCATTGGTTCAAGAAATCCGGGCGTAACCTCCACATCACTGTTAAGAATAAGCACATATTCTGTTTTAACTCTGCCTATGGCAATGTTGTAACCCTCTGCAAAGCCGTAGTTCTTATCAAAACTGAAAATCTCCACATCGGGGTGATTTTTATTGAGGTACGCAATGGAGTCATCTGTTGAGGCGTTGTCTGCCACAATAATCTCCGCCATCTGTTTTTTTACAGATTTGGAAAGTACGGGAATATACTTCTCAAGGAAGTGACGCCCGTTATAGTTCAATATGATTATTGCAACACGCATAGATGATAGGGACAAGGGTCAGGGGACAAGGGTCAAGGATTTAAAATAATTGGCTTCTCCGTTAATCAGATAATCCACATTGTCAGCATTTATTGATGTCATACCATCTTTTACAGCCTCTGAGAGTAACTTCTTCTTGAATTCATCAGGGTCAATAATGCACTTCTCATCAAGAATGTACATTACGTCAAGAAAATATTGCAGGTCATCATCAGTAAACTGAGATTTGACATCTGCTGGCAACGTGTTCTTAATGAACTCTATGGCGGCGTCATCATCATACGCCTCAAGTACCTTGTCTATATCCATCTTTATAATTAACAATTAAAAATTAATAATTAATAATTAATATCTGATGTCTTGTTGTAAAGATTTAGCAAATGTAATAAATTAATTTTAACTTTGCAGTCAAAATGTTAAATGTTAATTATTAATTATTAATTATTAATTATTAATTGATATGTCTGTACATCAAAGTGAAGACCAAAGAAAAGTGACAACTCACCGCCTGCTTGAAATGAAAATGAGGGGTGAAAAAATAAGTATGCTTACATCATACGACTATACCATTGCCACACTTGTAGATGGTGCCGGCTGTGATGTCATTCTTGTAGGAGATTCAGCATCAAATGTTGTATGTGGTAACGCCACAACGCTTCCTATTACAATAGATGAGATGATTTTCCTTGCAAAGGGTGTGGCTCGTGCCGCAAAGCGTGCGTTGGTTGTAGTTGATATGCCGTTTGGAACGGTGTCCGGTAACCCCAGAATGAGTCTTGAGTACGCTATTCGTGTAATGAAGGAGACAGGTGCTGACTCACTTAAGATAGAGGGCGGAGTGGAGATTATTGAGGACATTAAGAAGATTATAAGTGCAGGTATTCCTGTTATGGGGCACTTAGGACTTATGCCACAGTCAATTAACAAATACGGAACTTATACAGTAAGGGCTAAGGAAGATGCTGAGGCAGAGAAACTTATCTCTGACGCCAAGTTGCTTGAGGAGGCTGGCTGCTTTGCTCTTGTACTTGAGAAGATTCCTGCTTTCCTTGCTGAGAAGGTTGCAAAAACGTTACGAATTCCTGTTATAGGCATAGGTGCCGGCAGTGCTGTTGACGGTCAGGTTCTTGTGTTCCACGATATGACAGGCATAACACAAGGCTTCTCACCACGATTCCTGCGTAGGTACGCAAACATAGGAGAGACTATCACAAATGCTGTAAAGGCGTATGTAAGTGACGTGAAGTCAGTCTCATTCCCCAACAAAGAGGAGCAATATTAGTTACTGGTGATGCGGTTATGCGGTTATACGGTGATACAAACAACCAAATCACCGAATCACCAAATCACCGAATATTAACTCTTTCGCGTTTGCTATGGCGGCATCGGTTATGTTGTCGCCGCTAAGCATTCCAGCAATCTCACCAACTCTCTCATCCTTGTCAAGCATTTTGACATAGGTTTGAACGGGGTTGGTTTTATTGTCTTTATAAACAGTGTAGTGAGTGTTGCCTTTTGCCGCTACTTGTGGAAGGTGAGTTATGCAAATAACCTGCATTCCGCCAGCCATCTCCTTTAGTATTGTACCCATTTGGGCTGCCACAGTGCCTGAGATACCTGTGTCAATTTCATCAAAAATAAGAGTGGGCAGATTACTGCGTGTTGCAATAAGTGCTTTCAAACATAGCATAACCCTTGAAATCTCACCACCAGAGGCACTGCTCTGTATGGGTTGGGGTTGTGTCTTGTTTGAAGAGAACAGAAATTGAACCACATCAGAGCCGGTAGGTGTTACGTCAGCACTCTTTGTTATATTTACAACAAACTTTGAGTCCGGCATTCCAAGGAACTTAAGGTGCTCCTCTATATATTTCTCAGTCTGCTTTACAACTGCGGTTCTCTTTTTTGACAGTTCAGCGGAAAGTTCCGTAAGGTCTGAATATAGGGACTCCTTCTCTCTCTTTAGATTCTCAATATCCTCATCAAAACTCTCCATTCTTCCAAGTTGCAACCCAATAGAGTCTCTTATTTCAATCAGTTCCTCCTCTGTGCTTACTTTGTGTTTCTGCAGTAGAGTGTAAATGCCGCTCAGTCGTTCCTGCATTGTCTCAAGTTCTGACGGGTCAAGGTCCATACTCTCACTCTTCTTCTCAAGGTCATCACAAATATCCTTGAGTTCTATATGGCAGGATTCAACTCTCTGTAGCAGTGATTCATACATATTGCCGTATGATGAAATATCTTCAAGTGTTGATTCCAGGCGATTTAGACCTGACAGAACACCTTCATCAGAGTTAAGTATGTTAAGTGAGTTCTCCAACCCACCTTTAACTTCAGAGATATGCTCCAGTGTGTTTATCTGCTCCTCAAGCATCTGCATCTCACCTGGTTTCAGATTGCTCTCTACAAGTTGGTTATATTGGAATTGCAGGTAGTCAGAGTTGTCACGGGCGTTTGCCGCAGCCTCTGTCTTCTCAATAAGTGATTTGCAAATGGATTTGTAACTATCATATTTTGATGCGTACTTTTCAAGCAAGTCACTGTTGCCGGCAACGCTGTCCAATACATTAAGTTGGAATGCGTTGCTCTCAAGAAGCAGGGAACTGTGTTGTGAGTGTATGTCAATGACATTCCGCCCGAACTGTTTCAGAACAGATACAAGTACAGGTGTGTCATTAAGGAATGAACGAGACTTTCCATTGTCAAGTAGTTCACGCCGTATTATGCACTCATCTGAATAATCAAGGTCATTCTCATCAAAGAAACTCTCCAGATTATATCCTTTGATATCAAAGCATACCTCTATTACACACTTTTTCTCATCTTGGAAGATGGATTTTGAATCAGCCTTGGCACCTAAAGCAAGGTTCAGCGCTCCAAGCATAATTGATTTGCCTGCGCCTGTCTGTCCTGTAATTACTGAAAACCCATCTGTGAAATCCAGGTCAAGGTTTTTAATAAGGACGTAATTTTCAATGTGAAGATGTTTTAACATATTATTTTAAATTCCCCAGCCTTTCTTGTTCTGTAGGTGCTATGTAGCTGAGAATGTCATATGCGGTCTGTCGTTCCTCCTTTGAGCCTTTTGACATTATGTTGATTATCTCATCAAATTTGGCGTCGGTGAACTCATTTATTATAATCATTGAAGGGCGAGCCTTGTAACAATCCTTGAGCACAGGCATTCCTTCAATTATTGTCGCTCTGCTCTTATCTGCCGCCTTATACATATTGTCAAGGGCAAGGCGATGGTATGTATAAAAATATTCTCTGTATGGTCTGCTGACCTCATCAAGAATATTGGTTATGAGGGCGTATCTGTTATGATTGTCCTCAAACGCCTTCCAACCAGTCTCACTTGTGCTTTGCGCTTGATTTACAATTTGTTCAGCCATATTGAAGAACTTAGTTCCTCCGAGTTTTGAGAATGAGTCACAGTCTGTGCCTATGATTATATAGGCGTAGTAGGCTAAAACCTCTGTGAGGTTGTCACCGAATGTGGATATGTCAAAAGTCAGAGGATTGCCCTCCGCGTATGAGAATCCGACCTGCTTGTCATTGTAGGCGAATATAGGGCTTTTGTAATTACTGCCATATACAGGTCTTGTAGCCTGTACCTGAATTTCAGTGGAGAAATAGTTGTCAGTGTATTTATTTACAATTATATAGAGTGAACATTCTATTCTTTCTTTTTCATCATATTGATAATCAGTGAATTGACGATTGTTCATAAACTCATATACAGACGTCTGTAATGACTCGAACATACTCTTGTTTGTGCCTGAAATCTGGTCTGAGTTAACTGTAACCGTGCACTTTAACTCCTGAGCCGTTACAAGCACGGGGAGTAAAAGTAAAAACGCCGATATGAATTTTATTTTGCCCATTCTAATATTTTGTCAACTATGTCTTTTGCTACCTCTGCTTTTGATTTGAGAGGATATTCACACTCTTTTCCACCACGTTCAATAATCTTTATAAGATTGTTGTCTGAGCCAAAGCAGGTTCCCGGATTACGTAATGAATTCATTACTATGAAATCAAAATTTTTGCGTTCAAGTTTTCCTTTGGCGTTGAACTCCTCATCATTGGTCTCCAGGGCGAATCCTACAAGTATCTGCCCCTCTTTTTTTTGCTTTCCAAGCGTTGCGGCAATGTCAACTGTGGGCTCAAGTTCCAATGTGAGTCCGTCATTCCCTCTCTTTATCTTGTGGTCTGCCTTGGTTTTTGGTGTGAAATCAGCAACCGCCGCACTCAAAACCGTTATGTCAGTGTCTTTGAAATACCCCGATGCCGCCTCAAACATCTCCGCCGCACTTCTTACGCTAATAACCTTAACACCACTTTGTTTAGGAACTACGGATACAGGTCCTGAAACCAGTGTTACGTCAGCCCCACGTAAGGCGCACTCATCTGCTATGGCGTATCCCATCTTGCCGGTGGAGTAGTTGCCTATAAAACGTACGGGGTCAATGTTTTCATACGTGGGACCCGCAGTTATCAGAACTTTTTTTTTAGAGAGTGGTTTTGAACCAGAAAGAATATCAGCCACAAAGTTATATATGGCGTCCGGTTCAGGCATTCTGCCTTTACCTTCAAGCCCGCTTGCAAGTTCACCGCTTGCAGGCTCCATAACCATTACTCCACGTTTTTTCAGTGTCGCTATGTTGTTCTGCGTGGCATGATTAGCATACATATCCAAATCCATTGCGGGAACAACAACTGTCTTGCATCTTGCAGACAGGAATGTGGTGGTAAGTAGATTGTCTGCAACACCGGCAGCCATCTTGGCTATGGTGTTTGCTGTTGCCGGAGCCACGACAAAAAGGTCTGCCCATAGCCCAAGTTTCACGTGGCTGTGCCACTCACCGTTCTCACTGTTGAAAAATTCTGTATATACAGGGTTCTGTGAAAGTGTGGAGAATGTAAGAGGTGTCACAAACTTCTTGGCGTTTTCAGTCATTATAACCCTGACCTCCGCACCGTTTCTGATGAAGTCTCTGACAAGATAAGCCGCTTTGTAGGCGGCTATTCCTCCTGTCACACCCAATACAATGTGCTTTCCTTGCAAATTATTTTATTTTTGAAGGATTGCGGAAATAAGTCTTGTCCTCAATGAACTCCTGTGTTGCAAGAAGTGTTGGTTTTGGCAGACGCTCATAATATTTTGATATTTCAATCTGCTCACGGTTCTCATAGACCTCTTCCAGATTATCAACTGCGGTTGTTGAGAACTCCTCAAGTTTGCGTTTGAGTTCGTCTTTAATCTCAAGACTTATCTGGTTGGCTCGCTTTGAGATAATGGCAACAGTCTCATAAACATTTCCTGTGCCTTCAGCAAGTGTGTTGACATCTCTTGTAATAGTAGATGCAGGTGCGTTTGATTTCTTGTAATCCATTTTTTATATATTTAGTCATTAGTTATCTTAGTTTTTTACGCCTTGAATCTTTTTCAGATGCGCCGCCATCTTCTCAACTTCCTTCCTGTGCTTTGTCTCAGGGTATTCATTAAGAAAATAGTAACACTCATCCCAAGAGTCCTCAGCCCTCTCTTGTATCTTTAAGGCGTGAGACTCAATGGTCTCCTTATATTTTGATTTCACTATAATGAAAGCGAAATCCTCAATATAATTGCAATCGGGGTAATCATTCATTGCGTTCATTGCCGTAACAACGGCGGCACGATAGTTATTACCCATATATGTGCCTAAATTATAATACAAAGTGGCGTTTGCAAGTTCACGCTTGGCAAGTTTGTCTTTCATCTCCGCCAGCATTGTCTTGACATCCTCAATCTTCTCACTATACGGATATAGCATAAGACACTTCTCCAACTGCTCAATTGCCGCTACCGTCTCAGTCTGGTCAAGTTCATATTCAGGTGAGAGTTTGTAATGGCAATAGGCAAGCATAAAATCGCACTCCTCAAGATACTGTCCCCTCAGATATGTGGCAAGGTATGTTCCCAAATAATGAATGGCACTCTCATAATCCTTGCGTTTTACATAACTTACAGAGAGGTAATACAATATGTTTTGAGCCGTCTCTGTACCACGATACGCCCCTTGTACATCTTCAAGCAGTGGAATGACCTTCTTGTACTCCTCTTTTTCAAACAACCTGACAGCAAGGTCATATTTCTGCTCGTACGTCCCCTTTTTAAGAATATCCTTATACTCTTTCTTCTCGTCCTTAGTCATTGACGCCATAGCGGTTACGGCGGTGACGGACAACATCAATATGAGAATAATTTTTTTCAGGGGTGACAAAGTTACAATTTTTTTCTGATTATTTCCACTTATATACTGAACCTCCGCTTAATTTTGACTTTATATTAACAGTCAGGTTTATGAGAGGCATCAGAATATCCATTAAAAATACGCCGAAATAGTAGTGGCGTTCTCTAAGTTGTGTGGCGCTTTTATTAATTATAACATACTGTGTAATGTATCTTATTATAAAGAGTAACACCCCGATGCCGCATATAATCAGATTACCTATGGTGAATGTGGCTATCAACGCTATGTAGAACATGGTTCTGAATGCAAGTTCGGTTCCTATCAGCCATTTTGTTCCTGTCTTGTAATGCGGGGCGGTGGAGAGGTGTCTCTCTTTTTGTCTTATCCAGAGATTGCAGTTTGGTTTAGGCTCAGAGAGTGTCTGGCTGTCTGGTTGAATCTCAATTCGGGTGTTGTTCTTTGTGGCCACCTCATTTATGAATAGGTCATCGTCGCCTGATTGAAGATTAAGATGGGTGGTAAAGCCTTTTGATTTCAGATAAAGACTCTTTTTATATGCCATATTACGACCGACACCCATATATGTCTTGCCCGCAAGAGAGTAGTTAATGTATTGCATTCCTATAAACAGCGTGTCAAACACCTGGAATGCGTTGAGCAGGCTTTTACGGCGTATGTATGGAGCGTAGCCTATGACAATGTCTGTATTGGTGTCAAAATGACGCACAATATTGTTAAGCCAATCTTTGCTTGTAGGCTTGCAATCAGCGTCAGTGAATACAAGAACATCATTTTTAGCCGCCTTTATGCCTAATGTGAGTGCGAATTTCTTGGAGTCAATGAACTTTGCGTTCTCAGGAACGTATGTGCTGCGCAGATTCGGATATTTGAGTTTCATCTCAGCAAGCACCTCCTCAGTGTCATCAAAAGAGGCATCGTTGACAACGATAACCTCAAAATCAGGGTACATCTGCTCCAAGACTACGGGCAGATTCACTTTAAGGTTCTCCTCCTCATCTTTAGCGCAAATTATCACAGATACGGGCGGAAACTCATAGTTGAATTTGATTTTGTTCTTGCGGAACTTGCGGTTGTATCTGAAAATGCCTGTAAAATATCTGAGCCACCAGAACATCTGCACAATAAATGCGAGTGCCAGAACGCCAAGTATGGCAAGTTGCCAAACGGGTATGCTGTATATGTCAAACTCAATATCAATCATAGTCTGTCACTGAAATATGCCTTAGGAAGCGTTCTACAGTTATACCCCGATGCCATAACCTCACCGTATGCACCTGCTGAACGCAGGGCTACAAAATCGCCTCTCTTAACTGCGTTTAACTTGACATCTTTGCCGAAAACATCAGATGACTCACATATAGGTCCCACCACATCATAGTTGAGTTCCTCATCAGAACTTGTCAGATTCTCAATCTTATGGTATGCGTCATACATTGCAGGGCGTATAAGTTCAGTAAAACCTGCGTCAAGAATGGCGAAACGCTTAACCTCACCCTCTTTGACATAGAGCACACGGCTTATAAGGCTTCCGCATTGAGCCACGATGGCTCGTCCCAACTCAAAATGAATATGTGAGCCGCTGTCACGCTTTACATTCTTATCAAAAATTTTGAAGTAATCAGTAAACTCAGGCATTGCGTTGGAGTCAGGTTCATAGTAATCCACGCCCAAACCACCGCCAAAATTCAGATTGCTGAAATTAATGCCTTTTGAAGCAAGGTCAGCCACTATCTCATTAACCTTGTTGCACAGTAAGGCAAATACTTGTAAATCAGTTATTTGTGAGCCTATGTGGAAGTGTAGTCCTATAAGGTCTATGTTGCTGAGGCTCTTTATTTTATCAATTACAGATTGCAATTGTGACAGGTTTATGCCAAACTTGTTCTCACTGAGGCCTGTGGTTATTTTTGCGTGGGTGTGAGCGTCAACATTTGGGTTCACACGTATCTCAACACTGACACGCCTGCCTTTAGAGGTGGCAATCTCATTTATTATCTCAACCTCCGGCACTGACTCAACATTGAAACAGAATATACCACCGTCAATGGCTGTCTCTATCTCCCAATCAGCCTTGCCAACTCCGGCAAAGACTATTTTTGAAGGGTCAAATCCAGCCTCAAGAGCAGCCTTCACCTCACCGCCGCTCACGCAGTCGGCACCAAAACCATAACTGGCGATAAGACGCAACAGGGTAGGGTTGGCATTAGCCTTTATGGCGTAATGTTCTGTAAAACCGTACTTCTCTGTCTCCTTTTTAACCGCCTCAAGAGTATCTCTCAAAAGGTTGACATCGTAGAAGTAAAAAGGAGTCCTGATTGATTGGAATTTATTTACAGGAAACTGTGTCATCAATCAAAAATATTTGCACTGAGTGCCTCAAGAGCACGTTTCTTATCTCCCTTTCCAACAAGGAATGAAACATTATAGTTGCTTCCGCCGTATGAAATCATTCTTACAGGAATATCTTTAAGGGCATTTACAATCTTGGCTTGGAAACCGACATTAGCGCTGTTCATATCACCTACAACACAGATTATGACCATATCCTTCTCAATGGTAACCGTGCCGAACTTCTTTAGTTCATCTACAATCTCATCAAGGTGCTTTGTGTTGTCAATTGTGACTGATACGCCAACCTCGCTTGTAGTAATCATATCAATTGAGGTCTTGTACATCTCAAAGCAGTCAAACACCTTGCGCAGGAACCCGTAGGCAAGTAGCATACGACCAGACTTAATCTTAATGGCTGTAATGTCATCTTTTGCCGCTACCGCCTCAATCTTGTGAGGGACAATCTTGTTTGAGATTACTGTTCCGGCAGCCTTCGGGTCCATTGTGTTGAGCAATTTAACCGGTATGTTTGCAATCTTCGCAGGCAGAATACAGGTAGGGTGCAGAATTTTAGCGCCAAAATAGGCAAGTTCCGCAGCCTCCTCAAAATGCAGTGTGGCTACAGGCTTAGTGCCCTCTACAAATCTTGGGTCATTGTTGTGCATTCCGTCAATGTCGGTCCATATCTGTATCTCGCTTGCCCCGATGGCGGCACCTATAAGTGACGCGGAGTAGTCACTGCCTCCACGCTTGAGGTTGTCAACCTCATTGTAGGCATTTCGGCATATATAGCCCTGTGTTACATAGATTACCGTATCGGTAGGAAGTTTCTCAATCTCCTTTGGCAGGTGCTCACGTATATATGCCACATCAGGTTCCTCATTCTTGTCAATACGCATATAGTCAAGAGCGGGAAGCAGGTTTGATTTAACTCCCATTTCATTGAGGTAGAGATTCATCATTGCTGTTGACATCTGCTCACCTTGCGCAAGTGTTATCTTCTCCTCAAAAACGGTGAAAAAGTTGTTCTTTGAGAGGGAACGTAGAGTGTCAAAGTGAAATTTCAATGCCTCAGTAGCCTTGTTTTTGTACTCAGCGGTGCTGTACAACTCATCAACCACGCATAGATATTTATGCTCAAGTGTGTTTATAACCTCATTTGCACTTACAGGGTTCTTCTTATAAAGATAATCCGCTATCTCAACAAGTGTGTTTGTTGTCCCTGACATAGCTGACAGAACCACAATCTTCTTCTGGCCATCATTTATCAACTTGGCCACATCTTTCATTCTTGCGGCGGAGCCTACAGACGTTCCGCCAAATTTCTGGATTATCATATCTTTATGTTTTTGGGATTTTTTGAGCGGTAAACGGGACTCGAACCCGCGACCCTCGGCTTGGGAAGCCAATGCTCTACCAACT
>JAKSOA010000024.1 GCA_024405875.1 Paludibacteraceae bacterium
TCTCCTGATGGGTGTAGCAGTCGGTCAGTCTTACATCAACAGTGAACGTGCATTTGTCAGGCACCACATTATGCTGTGTGCCAGCGTTTATGATAGTCACCTGCATATTCTGAGCGCCGAGTGTCTCTGAAACTTTCGGGAACTTATACATCTTGAACCACTCAATATCTGGCAGCGCCTCATATATGGCGTTTACTCCCTCACAACGCGCGGCGTGACCGCTTTTGCCAACTGCCTCACAGTCAAGCACCATCAGACCCTTCTCCGCCACCGCCATTTGAAGCCCCGTAGGCTCTCCAACTATGGCGAAATCTATCTTTGGCAGTTTGTCCAATATGCTCTCCAAACCGTTTTTCCCCGATACCTCCTCTTCAGCACTAAGTGCTAAAACAAGATTATATGCCTGTTCGGTATCCTTTAATTTTAGGAAAGCCGCTATTAAAGAGACAACGCTGGCGTGTGCGTCATTGCTTCCCAAACCGTAAATTCTGCCATCTTCCTCCGCTCCTTTATATGGGTCTCTGCTCCACGTTGCGGCAGGTTTGACTGTATCAATATGTGAATTGAGTAGTATTGTAGGTTTTTCCGCGTCATAACCTGGGGCTATGCTCCATAGATTGTTGCCAAATCTCTGAACGGCACTGCCCTTCTGCTGAAGCCAAGCCTCAAGAAAATCGGCCTTCTTCCGCTCATCTCTGCTTACAGAAGGAATTGAAATCAATGTTTTTAGCAACTCAATCATTATAAATAATTTTCTCAATCTTGCACGTATGCCTCTTGCTTTTCTTATTATAACTTACTCCTACAAACAGCATATCACCACGGTAGTGTTGCAACAGGTCATCGTACTCTTTATTCTTTATCTGGTTTATGGCACTGCCTGCACTGTCCTTACACTTTAACTCTATTATAAGGGCTGGTATGTTTGGAACGTATGGTATCAGAGCAAGGTCTGCGTAGCCCTTGCCTGTAGGCAGTTCCTTTATTACTGTGTATTTTAGGTTTGCATAGAAATATGCAAGTCCTATGGCACTCTGGAACGATGCCTCATTATTGTAGGTAAGCGGATTTGTGGCTCTCTGGTGCGCCTTGTCAAGTGCCGCCGCAACTGCCTTCTCATTGCAGTTTATGGTCTCCTCTATAAGCTGTCTGGAGGCTTGCACCTGCTCTATTATCTCTTTGTAACCTGTCTCATCTTCTAGACACTCAATCCATTGCTCACGGATTTCACGGTTTGGTATGTAGCATTTTCCTGCCACTTCTGTTCTGTAATCAGGTGCCTGATATGCAAGGTAGCCAAGGTGTATGAGGTATGTGAACACAGCATCTTTTGAGTTGAAGTCTGTCATTGTGTTAAGGTACTTGGTTGTCTTAACCTCCACCTTGCCACCGCCTATCATTGTAATTACATCATCCTTTATGCCATTCAAGTTCATAAGTATGTACAAACGCAATGCGTCAAATGAGCCTGTCTGTGTCCAATAACTGCAAAACTCCTGATTCAGCATTGCCTCCACCACTGCCTTAGGGCTGAATATCTCCTTCACCTCTTTAAGGCTGTAGCCGTCATACCAACGGCAGCACTCCGCATAGTCCATTCCATACTTCTCACATAAACCCTTGGTCTCTTCTGCAGTAAAGCCTATGAACTCTGTAAGGTTATACGGCGTAACCATAGAGTACTCTCTAAACAGATTAAGTTTTGACTGTATTTTATCCCTAACTATAGGCAAAATTCCTGTGAGGTATGCAAGTTGGATGGCTGGAGCAAGGGTGGAGTTCTTGAACATACCGTTAAGGAACGTAAGATACTCTTTAAGCAGAGCGTCCTCCTTCTCCCTTACAAGCACATCGTACTCATCTATTATTATAACAAACTTTGCTCCTGTAGCACCATAAATACATTCAAGTGCAGTAGGCAATGTGTAGTCCTCACCAATCTCCACGGTAGGGAATTCAGCACGCAACTCTTTCTTTATCTTTTCTGAAAAAGCGTATATAAGCGTACTCTTATCCCTTAGGTTATTATACTCCGCATTAAGGTCTATCTTAATAACGTTAGTATTGTTAAGGTTGCTCTCAAAACTTGTGTCTTGGGCTATTTTAAGGTCTTTGAACAGTTCACGTGAATCACAACCCTTGCTGTAGTACGCCGCTATCATATTGCCAGCCATACTCTTACCAAAACGGCGTGGACGGGATACGCACAGATACTTATCTGATGTACCTATCAACTCATTAAGTTTTGATATTAACATAGATTTGTCTATGTAAATCTTTGACCTTAAGTCCTGCCTTAACTGCTCATTTCCCGGATTTAAGTATAAGCCCACTTTTATTCAGTTAAAAGTTAAAAAATAAAAGTTATTAATTGTCTCACTTTGCAAATTTACATTTTTTATTCTCAACTACAAAATAAAACAAGGGTCAAAGGAGCGGTTATGCTCCCTTGACCCTTGTCCCTTGTCCCCTCATACATCATATATTAACTATTACGGTTCCGCATTGCGTTCCAAGGTTCTCCGCCTTAGTAATCACCACTTTTTTAACTCCTGCATTCAGCGCCTCAAAAGCGTTGTCAATCTTTGGAATCATACCGCCTGAGATTATACCTCTCTGCTTATACTCCGCATAGAGGGCGGGAGTTATCTCAGGAATAACGCTCTCATCATCATTTTCATCCATAAGCACACCCTTTTTTTCAAAACAGAAGGTGAGTGTAACGTCAAAATATGGCACAAGTGACTTTGCTGTCTCTGCGGCTATAGTATCGGCGTTTGTGTTAAGAAGTCCCCATTGCTCATTGAAACTAAGCGGAGCCATTACAGGTACCACCCCCGATGATATTAACTCTGCAAGGCGTTTACCGTCAACACTCTTTACATCTCCCACAAAACCGTAGTCTATCTCCTTTACAGGTCGTTTGTCACTCTTTATGACACCCATATCAGCACCCGTCAGACCCAAAGCGTTCACACCAGCCTTCTGTAGCCCCGCCACTATATTCTTATTAACAAGACCTCCATAGACCATTGTAACAACTTTCAAGGTCTCAGCATCTGTTATGCGGCGTCCGTCCACCATCTTGCTCTCAATACCTAACAGGGTTGCCATTCTGGTGGCAGAGCGTCCACCACCATGCACAAGTGCCTTATTACCAGGCATATTACCAAATTGCAAAAGAAGTTTTTCCAGAGTATCTTGCTCCTCAACTATCTTTCCTCCAACTTTTATAATATTAATTTCAGCCATAAAAAACAGACTATACTTCAAACTACAAATATAATGATTATTGATATTATTTACAAAATAAAAACTCCTGAAACTTAAAATTAAGATTCAGGAGTCCTATTCGTATGTGATGGCACAACCTTTTCGTGGGTCACACTTCACACGGCGGCGCACTGATTTGTATCCATAACCGGTGCCACTGCGGCGGGCATCGGGGATTTTATATGTAAGTGCTATGAAAACCGCCGGATATGAGTCTGTCATCTTACCGCTGACAATATTATCAAGGCGGTCTGTGAGGGTGAAATTGTATGTGGCGTCAAATCCAAGAGACCAATTGTCAGCTATAGACCACGATATGCCAAAGCCTACGGGAAAGAGTGCCGTAACTCCGTCAATGAATCTTGGTTTAGGGGTGCAGAAGAAACCTGACACGCCCACTCCTCCGTGCAGATATATGCCCTCTGGAGTGGCGGATGCGCTCTTGTTCTCTCGCCTACCCCCGATGTTTGACAGACAGTTGTAAACAACCTGAGCACCCAAAGATACAAAGTGTGACTGATATCCGCTGCTCTTACCCCAAAAGTAGTTATAGTCTGCAAAACCCTTTAATCCTAACTCCTTAAGAAAGAAGTACGTATAAGAAAACTGCACTGACGCTCCGTGCTCTGTATTCAACTCCATAACAGGGTGATTCCCTCCCACAGAGAGGGTTATATGCTGCTTTGAGGTGGAACCCACACGGCGTTTCTTAAGTTGAGCCTGCGCCGCCACCGTGCATACACACATAATCAATATGAGGATAACTTTTTTGATAGCACATTGATTTACCGCAAAGATACAAATATTCACTCTTCCATCAACCTAACAAATTCAGAAAGTGTAATTGCAGTAATTTTTCTAAACTAATTTTTATTTTGTATTTGACGAAGGTTATAGTAACTTTACAGCATCAATTTATACGCAGTTTTTATGCAGAAACTTACAGTACAGGAGATGAACCGCATAAGTATCTCTGAGTTCAAAAAGGCTCAGAAGACGCCTATTGTAGTGGTGAGTGATAATGTACGCAGCCAGCATAATATAGGCTCATTCTTCCGCACCGCTGACGCATTCCGCCTGGCGGGAGTATGGCTCTGCGGCATAAGTGCCACGCCACCCTCAGCAGAGATACACAAGACAGCACTTGGGGCGGAGGAAAGCGTTGAGTGGCGTTATTTTGAGGATACTTTGGAGGCTGTGAACGCACTCAAGGCGGAGGGTTATGAGGTGTGGGCTGTAGAGCAGGCTAAGGGAAGCGTTATGCTCAGTGACTTTAAGCCTGAGGCAGGTAAAAAATATGCCTTAATTGTGGGGAATGAGGTACACGGAGTACGCCAAGATGTGGTTGACGCCTGCACTGGCTGTATTGAGATTCCACAATTCGGGACAAAACATTCACTAAACGTAAGCGTGGCGGCGGGGATAGTACTCCACCATCTATCCACTGTCAACTGTCAACTGTCAACTGTCAACTAATATGCCCATACACCACCCACTCATAAATAGCAACCTATATATAACGGTAACCCTGCTGTTCCTGCTTGCAGTGAGTCTGTTTTTTAACGTGCACCACCGCAAGGGGTTCAACATTCTTATGGCAATATACCGCCCCGCCTCACTCAGAGATTACAACACCCCTGTGGCAAGTTTGCAGATAACCTCGCTAATAATTTCAATTTTCGCTCTCATAGGCTATTCCACTATGCTTCTGTACCTTACAGGTCTCCCCGATGTCTGGGCTAATTTTGGGATATGTACAGGAGCGACTCTGCTTTTCTTTGCCATTAAATATTTGATTATAAAGATATTCTTCGGGACAATGTTTAACGGAACGGAGCCCAAATTCCTGAGCCGTTACCACCAACTCACCGTACTGTTTGGCGTGATTACCTACGTTGCCATCATAATTCTGGCATTCTCCGTTGATATAAACATACAAAACGCCACCATACTAGCCACTATCGTGGGTTTATTATACTGTACCTCAATTTGCTACATTTTTATCACCACATTTTTTTCAAATATATCCTCTGTTCTTAGTCTTTTTTTGTACCTTTGCACGCTTGAAATTTTGCCCGTTATGGTGTTGGTGAAATTTCTCAGTACGTTCTAATAAAAAGAGAGAGGATTTACCGTGAAAATCAAGAGAGTACTTGTTTCGCAACCGAAACCACAGACTGAAAAGTCTCCATATTTTGATATAGCAGAGAAGTATGGCGTTGAGATAATATTCCGCCCGTTCATCAAGGTTGAAGGGCTGAGCTTCCAGGAGTTTATGTCACAAAAAGTTGATGTGCTGGCATATACCGCCATAATATTCACAGCCAAGACGGCAATTGACCACTTCTTCCGTCTTTGCAAGGAGACGCGCACCACTATCCCTGATGATATGAAATACTTCTGCGTTTCAGAGAGCGTGGCTCTATACCTGCAAAAGTACATACAGTACCGCAAGCGCAAGATTTTCTTTGCTGAGACAGGCAAATTTGAGGATTTGATACCTGCAATAAAGAAGCACAACACAGAGAAGTTCCTGCTTGCCGTTGCCGATGTAAATAAGGATAAGAACGCCAATCTTCTTAAAGAACTTAAAATAAATTTCCAAAAGGCGGCATTCTACAAGACTGTGAGCAATGATTTCGGCCCCGATGAGAAGTTTGACTATGATATGCTTGTATTCTTCTCTCCAGAGGGAATAAACTCACTAATGAAGAACTTCCCTAACTTCAAACAGGGTGACATACAGATAGCCACATTCGGAGCCAACACCGCAAAAGCGGTTACTGACGCAGGGCTCAGGCTTGACCTCTCCGCACCAAACACCAAAGCGACATCAATGACAGGGGCTATTGACCTCTTCTTCAAGGAGAACAAGATTGGGAGAAAATAATTAGCAATTAGCAATTAATAATTAATATATCTTCCAAATTTTTATTAAATTTGGAAGATTTTTATTTCAAGATATCGGGGTGGAAGGGACAAAAATAACAGAATGTTTTAGCAAGAGTGAACGTATATGCTCTGAGCGGGAGATTGAGCGCATATACAAGAGTGGTGAGAAGCGTCATGCGTTCCCGCTGCTTACTTTTTGGCTCAACAGGGGTGATGACGCTCCGGCACGCATAGTAATAAGCGTGGCTAAGAAGCGTTTTCATAATGCGGTTGACCGAAACCGCATAAAACGTTTGATACGCGCCGCCTACCGCCGTCATAAGTTCCCCGATGGCTATGATGTGGCTATAATCTATCTTAGTGACAAGATTGCAGAATACAGTACAATAGAGGAAGCAATGAAACAAGTTAATAGTGAATAAAGAATAAATAATAGTGCCCCCAACCCACTAAAGGGGGAGTTCTCTATACACTTTTCACTATTCACTATTCTTTATTAACTATTCACTTTCAACTTTCAACTTTTAACTATTACTAGTTGTATAAACATATCCGGAGCGCGTGAGCACAATTTAAAGAATGTGTCAGTGCGGATACCACACGGGAGTCTTACTGTAATTACGGGGCTTAGCGGCAGTGGTAAGTCAAGTCTTGCCTTTGACACAATATACGCTGAGGGGCAGCGGAGATATATTGAGACCTTCTCTGCATACGCCCGTCAGTTCCTTGGCGGTGGTGAGCGCCCCGATGTTGACCAGATTACAGGGCTCTGTCCTGTCATAGCCATTCAGCAGAAGACCACAAACAACAACCCTCGCTCCACCGTAGGAACCACTACAGAGATTTATGACTATATGCGTCTGCTCTTTGCAAGGGCGGCGGAGGCGTACTCATACGTTACGGGAGAGAAGATGGTCAAATATACAGAAGACCAGATTCTTGAACTTCTGATGAATAGTTGCCACGATAAAAAAGTCTATATATTAGCACCCCTCATACGCTCACGCAAGGGTCACTACCGTGAACTCTTTGAAACACTGCGTAAAAAGGGGTTCCTGAATGTGCGTATTGACGGCAAAATAGAGCAGATTACACCTGCAATGCGTCTTGACCGCTACAAAACGCACAACATTGAGGTGGTCTTAGACCGCCTTATAATAGATGAGAAAGATGAGCAACGCATACGCCGTTCAATGAAAACGGCACTTGAGCAGGGCGACGGCGTGGCTATGGTCATTGAGAAAGATGATGAGAGCAAAATCCACTACTTCTCAAGCAAACTTATGTGCCCTACATCGGGGATTTCATACCAGACACCGGCACCGCACGACTTCTCTTTCAACTCTCCTAACGGTTGCTGCCGTAAGTGCCACGGAACAGGATTCATAACACAGGTTGATATAAACAAGATTATTCCTGACCGTAACATCTCCATTAAAGAGGGTGCCATAGCACCGCTTGGCAAGGCTAAGCAGACTCTGCTCTTTACGCAGATTGCCACGCTTTGTGAGAACTTCGGGTTCACAATTGAGACGCCTGTAAAGGAACTCTCAGATGAACTTATTGATGTCATTATAAACGGTAGTGAGGATAATGTGGTGATAAAGAGCCCAGTAGAGGGCGTTAGCGGATACGCCACCACTTATAACGGCATAGCGGAGTACCTTAATATTGAGGAGAGTGAGGCATCTGCCACAGAGAAGAAGTGGGCGGAGCAGTTCTCTCAAACCATTGTATGCCCTGAGTGCGGCGGAAGCCGACTGAAAAAGGAGGCTCTCTACTACCGTTTGGCTGGCAAGAACATAGTGGAACTCTCAAATATGGACATAAAGGAACTCTACTATTGGTTTGAGGCTTTAGAGCCAAAACTCACTGAAAATCAGAAGAAAATAGCAAGGCCTATTGTTAAGGAGATTAGCAAGAGGCTGCGTTTTTTGCTTGATGTGGGGCTTGACTACCTGCAACTGAGCCGTGCGTCAAACTCTCTTTCAGGCGGTGAGAGCCAACGCATAAGGCTTGCCACACAGATAGGGTCAAACCTTGTGAACGTGCTCTATATTCTTGATGAGCCAAGCATAGGTCTGCACCCGCGTGACAACATAAAACTGATTGACTCCCTAAAGGCGTTGCGTGATATGGGCAATACAGTAATCGTGGTGGAACACGATATGGATATGATGCTCAGCGCAGACTACATTATAGATATGGGACCTAAGGCGGGGCGTCTGGGCGGGAACATTGTATTTGCCGGGACGCTTGATGAGATGATGAAGACCGACACCCTCACCACACAATACCTTACGGGGCGTAAGCGCATTGCCATACCTGAACAGAGGCGTGAGGGGAACGGCAAGTTCCTTAGCATAAAGGGTGCAACTGGCAACAACCTTAAGAATATTGACGTTGATTTCCCTCTTGGAAAGTTCATCTGCGTTACGGGTGTCTCCGGCAGTGGAAAGTCAAGTCTTATAAACGCCACGCTGCAACGTGCCGTCAGTATGAGACTCTACCACTCTCTTGCAGAACCGCTACCTTTTAAAGAGATTACGGGCATTGATAATATTGACAAGGTCATTGCCGTTGACCAATCGCCAATAGGACGCACACCACGCTCAAATCCAGCCACTTACATAGGTATATTTGCTGATATAAGAGACCTCTTTGTGGCTCTGCCTGAGTCAAAAATAAGGGGTTACAAGGCGGGGCGTTTCTCATTCAACGTAAAGGGCGGACGATGCCCTGAATGCGGCGGTAACGGCTACAAATGCCTTGAGATGGGCTTTATGTCAAATGTCTATGTCCCTTGCCCTGTGTGTCGTGGTAAACGCTATAACCGTGAGACATTGGAGGTGCGTTACAAGGGCAAATCAATAGGTGATGTGCTGGATATGACATTCAACCAGGCAGTGGAGTATTTTGAGAATATTCCTCCGCTTCTCAGCAAACTTAAGGTGGTTCAGAGTGTGGGGCTTGGTTACCTTAAGCTTGGTCAGCCGTCTAATACTTTGTCGGGCGGTGAGAACCAGCGTGTGAAACTTGCCTCTGAACTTATAAAGAGGGATACGGGCAAGACTCTTTACATTCTTGACGAGCCCACAACGGGGCTTCATTTTGAGGATATAAACATTCTGCTTGGTGTTCTTGACAGATTGGTGGACCGTGGCAACTCTCTCATAGTAATTGAGCATAACATTGATGTTATCCGTCACGCTGACTATATTATTGATATGGGCCCCGATGGCGGAAGCGCTGGCGGCAGAGTTATGTGCTCCGGCACGCCAGAGAGTGTGAAAGCAGGAGGCATTGGAGAGACGGGAAAGTTTGTTTAATTAACAATTAATAATTAATAATTAACATAATGATTAGCAAGAGTAATTTAATTGTAAAGAAATCTACATTATTTGCTTTGAGGATTATTAATTTGTATAAATATATGCAAGATGAGAATAGAGAGTTCATAATGTCTAAACAAATATTAAAAAGTGGTACTAGTATAGGTGCAAATATTACAGAATCAATATATGCACAAAGTACTGCTGATTTTATTTCTAAACTATCAATAGCATTAAAAGAAGCAGGAGAGACAGAATATTGGCTTGAATTATTGTATGAAAGTAACTATCTTCCTGAAGAACCATATAAGAGCATCTTAAAAGATTGTACCGAACTTATTAAATTACTTACTTCCATAATTAAGACTACCAAAGAAAAATAAATATTAATTGTTAATTATTAATTATTAATTGAATACGGAACGTTATAATAGGATTTCAGCATACTGCACGGTGGCGGAACGGTGCGTGCAGGAGGTGCGTGAGAAGATGCGCAAGTTGGAGTATAACGCCGATGAAATGGAGGATTATTTAAAGAGACTCATAGATGAGGGGTTTGTTGATGAGGGGCGTTATGCCACAGCGTTCACTAAAGATAAGTTCCGCTTTGCAAAGTGGGGCAAACGCAAGATTGAATATGCTCTTAGGGCTAAGGGTATTGACGGCACGCATATTCAGGCGGCTCTTGAGACTATTGATGATGGTGAGTATGAGGCTCTCAAAAAGCAACTTGCAGAAACTAAGGCAAAAACACTTAAAGGAGATAGGAATGATATGACTAACAGGGCTAAAATATTAAGATTCCTGGCAAGCCGCGGATTTATGATAGCGGCGCTGCTGTCTGTTTCAATGCCTCAGATTATGGCATCGGGGTACATAGAGGGAAGAGCAAAAGAGTATGCGGGCAGAACATTGGAACTGCTCTATGAGGATAACGGCATTACGGGCGTTAACATAAGGGTGGACACTTGCGTGGTGGATAGCACGGGGGCGTTCAAACTTGAGACTGATGTTACTGAGACTCGTAAGTGCTATATTCCGCTTGGTGCCTACAAGGGGGTGCTCTATGTGGAGCCGTACAAGATTTACAATGTGAACCTGCCTCCGCTGACAATGCCAAAGGAGGGTGATTCGCTGAATCCGTACTACGCTCCGCAAGAGATTCTGCTGAGCCTGAACAATCCCGCCTCTGATGACCTTAACCTCAAGATTACAGCCTTTGATGACTCTTTTGACGTGGCGTTCAACCGCATAATAAAGAGTGAGATAACGCCTGAGAATATTGAGAAAGAGTATGCTGATTTGGAGTATGATTTTGGTGACCAAGACCCTTTCTTTACAACCTACCGCTACTGTAACTACGCCATCTTGGTAAACCTGTATGAGCCAACGCAGCCTGCAACGGCTATTGACGCATTCTTTTTAGAGACTCCTGTAGCATACAGCAATCCAGCGTATTGGGACGCATTCAACATTCTCTTTGAGCAGTTCAAAGATATAGAGGCATTGAGACAAAACCCTGATTTATATGAAGTTGTGATTTTGCATCACGTGCTTTCAGGTCAGTTGACAGAAGAGTGGCTCACCCATATCAAAGGTGAGCGTAACCTGATATTGGCACAGCAGGTGGAGAAAATTCTCAAAAGAGGTTCAGTTGGTTCACAAGTCCCTGTTACAGAGGTGTTGAACATTGACGGAGAGAAACTGAGCCTCAAAGATTTTGAAACTCCGCAAATTTATATTATTTTTGCTATGTCAAAGCTTGCCCAAAGTCAGAGTGATTTGGATTTTGCATTGTCAAGCATCAAGAAGTGGAACGGGCGTTGCACCCCTCTAATTATCTTCACTGATGCCACAAGAGAGAGCGTTGACGCACTGACAAAGGGGCTTAAAATACGCAGGAACACTATCTGGGGTGGAGATAACAAAGAGTTTATTGAAGCCTTTAATGTTAAGAACGCTCCAGCGTATTTCAGAATAGATTACAACGGAAAAATAGTGGAATCACCGGCGGCAAAGCCTGCTGATTTTTCAATCTATGATTAAGAACTACATTCCAAACACAGTAACAAGCCTCAACCTGTTTTCAGGTTGCGTGGCTACCGTTTTTGCCATCTACGGCTCCACTGAGGCTGGGTTTATGGGACTTACACAACAGGAGTGCCTATTCCACGCCACCTTATTCATTACATTGGGTGCAATATTTGATTTCTTTGACGGTTTTCTGGCAAGACTCCTTGACGCTCACTCCACAATAGGCAAGGATTTGGACTCACTTGCCGATGACATAACATTTGGTCTGGCACCGGCGTCACTTATGTACGCCCTCTTCAAGCAATATCCTTTTGTTACTGATGTGGGTGCCACATTGATTCCGTTTGTGGCGTTCCTTATAGCAATTTTCTCCGCCATCAGGCTTGCAAAGTTCAACAATGACAAACGCCAGACAAAATCATTCATAGGACTGCCAACCCCGGCAAACGCACTGCTTATAGCGGGTATAGCAAACGCCCCGATGGCGTCATTTTTCTGGATGGATTGGCCTGAATTCGCAATGCTCTGGCAACTGCCTGGCGTAGGTCTCTCAGTGCTACTCATACTCACCGGCACGCTGTCATATCTGCTGGTCTCTGAAATTCCAATGTTCTCACTCAAGGAGCGTGGGAAACTGCAATACATATTCCTTGGCGTGAGTGCTTTTCTTATTATTTTTGGAGGATTCTTCGGACTTGCCGTGGCAATGGCGTCATACATCACCGTATCCTGGGCAAAGATGATTATCTCAACTGAAGCGGTTGCATAACCCTCAGGGTACCGGGTCATAGCCGGAGCCTCCCCACGGATGACACCGTGCAAGGCGTTTTAACCCTAACCAACCACCTTTAAAGATACCGTATTTCTGTACCGCCTCAATCATATATTGAGAGCAGGTGGGAGTGTAACGGCACGACGGCGGCGTAAGCGGAGATATACAACTTCTGTAGAAATATACCGGAAGTAGGAATATTTTTCTTATAAAAGTTTTTAATATCACGGTGATTCGGTTATTCGGTTATTCGGTGATGCGGTGATTAGGTGATTTGGTGAATCGATAATTGTTAATTATTAATTGTTAATTGTTAATTACTAATTACTAATTGCTAATTGCTAATTGTTTAGATATTAATTAAGGCTTCGCCTTAATTAATATCTAAACCCACTGCCTCCAAGGAACTCTCTCAAAAGTGAAGTGGACGGAATATCACTGAAACTTATAGGTTTTATGAGGCGGAGCGTAGCACGCAGACGGTGTGCTACAGGGTATGCGGCACTGAAGTGCGGAACGTCCATAAGCACCGGCACAGCCTGACGTGACACGGCGGCAAGTTCAAACAGGAGTGATGAGTTGAACACCTCATCGGCATCCTCTTGGAACGGCTCTATCCACTTAGCCTCACCACGACGCACACTTGGCCAACGCAGTATGGTATCCTCAGCACTGTAACCACGGTATTTGTAGTCACGTATTATGCGACGTAAGAGACGTGTGTCATCGGCAGGAATGCAGATATGCTCACTCAGTGACATTGTGTTAAGCGCTGAGACAAAAACTTTAAAGAGAGACCTCTCTGGCAGAGACTTTGAGAGTTCAGGATTAAGGGCGTGAGTACCCTCTATTACAAGCACCTCATTATGTCCCAAACAAATGGGAATGGTATCAGTGGAACGCTTGCCCGTAATAAAGTCATAGATAGGAGTCTCTACCCGCTCCCCGTTGATTATACGTTTCAAGTCACTGCTAAGACGCTCAAGGTCAAGAGAATAGAGTGATTCAAAATCAAGTTCGCCATTCTCATCCACAGGGTTCTTCTCTCTATCAACAAAGTAGTTGTCAAGAGAGAGTGCCGTAGGCTTCACCCCCGATGCAGCAAGTTGCACGCTCAAACGCTTTGAGAAGGTGGTTTTGCCTGATGATGAGGGACCGGCAATAAGCACAACCTTAACAAAGGGCTTTGCTGTAATCTTGTCGGCGATACGCACAATATTCTTCTCGTGTATAGCCTCTGAAATGGTAATCATAACTGGTAGGTTATCGGCAGAAATCCCGTTCAAATGGGCAATTTCTGTAAGTCTCGCCTTATGCTCAAGTGTCCAGTTGTTCTTGTAGGTGTTATAGAGTTTGGGCATATCAACCAAAGGAGAAACCTCTGTACTTCCAACCCCGCAAGGCAGTCTGAGAATAAAACCATCGTGGTAGGGAGTGAGGTCAAAAACCTTAAGGTAGGAGGTGGAGGGAACGGTACCATCGTGGAGGAACTCTACTGTATCACCTAATTGGTAGTAAGTGGTGTAGTAGGTTTTGACATATTTCAGAAGTTCAGCCCCGTCAAGGTTCCCACACTGCTCAAATATTTTTATGACCTCAGAGGTGGGCTGGTGGTAGGTCTTGAAAGGCAGGTCTGCCGCCACCATATCCATCATCTTACGCTTGATAATCAGACCTTTGGCAATAGGCACTTTAATGCCGTGCTTGTCAAGAATGCGAATGAAATAGCCGTTAGAGATGGCGTGCTCCATAATAAAGGTGTAGCCGCCACGCATATCGGTAAGCACCTTGTAGAGCATCAGAACCAAGGAGTTAAGATAGATGCTCTTGCCATATTGGTCCGCAATAGTCACAAACTCCACACTCTTGTTCTGGTAGAGTTGCCTTGTGAGTTCAGTAGGCACGTTATTCACAAGTGCCCCGATAACACCCTCCTTGTCTCCCGCCACTATCTTCTGTAGTTGCAGGAGAGAGATGCCCTCCGGGACTTCAAATTTTTGATTCTTATATAGTACCTCAATCATTTTAATTAATAATTAATAATTAATATAACTGTCAACTGTCCACTATTCCATACTTACGTAGTTCCCTTGCCACTGTGGAGGAGACTTCCTTGAGTTTTGGGTCGGCAAGCAGATAGAGGGTCTCAACACCAAAAAAGGTGTAGTTCACACGGGTTATCTCATCTTCATACTCCAAATCTTTAGTGTTGCGGATACCACGTATAATACAGTCTATGCCCATCTGCTTGACTACCTGAGCCGTAAGCGTTGTGTAACTTATGACCTCAACCTTGGGATTGTCAGAATATATGGCCTTTATATGCTCCATCTCAGTCTCCACCCTGTTGTCCGCAGCATCGTGGCACTTCTCTGAGTTTACCCCGATGGCTATGACAACCTTGTCAAACAGAGTGCAGGCACGGTCAACAATATTCTTATGCCCTATGGTAAAGGGGTTGAATGAACCAGGAAATAGAACCTTCATAACGGTTACTTTAATATGAAATCCTTATGCACGGCACGCCCGCAGAAACACTGTATTTTGAAAACTCCGCTCTCATCATTACCGCAAACGGCGTACATATATTCATCATCAGAGTCACTGATGACACTTATGTCTGTGGCAAGAACCGATGACTGAGGCAAACACTCAGAGGCACGAGCCAGACGCCAGGAGAATCCGTTGTCAGAACTTACGTATGTAGGGCTCAAACCATCTTTATTCCTACCTCCATAGAGGAAGAGCCGCTTGTCATACCACACGGCGGCGGCACTGTTAAGCCCCTCAAAACAGAACGATGACAAAGGCTCTTTTACAACAGAGGTCCAATACCAGCCGTTATCTGTTGAGAAGACGTTCCGCACAAAATCATTCCCATCGGTCTTACCGCCTATGACGTATGACTCCACCACATTCTTAATGGTGGGAGCGTCAAGTAATAGAGCACATTTTGCAGAAGAGCCAAGCGTAGGGAACCCTGCGGGCAGAGTGCCTGAAGAGGCGGTTACAGCCCCCTCAAAATATTTGTAGAGCAACTTTTGCCCACCCTTGTCAGCAAGCAGAAGAATACCATCACTCTTATGCTCCCCTATTATGTCAATAGCCTTGACCCCGTCAGGCATCTTATATACCTTCTCCACCAAATCACTTGATATTACTACAAGTGAGCCTCCGTCAGGCGTCAGGGCGAAGAGTGAGTCAGGAACATCGCTGGCCTTAGGGGCATAGAGCGTCTTTACTGCAATGGTGTTCTCAAGAGTGCCCTGCCACTCAAATGAGACTGCATAGGGGCTTGAATATACCTGATTCTTACCTGAAGCATCCTCTCCTATGAGTATTATGTGATTCCACTTATAGAGTGCCTTGCCCGCCTTCAGTCCGTCATCAATCCCTGATGGAGTGAGAGACGCCCAAGTAATCTTGTCCTGATCTACAACGTGCTTACAGACAGTTACGGTGAAGTTACGTACAGTCTTCTTGTCCTGACCCACAATGGTAAGTTTGAACGGAGCGGTTACATTCAGTGAATCTGTCTGATTCCAAACATTATCATTTATGCGAATCTCACTTGGCGTGGAGTAACAGGTTACAACCGGCACCACCTTTGTAATGTCAGACGTATATGACACTGAGTCAATATTGTAAATCTGATTGTTAATAGTGTCAACTATGAAGACAATGCCCTTTATGTCAGGGGCGAGCGTGGAGGTGCGGAATGAAAACTTTTTTATATTGACATCGTGGTAAGTATTTGGTTTGGAACAACTTACCAGCACAACAAGAAAGGCTGTCAAAACCGCAGGTGTAACCTTATGTAAAATTCTGTTCAGTTTCATTGCTTAAATAATTGCTTCAAAGTTACAATTAAGCAACCTAAAAAGCAAAAAATATTTTAACTACCCGTTCAATTTGGGCGGTGGGAAGTTTACGAACTCTTGATTATCAATCTGAAAAATATACCCTTTAGGGAATTTATCCAGATTGTTCCTTACCGCCTGATTAATTTGTTTTGTCTCCACTCCATAGAGTTGTGCCACATCGGAGTCCAAGATTACTTGTTGATTCCTGAGGGTTATTATTTTAGGAGCGAGTGTAGTGATAAAAATAATGAACGAGTTCAATCTGCAAGCAGAAAGAACTCGTTTCAATCTTTTTTATAGTGCAGATAGGAGCAAAACGACATCCCAGATACACTTTCAATGCAACAAAGGTACGAATTATTTTTTAAAAAATAATAATTTTGTTATTTTTTTTACAAAATTTACAGTTTTAGAAGCCTTAACATCTGGTAGTATTATGCCTGTACTTGACTCTATTAAAGGTTGTAATTTAGGAGCTTTAGAATACAACAAACGTGTCGCTTCAAAAATTTCATTCCACATATCATTATCCCTATTAACAGAAATCCTTTTCAGCATATAATCCACAACTCTAAGAGCACCATAAAATGTTTGCTGCGTATGAGCAGGGAATGAATTACAAGCCATACCACGCAAAATACCAAACGACAAAGTCATACAAAAGACCACATTACCATGAGCACAAGCATTACGTACTTCTCTAATAGTAGTTAAATAACTCTTAAACACTCTGGGGATTGGTTCTCCAAAATGATTGCAAATCAGTAGTTTGTCTGCATCATTCTTGAGACTGTCATATAGAATTTCAATATTTCCTAAAGTCATATATTCCATAGTTTTCCACGCTGGGGCATACTGTCCAAGATATTTTTGGTGATGCCGTTTAATAACAGGCTTAGTCTTTATAAACCCATATACGGAACTTTGGAATTCTGAAATAAAATGAGAAGATACAACATTCCTATCAACAAACCACGTTGGGTTAGACCCATATTTAACAGACAACTCATAAGTAATTGTTGTACGCAATGCAACCTCTATCCTTGAGAGATATCTATTAAGAATATTACGTAAATCCAAGTCAAAATAATACAAGGCTACCACATCCTCTATTCTAGTACCTATCCTTACTTCATGACTCCTCCCTGAACCGATATTAGGGTAAGTCAATTCAAAAGGATGGATATAAAATCCTAAACGATAATACCCAATGTCAGATAAAATTTCTCTAATTTTATTTTACCAAATATTTTAATGTTTTTTTGCACACTATTCCTCAAAAAAGTGGGAATCACCTACCCCGATACGCACCCCACCCCAAGCCGCAGGTAAAACTAAAACTTGTAAATCCCGGAGCGGTGTGGATTTTGCTGATGATAGTGAAGCCCATAAAAAACCTTCCCCACCAAGCAAGTGTGGCGGGGAAAGTTTTTAGGGTTGATTACTGAAGCTTACTTACCGCAATCCTCCGCTGGGGCGGCGTTGATGTAAACATCATAACCGCTTGATGTCAGCTCACAGCCACCAACATTAGTCTTGGCTGTGACGGTGTAATGTGCTGACTCGCTTGCAGGAGCACCAGATTTCAGTTTGGCAGTCTTGCCACTCCACTCAAACACAGTCTTACTCGCTTCAAGTGAAGTGCTGTACACACAGTTCCAAGTTATCTGAGTATCAGTAGCCGTTGTTGTGGCAGTAAAGTTAAAATACTCCCAAGGGTATGTGGCGCTTGTAGATTTAGCACCGCTACCCGCTATTGAAATAGGAGCACCCTTAACAGTAATGGCACTTACAGCAGAGTTGGCGGCGGCACACTCACCACTCTTAACCACCACTCTAAGTTGTAGGTTATTTTGAATGTTCTCAACATTGTATGGGTTATCAGTAGATGTTATATCATTCCACGATGTTCCATCGTATGAATATTGCCATTTCTGAATGGTACCTGTCTGACCGCTCAATGTCAACTCCTGTGAACCGCCGTAGCATACATCGGCTGTGGCAGGAGCCAATGTACCGCCAACAGAAGATGGCTGGAATGTGAATGTCTTTGTGGTAGATTCATCAGCCTGATAGTTTGTACCTTCGGCAACCTTTGCCTTAACTATAATAGTTCCCGGAGTGGTGCAACTCAAAGTACTGCCTGTAATAGAGCCGTCACCTGTTCCGCCTGTAACAATTTCGTATGTCACCGCTCCATCACCTGGACCCTTATTCACCGTGCTTGTAAGAGTAAAAGGAGATGTCTGACAATTTGTTAAATCCGTGTTGTCAAGCGTTATTGTACGGGATGCTTTAGTTATATTCATAGTTCCGGCACTCAAACCAGCTTTTGCAGAGTAGTTGTCACCTGCCGCCACATCAAATGTTACAGTATATGTACCTGCTGCGGTTGGTACGGTAGTATTATCATTATATTTAACGGTAACGGCACCCATTCCTGTAACTCCATTAGGAACAACTGTGGCTGCCTTAGCCGTTCCGTCATACTCCCTCTCTTCTGGTATTTTTATGGTAAAGTCACCAACTACTGGCGTTTTCTTGCCAATTGTAAGGTTTCCTACATTAAGCCCCGATGCAGCACAATACGTATCACCCAACGCAGAGTTGATTGTAATGGCGTATGTGCCAGCATTGGTTTTGCCACCCTCTGCACCAGCATACATAATTTTTGATACCGCACCCGCACCTGTATTTGGTGTAACAGTCACAGTTTTATTTGTACCATCGTATGTGTATGAGTTATTCTTCAGTTCGTATTGTGCTGCGGCAACTGTAGTACAAGTTACTGCGGCTGTAAACACTGCTGATTTCTTAACATATTCACTTGTAGTTTTAGATTCAAGTCTTATCTGTGCTCCCCACTCGTTAGTACCGCTTGTATTGTTCTTAGTTGGCTTGAAAAAGACAGGAACGGTCAAAACTCCGTTACTTAATGACGGTGTGCCAAGTTTGAATTGTGTTCTTCCGTCAGCACCGCCGTGGGTGGCATCAGAATATAGTGTTATGTTCAGGTCACTTGGGTTAATAGATATACCGCAAGCGGTAAACTGGAAGTTCCTGGCGGTGCCAGTGCTTCCTATTGCAACCGCCTCAAATGTAGGAGCAGGAAGAACCTGAGTAATTTCTGACGAAGCAATGTTGACAGTTGTGGCACTGGAACCTCCACTACCACAAGTACCATTTTTTACTGAAACTTTATATTTTGTTTGTTGTGTCAAATTCTGTGGTGTATATGTATCTGCCGTGGATGCTATATCATGCCATGTATCTGTTCCTACTTCAGCCCCCTCCTGATACATCCATTTTACAACGCTACCTGTTTTGTTGTATGATGTAAGGCTTGTGCTTCCTCCGCTACAAATTGATACTGTGTTACTGGTTGTACCTGTAACATATACCTGTCCAGCAACAGTGGAGGCATCAAATGTAAAGGTTTTGGTGGTGGATACTGCCGCTTTATAGTTTGTACCTTCTGAAATAGAGGCTTTGACTATCACAGTTCCCGGTGCTGTACAAGTAATTACACCTGTAGAAGAGTTTATGGTTGCAGTTCCAGTACCTCCCGATTCTATAGAGTAACTAATAGTTCCATCTGTACTTCCAGCAGTAACAGAACTTGTAACCGTTGGCGTTGCCGTCTGACAATATTTTACTGTTGAATTGGTAATGGAAATTGTACGAGAAGCCTTGGTAATTTCAAATTTGTCATCTAGCGTGATAGCAGATGTTGTGGCACAATATGTGTCACCAGCAGCCACTTCTACCGTAATTGCGTATTCACCTACACTGGTTTGGCTTGCACTTCCTCCATATTTAACAGTCAGGTCACCCATTCCATCTTGACCAGTTACTGTAGCAGTTTGTCCTTCACCGTTATATTCCTTGCTATTATTGGTTACAGTAAAATCATCTTTTGTTGGTGGGGTGCATAATGATGGACATGTTTCTGTGGATGGAGTTGTTCCACTATAACAATACTTATCAGAGCCGAAGGATGCTGTAGCCTCACCAGATTGACCTCCACTCCAGCCTCCATTATTGAACATAATTTTGAATTGAGTTTGTAGAGTACTGTACTCAACATCATAATAATACCACCCAGTTTGATTTGGTAAAGACTTCATTTCTGTGTTTGATTTTATATCTCCATCATCACACCAAGTATGAATATGTGGCGTATTACTCCAATTTGATGGTCTTTTAAAATATACGGTATATGTATATTTAGTTGGTTTTTTTACCTTAAATGTTGCCCTTTCTGTAGTAGTAAAGCCACTACTTGGATATTTAACACTAGAAGGGGAAAAATAATATACATACAAATAATAATCTCCTTCTGTGTATGATGAAACATCAATAGTTTTTGTTCCATAACTACCACTATCACCACAACTATTTCCTCCATTAGTCTTCCATACATTGTTATTTCCAGATTTCTCTGCATGACAGGTATATAATCTTGTTTCCGCAACTATTTGAGTACCTGATGTAGTAGTTATTTTATAATATACACCAGTCTTATTATTCCAAGAACAATAATCAGTATTACCATTATCGTATGTATCGAACTGTGCACCAATAGTAAAACTACTACTGAAAGTTCCAAGATTAGCTCCGCTTAATTTTGTTTTAGCATTTAACCAATGGCTGGTATCAACATTAGAACTTGATTTATACCAAGTGTCATTTATGGCTACACCTGAATTCCCCAGCCACGCTGCTAAAGCATTAGTACTACACCCAACCAGCATTGCCACCAGCAACAGCCATTGGGTAATTTTTTTGTTTAATAAATTTTTTGTTTCCATAATAATTAAGTATTTAGTTTGTTTTGTTTTTGTTTGTTTTTTATCAGCCCTCTACCTACGTAATCAGGCTCCTAAATAAAATTTGTGTTTTCATAGTTGTTTAGTATTTGTTGAGTTAATATTTTATTTGGTTTTAAAAATTTAGGTTCTTAGTTATTGATTATTTTTTCAGCTATTTCCAAGTTATCTATAGAGGTCTCGATTTCATTGCACAAGTCCAACTAAAAATTACTCTACCTAATTCACCCCATTCCTCTTTTTGCATTGGAGTAAGCGACTTATCATCTACCCTACCTAAATCATAATTTTGGGGATTAAAACCCTCATAGTCATTATAATTAGTTTTCAATACTTTTATAAGTAAATCTTTCCCATATCCAGGCAAAATCTCATTACAGTTATTTGCTTTTATTTCATCTTTATATGATTGCCTATTATGACACTTCATTTTTATTTCATCCCTTTTTTCAAACGCAGGCAAATTTCCAAGTATATTTTTCCAATACTTGTACATTCCATTATCAAATAAATTCATCATTTTTACACCACACTTCATATCATAATATTGATATTTATCTGTTAAATCTAAATCCTCAAGAGGATTTGTTTCAGAACAATTTTTCACAATGATATGAGGAATAAGGTTTTCTATTTCTGGAAATCGCTTAAGTACGTAATAATCACCATAATAAGGTTTGTATGATTCTATTTCAGCAACAATATCTTTCATTTGTTTTGCAGAACTTCCAAGATTATCTTTTGGCCACTTTTTGTCACTATCCACGATAGCCATAGTTAAATGTTGCCTTTCAGATATCTCTTTTTTGAAAACATCAGCAGTAGTTATTCCTCCTCCCATCAAAGAATATGCACAAACATCGCAATTTTGCAATTTAAATTTTCTTTGAAAATAATAACACACATATCTATAAAACTTAAAATCATTAATATTTTCTGTAATTATATGAGATTCTTCATAACACTCAACGTCTTTATTTGAGACAAGACTGACTTCTATTATCTTACAATCACCTTCATGTGTTATCTTTTTGTCCGATACTATTGCCTTGATCTTGACAATTTTTAATAGTCTTTTTATTTCTTCTCCACACTCACTTCCAGCATAATTTAGAATTGCGAATTCTTTTTTGGATAATATCCCTCCCTTTAATCTTTTTTCTAAATCTCTATTCTCATATAGGCATGGAACATATACTATGTGTTTGCCATGTTTTGCACATACAACCATACAACGCAGAAAATCAACATATAAATTTTCGTTAGTTGATTTATCTACAGCCTTGTCAATAATGTCTTTTCTAATTTCTATTATCATAAATCTAAAAAAAACCGTATGGCCAGTCTTTTAATATCCCATCATAATCAAATGTTGTGGAATGCACATATGTTTCATATTCCTCACTTTTTGCATCAAACAAAACTATATTTGTACAGTCTGTGGATAAGAATCCCTCATTAACTATTTTCCCTAATTCTCTTATAATATATGCACTATGTGTTTCAATTATAATTCTCAACTTGTCACTATATTCACTTGCAGCCTTTGCCAGCATTCTGGCAAATAGTCTTTGGAATTTTGGATGCAAATGTAGTTCTGGTTGCTCAATTGCAATTGTACTGAACTTACAATAACGATTATTTGGGGAATGTTCAATTTTATGAATCGTCTGCCAAATTAAAGTAAGTATCGGTAATATTTGGGTATAACCAAAACCAACATCCACAAGATTATATTTGTTCCCTTCTTTATTTATAATCTTCAATTCTATATGACCAGGTGGTGTCTCAACTTCTATTGTAAATTGGAACAACCTACTCAACCATTCGTTAAATTCATCTAAAACATCATTATCGTTCAATTTATAACTATTTAGCACTAACGCTAAGTTATCTCCATCTGGTGTTAACTCATCTATTTTCTTGTTTTGTATTCTGTAATAACGTTCTGTATTTAAGCGTAATGGACCCATATACTTTATATGGCTTGACAATTCTGAAAAATAACCGTTTATTTTTTTAAATATTATCAACGAGAGACTATATAACATTAGATTCGCTTTTTCTGCTAATTCTTCTTCTGAAAATTTATAGTTTCTCTGCCTCTTCAATTGCGTTATAATTTCTGTTTTTTTTACTATTTTAGACATAAATCGATCCCTCCATATCGGAATTCCTATTGGAATATCATCCCCGAAACATTCTTTTTGTGCCTTAAGTGAGGTCTGACTTAAATATTCAAAAGATTTATCTTTATGAACAAAATATAATTCTGGAAACAAATCCCTACTGTCTTTATCTGCTACTACCTTTTCTCTTCTTGCAGCAGACTTTATGCCATTAACAGTTACTGTACACTCGTCTGAATCAGGATTGAATTCATATTCGGCATCAAAGTCAACACCAGATTTATCATTAGATTCTTTATATGAGATGAGAACCTTGTTAAGATATTCTACTCCATTCTTAATTGAAATAACAAATTGTACATTTACTACATTTATCCCACTCCTTTGAAAAAAATCAGAGTTTCTACCATCTATAACGTACTCCATTCCAATGCAATCATCACCTTTATGAACTGTGTTATTAAAACTTTCAAAATCAACGTATTCTCCGTTCCATAAAAACACCCCATTTACACGCTCTCCAACACTTTGCTTAAGCAATGGGAAAAATTTCAAGAAAGAACTCTTTCCACTGCTATTTGCACCAACAAGCAGAGTTAAAGGTTTTATCTCCACTTCGCCCGTATCCTCAAGGCATCTATAATTTTTTAATCTTAATTTATCCATATAACATTCAATTCATTTTTTAAATTCTGTACACACTCATTATTGAACACTATTTTACATATTAAAGCTGTATGCTACGAAGCGGTCTTATTTTCCTCCATTTCCCTTAACATTCTTATTTTGTATTTAACGTTTTTAACCGACAACAATTCCATAATGTCATCATATACCATTTTACATTCCAAATACAACTTATCTACCTTTATATCAATTTGTTTTTTGATTATTTCGCCTTTTCTTTTAATAATGATTCCAAAAACGATATAATTAACGAAAGAAAAAGTTAAACTAATTATAAACAACACTTTCCATATAGTTATTAGAACCTCGTTGTTAATAAAATCAAAACAAAAACCACATGCAACAGATAAAATGATTGCAATTGAAATACAACATAAAGAATGTCTAAATGATGAGAACTGAAATATAGTGCAACTTAATATTTTATTATTGACTTTTAGCGATTCACGTATCCAACCAGCAAGCATATAAAGAATAGCACAAGCACATAAGACAAAAGAAAAAACAATAAAAAAACTTTGATATCCTTTAAAACCACTAATTCCTAATAACAAGACATCATACATAAACACGTATAAGCTCATAGATGACAAACTTTTTATACGGCATTTTCTAAGAATCATTTCTTTCGCACCATCTTGCTTACTTTTTAACTTTTTACACAACAATTCCCTCTTCCTCTTTTGTTGTTCAATTAAATCATTTGCACTCTCTTTATCAATTTCCTTAAAATCTATGTTCTCTATAGTTTGTTGATCTGGAAGTTTAGCAAAACATTTTTTGAATTTAAATTCAGTATATTCATTAAACTTAAAAATATTTTCACACAAAACCCTTGTGAATGACTTTGCGTATTCTATCGCTACAAATGCTATTGAGATTGTAGCAGAAAGTTGAATTAATGATGAGAAATTAGATATTGTCATTGCCAAATAAATTTTTTATATTTATTTCAGTCGATTTCTCATATATGCTATCAAAGAAATCTGATAACGTTTTTGCAAATATTGGACTATTAAAACTACATTCAGCCTTACGATTCTCAATATCCGTTTCAAGTCTATAGGAAACATTGTCTCCAACTGTAAAATGAACCTCTTTTTTGTTTGGGTCACTGTATCTAATTGGTTTAATAGTTGTACTTTTCACCATAATCTTTTTGCCTAAAGATTCGTAATACGCAATTCTTTTAAATAGATTTGACTCTTTCGCCTTATCCTCTTTATAATCATTTAGCAAAATCCGCACCTCTCCACCTCGTTCAATAAATTCACTTAAAGCGATAATATTGTCTGATTGACTACCAACATGCTCACACAAGTTTCCAGCGAAAATACGCACACACGTTTGTGAGTGTTGAAATATTTGGACTAATACATCCAGTGCATGATCTTCATCTGAATTAAGAAAAATACGACTGTCTTTAGTATCCGCCAAAAACTTCACAAATTCTTGATAATTAGCATCTGTCATAATAAAATCTTTCAGTTTAATAATCTATATCTCTAATCATTAATCAGTTGCATCAGTACGCATCTAATTTTTTAATAGTTTGTTGTTTTGATTTTGCTTATTTATAAACCAATCAATGTATCTATTCCTTTTAATAGACCTGCTAATTTTAACACACCAGTTGCGGACATTGCATCCAATACTACTTGTGAAATATTAGAACTTTCTTGATGGAAATTTTTATACCATATAACTTCATATTGATTATCTGCAACATTTAATACATTATCTACCGTGCTTCCATAAGACCTTGAAGTGCAAATGATAATATCTGCATTAAATTGATTCTTTGCAATATTAAGATATTGCAATTGATTGGAATTGGGGTCTCCCTGAGTTACAACGGCAATTCTTAAATTTTCAACTGTAAACTCAGCATATCTATCATCACCACCTATGTTTTCTTTTTCATGTTTTGTTGCATTAGGTAGTGATTCCAATATATCAATCACATAATTAGTAGTTCTAGTTTTACCCCATTTCCCTCTTGCTGAATCGCATATAATGTATTTTTGAAGGTCTTTATCTCCACTTCTATACTTGCAAATTAGGGCTTGAAGTTTATTCTCTGGTTGACTTAAATATTCCTTTAAATTAATATGTATTTTGCTCTGTAAAGATTCCATTAATGTTTTCATATTGTTTGTTTTAAGCTATTTAATTAATTTTTTCTGTGTTTTTAATAATTTGCTGTATCCTTGTTCGCTGTTGCTCAAATTGTTTATTGGATTCAATATCATCGTCCTTAATATTGAGTAACGATTTTATTATCTCAACTATACTTTTCCCATTAATCCTGTTAAGGCAAGCTGTTAAGTCTTCGATATTGCTGCTTTTATTACGGAAATTCCTAAATAAAATTAATTTACAGTCATTATCTTCTGCCAATTTTTCTACCGATTCCAACGAATTACCCCATGATAAAGAGTTGCAAACAATTATATCTGGGTTAAAATCGTCGTTAAAAATCTGCAGTATTTTAGTTTTCCTGTTCTCGTCGTAGATTTCCACGTAATCAATCACCGCAACAGATGCATCCTTAAACTTATATACAGATATATCAGGCACTTCGCATAGCGTTACCGTGAATGATGATGAAATCAATGCATCTTTGATTGCTGTAATACAATCTCCCGTTCCCCATTCTTCACTAGCATAATCACAAAGAATGTATTGCTTGCTTGGTTTTAAAGTTTCACTAAGTGTTTTCATTGTTAAACTCTGTTTAAAATTTTTACATCATATTCTATCTTTCCCTGTTCAAATATTATATTCCCTTTTTTATACCCCAATTTATCTAAATTTTTATCACAAATTGAATTTTCTGATTCTTTACAAGCAAAATCATCGTTAGGATATTTTGAATGGAGATAAACAGCTAAGCCGTTAAAGAACTCCTCATTCCACAACTTATGGTCTGACCTGACATGCCAGATTTCATATATCTTCTTGCTATTACAAACAATCTCTATGTACATATTACTTAATCAAATTAAAGGATAACGCAATTCTAATCTTGTATAATTTTTCTGAGTAATAATTTTGGGACAAACCCTGTTTGTCTTTAAAGCCTGAATAACATCTGCCGCTGGAATTCCATTATACAAACCGAACTGCGTTGATATTACGCCAATTCTGCAATAATCAAATAATTGGAATCCATATTTATCTGTATCTTTCTTCAGTTTCCTTGAGCCATGGTGTGGAACCTGGATAACATCACTGTTTTTGTGATATATTCCATAAAACTTAATTAGATTGTTCACATTTTTATTTTCAGCCACAAAATCCCCCATATACAAGCAGCCTGGATTCATAATATCACGACAATGATAATAGCAAGCAGGTCTACCATAACAACAATAGTCACAATCACAAAAACAATGAACGCAAACATCTACTGCTTTATGTGAGTTAGCATACCCTGAATAGACGGTCATTGAATATTCATTGGCTATATCATCATCTATGGCACCTTTATATATTTTGACTATTTTTTTCCAATTATCTGGATTTTTACAGATGTCCGCCAATTTTTCAAAATCTATGTTTTCTGTAGTATCATCATCTGTAACACCATTAAGCAAATCGCCAAAATCTATTGCTATGTCCTGCCTTAAATTCATTGGAAAATAAATCCAGTCAAAACGCGTGCTCAAAGGTACTTTAACACTCTCTCCTTTGTTTAAAGTGCCTTTGCATTCTTCTATGTTTCTTGAGGCATCTTCATAACCTTCTTTTGAATCTTCTATATATGGAACTCTTACAATTCTTGTACTAAACTCTCCTTCTCCCGAATAACACCATTTTAGGGTCTGAAATGCATCATCTTCTTTTATAATCTCATCTGGGGTTGACTCTGATTCATCATCTATTGCTGTTACTATATTTTGCACAAGCAAGGCTAATCGTTGCCCTTTTGTTAATTGAGGTAAAAAGATTTTTTTACAATTATTATGATCTAAAAGATGCTTTATGCCTGATATATGATCACTATGCATATGGGAAATGAATAGTGCGTCAATCTGTTCTCCTCTAAGATGGCAATCTAAATAATTTTCAAAATCTTTTTTCTTTAACTTTCTTCCACAATCATACACAGCTGTAAATACACATTTATTACTATCATCATAAAACCTCTCTGTGTAAAAGGCTCCATGCCCTACTGGGTGAAATGTACGTATTAGTCTCATTGCTCTTATCTATTTTTCTTCTCCAAACTTCTGTATAAATGCGTTCTCTCTTACATTCTCAAGCCAGCGGTAAACGCTACGCTGCTGGTATTTGGGTTCACCATCCTCTGTTGTCTCTTTCTCAAGTGCTAACGCCATTAGGGTGAACTCCTTTTCCAGTGACGTTGCAAATATGCCAGCATCATCGGTGTTAATTGACACTGATATTTGTGCCGATTTATCTACTTTGCCATCGGTGCGTATGAGGTCCTCATTGTTAAACTTGACTATGGGGTGCTCAACGTACCTTGGTATGTTTCCTATTCTCAGGTTTGATGTGGGGTTGCACTCTATGGCTATGTGCCGGCGTGCTATCTCCTCCTGCATCTTCTCCTGTATTGTTTCTAATATTCTAACAAACGACTCTCTGTGTTCTGTTTCTATTTTCCACTCCTTGGACTTGGCTCCCTCCGCCTTTACTTTATAGTCATAATGGTAGCGGTAGTATAGCTTGCGAGCGTCCTCATCGGAGCGTGCTGGCACTACTTTATTATCCATATTGAGCTGATAGATATCCATCAGGTTCTGACGCTTTGGTTCATGAGTTGCGTCAAGGTACAGGCTTGGCTCATCGCCCCTCAAAAGCCACGCATCCATAAAGGTCTGCTCTTCTAAATGCGTGTGGTATATCTCTTCCCTCAGTCTGTAAAACTCTTTCTTTGCCTCGTGCAGGAATGTGCCTCCGTCTATGCCGTACTTCTCTATCTTGTCTAACAGCCACACCATATTGTCAAGCATAACTTGTTTTGGCATCACCACTGTGTAGTGTTTCTCTTCATAGTAGTGACGAACATCCAATCCAAGTGCCGTGCCGTGACCTATGCGGTCTCCGTTTCTGAGGTTGAGGAATATCACCGCCTCTTCCATAGCACGGAGTCCGTCTATTATGTCATAGAAATCTTCACCCACGTGGTAGGTTACGCCTAAGTTAAGCGGTGGCAGTTCCTTAAAGTACGCCATATCTGTCTTGGGTTGTGTGTGGCGAACCTTGCGGAACACTGTTCCAAAAACCTCCGGACGGCAGAAGAACTCACTGTTGGCGGCATCAATTCCTGTAATCTGGCGGTTGCCGTTTATAAGCAGTGTTCTTACTCCGTCTGCCTCACGGCTGTATTTTTTTCTTTCCTCATAGTTGCGGCATATTGTACCTTCCTCTACTTTCCCCTTGCCTGTATTTTTGTCTTTCTTCTTTATGAAATGTACTATGTAGCCGTGGCTGTCTCCGCTGTTTGTATGCTTGTCTGCCTTGTTCAACTCTTTCTGCAACTCTGACGCTGTATCCTCAGGGGTTATGCGGTACTCTATGTGTTTTACACAGGATTTTTGAACGGCAAGTTTAACGCCTATCTCAACCAACTTGTTCTTGTATACAGGTATGTTTTCAAGTGCTTTAAGCAGGTTTGATTTCTTGCTGTCATAGTAACTGAAATTTGCAAAGCCTATTACATCATTGATTTGAACCATTGCGTAACGGAACTTTGCCTTTACAATAAGGTATGCGTAGAACAACGTCTGAAACAATTGGCTTTTCTCACATCTGTTTATGCCGTTGAAACACTTATAGAGTAATTGACGTTCACCTATCATACAGGTACGGCTGTCAACATCTTTGGTGGAGATTGGCAGGTGTGACGGTATGGCGTAATCCACATCAGCACCGTTGCGGTATCTGAGTCTTGAGATAAACTCCTGCACATCGGCTATGTTAAACTGTACGAACACGGACTTGTCTTTCTCCTTCAGGAATTGCTTGAAGATCTTGTCCATCGGGGTATCCTGTATGGCGTAAATCTCTTTATAGAGCCACGCCCTGAGGAATGCCGCAAGGGTTATCTCCCAATAATCGCCTTTGAAGTTCTTCATATCCTTGAACTGACGTTTGCCGTACTTTCTTGGAAAGTTCATCACCGCAAGCCAATTGAGCGTGAATATAAGTGAAGAGCCCTTGAGGTGGTTGTGCAACTCAGCAATTC
>JAKSOA010000025.1 GCA_024405875.1 Paludibacteraceae bacterium
CAATTTCAAAAAAAACAATAAACAAATCGGTCATTCCCATTCCTGCAAAAGCGAATTTTTTTACAGAAGAATAACTATCTAGAAGATTGTGTACTCTCACATATGGAGGATTACCAAAAACGTAATCCATTTTTTTATCATACCGTGTAACGGTTAGTGTATCTGCCGTTAAAACATCCCAATTCACGTTGCTCACCCCATAACATTCAGCAACAGCAGATAGGTTCATTTTACATTTTGCGCTTTCATCTTCACCCAATTCTATGCCATGAATATAAGTTTCAAGAGATGTTTTCAGAACAGATAAGTCAGAGCTATTATGTAAATACGAATAGCAATATCGCTTTACTATTTCACATAAAAAAGCACCATCTCCACAACTATTATCAATAACGTGATGTTCTAGTATTGATTCAGCACTTATATAACCGCCAAAATCAAGAATACATTTAACAATAAAATCAGGCGTATAAACACGTCCGTGATTTTTTACAATTTTCGCCATACTTCAATTAATCGTCTCTGTGCGCTTGACTCTCTATTGCGGAAGTAATATAACAGGCTTTCGTTAGGAACAAAAAAAACGTGGAACTTGACAAGATCCACTTCTTTAGGTCCTAGGAAAACCTGCTTTCATAGATAACAAGTCAAGCCCACGCACAGCGTAGGCATTTACTGACTTTATTCGATTGAAAGCTTTTGTTTGAATTTCCTAGGTTCAAAGAAGTTCCGAATAAATAGCAAACGCTAATTAATAATCATAAAATAAAATTAGTGCTTATAGGTGTGTATGCATCGCTATGCCGCCATTAGGTCACTAACCATGTGCGAAATTACAAAAAAAGATAAAAAGTTCAAAAAAAACTTGAAATTTAAGTAAACGATAAACTACGTGAGGTGAAACATTCAGCCACATAACGCCCCCTGAAGCGGAACCACGTACAAAACGAGGCGTGAGCGAGTGTTTGAGCACGAAGTGCGAGTTGCGCGAGCCTCCGATGTTTTGTGTGGTTGTGCGAAGGGTCTCAGGCGTTCGGGTCAGTGGCTGAATGTTCCACCTCACAAGAGTAAATTTCACACTTTCAGTACAATTATTGCACTGTTAGAATAACTTTTACACTTTTAGTATAGTTTTGATAATCAGTGTATTATACAAATTTTTATTTGCTAATTCTTACTGTATTCAGTATCTTTGCATATTCAAAAATCAAGAAATATAATGGATATGGCAACACAACCAAACATCTATACAATAAGAAATAAAAAGGTGGTACTGGACAGAGACTTGGCAGCGGCACTGGGTGTAGAAACCAGAGTAGTGAATCAAAACTTTAAAAGAAATGCTGCATTGTTTGTAGATGACAGTGTGTTTCAATTAACCAAAGAAGAGTGTTTGATATCACAAATTTTAGGTTCAAAATCACAGCCAGTGATTTTGAACAGTGGTAGAGGAAGCAACTTAAAACACCTCCCTTTTGCCTTCACAGAGACAGGTGTTCAGGTGCTGAAAACTCTTATGAAAAGCAGTGTGGATATTGACTTTTATGATGAGCCTCCACTACCTACTATCTATGAAGAATCGTGGTCTGAAGGTACTGTAGTGCTATATCAGCCTAATGAGAATCTAAAAATTGATGTGCGTGTTGAGAATGAAACCGTGTGGCTTACGCAGGAACAAATGGCACTGCTTTTTGGAGCGTCAAAGCAAAATATAAGCCTTCATATTGCTAATGTTTATGAGGAAAAAGAATTGGAAAAATGGGCAACTGTCAAGGAATACTTGACAGTTCAAACTGAAGGAGAACGGCAGATTTCAAGAAGCATCTTACACTATAATCTTGATGTAATAATATCGGTTGGTTACAGAGTTAAATCTATATATGGCACAAGATTCAGGCAGTGGGCAAATCAAGTTCTGAAACAATATCTATTACATAAAGGCTCATTTGAACATAGGGTGCAATTGATAGAGAATAACATTAAAGCCATTGAGCAACAACAAATCAAAAACACAAATGATATTTCTGATATAAGGGAGCAGGTTAAATTTGTGGTGGACACCAAACCTCCACCTACAGAGATGGTATTCTATGAGGGAGAGAACTTTAAGGCATACGATTTCCTTTGTACACTTATAGAATCCGCTAATAAAAGAATAGTGCTGATAGACAATTATGTAGATAGAAAGGTTTTTTTGATGCTTAATAAACGTACAAAAGGAGTATCCGTAACTGTATATACCAATCCTAAAAATCTATCAGACCCACAAATACAATTAGATTTAGCAGAAGCAAATAAAAAGCGTGAGGCACCTCTCATTCAAATGCTTGAAATTAAGAATGACCACGATAGGTTCCTAATTATTGACAATACATCTTATCTTTTAGGACCATCAATAAAGGATGCAGGAGTTAACAGATGTGCCGTAGTAAAAATGATTTCAGCACCAGAGAAAATCCTGAAAGACTTAATTTAATTGTCTGTGAGTGAGAAAAATTGTGAGGTGAAACATTCAGCCACATAACGCCCCCTGAAGCGGAACCACGTACAAAACGAGGCGTGAGCGAGTGTTTGAGCACGAAGTGCGAGTTGCGCGAGCCTCCGATGTTTTGTGTGGTTGTGCGAAGGGTCTCAGGCGTTCGGGTCAGTGGCTGAATGTTCCACCTCACAAGAGTAAATTTCACACTTTCAGTACAATTATTGCACTGTTAGAATAACTTTTACACTTTTAGTATAGTTTTGATAATCAGTGTGTTATGTAAATTTTTATTTGCTAATTCTTACTATATTCAGTATCTTTGCATATTCATAAATCAAGAAATATAATGGATACGACAAAACAACCTCACATCTATACAATAAGAAATAAAAAGGTGGTACTTGACCGTGACTTGGCGTCAGCACTGGGAGTGGAAACAAGACGTATGAATGAGCAATTCAAACGAAACAAAGAGAAGTTTCTATCTGATTCAGTTTTTCAATTGACAAAAGAAGAATGGCAAAATTTATCAAATTTTAGTTTGATGCCGAAAATTGCGACATCAAACAGTAGTAAAAGAGGTGGTGTACGAAAACTTCCTTTTGCCTTCACTGAGGCAGGCGTTCAGGTGCTGAAAACTCTTATGAAAAGCAGTGTGGATATTGACTTTTCTGATGAGCCTCCACTACCTACCATCTATGAAGAATCGTGGAATGAAGGTACTGTAGTGCTATATCAGCCTAATGATAATATAAAAATTGATGTGCGCGTGGAGAATGAAACAGTGTGGCTCACGCAAGAGCAGATGGCTCTGCTTTTTGGTACAACACAACCAAATATTGCAATGCATATACGCAATATTTTTGACGACGGAGAGCTTGAAATAGGGGCAACTTATAAGGATTTCTTATATGTTCAAACAGAAGGAGGAAAGCAGAAAAACAGATATATTAAAATCTATAATCTGGATATGATTATATCTGTAGGATACAGAGTAAACACACGCAATGGTATCGCTTTCAGGCAATGGGCTACCAAGGTACTTAAACAATATCTAATGCACAAGGGCTCTCTTGAGAGGCGTGTAATTGCTTTGGAAGAACAAACAAAGGCTATAATTGTTAATACGGAGAACAGACTATGTGCCGTTGAGCAAAAAGTTGAATTTATTGTTGACACAAAACTTCCACCCGCCGAGATGGTGTTTTATGAGGGAGAGAACTTTAAGGCGTACGATTTTCTATGTACCCTGATAGAGTCCGCTCAAAAAAGAATTGTGCTGATAGATAACTACATAGATAGGAAGGTTTTTATGATGCTAAATAAACGAACAAAAGGAGTATCAGCCACAGTATATACCAATCACAGAACCCTATCAGACCCACAAGCACAACTTGATTTAGCGGAAGCAAATAAAAAGCGTGAGGCACCGCTAATTCAAATGTTTGAGATTAAGAATGACCACGACAGGTTCCTAATTATAGACAACACATCTTATCTTTTAGGACCATCAATAAAGGATGCTGGAGTTAACAGATGTGCCGTAGTGAAAATGATTTCATCACCAGAAATAATTTTAAAGAATTTAATCCCTTAATTTTTTGTACATTTGCCAACGCAATAAAAATTACTATGCATTTTCTAAGGAACTGTTTACTTGTTATGGCGGGCGGTGCGGTTGGTAGCGTGCTACGCTATGTTTGCTCCATACTATCACTACTTTGGGGTGTACAGGCTCACTGGGGTACTATGATAGTTAACGCCATTGGTTCATTTCTGATTGGAATTTTGGCAGCCACCCTTTCTGAAGAGACCTGGACTCTGCTTCTTGTAGTGGGTCTATGCGGCGGTTTCACAACCTACTCCACTTTCTCAATGCAAACTATTTCTCTTCTGCAAAGCGGCAATATCTCAACAGCGTTGCTCTATATTACAGTCACCATTTGCGTCTGCTTACTGTTCACTTATTTGGGGTGGAAGTGTAAATATTAGATATGCGGCACTTCAATGCCAAAAGCCTCTTGCAAGAAATCAATGGCAAGGCGTGAGGCATCTTCTATGTTCTTAATGCGGTCTGAGCCTAAGGAGAGCAAACGGGTCTTGACCTCTGTACGGCTTGCAACACCTACCCAGATGGTACCTGCTGGCAATCCGTCTGATGAGCCAGGACCAGCCACTCCTGTAGTTGCCACGGCATAGTCAGTATCAAGCAGTTTTTGCACTCCACGCGCCATCTGCTCCGCCACCTGAGAACTCACCACCCCGTAACGCTCTATATCTGCCGCATTTACACCAAGAACCTTGACCTTGACATCATTGCAGTAACTTACCACAGAACCTTTAAAGTAGTCTGAACTGCCGGCAACTGCGGTAATTATGTGGGCTATATTACCACCGGTGCAACTCTCTGCTGTAGAAATGGTATGTTTCATTTTATTTAATGGGGTTGTGTACAAAGGATATTCCACACTTCTTCAAAGAATCTTATTGCACTTTTATGGAGCAAACTTGTTTGCGACTAAGCCCCTTCAAGGAAGGGGTTTGGGGTTGGGTATAAAGGATATGCCACACTTCTTCAAAGAAGTTATTCTTTGAAGAAGTGTTGGATGTGAAAAATGCACAAAGACAAGTGCCTTGTGCGGTTGTAGGTTGCTCAGAGACTCTGATGAGAGTTTCTTGAGTGCTGAGATAAGGTCATTTGCAAGACCATAACTTGCGGCAAAGGCGTCCGCCTCATACTCGTGTTTGCGAGATGATATGTTAGTCACTATTCCTAGAATGGTTGATATAGGCGAATAAAGCATAGCAAATGCTATAAGACCCAAATGAAATACAGGTTGCGCTGGTCCGCCAAGAGCAATAGACAGTTCCGGAGAACTCAACGCCCAACCTAAAATAAAGAACATTACAAGAGTTGAGGCAAGAGACTCAATGAGCATAGTCATAGTGTGACGTTTTTTATAGTGCCCAACCTCGTGAGCAAGTACCGCCACTATTTCATCGGGGGTGAGTTGTTTTATAAGGGTGTCATAAAGAACTATGCGTTTCTTTGAACCCAAACCTGTAAAATAGGCGTTGGCGTGAGTGGAACGCTTTGATGAGTCCATAACATATATGTTATTGAGTTTAAAACCAGCCTTCTCTGCAAAAGCCTCAATCTTTGAACGCAACTCACCCTCCTCAAGCGGTGTCTGCTTATTGAACAGCGGCACTATTATGTTACTGTAGAACATTAATATAAATATTTGGAACAGAGCAAGAACTCCCCACGCAAGCAGCCAGAACCATTCTGGAATCTCCGCAAAAATCCAAGTGACAAGAGAAATAAGAATAGAGGCTATTATAACAGCCACCACTATGCCTTTAAGTTGGTCAATCCAAAAGAGTTTTTTAGTACTCTTGTTGAACCCGAACCTCTCCTCTATTACAAACGTGCTGTAGTACTCAGAGGGAATATCTATAATTTCATTTACAACTGCAACAATTACAAAAAAGAGGAGACTTAAAAGCACAGTAAACAATATAGTATTATCCCCGATACCACCAAGAGCCTCCCTCAGCACACCGTCAAGCCACCCGAAGAGTCCGAACCCGAACGCAACAAGTTCCACAACAAGAGATATTGTGGCGGTTACAATACCCATCTTATACTTCGCTTTGGAATACTCCTGCTGTTTCTGATACTTCTCATCATCATAAATACCTGCAAGTTCCGCAGGCAACGGCTTACCGAAATCTCTTGCATTAAGTCCGTACAGCACTCTCTCCAGAACATATTCCAGAGTGATAAGAACAATTATTAACAGAAGTATAGTATTCATCGTATAGAATTATTAAAAATGTAATTCCAATTTAAAGTTAAACTGACGCCCTGTCAGATAGTTAGGCACGGCGTACTGCTGGTTATATATATCTGTAACCCAATAATAAGAGTTCACATTATTGAACCCGAAGAGGTTCAGAACCTCAAGGGCTATTACAATCTTTTTAAACGGCTTAAAGAAACCCCTGCCCATCCACGGGTCCTTACCCTTTTCACACACCCTTGAAAAACCTATATCCACACGTCTGTAAGCAGGCATACGCAAATTTGTTGGTGTATGCGGAGAGAGACGTGTAGGCCATACAGGCAATCCCTGTGCAAAATTGAGTAGCAAATGTACTCTATATTGCGGATGTCTTGGTATATAATCCTGAAAAAATAGTGAAATGTTGAAAACTTGGTCTGTTGGGCGAGGTATATAGCCGTGCTCATCACCTATAATATCCTCCATTGTACGCATAAATGAGAGTGAAATCCAGGAGTCTGCGCCAGGCACCAACTCCCCAAACAGTTTCATATCAATACCCGCTGAAAAACCTTTAGCATCATTCCTACCTGAGTACCTTACACTTACATTATCCATACTGTATGATATAAGGTTTGCCAGATTCTTATAATAGGTCTCAACGGTAAGTTTGAACGGACGCCTCAATGCCGTAAAATAGTAATCCATTCCAGCCACCACCTGAATAGAGCGCTGAGACTTTATGTTGCGGTTAAGAGCATAGGTCAGGTTACCGTTAACCCTCACAGAATCTTTAATCTCCTTGTATGAAGGCTGCTGATAGTAGAGTCCTGTGGCTAGACGGAAACGCAGGTCTGCCTTGGTATCGGGGAAATAGGCGAGGTTAATACGAGGTCCTATGGTGAATTCATTGTTAAATGTCCAATAATTAGCCCTGAAACCCGCTGACAGAGAGAGTATGCCTCCCTTTTTGAAATGCCATTTGTGTGTGTCCTGAGCATACATCATAACCCTTGTCTCACTCAAACTATTAACGGAGTTAAGGCTGTAGTATAGGTTCACCTCTTTAGGATTATACGGAATGGAATAGCCGCTTGAGTCACGCATCTCCCACTCTCCTGTTGTCTCATCTACAAATTCGTGCGTAACGCCTGCGCCCCATATAAGTGTATTCTCATCAGTAAGGCGGTGCACACCGTCAAGTTCTGCCTTCAACACAGTGGAATTCATACTGTTACGTGCGTGTTCATAGTAATTTCCCACACCTGTTATCTCTCCTGATGTGTCATTCTTATCAGCCACATTACTGAGCCAATACTCACCCTCAATATCATAGTTAACCTTCTCATTAGTATTGAATGCTGATACACTCAAATTCAAATCACTCTTCTTTGTAGGGCTGTATTTCACCCCGATGGCTCCGAATATGGTTCTGAACACATCTCTCTCCTTGCCTGAGAAGTAGATTTTAAAGTTGCGTGTGTCACCCATAGGACCAAAGGTGGTATTACGGCTCTGAGGCACAAAATTATATATGTTCTGTGAGAAGTTGCCAAGGAATGAGAGTTCCCAGTCTTTGTGAGGTTGATATGTTATAAATGTTTGATAATCAACAAAATTAGGATTATACTCAGCCTGAGTTGGCATAGTAAGCAGCATAAGTGAGTTATTCTTATAGCGTATGCCGTGAATCTGAGAATAGTTCTTACCGCTACTGCCTATATATCCTGTGGCGCCATATAGATTTCCGCTTACGCCAGCCTCAAATCTCTTTGGCTTGCGGTATGTAATATCCAAAACTGAAGAGAGTTTGTCACCATATCTGGCGTCAAAACCACCGGCAGAGAAATTGACCTCTCCTACCAAATCGGGGTTCACAAAACTAAGTCCCTCCTGCTCTCCCGTACGTACAAGATATGGTCTATAGACCTCTATGCCGTTCACATAAACACTGTTCTCATCATAACTGCCGCCACGCACATTATACTGTGATGATAGTTCATTGTTTGAACTAACGCCCTGAAATGTCTTAATAATGCCCTCTATTCCGCCACCTGCGGCGCTTGGCGTGACATTTATGGTGCTTATATCAACCCTTTCAGCAGTTGTATATTGCAACGCCCCGCCCTGCACGGTAACGCCGGCAAGTTCATTGTCATCTGGCCGCAGATAAACATCATTTCTTGAAGAGTGCTTGGTGCCGGGCTTCTTGCTAAAGAGTTTGCTCTCCTTCTCATATCCTACGTATGAATAGACTATCTCAACGGTATCTCTTGAGATTATGAGGTTATACCTGCCCTGCTCATCGGTAATGGTGTGATAAAGTTTATCTGATGAATAAACATCGGCGTGCGGAAGCAGGTTGCCCTCAGTATCGTGGACGAAACCCCAAATGGTGAAGTCTGTGTTCTCCTTAGCCACCATCGTGGTAAGAGACAGTGACAATAACAGTAGCGTGTATGTTAACTTGCGGAGTTTCACTTATTTATAACGGAATCTCTATCCTATTATTGTAATTTTGGCATACTTTAAGAGCAGTACCTTGCGTCCCACATACTCAAAATCAACTGAAATCTTACAATCAGCCCCTGTGCCTTCAATAGCGGTGACCACCCCAGTTCCAAAACGTTCGTGAGCAATTTTAGCCCCTACCCTCAACTCTCCTGACCGTGCCACAGGCTGTTGAACAGGCTGCTTAACAGGTTGGGGCTCCGCCTTTTGCAGAGGTCTGAACGAACCACCGTATGACGGACTCTTGCTCTGGAAACGTCTCTGAAAAAATGACTCATCTTGGCGTGAGAAGTCAAAAGAGCCTCTTGACAGACTACTCTTAACGCTAAGATATTTTGAATCAATATCATTAATAAAACGGCTGCGTGAGCAATAATCAACTGAACCGTTACGGAAACGGGTCTTGGCGTAACTGAGTGTGCAACGCTCCATTGAGCGGGTTATCGCAACATAGAGCAAACGGCGCTCCTCCTCCAGTTCCTTGTCATCTGTAGCCGCTGACGCTCCCGGAAATAAATTTTCCTCAAGACCTACTACAAATACATTTTTAAACTCCAACCCCTTGGCGGCGTGAACGGTCATAAGCCTTACTCTTGATGAGTCAGCGTTATTGTCTGTGTCAGCATCGGTCAGCAGCACCACATTATTCAGATAATCAACCAAATCAACCTGTTCATTTCCCTCCTCCATCTGGTCTTCTATAAACTGCTTGATGCCGTTCAACAGTTCATTCACATTCTCCTTTTTGCCCTCCAACTCCACCTTTGAATCTGCGTCCAAAGCCTCCATAATGCCACTGCTGAAGACAATCTCACTTGCAAGTGAGTATGCGTCCAATTCTGAACGCTTATTTTGGAATGTGCGTATGAGTTCTGTAAAGGCGGCAAGTTTTTTAACTGTGCCTGAATTAACATCAAGGTTATATTTCAACGGGTTCTCCGCCACTGTGAACATAGGAACGTCCTGCGTGCGGGCGCAATCGGCTATTTTTGCGAGAGTTGTAGCACCTATACCTCTTGCCGGCTTATTCACTACTCTTGTGAAAGATATGTCATCGGCAATATTGACAACAAGTTTCAGATATGCAAGCACATCCTTAATCTCACTACGCTGGTAGAATGAGTGACCGCCGTATATGACGTATGGCACATTGCTTTGCAGCAGAGCCTCCTCTATGACACGAGACTGCGAATTTGTCCTGTATAGGATTGCACTGTCATTCCAATCGCCTCCTGCTGATTTAAGCCTTTTAATAACGCTTACAACCATAGACGCCTCCTCCCTGTCACTTGATGTCTCTATTACAGAGACCTTCTCTCCCTGCTCCTTTTCAGAGAACACCTCCTTGTGAATTTGGTGTAAGTTCTTATCTATGAGTGAGTTTGCCGCACATACAATATTCTTTACCGAGCGGTAGTTTTGCTCCAATTTAAATAGTTTAGCCTCTGGATATATGCGTGTGAACTGCAATATGTTCTCAATATTGGCTCCACGAAACGCATATATACTCTGTGCGTCATCACCCACAACACATACCCTATGGTGTTTGTCGGCAAGTTGCCCTATTATGGTTGATTGTGCTGCGTTGGTATCCTGATACTCGTCAACAAGAATAAACTGAAACCTATTCTGGTACTTCTCTAAAACATCGGGGTAAGATGAGAACATTCTTGCCGTAAGCATAAGCATATCATCAAAGTCAATGGCGTTTGATGTCTTCAGACGGCGAGCATACTCCTTATACACCTCGTATGTTCTTGATATTCGGTAAGTTACATCAGCCGCAGAGAACTTTGAGCCTTGATATTCATCGGCGGTAATAAGAGCGTTCTTTGCCTTTGATATTCTGCCAGCCACTAAAGATGGCTTGTATGCCTTATCATCAAGTTTCATCTCCTTTACAATATCCTTTATCAACTTCTTTGAGTCATCTGCGTCAATTATTGTAAAATCAGCGCCAAGACCTGCCGAAGCGTACTCAACTCTGAGTATCTTGGCGAATATTGAGTGGAATGTACCCATATAGATTCTCTTGGCACTATCAGGGTCAACCATAGCGGCAATACGCTCCTTCATCTCCTTTGCCGCCTTGTTAGTGAAAGTAAGAGCAAGTATGTTATACGGCTTGAGACCTAACTGAATAAGATACGCAACCTTATAAGTCAGCACTCTTGTCTTCCCGGAACCGGCGCCCGCTATGACAAGAGAAGGTCCCTCATTATACATAACAGCCTCTTTCTGACTACTATTTAACTCTTGTTCTATTTCAGAATCCATATATTTGATTTTGAGTTAAAAAAAGGCGACACCCGCAAAGCATCGCCTTTTATTATGGTTATAACCAGAGATTAATAGAAGTTGATTCTATTATCCTCTACGTCAGCGGCTTTCTCAAGAGAACTGTAAATCATATACTTGTATGGGCGACGATTTGCAAGTTGTGAAACCTCAGACGCTGCGTTGAACTCTCCAGCCTCAGCCACAGATGTAACCTTAACAACATATACGCCATTGTTACCCTTAACTACCGCTGGTTTGCTCTCTACGGTCATATTAGCCACGGTTGCCGCAAGAACAGGCTCCATACCTATGCCGTTCAGATATTGTGATGCTTGAGATACACTCTCAAGTGTGTTGACAGTTCCGGTAACAGCAATGTCATCGCCACCGGCAAGTTTGCCCTCCAAATCAGAGGCAATAAGCTCACCCTTCTTCTCTTTCCTAAGGTCTTGTGTGAGTTGCTCCTTTATCTCAGAGATTTCAGGATAGCCCTTCTTGCTGACACTCTTAAGTGCAGCCACTACAAACTTGTCTCCGCACTCAAATACCTTATCGGCAACATCACCTGCCTTGTTCTCAAACGCCCAGCGTATTATTTGTCTTGAATCCTTCAAGTCTGAAACTCTTGTGTCGGCAGAAGATATTGTGTAATTGCGTATGAACTGACCTTGCGCAGGGTCAGCGGCAGACTCAAACTTCTCAAGTGTAGTGTTCTGTGCCATATATTGGCTTGCAACGTTAAAGAGTTGTCCGTATGTCTGTGAACTTGCCTCAACAGCACGGCTTAACACACATACCTTAACCTTAGCCACCGGCTTTGTCTTTTCAGTTACATTTATAATCTGTACGCCTCCGTTCATTGGATATGTTACATAACCGTTCAATGGAGCCTTGATACAAGCGGCTGAGAACTCCTTGTCAAAGTCCCCGTCCTTAAGCCAGCCAAGTTCTCCACCGTTTGCCCCTGTTCCTGCCTTTGAGAACGCCTTGGCGGCGGCGGCAAAATCAGAGCCACCCTTCAAAGCAGCAAGCAGACTATCCGCAACCTGCTGTGTTCTCTCTGGTGTAGCCTCCATAACAAGTATGTGACGAACCTTTGCTGAGTCTGGTGCTGTGATACCGGTCTCTACAATACGAGCCATCTTATATGTTTTTCCAAAGAGTTGAGGACCGAATGTATCTCCAGCCTTACCACTGAATGCGAAATCAGCAATATCTGCATCTACAGTAGCCTTGCTCTGTGCTACGCCTGAGTAAGACTCATCAGAATTCTGATTGCAAACCGCAACAAAGTCATCAGATGTGAAGAACTCCTTTTGAAGGTCCTCAATCCAAGCCTTAATGTCAGCATAATCTGATTCTGAAGGCTCTATCGGGAAAGAGAGGAACTCAATTTCACGGCTCTCATTCTCACGATAGTATTTGTTCTGCTTCTCCTTATAGAAATTCTTTAAATCCTTATCTGAGACAGATATTAAAGAGTCTGATATTGTGGAATACTGTGTGTTTGTGTATGCTATGGCGGCACCTCTTCCTGCATTAAAGTTGTATTGGGCGTCAATATTGTTTATGTTTATTGAAGCACCTGTAAGCGCACTGTACTTATCATCAAGAAGTTGAGTCTTGACTGTGCGTGTTACAAAAGACCAATATTTGGCTACATCACCTGTAGGCTCGCTCTCTGCGGCTGCCTTAACCTGCTCAACTATGGTATTGTCAAACCCACCCTTTTCCTGATTGTAGAACACACGCAATTGTGTCATCATCGGGTGCGGTGTCTCACTTGATATGTTCTTCTCAAGTTCCTCATCGGTCACTACTATACCAATCTTCTCACACTGTTTGCCAAGTATGCGTTCCTTAAGAAGAGAACTCCATACAGAAGCCCTTACCTGCTCAACATACTGGTCAGGAAGAGAACTCTGACCCATTTCAATTTTGTAAAAAGATGACATCTCATCAACTCTCTGCTCATACTCCATAATGGTTATCTCCTCACCGTCAACCTCCGCCACATTCTGACGAGATGAGCCGAATATTGAGTTAAAATCAACCATACCAATGATAAACAGAAGCATAGCCACTCCTATAACAATTGAAAGGAGCAACCCTTTTTGTCTGATTTTCTCTAATGTTGCCATATTATTTTAAAAAGTTTTAATTTTTTCTTATAGGGTGCGAAGATACAAAAAATAACAATACTACGCTATAGTTTTCTGAAGTTTTAATAACTCAATTTTATTCTGTGACGCCTTGACCACTTTTATAGTATAGTCATTCACCTTAATTTCCTCTGAATCATTAGGGATTCCCTGATATTCAAAAAGCACAAGACCTGCCAATGTCTGGTAGTCCTCACTGACCGGAAGTTCCATTCCGTATTTGCTGTTCAGGTAATCTATCTCCAATCTTCCTGAGAATATGTACTCTGAATCTGAAATCATTTTCTCAACATAGTCCTGTGTGTCGTGCTCATCTTCAATCTCGCCGAAAATCTCCTCCACGATATCCTCCAAAGTCACTATTCCCGCTGTTCCGCCAAACTCATCAACAACAACAGCCATACTCTTTTTCTTGAGCAGCAGCAGATTCATCAATTTGTTTGCCGCCATAGTCTCAGGCACAATAGGAACCAAAATTATCTTATCCTGCCACTTCTGCGGACGCTTGAATATCTCTGTTGAATGGATGTAACCTATTATATTATCTATATTCTCCTTATAGACAAGAATTTTTGAACGCCCCGATTCCGAGAAAAGTTTTGTCAACTCCTCAACTGAATCATCAAACGCCACTGCCTCAATCTCTGTTCTTGGCACCATACAATCTCTTAGTTTGACTTTTGAGAAATCAAGCGCGTTCTGGAAAATCTTAACCTCCTTGCTATCCTCACTCTCTTCCGCATCAGCCTCTTTTGACTCCTGAAGAAGAAAATCCAAATCCACCCTTCCAAGTGAAATCTCCTGCTCCCCCTTTATATTAACCTTAAAGAGTCTCATTATCAGCCTTGAAATCCAAGTCATAAACATTGATATAGGATATAACACTATATAGAACAAAAATAGCGGAGCCGCCATAACATTCATCCAGAAATTAGGCATACTGCGAAATAGCATTTTGGGTACGAACTCGCCTGCTATAAGTATCACAAGAGTTGATATAAGTGTTTGTAAAAGCAGTATGACCGCGCCATTCCCAGCCCCTAATATAAAAGGTCTTATTACTTCTGCCATAAGAATACCGTATATCACAAGAGCAATGTTGTTGCCTACAAGCATAGTTGAGATATAGCGGTCAGGGTGAGCGTAGTAAATGTCTATTATTGACGCGGCGAACTCATTTTTCTGCCTGTCAATCTCAAAACGCAGTTTGTTGGCGGAGACAAAAGCAATCTCCATTCCTGAAAAGAATGCAGAGAGCAGAATTATTATTACTATGGATATTGCACTAGCAGACACTTTATTAATTGAAAATTGAAAATTGAAAATTAATTGTTAATTACTAATTGCTAATTGAATCATTCTCTTCAAACGGAATTACCCCCGTAGGATTGAGTATTGTATATTTTGACAGACGCTGGTTTGACTCAAAACCAACTCCATAAATTATCTTATCTGATTGAGTTACCTTAATATTCTCATCGGTGTGTATGCGGTCTCTTTGCTGGTCTATATAGAGCAGTTCTGTCTCAAATTGCTCTCCGTCAAGATTTACCGCCTTGACATTTCTGATAAGAGTCCACTGTTCCAATTTTGTATAGTATATGGCTGAATCAGCGTCAACTTGCGCAAACACCTCAAGAGTCTCATCAAACTTTTCAAAATGGATTCCTTGCGGGAAAAACCAATGCGGCTCACTAACTTTATCATAGACAAGCCACTCCGGCGTCTCAAGCCTGTAGCGTGTGACCCCAGAGTCTGAAATAAGAGTTGACACATCCCATACGTGCAAAGTAGGAGTTTCAATCCTATTGGCGTTAATCATCTTATTACGCCTGACGGTTCCGCGACATTGCACAAAACAAAGCATAACAACCACACCAAGTGCAGCTGTTATGCAAGATTTAATATATCTATTCTGATTACTATTCAACTTCAATTAGTCTCTGCACCGAACCGATTCGTTAATCCATCCGCCAATATGATATGTCTCACCAATTTTGAGTTCAGGTTTGAAGAATACATCTTCCTTAGATGGATAATACTTTCTATATTGGTTTATAAGAGCCTGTGCTCTGTCGGCACACTCAGGGTCAATAGCCTTCGCTCTCTCAAGTTTATCTACTGCAGCCCAATAAACGGTCTTTGCAAGAATGGCGTCATCTCTGTTAGGATTGTGCACCGGGTCAACATACATTTGAGCGAGTAATATATATGGCTCGCCTGCATTCTGGTTAAACTGCATTGCCTGAAGGGCGGCTGACTTGGCATCTGAATATTTTCCTATGGTCATATACAAGCCTGCAAGAATGTACTGATAGTCATATTTAAGAGAGTCAGAATCATTAGATGGCTCAACCAGCGTCATAGCCTCATTAAAGTACTCTATAGCCTTGTTGAACTCCTCTTTCTTAACAGCCTGGTAACCACAACCTGCGGCGGTCTCTGATGTAGGATTAAGTTTATGAGCGTATGTTGATGCGGCAAAATATACATCACTCTCTGTGCACTTGGCGCAACGATACAATTTTATAATTGTAGAGAGTTCCGCTACGTCTTCCTTGGCAAGTTCAACCTTGTCTTTGAATACGCCGTCCAATGTATTGCAATCCGCAGCACCGGAGGCAATAAATGCTGAACTTACATTATTTCTTGTAACCTTGTATGCATCAACCTGTTTTGCGTCTGCTACAGATACACTTCCCTCAAGAAGTTTGTCCACCTTAAGGTATTTCTGAATGAAACTCTCCTTATACTTATCAGGGTCGGACTGATACTGTTTGGCAAGCATACGGAAGTAGTAGTCAACAACATCGGCCTGTGAGGCTGAACCACGATTTTCAACTGATTGTTCAAGCCACGGGAGCACCTTTTCAAGCATATTAGGGTCATTTGAAAGTTCAATGTAATCAACAGCCTGACGACCACGAATGTAAGATTCAGGATATTTCTTATCATTGCCGAAATAGACTATACGCTTCTCATAGCAATCCATAAGCAGTTTAAACCAATCCTGTCTCTTGGCAACGTCCTGCTCCTGGTTCATCTTGTACTTGATAAGAGTCACACCGTTATTGTAAAGTGTACGTCCGCCTGCCTGAGGGCACTCATCAAACACAATTTTGAAACTATTATAAGCCTCATCGTATGACTTGATCTTATAATAGTTGTTAAACAGACTGACCTGTTCAATACAGCGGATACTATCCTCACCCGTACCGAACTTGCTTCCATCTTCAATAGCCTTTACAGCGTATGATGATGTGGCTGTAAGCAACAAAACTGAAGTGACAAAAAACAATTTGAAATTTTTCATAGCGATAATATTTTTTCTATTAAACATACAAAGATATTAAATTAAACGTTTCCAGACAATTTCATTTAAGTTTCCTCTTCACAAACCATCTCTCATTAAGTGAGATGTCAAGCCCGAACTTGAAATAATCCTCAACCAGCCCAACCTGATTTATATTTCCCCGATGTCCGGACTCAAGATACACATTCAGTGTTGTAAGATTATTGAACAGCGGGAATCCCAAACCTGCCGTTATGGCGAACTCATCATAAGAGTAGCCGTTTATCCTGGTGTATGACTTACCGTAATTGAAACCTAAACGGTATCTGAGATTTTCACCGTATTTTTTTGACCCTGGCTTGTTCACATATTCAACTCCAGCCGCAATCCTGTAGGTTGTCCTCAATGTGTCTGAGACACTGAAGTACCTTGCATTTGACCAGTCCCGCCACTCAAAATCAACACCTGCCACCACTTTATCAAGGAACTTATATGACACACCAACTCCAACAGTCATCGGGTAATCAAAGTCATATTTGCTGTCATCAGTCACCTGACTATTGGTTTGTGTGACTATTTGACTTGTCATAGGCATTGGAAGTTTAAAAGAGTACGTGGCGCCAATAACAAGTTCGTCTTTCTTTATGGGCTGGTGATAGAGCAAGCCCAAGTCACACAGGAACGATGATACATTCATATAGTGAGACTGTCTTGTGGCGTTGAAAATTTGCTTATTCTCAAATGTGGCGTTTCTGGTGTGCGATATCTCTCCAAACATATAGCGTCCGTTCACACCAACTGAAACTCTGTTCATTATATCAAATGATATACCCAAATAGACCTGTGTAAAGCCGCCGGAGCCTTCAAATGACTGTTTTACAGGTGTGTTTTCTCCAGGCAGTGTGACATCAGGGATTGAATCTGTTTGTGAATACTTATAGCCCACGCAAGAGAATGGCATAATACCGAAACTTAGTCCGATGAACTTATACACAGGGAATTGGAAGGTTACATAGTCCACCTTGCCACGGAACTGATTATAGACCTGAGAGCCGTTGCTTATGCCGTTAACAGTGCCTGAAAGGGCAAAGTTCATCATAAATGTGAGAGAGTCTATTGATGAATATGAGGCTGGGTTCATTGGATTTATAAACCTGTGGTCTCTTATGCCATAACCAAGCCCGCCCATACTTTTGGCGGGACCCACGCTCATAGGTTGAAGGTCTCCGTATCCGTATCTTGAATACGGCGACGCCACATTGAGGTTCTCTGAAAAAACAAGAACCGGCAACGCTAACACCGTGAGTATTAAGAGTATTCTTTTCACAAATTATATTCTATAATTGCATTCAGACCTATGGCGGTCAGATTTGAAACTATAAAGATAGGGCTTTTTATGTATTTCTCAAAGAAAAATGCGTCTCCACCCGTAAAAAAAACTTGCAATCTGCTGTTTTTTGCGGAAAGTTCACTTATATATCCCTCTATTTCAAAAACCATTCCCTCCACTACTCCGCCAAGAATAGCCGCGCGGGTGTTGTCGCCCATCAGACGGTTACGGCGGCGTTCATTAAGGCTTACAAGAGGCAGTTTACCTGTGTGCTCATTAAGTGCCCTGAGCCTCATAACGGCTCCTGGCGCTATGTTTCCGCCCTCATACACACCTTCCTCATTAATGAAATCAAATGTTATGGCTGTGCCTGCGTCAATAACAAGTATCGGGTTCTTTGGTTTCATTGTCCAAGCCCCGATAACCGCAGCCAGACGGTCTTTGCCAAGAGTCTCAGGTGTTGAGTAGGCGTTTGTTATCGGGATAGGGGTATCAGCCGTAAACTCAATGAATTTACCCGTATTGTGTTTCAGCCATTCCGCTATATCAGGGTTGTAGTCTGATACGGAACAAATGATTGAGGCATCGGGGCGGTTATCCCCTAAAAATGATGACAAAACATCTACAGAAAGTGTATTACACGCCTCCTGAGCCACACACTCACCCCTGTCAAACAATGATAGTTTTGTACGACTATTGCCTATGTCAACTGTCAGATTCATTGATTACCTCTATCTGGAACTATGCGCCAATCCCACAGCATCCACATTAGGAACATAATGCCGTAGAATATATATTTTGACACCTCGTGCAGGTGCTCAAAACGGGTTATGTCAGCATCACACAAATATACTATGTAGGTTATTCTTAGCACATTAAGTAAAAATACCAGAACCAACCCCGCAGGTATATACCATAATTTGTGCAAAGATTGCTTTGGATAGAACATAATCAGCAGTAAGAAAAACACCATCTGCTTTATTCCTGTGCAACTCCAGACTATCTCTATTGACTTAGCCTGACTTACAAGGTATATTGAACTCTGCCTAATCTCCACCGCTACTGATGTGAAGTTTGAGATTATGGAATATACCGTATTGAGCAACCAATTTGTCATCGGGGCGAAGAAAGCCGTGGCGTTCAGTCCGTAAAACGTAAGTATCTTGTTTCCACTGAGGTCAACATCCTCAACAAAACCAAACTTCCAGACAAAATGCACAATAAGCAGCACTACAATAAAGTAGGCTGTGGAAGTTAGAGGGGTTATGTACTTCTTCATATAATAATTAATAATTAATAATTAATAATTAACAATTCTCCTTTCTCCTTTCTTCAAGAGTTTCAGATTCCATCTGAAACTCTTGAATATGGTGCTGAATCCATAGAGTCAAACTCTCCGTTCATATACTTGAACATTCCCGCCGTGGCAATCATTGCCGCATTATCTGTTGTATATGAGAACTTAGGCAGGTATATATCCCATCCATATCTGGAGGCGTACTCCTGATAGGCGTTTCTAAGACCGCTGTTCGCTGACACTCCGCCGGCAACCGCCACTCTGTTTATCTTCAAATCGCGTACTGCGTGTTTTAGTTTTTCCATAAGTGTCTCAATTACAGCCCTTTGAAACGAGGCACACAAATCGGCACGGTTCTTCTCTATAAAACCAGGGTCTTCCTTAAGATAATCTCTCACAAGATATAGGAATGAGGTCTTAAGACCGCTGAAACTGTAATCATAGCCAGGGATATGCGGTTTGGCAAAGTTGAACACCTTGTCATTGCCCTCCTTGGCAAGTTTATCAACATACGGGCCACCGGGATACGGACCTCCAATCACCTTGGCGCACTTGTCAAAAGCCTCTCCGGCAGCGTCATCTATGGTCTGACCTATTATCTTCATATCAAACGGAGAGTTTACAAGGACTATTTGTGAATTACCACCTGACACCAAAAGGCAGAGGAACGGAAATTCAGGAATATGAGGCTCAACACCCTCCTCCTTAATAAAATGGGCGAGCACGTGACCCTGCAGATGGTTCACCTCAACCATCGGGATATCCAAAGCAAGAGCGAACCCCTTGGCAAAAGAGGTGCCTACAAGCAGAGAACCCATAAGTCCTGGTCCTCTTGTATAGGCAATAGCGCTTATATCCGACTTGTTAATGCCGGCACGCTTTATAGCCTGGTCAATTGTAGGAATTATATTCTGCTGGTGCGCTCTTGAGGCAAGTTCGGGAACCACACCGCCGTATGCGCTATGAACCGCTTGTGATGATATTACATTTGAGAGCAAATATCCGTCTTTTATGATGGCGGCGGAAGTGTCATCACAAGATGATTCCACACCTAATATAATAACATTATTATTTTTTTTATCCATATACTACGGCATATTGCCTTTTTATTACTATTTTTGTAGTTTATATACAAAGACACAAAGATACGAAAAAATTCTTTACCATAATGCTGGTATTAATAGCGATTGTTGTTTCAATCCCTATTATTTTAACTCTCCTGCTCAGCAACAAGAGAGTACAGAATTATGTGGTTGACTACGCCACAGAGATTGTGAGTGAGGCTCTTGACGCTGATGTCAGAATAAATACCATAGAGTACCGTATGCCTGCATCTGTCAAGATTAACGGAATATATGTAGGAGACCAGCGGAATGACACTCTCGCCTACATTGGTTCTCTGACGGCACGTTTAGGTATGCGTGCGGCTATATTCAATAAGCAGATAGCCATTAAGGATGTGGCAATTGACGGGTTGCACTTCCACCTTAAAAGTGATTCAACCGGTGTCACCAACCTACAGTTCATTATTGACGCCCTTGCTGACACCACATCAGTTCAAGAACCACTTGACTTGGTTTTCGCCGCCCCTGATGTGGAGTTAACCAACAGTTGTTTCAAATTTGACAACACATCACTTCCTAAAAAAAACAACGGCACTTTTGACGAGGCTCACGTTGAACTTGGCTCTATTAATCTGAACGCCACTCTTGAGTATGCCACAACAGACTCTGTACTTGTACACCTTGACCACCTTAGTTGCACAGAGCGTAGCGGTCTGACTATCAACAAACTTAAATGCTCATACAGATTAGGTAAAAAAGGAATGTCTGTAGATGATTTCAGCCTGTCAATGCCAAACAGTGTGGTCTCAATGCCTGTGGCTGAAATCAGATATGACTCCATACAGCAACTTAGTAATCCGGAACAACTGCTTGACCGTTCATACATAAGGGTTAATGTAAGCCCGTCATTTCTGAGCGGCAAAGATTTCAACGGATTCACACCCTTGCTTGTAAACCTTAGGAATGACCTTAACATACGCACAAACATTGAATACAAAGATGGCATATTGCACCTGCATCAGTTGAATGCCACATACGGCAACAGCACAAGTGCAAACCTTAAGGCAATGATTTCAGGTGTGTCTGAGGCAATCAAAGACTCCACATTTGACATTGACAAGATTAGCCTGTACGCTGATGTCTATAATGTGGCTACTGACAGAGCCGACATTGAGAACACCATCTCAGACCTGACAAAGAGACCTTTCCTGATGCCAAAAGAGATAAACGGACTCAAGAGAATACAATATCGCGGTACTATAGCAGGTTCTGTATCCAATGCAAAATATGTGGGGCGTCTCACAACCAACGCCGGCATTATTCAAACAAACGCCAACGGCGGCTTTAATAAGAAATCGGGGCTTGTCTTAAACGGAAGCATACAGTTAAGTGATTTTAATCTTGCAGAGATTCTTGACAAAGAGATGAAAATGGGCAAGGTATCACTTGACATTACCGCAAACGGCAGTTATTACACAAAACAGGAAAGAGTGGCGGCATCTGTGTCAGGTAACCTGAAGTCATTTGAATATAACGGCTACACATTTGAGAATATAGATATCAGCGCTTTATATAACCCTGAAAAAGCGGCGGCTGATATATCCTTTGTTGACAAAAACGGCAACGGCTCCGTATTTTTTGACGCTCTCTATGATAATTCACAAGAAGAGAAGACGCTCACGGTCAATCTTGATGTCAACAATCTGAAACTTGGGAATATGAACCTGACCCCTGATTTGCCCACACTTGCCGTGTCAGTACAAATGAATGAGGATTCAAGATACACATCAATTGACGCTGTTGAAGGCACAGTGCGCATAGACTCACTCATAATATACAATGAGGGTGAACAGTTCATTGTGGACTCCATCAATATTGATGCCATAAAAGAGAGTGATGAGAACCGCAAAATCACCATACGCTCCCCATTACTCACAGCAAATGTCAATGGCAAATATACTCCGTCAACAGTATTTAACAACATTACATATCTCATATCAAGGGAACTTACAAATATAAAGCCTCTGAACACAGAAAAAATGCCAAGTTCAAACAACTTTACCTTTGACGCCACCCTGATGCCACTCGATGAGATTTCACGTCTTTTCAAATCAGACAAAACCATTGCTGACACCACATTTATAAAGGGTAGTTTCAATGATTTCATAGATGACATTGATTTGGAACTCTTCACTAATGACATAAGACTTGGGAACATAACATACGACTCTGTAAGGGTGACAGCGGCAAACTATGGTGAGAATGCTATGAATGTCAATCTTGACGCCATCTATGAGACATTCCTTGACACCACATATTGGAAAGCCTCAGTTGGTCTGCTTAATAACAATGTTGATATTGACTACACCTTCTGGAACACAATGGAGTCTGACTACAGCGGTGAACTTAAATTCTCAACAGAGTTTTTCAAACCTCACTACCCCGATGCCACCATTGAGGCTCTCTGCACAATCCACGACTCTGAACTGACACTGAATGACACCATATGGAGCATTAAGAAAGGGACAGTTTTCTATGACGAGCATAACCTTATAGTTAAGGATTTCGCCTTTGAAGGAGCGGACCAGCACCTGCGTATTGAGGGTGAGAGCAGCAAAGATGACGCAGCGACAAGAATTGAGGTGGATTTGAAAGGCGTGGACCTCTACTACATTAGTAATGTGGTCTATATGCCAGATATCAAACTATTAGGAATCGCTTCCGGTAAAGTAATAGTTGCAAACGCCTTGAACAAAGACCCTGAACTTGACGCAGATGTGGAGGTCAAGGGCTTTGGACTTAACGGTTTCAAAGTGGCAAACGCACGTGGCAAGGCAAAATTCAACCACGACAACAAGCGTATTGAACTATTTGCCGAAGTCCTTAATGAGAAGGGCGATTCCTCATTCCTGAACGGCTATGTGGCACCTGTCGAGAAAGAGATGCTCCTTGATATTAAATTCAAGGAACTAAGCCTGAAATTCATAGAGCCGTATCTGGTCTCATTCTCTCACGAGATGGACGGCATAGCAAGCGGCAGACTATTCGTAGGCGGTCCTCTTGATAAGATTGAGCTTTGGGGTGACGCATACGTCCACGATGGCAAACTTGGCATAGACTACCTGCAATCAACCTTCCACTTTGCAGACTCTGTTCATATTAAAAAAGACCGTTTCATATTCAAGGACATTCACCTGACCGATGATTACGGCAACACAGGTATTGTTGACGGACTGGTGACTCACAAGTATTTCCAGAACTTCAAATATAAGATTGGTTTCTCAATAAACAATTTCAGAGTATTGAACACAACTGCTGAGGAGTTCCCAGACTTCTATGGCACTGTATTTACATCGGGGAAGGCTATGATTGAAGGAGACGAGAGCAAAGTTGATATAAACGTTACAGCAAAGCCTGAGGCTGGAAGTTACTTTGCGGTGCCACTTGACTCATACCGTTCAGCCACAGACAAGCAATTCATCTCCTTTGTGAAAAAAGACACTCTGAAACGCGAGTCATTTGAAAGGGGACGCAAGCGTTTTCTTGAGACCGCTCCCACAACAAAACTTAATGTAAACCTTGATATTGAGGCCACCCCTGATGTTGAGGCACGTATTATTATGGACAGCCATAGCGGCGATGTAATAAGAGGCAGGGGTAACGGAAACATAAAAGTATCTATTGACCAGAATGTCAATGTGAAACTTTATGGCAAATACGCCATCACTGAGGGAGACTACAACTTCTCTCTGCAAGGTGCCATCAGAAAGAAATTTGACGTGGGAGAGAACAGTAGCATTACATTTGACGGAGACCCTATGAACGGCATAATGGACATAAAAGCCAAGTACCAGACCACGGCGTCTCTTACAGATTTGCTTGAGGAGGGTATGCTTGCTGACATTAACAACACTAACGTTAAGGTTAACTGTATGGCAAACATCACAGGCAAACTTCTTGAACCTAAAATTAAATTTGACGTTGAGTTGCCTAATGCTGATGATGAGATTGTGCGTCGTGTGAAGGCTACCATCAACACTGATGATATGATGATTCAGCAGATGGTATTCCTGCTTGTATTCGGCAAATTCTACAATCCTCAACTTGCCAAACAATCAGCAGCCACATCTTACGCATCATCATTTGTAACATCATCAATATCAAGCCAATTGAATTATTGGATGTCACAAATAAGTAACAACGTAAACCTAGGGTTCAACTATAATGACTCACAGAAAGACGCTTACAACAACTATTCTGTCGCCGTAAACGTCTCTACAAACCTATTAAACAACCGGCTTATTTTTAATGGAAATATTGGTTACCAACGCCAAAAGAACGGACAGGAGAACTTCATTGGTGACTTTGACGTGGAGTACAAACTCACAAAATCCGGACGTTTCCGTCTGAAGGCTTATAATAAGACTAATGATGTAACCTACTCCACATCACTCTACACTCAAGGTCTTGGTGTTATGTACAAAGAGACATTTGACACGTGGAAGAACCTTAGTCAGACATACAAAGAACTGACACGCAAGAAGACTCCTGAGGAGAAAGCCGAGATAGCCAAGCAGAAAGAGAAGGAGAAGGCTGAGAAAGCCAAACGTAAGGCCGCAAAAAAGGCACTTAAGGAAGACCGTAAGCGCCGTCATAAGGAATATGTTGCCCAACAAAAAGCCCTGAAGGCTGCGGCTAAAGCCGAAAAAGAAAGGAGAAATGAGAAATGAGACTGCGAAGCTGACCGAAGGTAAAGTTATTTAAATCTGAATAATTCAAATTAAATGAGACTATACAAGGCTTGCGAACTTTTTTTAACCGGAGTTTACTGTTGTAAATGAGGATTAAAAAAAGGAGCGTAACGCAGTAGAGTCCATTTAATTTGGATTATTTCACTTCCCAAGTATCATTAGTCAGTAGCAACTCTTTCAGTGAGTGATAAGGCTTCTTGCTCTTAATCTCCTCCACCTGCTCATTTACAGCGTCATTGTAGGTTGGAGCCTCAACATCACGTATAACACCAAGTGCTATAGGGAAATCAGGTCCTTCCATAAGAGCAAGTTTAAGTTGGAGGGTGTTATCCTGGCAGTGAGCGTCGTGAACAAGAATATCTTTCTCTGTTATGCCGTTCTCCCCTATTTTCACAACCTTAAGTCCAAAGCCCTCCTGCATAAGACCAAACTCATTGTTCTCTCCAAAGAGCATTGGTTTGCCGTGCTCAAGGTATATGGCGTTCTTCTTTCTGCCCTCTGATGTAGCAATGGCATCGTGGGTACCGTTATTAAATATAACACAGTTCTGCAGAACCTCAACCACACTAGCACCTTTATGCTTTGCCGCCGCTACAAGTACAGGGACTGAACCTGCGGCATCAACCGCGGCACAACGGGCGAAGAAACGTCCGCGGGCGCCAAAGCAAAGTTCGGCAGGACGGAACGGGTCTTCAACAGTTCCGTATGGAGATGACTTACTTACAAAGCCACGTGCGCTTGTAGGTGAATACTGACCCTTTGTAAGTCCGTAGATACGGTTATTCAAAAGAATCATATTCAAATCTATGTTACGGCGTACTGCGTGAATGAAGTGGTTACCACCAATCGCAAGTCCGTCACCGTCTCCTGAAATCTGCCAGATGGTCAAATCAGGGTTGACAACTTTCGCACCTGTGGATATGGCGGCGGCACGTCCGTGAATTGTATGCATACCGTAAGTATTCATATAATACGGCAGACGACTTGAGCAACCAATACCGGAGATAACAGCAATATTATGAGGCGCTACGCCCAACTCCGCCATCGCCTTGTGAAGTGAAGCGAGGAAAGCGTGGTCACCGCAACCCGGACACCAACGTGGTTGTCCTGATTTATAATCTTGTGATGTATATACTTTATCTGCCATTTTTTAGTCCTCCAAAATTTTAGTGAATGCGTCAACAAGTTCGCTTGTAACGAATGGCTGACCCTTAACCTCATTAAACTGATACAGTTTCAGTCCCTCAAACTTAGAACGCAGGTATGAGGCGAACTGACCAAGATTCTGCTCAGCCACTACTACCTTCTTATATTTTCTGAGAATCTCCTCTGTGTTCTTAGGAAGAGGATTGATAAATTCAAAATGAGCGTGAGCAACCTTTTTGCCAGCGGCGTTCAGATGGCTTACGGCATCACTTAGGTGTCCGTATGTACCTCCAAAGCCCACGACAAGCAGTTCCGCATCATCTTTACAGCCTTCAACCTCCTGCATAGGAATATAATCAACTATCTTAGCAACCTTCTCAGCACGCAACTTTGTCATTAGATTGTGGTTCTCTGGCTCTGTAGAGATAGCACCTGTCTCATTGCTCTTCTCCAAACCACCTATGCGGTGCATAAAGCCCTCCGTTCCAGGAAGTGCCCAATATCTTACACCCGTCTCCGGATTACGTTGGAATGGAGTCCACTTGCCAGCCATCTCCGGCTTAACGTATGGTGGAACTATTGCAGGATACTTATCTAAATCAGGTAATTTCCAAGCGGCAGAGCCGTTTGCTATAAATGCATCTGTAAGAAGAACCACAGGGGTCATATGCTCAACAGCAATCTTACAAGCGTCAAAAGCAGCGTCAAAACAGTGTGTTGGTGATTTTGCGGCTATCACAGGCATTGGGCTCTCACCGCTTCTGCCATATAACGCTTGCAGCAAATCTCCCTGTTCTGTCTTTGTTGGCAGACCTGTTGAAGGCCCTCCACGCTGAACATCAAGCACAACAAGCGGAAGTTCCGCTATAACGGCAAGGTTCATAGCTTCACTCTTCAAACATACACCAGGACCTGATGTAGAGGTTATGGCAAGTGCTCCTGCAAATGCGGCGCCTACGGCTGATGCACAACCGGCAATCTCATCCTCACATTGAACTGTAACAACGCCCAAAGACTTGTGCTTGGCAAGTTCGTGAAGAACATCGGTGGCAGGGGTTATAGGATATGAGCCAAGATATAGTTTCAAGCCAGCCTTCTCCGCAGCGGCTATGAATCCGTATGATGTAGCCTTGTTACCGTTTATATCCATATACAAACCCTTCTCCTTTGCTCCAGTGCTCTCTACTCTGTATGTGGTTGTAACACTTGAGTGGGTGTTATGTCCGTAATTGTAACCGTCATTCAAGACCTTTATATTTGCGGCGGCAATTTCAGGTTTCTTTGCAAACTTCTCCTTCAACATATCCTCTGCAAGTGAGAGTTTGCGGTCAAACAACCAGCATACCAAACCAAGAGCGAACATATTCTTGCAACGCATAGCCGCCTTGAAGTCAAGTCCTGAGTCTTTCAAAGACTCCTTGCACATACTTGAGATTGGTGCTGAGATAACCTCATTCTTTATGTTCATCTCCTCAAACGGATTCATCGTGGCAAACTGAGCCTTCTTAAGGTCATTCTCCCCGAAACTGTCAGAGTCAACAATGATGACTGATTGAGGTGAGCAATATTTGTATTGTGTTTTAAGAGCGGCTGGGTTCATTGCTACAAGCACGTCACACTTGTCACCAGGTGTAAGCACTTTGTCCGCTCCTATATGTACTTGGAAACCAGACACACCTGTCAGAGAGCCCTGCGGGGCGCGTATGTCGGCAGGATAGTCAGGGAAAGTACAAATGTCATTACCTACAGTTGCGGAAATTGTTGAGAAGATGTTTCCCGCAAGTTGCATTCCATCTCCAGAGTCGCCGGAAAACCTTACGGCAACCTGACTTAATTTTTTTACTTTTTCGTCCATTAAATTACCTTTCTATTACAGCGTGCAAAATTAGTAAAAAAAACACACCGTTTTTTCTAATTTTGAATGAATTTTCAATAAAATATTAAAAGATATTCAACAATATGTAAAATATTTGTATAAATATGCAAGAAATTTACAAATCTATAGCATCAATGGGTCTTGTGCGGGGAAGTATTATGAATTCGGGCCTTGACTGCTCAGGAATGGAGCACTCATCATATTTTGCCTTGAGCATTGACGCCACACGCTCCGGCGTGTTGTTCTTGTTGCTGAGATGGCAGAGAAATATCCTCTTCCAATTTTCCTGATTATTCTCAGCAAGGAAACGAGCTGTAATGTGGTTTGCCAAATGTCCGCTCTGACTCAGAATACGTTGTTTCAAAAAGAGTGGATAAGGACCTTGAAGAAGCATCTCCTCATCATAATTTGACTCTATGACAATGTTGTTAGCCTTTATTATGAACGGTATAGCCTCACTGTTTATGTGACCAAGGTCTGTGGCTATTGTAATATTATTCTCAGGGGCACCCTTCTGCTCAATGTAATATCCCACACAGTCTGATGAATCGTGATAAACCTGGAATGAGGTGACAAACAAATCCCATATCTCCATAGTTGTACCCTTTGTATGATTTCTACGACATCCGTAGAGTTTTTCCGTAACCTTGTAACAGCGGTTCACGCCGTTTAGAATTGTATCTGTAGAGTATATGGGAATATGATAAGTCTCTCCAAGAGTACCTACAGAGGCTATATGGTCATAATGGTCGTGAGTCAGGAATACAGCACTGATGTCTTGCAGAGTGACACCCATTGACTGTAAGTCTTTCTTTATGGTTTTGACGTTAATACCGGCATCTATAAGGATTTTACAGGTATCGGTCCCTATATAGTAACAATTACCGTCACTTCCGCTGGAAAAACTACAAAACTTCATAAATTGGTGAATCGGTGATTCGGTGATTCGAATTTTGACAATAAAAAATGAGGGATTATTACTAATCCCCCTGGTGCATAGGATGAGACTCGAACTCACACGTCCTTGCGGACACTACCCCCTCAAAGTAGCGTGTATACCAATTTCACCACCTATGCATTTTTGGTTTTTTTGTGGTGCCCGAAACAAGGCTCGAACTTGCACAGCCTTACGGCCACTAGTCCCTGAAACTAGCGCGTCTACCAATTCCGCCATTCGGGCTAAAAGCACCCTTTTCAAAGGTACCACAAAAAAAGCATCCGAACAAGGATGCTTCAATATTTCAAGAGCGAAAAACGGGACTCGAACCCGCGACCCCAACCTTGGCAAGGTTGTGCTCT
>JAKSOA010000026.1 GCA_024405875.1 Paludibacteraceae bacterium
TTAAGTTCAAGTGGCTTTACTTATTTCTTCTTCTGCTTGCCGGCAAATACCCTTGAAAATGGCTTTACAATAGAGATGGTAGATAAGGATGGTTTAGAATCAGTTATAGACTACACTGAGGCAGACAAAAAGGTTGAACAAGGTGTAGGTAAGACATTGGAAGTTGAAGATGTTGCGTTTATAACATCGATAAGAGATGCTTGTGGAAATAAGTACAATGCGGTAGATATAAATGGACGTATGTGGTTAACAGAGAATATTCATTGTAATATGATTGGGGAAAGTTATGAGATTAGCCAAAAGATGATAGGTGAAGATATTTCAAGGTCATCAAGTTTTGTCGTTGATGAGTATGGTAATTGGTTATATACTTGGATAGCCGCCGTAGGGTGTGCTGACGAGGAAGAGGCTAAAATACGATATGGCGGACTGGATGCCCGTGATTTTAATAATATTCAAGGAGTTTGCCCAGATGGTTTTCATATACCGTCAATGGCAGAATCTCAAACTTTATTGACCCAAACAGCAACTAATAAGTCGGTGGCATTAAAGTCTATCGATGGTGGATGGGATCCTATAGGAACCGACTACTACGGATTTAGTGCATATAAAGTGGGTGAATACTCTGGGTCTACTATGAAACAAGAGGGTACACTAATTTGGCATACAGGTAGTGTTGCCAAGGCAAATGGTCGTAAAGTGGCATATTATGTTAAATTAGCAGATGAAGGTTATTATACAAGTAAAACATATTGTAATGTTGATGACTTTGCTTTCAGTGTTCGTTGTGTAAATAACATAGAGTAATATTATTTATCTTCCAATATTGACAAGCCCCTGGAAATTCTTTCGATTTTCGGGGGCATTGTTATAAGTTATGTCACCTGTCATGGCACCTGTTCTGCTACAAAACTCACCATCTGCCTTAAGTTCATAGGCTTTTGTAAGGTCTTTGCGTGCAATTTTGCACGAGTAACATTCAGACTGTTTACAGACCGTAAGGTAATGACGAACTTACAACGGGTCAAGGGAGATTAAACGCTCCTTTGACCCGTTTGCTTTTTGTCGTAAATATCTGCTACAATCTTGTTTAGGAAAGAATTCCTTTAATGGATGTGAAGTTCAGCCTTCTCTAAATGCAGTTGCTTCATTATACTTTTTTCTTCCTGAGAAAGACTCATAATAATTCTAATTTTTCAGATTGAACGTTATGGTAGAAAGGTGTGAATGAACGTTGTTCCCACTCATTTTTTGTATACAACAAAGGATTTATAGAAACTCCTATATTATTCCCCAATTCTGTAAAAGGATAGGCGTAATTATCAAAATCAGACCACTCCTGATTTTGTTTGTCCATTAAAATAAGCAAGTCCCAATCAGAATCTTTTCTGTTGTCACCCCTTGCTCTTGAACCAAAGAGCCAAAGATGACCTCCTTTAGGAATAATGGACTTTCCTAATGCTGTAATTTCATATATAACATCCTTGCTTGCCATACAAATATGTGCGAAACGTATCTTGTGCAAAGATATATAATTTTTTGTTTTTATAGGGTTTTAGCATAGTTTTTTATATTTGGGTTTGAAAAGAATCTTGACCCACTGCCGTGGGCTGGAACAAGATTACGTCGTTTCACTCCGTGATCTTGACCCACTGCCGTGGGCTGGCTGTAAAACAAAAAGAGTTACCTCGCTGTCGCTCAGTAACTTACTTTTGTTTCACTCACGTGCTTTCAAGAGTAAACTCTTGACGCACGCTCGTAAAACAAAAGAGTTTCCACCTTTCGTGGAAACTCTTTTTGTTTTGTCGGGGTTACAAGATTCGAACTTGCGACCTCTACGTCCCGAACGTAGCGCGCTACCAACTGCGCTAAACCCCGTGGTGACAAAAGCACTGCAAAGGTACAAAATATTTTCTCATTTCCACAATTCAAAAAAAAAGAGTAATTTCGCAACCAGTTTTTGTTTAATCGGGGAATTGTTTAATTGGTGAATTGTAAGAGAATCATCTCTCCTTTCTCCTTTCTCCTTTCTCCTTTCTTTTATGTTATTATGAATAAATACATTCCCCACATCACAGCCATAGTGGCTTTCTTGGTGCTCACATTTTCATATCTGTATCCTGTGCTGCAGGGTAAGACCATATTCGGTGGTGACACGCAGAGTTACGTGGGTATGAGCCGTGAGGCTGTGGAGTTTAACAAGACTCATAATGAGCCTACGCTTTGGACTGGCTCAATGTTTGGCGGTATGCCTACATATCAGATTTCAATGAGTGAGCCGGCTTCGCTTGTCAGGTATATTGATACTTGTCTTAGGGTGTTGCCATGTCCTACATACCAGGTGTTCCTCTATTTAGTTGGGTTTTATATACTGCTACTTGCGTTCGGGGTTAATCCGTGGGTGGCTATAGGCGGTGCCGTTGCGTTTGCGTTCGGCTCATATAACCTGATAATAATAGTGGCGGGGCATAACACAAAGGCTGTGGCAATAGCCTATATGGCACCTATTGTGGCGTCGGTCTATTATGCGTTCAAGGACGGCACGTGGCGTAACCGTATTATTGGAGCCTCTATGCTGGCTCTCTTCTTAGGACTTGGAGTATATGCGAACCACGTGCAAATAATCTATTACACTCTCTTCATAGTCATCTGTTTCGGCATATCAGAGTTGGTATTTGCAATCAGGGAGAGGTGTTTGAAGAGTTTTCTCACCACCATTGGCATACTTGTCATAGGTGCCGTGTTTGCCGTAGGTATGAACGCCACACGCCTTATAACCACTCAGGAGTATGTAAAAGCCACGATGCGTGGTGACAGTAACGGGCTAACCTCAAAGGGTGGTGAGAGTCACGGACTTGACAAGGACTATATAACAGGGTGGAGTTACGGAGTAGGTGAGTCTCTTACGCTTCTTATCCCCGATTTCCGTGGCGGCGCGTCATACGGCAAACTAACGCAGGAGTCACACACCGCCGATGCCATTGCTCAGATGACGGGCTATAGGAAATCAGCCAACGGACTTACCGCTTCACAACAGCACAGAATTGACCGTGTTATGGAGAAAGACGCCCGTGCGTTCACACCAAAGAATCTGGCTGAGTTTATGTACACATTCAATCTGCCACTATATTGGGGAGACCAGCCGTTCACAGCGGGACCGGTCTATGTGGGTGCTATTATATGCTTCCTGTTTGTCTTGGGTTGTATTATTGTTCCCGCAAGGCAAAAGTGGTGGCTCATTGCCGCGGCTCTTTTAGGTCTTCTGCTATCGTGGGGAAGAAACTTTATGCCTCTTACAGACTTTTTCATTGACTATGTGCCTATGTACAACAAGTTCCGCACAGTCTCAATGACTCTTACAATAACCTGTCTTGCAATGTGCATATTAGCCCTGCTGGCACTCAAGGAGTTTCTTTCTGATGAGTTGGATACTCACACCAGACTGAAGTCACTTGCCATCTCTGCCGGAGTTACAGGCGGACTTTGTCTAATATTCTGGCTATTCCCTTCTACAGCAGGCTCTTTCATTTCACCGCAAGACGCTCAACTTACTGACAGTTACGCATTCCTTCAGGAGACACTGCCCCTTGACCGTGCCGACCTCTTGAGTAGTGACGCCCTGCGTTCTTTAATATTTATACTTTGCGCGGCACTTGCACTGTTTGTGTATGCAAAGGGTAAAATAAATGTTTTCGCTACAGCGGTTATGCTTGTGATTCTTTTCACTGCCGATATGGTTCCTGTGGCGCACAGATACCTGAACGCCGCTAATTTTGTTGAGAAGAGTAGCGTGGAGTCTCCGTTTAACCCGTCATTCGCTGACAGGTATATACTATCTGACAGCAGCCAGAGTTTCAGAGTGCTTGATATGACTGTTGACATATTCAACAGTTCCAAACCATCATACTTCCACAAGACTGTAGGTGGCTACAGTGCCGTGAAATTACGTCGATATCAGGAACTTATTGATTTGCAACTCGCCCCTGAACTGGAGAAATTCACCCAGAACCTGAGAATGGTGACATCAGAGGCTGGACTGAACAGGGTGTTCGCTAACACTCCTATCCTGAATATGCTTAATACCAGGTATGTTATTCTTTCCGGCGCCTCACTGCCTATAATGAACAATTACGCATACGGGAACGCCTGGCTTGTTGACAGCGTGCGTATTGCGGATACCCCTGATGAGGAGATGGATTTACTTGATGATGTTGACCTTCTCTCAACCATCGTGGTGGACAAATCGCTGAAAGATTCTGTCAAGTCTCTCAATTTTAACCCCGATGGCGCTGTTATCCAACTTATAAAGTATGAGCCCAACTGCCTTGAATACTCATTCTCATCAGAGAGAGAGCAACTCGCAGTCTTCTCAGAAATCTTCTATTACAAGGGCTGGAAGGCTTACATTGATGATAAGGAGGCACCATTCTTCCGTGCCGACTACCTGCTGCGGGCAATGAATCTGAAACCTGGTAATTATAAAATAACATTTCGTTTTGAGCCATCGTCGTACATAATTGGAAAAAATATTGCAATTATTTCATCAATACTCTTGACTTTGGCTTTTTGTGGTATTATCTTTGCATCGCTAAAAAATAAAAAAGCATAATATGTCAGTTCATTCATCGCACATATTCAATTCACGTGTCACCTCTGTCATTAGCATATCACTTGTGCTGCTTCTTATTGGTGTCACCACAGCGTTACTACTTCTCTCAAGTGACCTTTCCGTAGCGGTCAGAGAGAATATAACAATGTCAATAGTCCTTAAAGATGACATAAAGAACGCTGATGTTCAGAAACTTCAGAAAACAATAGATGCGGAGGCTTACTGCAAGTCCACCGAGTATGTTGACAAGGAGACCGCCGCCAAGGAACTTGCTGAGGATTTAGGGCGGGACCCTGTTGAGTTTCTTGGTTTTAACCCTCTGCTTGGCTCCATAGAGATGCGTCTGAACGCAGACTACGCCAACACTGACAGTATAGCGCAGATAGAGGCGGAACTTCGTCGTATGCCGGAGGTCAAGGATGTAATATATCAGGAGGTGCTTGTAGATGCGGTAAACAAGAATGTGCAGCGTGTGTCAGCGTTATTGTCGCTGTTTGCCATTCTTCTGATTCTTATCTCATACGCATTAATAAGCAATACAGTGCGTCTTACGGTATATGCCAAGCGTTTCCTCATACACACAATGCAACTTGTGGGAGCCACAGGTACGTTCATCAGGCGTCCGTTCCTTGCCGAGGGTGCCGTAACAGGTATAGTATCCGCCATAATCGCTATGGGAATGCTCTCCGGAATTGTATTCTGGGCACACTCTGAAATATCTTCGTTTATGACAACTGAGATGCTTCACACAATGCTCATATCATTCCTTGTAATGATACTTTCAGGTATTCTTATTACACTAATAGCAACATATCTCTCAGTAACCAGATACCTCAGAATAAAGGTTGATGATATGTATTACATTTAATTTAATCCATTGCAAATGAAAGAGATAAAAGAAGAGGACAACAAGCGTCTGCCTCTGTTTAACATCTATATGATAGCGGCGGGTGTCGCTGTTATAATAATAGGTCTCATACTAATGTATGCGGGTCCTGACAGTGAGGCTTTCTTTGAGCCTGACATATTCTCAGTACGTCGTATCACAGTGGCTCCTATAGTAATATTCATAGGTTTCATCTCAATAATATTCTCAATCCTATGTCCGAAATCCAAGCGTTAGTATTAGGCCTTATACAAGGTCTGACAGAGTATCTTCCAGTCAGTAGTAGCGGTCATCTTGAAATAGGTCACGCCTTGTTTGGCATATCAGGTGAGGATAATCTGACATTTGATGTCGCTGTTCACGTTGCCACTGTGTTAAGCACGCTTGTAGTGCTGTGGTCTGAGATAGCCTGGCTCTTCAAGGGCTTTTTCACAAAGACAGGCTGGCGTGTGAATGAGTGGAACAGTGAGAAACAGTATGTAGCCAAGATATTAGTCTCAATGATACCTGTGTTTATAGTGGGAATGTTTTTCAAGGATGCCGTTGAGGAACTTTTTGGCTCTGGTTTGCTGCTGGTGGGTATATGCTTGCTTGTGACTGCGGCTCTGCTTGCCTTCTCTTACTTTGCGAAACCTCGTCAGAAAGAGGACATCTCTTACCTTGATGCCTTCATAATAGGTATTGCACAGGCAATTGCGGTGTTGCCGGGTCTCTCACGTTCCGGTAGTACAATAGCCACAGGCTTGCTGCTTGGTGACAAAAAGGAGAAGGTGGCGCAATTCTCATTTCTGATGGTTATAATTCCTATTTTGGGAGAGGCGTTCCTTGAATGTGTCAAGGCTGTGAAAGATGGTGGTTTTGATACCACGATACCTATCACATCGCTTATAATAGGGTTTTTAGCGGCGTTTGTCTCAGGTTGTCTTGCCTGCAAGGCTATGCTCAAGATTGTCAAAAACGGCAAACTTATATGGTTCGCAGTGTACTGTGCTGTAGTAGGAAGTGTCGCAATAATTTTTAGTTAACAGTGAACTTTGTCAACTGTCAACTGTCAACTGTCAACTTACAAGACGCGGTTCTCTGTATTGACAAGCCTCTGTATTGGACATCATTCACTTTAGTTGGCAGGGTGCGTTGGGCTATATCCCATTATCTGGGAACAAAAAAGGTGAAGGTAGGGCACGCCGGAACTCTTGACCCGCTTGCAACAGGGGTGATGATTATATGTACAGGCAAATGCACGAAGAGGATTGAGGCGTTGCAGTCTGGTGTAAAGGAGTATGAGGCTACATTGTGTTTAGGTGCTGTGACACCGTCATTTGATTTGGAGCACCCGGTATCAGAAACTTTCCCCATTGAGCATATCACAAGGGAACTTGCAGAGAGCGTTTTGGAAAGTTTTATCGGGGAACAAGACCAGGTGCCGCCGCTTTTCTCAGCGGTTAAGGTTGACGGCAAGCGTGCTTATAAAATTGCGCGTGCTGGTGCTGAGGCTGAGATAAAGCCAAAGAGAATAACCATTGAGAGCATAGAACTTGTGGATTTCTCAATGCCATATCTGAAAATAAAGGTTGTATGCAGTAAGGGAACATATATAAGGGCGTTGGCTCGTGACATCGGGGAGAGACTTGAAAGCGGAGCGTACCTTACTCAGTTAAGACGAACCAGAGTAGGAAGCATCAGAATAGAGGATTGTCAGACCTTCAGTCAGTTCAAGGCAATGCTTGGTCAGAGTGATGATGATTTGGTAGAGAGAGATAAGAGAAATAACAAGCGAATAATTTAATTAGTACACGTATGAATTTTTGGAGTAGCGAGTGGAGAGTAAATAGATTTACTCTCCCGAGTCACGACAAAAATGCATAAAAAATGCAATTTTTTATGAAGTTATCACAATTTAAAGTCAGAATTCCAGAGGAGTTAATAGCGCTGCATCCGGTGGAGCACCGTGATGAGGCCCGCCTTCTTGTAGTGAACAGAAAGACGGGTGCGTTTGAGCATAAACAGTTTAAAGAGGTGGTAAACTACTTCTCAGACGGGGATGTATTTGTTTTTAATGACACTAAGGTTTTCCCGGCTCGTCTTTGCGGCAATAAGGAGAAGACCAATGCCTACATACAGGTGTTCCTTCTTAGGGAGCTTAACCCCGACTTAAGGCTTTGGGATGTGCTTGTTGACCCTGCAAGAAAGATAAGAATAGGCAATAAACTCTATTTTGGAGAGGATAATTCTATGGTCGCCGAGGTTATAGACAATACCACTTCACGCGGACGTACTCTCCGTTTTCTCTATGACGGTGACCACGATAGTTTCAAAAAAGACCTTTTTGACCTTGGAAAAGCGCCTTTGCCGGATGAATTTCTGAAACTGCGTGAGATAGAGCCGTCAGACATTGATGATTATCAGACAATATTCGCAAAGAATGAGGGTGCTGTTGTGGCTCCTGCCGCAAGTCTCCATTTCAGCCGTGAACTCATGTTGCGTCTGCAAATCAAGGGCATCAAACCATCATTCCTGACCCTTCACTCCGGACTCTGCAATTTTGCCGATATTGACGTCGAGGATCTGACAAAGTACAAGATGGACTCAGAACAACTCATAGTTAATGATGACGTAGTGCGTGATGTGAACTCAGCAAGGGAGAATGAGCATAAGGTTTGTGCGGTAGGCACATCTGTAATGCGTGCTTTGGAGACCGCTGTCTGCACAAACGGAATGATTAAGCCGTATGAGGGTTGGACAAACAAGTTTATATTCCCGCCGTATGATTTTTCAGTGGCGAGTGCTATGATTGCTAATTTCTACAGTTCTCAGTCTCAACTTCTTATGATGACAGCAGCCTTTGGTGGCTATGATTTGATAATGGAAGCCTACCAGGAGGCTATCAATGAGAAGTACAGATTTGGTATATATGGTGACGCAATGCTGATTATATAACTTCAAGAAACAACTTAGATGCATAGTATTTGTTAAAAGAAAAAAAAATAGTATATTTGCACATCTTAAAAAACAGGAATATTAAATAATTTTACACAATATGCAGAACAAAGGATTTGTAAGAGCAATAGCCTATGCAATGGCTTTAGTGTGCTTGTTCTACCTTTCATTTAACTTTGTAACCTCATACTACGCTGATAAGGCGGTTGAGGTGTCAGGTGGTGATAAGGCGGCTGAGACTCACTATCTTGACTCTATGGCCACAGAGAAGGTGTGGCTTGGTTACACTCTTAAAGAGTGTCGTGAGAATGAATTGAACCTGGGTCTTGACCTTAAAGGTGGTATGAACGTTATCCTTGAGGTATCAGTGCCGGACATTGTACGCACCTTGTCAGGCAACTCAAAGGATGAGCAGTTCAACAAGGCTATGGAGATTGCCATAGCACGTCAGGTTGATAGTCAGAAGGATTTTGTTGACCTGTTTAAGGAGGCTTTTGAGGGTATTGACCCCAATGCAAAACTGTCAGTAATCTTCTCTACATTTGACCTTAAGGATAAAGTCTCTCTAAAGAGCACGAATGATGAGGTTATCGCTGTTATAAAAGATGAGGTTACAGCAACTGTTGATAACTCGTTCAACGTTTTGCGTACCCGTATTGACCGTTTTGGTGTTGTTCAACCAAATATCCAACGCCTTGAGACAAACGGACGCATACTTATAGAACTTCCTGGTGTCAAGGAGCCGGAGCGTGTCCGCAAACTTCTTCAGGGAAGCGCTTCTCTTGAGTTCTGGGAGACCTATAATCTCAATGAAATCTATTCTCAACTTGAAGAGGCGCAGGCTGTCATAAAGAGCACTCTTGCATCAACAGACACAGTCAAGGTTGCCGAGGTCACCACTGAGACTGCCGCCGTTGAGGCTGCTCCTGTTTCAGAGACAGATTCTTTGATGGCTAAACTTGCTGAGGCTGCAAAGGCTGAGCAGGATTCTGTAAAGATGATGGCTGAGTTCGCTAAGGAGAATCCTCTCTTCAGCATTCTTCAACTTAACACATATAACGGACAATTGGCACCGTCACCTGCGGTTGGTGTTGTAAGCGTTCGTGATACCGCTACTGTTACAAAGTACCTGAATATGCGTCAGGTTAAGGAGGTTCTTCCTCGTGACCTTGCGTTCCGCTGGACTGTAAAACCGGTTGATAAAAAGGGTCTATATTATGAGTTGGTTGCCATCAAGGTTACAAACCGTGACGGAAAGGCACCTCTTGGCGGTAATGTGATAGTTGACGCTAAAGATGAGTTGAGCCAGTTCTCTGCCGCCTGTACGGTTAGTATGACTATGAACCCTGAGGGTGCTAAGGTTTGGGCTCGTCTTACAAAGGAGAATATCGGTCGTAGCATAGCCATTGTTCTTGATAATATGGTCTACTCATTCCCTAATGTTAACTGTGAGATTACAGGCGGTCGCTCAGAGATTTCCGGCAACTTCACACCACAAGAGGCGAAAGACCTTGCCAACGTGCTTAAGTCTGGTAAGATGCCTGCTCCTTCTCGTATTATTCAAGAGGATGTAGTAGGACCTTCATTAGGTCACGAGGCAATCACACAGGGTATGTGGTCATTTGTCATAGCCTTTGTTGTAGTAATGCTCTATATGATTTGTATGTACGGTGGTGTTCCGGGCCTTATCGTGGATGCCGCCCTGCTTATAAATGTATTCTTCCTTGTAGGTATCCTCGCCTCATTCAAGGCGGTGCTGACACTTCCTGGTATAGCAGGTATAGTGCTTACAATGGGTATGGCTGTTGACGCCAACGTGCTTATCTATGAGCGTATCAAGGAGGAACTCAGAGCCGGCAAACAACATAAGACTGCGGTGTCTGAGGGTTATAGGAACGCTCTTAGCGCTATTATTGATAGTAACGTTACAACAATACTTACAGGTATTATCCTGTTTATGTTCGGCACAGGTCCTATCAAGGGATTCGCCACGACTCTTATCATTGGTATCATCACCTCATTCTTTACAGCCGTATTCATAACACGTCTTATCTGGACATCTATGGCTGAAAGTGGCAAGGCTTCAAAATACTCATTCACAACAAAGATTTCAGAAGGTCTTCTTGATGGAGTTAAGGTAAATTGGATTGGCATCAGAAAAATAGGTTACATTGTGCTTGGCTCAATACTATTAATTTGTGCGGTCTCTCTTGCGTTCCGCGGACTGGAGTCTGGTATTGATTTTACAGGTGGTAGAAACTATGTTGTCAGATTTGAGCAGAAGGTAAGCACAGCCGATGTGTCTGAGTTGCTTGAGCCTAACTTCCCTGACGCATCTGTGACAGTAATAACAATTGGTGATGAGAATCAGGTTAGAATCTCAACCAACTATAAGATAGCATCTAATGACAAGAGCGTTGATGATGAGGTTGAAGCCATCATTTATGAGAGCCTGAAGCCTGTCATAGCAAATGACGGTGTTGATAAGGAGATGTTCTTAAAGGGTTATATTGTTGAGAATGGCGTGGCTTCTCTCTCAACTTCTGAGACCGTATCAAGTCTCGGTGTTCAGAGTTCACAGAAGGTTGGTCCCGCTATTGCTGATGACATAAAACGTGATGCGGTTCTTGCGGTGCTCTTCTCACTCATAGGTATATTCCTATATATCCTAATCCGTTTCCGTAATGTCTCTTATAGTTTCGGTGCTGTGGTTTCACTTATGCACGACACTTTGATTATTCTTGGAACATACTCATTGTTCTACTCAATTATGCCGTTCTCAATGGAGGTTGACCAATCATTCATAGCCGCTATACTGACTATAATAGGTTACTCTATTAATGATACGGTGGTTGTGTTTGACCGTGTGCGTGAGTTGAGGACTCTATATCCTACAAGAGATATCAAGGAGACAATCAATGATGCTGTGAACGCCACATTGGTTCGTACATTCTCAACATCATTCTCCACATTCATAGTACTTCTTGTAATCTTCCTTCTTGGCGGAGAGACAATACGTGGATTTGTGTTCGCTCTTATGATTGGTGTGATTGCCGGTACGGTATCAACACTGTTCATATCTGTTCCTCTTGCCTACGATGTTACTAAAAAGAAGAAAAATGAGGTGATTGAGAAGAAATAACAGATATAATTCCAATAATTAAGGGCGTGGCGTTCAGTCTCGCCCTTAATTGTTTGTATATATGCCGAATTTTTCTTAACTTGCACCCAAATTGTGCTAATAACTTAAATTTATATTATGAAAAAACTACTAATTTCTCTCTCTTGCCTGTTTTTTGCAACAATTGCATTTGCTCAGGTAACTACAAATCCGGCTTTTATCACTAAAGGCTATACAGGCGAGTTCACCGTCATATTTGATGCCACAAAGGGCAGTAAAGGGATGGTTGGCTCTACTACTTGTTATGCACACACAGGTGTTATAACAAACAAAAGTACAAGTGATTCTGATTGGAAACACGCTCCTACCTGGGGTACCAACACCGCCAAGTATAAGATGACAAGCATAGGTACAGACCTGTGGCAACTTACAATCACAGGCGGTATGCAGTCATACTATGGGCTTGCCGCAGGTGAGGAAGTCACTAAACTTGCTTTTGTATTCCGTGACCAGTCAGGCTCAAAGACGGGCAAGACATCTGATGACGGAGATATTTTTTACGTTCTTTATGAAGAGGGAGCCTTCTCAATGCAGGTTGCAGAACCGTTGGAGGGGGCGTTCTATTATGAGGGAGATGCCGTACCTTACAATGTGACGGTGTCAGACGCTTCAATAGCATCATTAACTATGACTGTTGACGGTACTCCGCAAACCATTAACCTCACAGACGGTCACGCTGAAGGGTTGATACAGGACCTCCCGGTTGGTTCTCATATAATCGGTTTCTCCGCTACAAATGGCGTTAAAACAGTGACAGAGTCATCAGATATAACAATAGCCAGCAAGGAGATGGAGAAACCTGTTCCTGCGGGTATGAAGGAGGGTATTAATTACAATCCTGACACTAAAGAGGTTACACTTCTTTTCCGTGCTCCTCTAAGCCACGATGTATATATTCTTGGTGATTTCAATGATTGGAAGGTCAATGAGGATTACCATATGTACTATGAAGATGTTAAATATGAAGATGAGGCAAATCCCACACGTATCTTCTGGCGTACATTCACAGTGCCAGATACCACTGAAAAGTATGGCTTTGTGTATAAAGTGGATGGCAGCACTCTTGTAGGAGACCCATACGCAACTGTTGTGCTGGACCCGTGGAATGATAAATATATTCCCGCTGGAATCAGAGATAACACACTTCCTGTGTACCCTACAGCCATTAAAGACGTAGTGGTTTCAGTCCTTGTCCTTGATGAAGACCCGTATCCTTGGCAAGTTCCTGATTTCAAGATTAAGGATAAGGAGCAGTTGGTTATCTATGAGTTGCTTATCAGAGATTTCGTAGGTACCACCACAAAGGGGAATCTGAATGGTGTTATCAGTAAACTTGACTACTTGCAGACATTGGGTGTGAATGCCATAGAACTTATGCCTGTAACAGAGTTTGACGGTAATGAGAGTTGGGGTTATGCTCCAAGTTACTTCTTCGCCTACGATAAGGCATACGGGACAAAGAAAATCTATAAGAAATTCATTGACGAATGTCATAAACGTGGTATCGCCGTCATACTTGATATGGTGTTTAACCACGCCACAGGCAACTGCCCGTTCGCAAAATTGTATTGGAATGGCGACGCCCCTGCTGAGAACAACCCTTGGATGAACAGAGTGGCTCCGCATATGTATAGTGTCTATAATGACTTTAATCACGAGTATGAGGGCACCCGCAAATATTTCAAACGTGTTTTGGAGTATTGGATTGAGGAGTTCAAGGTAGATGGCTACCGTATGGACCTTGTCAAGGGTCTTACACAGAAGAAAGGCACTGAGGAGTCATACGATGCAAGCCGTATAAAAATTCTGAAAGATTATAACAGTGTTATGAAGGAGGTTTCTCCTGAGGCGGTGTTTATTCTCGAGCATCTTGGTAATTTTGATGAACAAAAGGCTCTTGTGGCAGATGGAATGATTCCTTGGCGTAATATGAACTACAATTTCTGTCAGGCGGCTATGGGAATGTCAACAGGCTCAAACTTTGTTGACAGCAGGGGTACTGGTGGTATGTATGACCTTAAGTGGGTGGGCTATGGAGAGAGCCACGATGAAGAGCGTAATATGTATAAGGCAAATACAGCATCTACCGTCAAAGCCATTAAAGGGCACCCTGAGGTATATATTCCAAGAGCGCCTATGAATATGGCATTTGTCGCTCTGCTTCCTGGTCCTAAGATGTTCTGGCAATTTATGGAGATGGGTTATGACATCTCAATCAATCAGTGCGACGGTTCTTCTACAATAAAAGATGACTGCAGAACAGACCCGAAACCAAATATTTGGAAGAAGAAATGGGATAAGGATGCTACAAGAATGGACGCTTATGAAAAATGCGGAAAGATTATCAGACTACGCACACTTCATCCTGAGTTCTTTACTGACAGTACGGTCACAACAACCAATGTCGGGACAGCCTCATATCTTAACACCAAGTTGCGTAGGATAGATGTTAACTACAAGGCTAAAAATGAGGGGCTGTATGCAGATGATATTGATATCATAGTACTTGTGAACTACAATATCTCCGCAGCAAAATCAATGCCTGGCGGTTTCTCAAGAACAGGCGTATGGTATGAGTATCTTTCAGGTACTGAGATTAATGTTGAGGATGTTGATGCTGATATAGCCCTTGAACCAAACTCAATTAAGATTTTCACAAGCAGAAAGTTGTCAGACCCTGTCAACGCTGAGGAGTTTGAGGATGACAACAATGGCGATGGTATAGATGTCTCTGTAGTGCCTTCCGTAACAAATGACAAGGTATATATATATTGTTCAGAGAAGATTCTTCAGACAAATGTATATGGAATGAGCGGAGAGTTGCTTATATCAGCCGATGGCAACACAACCGAATTGTCTCTTGCAGGTCTCAACAAGGGAATGTATCTGGTTAGTGTCAATTGTGCCGGTGGTAAGTCTGTCCGCCGTGTCATTAAGGAGTAGAACTACTCTGTGCAGTTGGTGCATATTTTACAGCGCCTTCTGTTCCTGAATACAGTGTTAATGAAATCAGAGGCTTTTTGTGAGTGCAGTATGCCGCAAAGAGCCTCTTTTGTTGTTCCTGTTTTGAAAAGATTACCGTAACTATGAGCACAATCCTTGTCAAAACAACAAGGAAGTATCTCTCCGTCTGTTGTTATTACAATGCCGCTTATCACACGCCAACAGCGGTTGTGTAGTTTTCTCTTTATTGTCAGTGAACCTTTTTTGTAGCGGCTGTTTTTTTCATCAGCAGGCATTAATGAATCACTATTGTAGAATTGTGCTGTTTTAAAAGTTGTCTTCCATACACCAAGTTTGTCGCCCAATGCTTCTATCTCATCTCTTTGATTCTCTGTGGAACTGAGTAACAGGCATTGAAGTTCTACTTTCAGCCCTGACTTGACAGCGTTTGTTATGCCCTCAATCACTTTTTTGAAATCGCCGCCTCTCCTATATCTCCTGTAACTCTCTTCATTGGCTCCGTCAAGGCTTACAATCAAATGGCTCAGCCCAGCATCTTTAAGTTTTACACAAGTATTCATATCAAGGAAATGACCGTTTGTGGAGACCGATGTGAACACTCCCTTCTCAGTCGCGTACCTCACCATCTCTGGCAAATCCTTGTTTAATGTCGGTTCCCCCTGAAAGTAGAGGTTTAGGTAAATTAATTCAGGAGTCAAAACGTCAATGGCCTTTCTGAAGTTCTCAAGTGATAGTAATGACGTTTTTTTTGTTATCATACCAAGTCCGGTAGGACATTGGACGCAATGCAGATTGCAGTAGTTGGCAGGCTCTATTGAAGCGGACAATGGCATTCCAAGTCTTAAATCTCTGTGCAGAGTTGCTGAGAGCAGGTAACTTAGACATACCTTTATTGCGTTCGCCACTTGTGCTGTTCTTATAAATATTGAGGTTCTTGTTATCATTTTGTTACAAAAATAGTGCATAAAACCCACATTTTTTGATATTTATGAAAAAAAATACATAATAATGTGTTTTTGTTACTAATTATTTTTATCTTTGTACAATATTTATTGGGTGAATATTATATACACAACTAAATTTTATAACATTATGAAAAAGAATCTATTCCGTTTAGGTTTAGGCGCAGTGCTGGTTACAATGCTTGCATCTTGTGCCAAATTGGGTGATATGCAGCCTGAGTACTTCGCTGTTAACCCAAATCCACTAGAGGTTAAGGCTGGTAAGGTAGAAGGTACTATTACCGCTACATTCCCAGAAAAGTATTTCGTTAAGAAGGCAGTTATTGATGTTACTCCTGTACTTCGTTATGAGGGTGGTGAGGCTGTTGGTGAGACAGTAACATACCAAGGTGAGAAGGTTAAGGGTAATGATGAGACAATTCAATACAAGGCTGGTGGTACAGCTTCTATGAATTTCTCATATAACTATGTTCCTGCTATGGCTAACTCAGTTCTTACTCTTCGTTTCAAGGCTATAGTCGGTAGCAAAGAGGTTGAGATTCCTGATGTTGATATTGCTGTAGGATGTCTTGCTACATCTACTCTTGCAAACGCCACTACAGTTAAGCCTGCATTTGCAAAGGATAACTTTGTACGTGACACAAAAGAGGTTACAGAGGCTAACATTATGTTCGCTATCCAACGTGCCGATGTTAAGACAAATGATGAGTTCAAGGCTCTTGCTAAGGCTGAGAAAGACGCCGCCGCTGATTCTCTTCGTGTAATTGACGGTATCACACTTGTTTCTTCCGCATCTCCTGATGGTGGTGTTGAACTTAATGAGAAACTTGCCGCCCAGCGTCAGAAGAACACAGCAGACTTCCTGAAGAAACAAAAGAGCCAGGCCGCTCTTGACGCTCAATACATAGCTCAGGATTGGGATGGTTTCCAGAAACTTGTTCAGGCTTCTTCAGTAAAGGATAAAGATCTTATCCTCCGCGTTCTTGGTTCATACGCTGATCCTGAGACACGTGAGAAAGAGATTAAGAACCTCTCTGCCGCTTACACAGAGTTGGCTTCTGACATTCTTCCTGCTCTTCGTCGTTCACATATGGAACTTAACGTTACTCTTAAAGGTAAGACAGATGAGCAGATTCTTGCTCTTGCTGAGTCAAAACCAGATTCTCTTACTGTAGAGGAGTTGATGTTCGCCGCTAAACTTGCTTGCCAGGCTGGTAACAAGGAGGCTTCCGCTAAGTACACAGAGCAGAACGCTCTTCAAAATCCTAATGATTGGAGAACACAAAACAACCTTGCCGCAGTTAACATTGCAAAGGGTGATGTAACCGCTTCTAAGAACGCACTTAACAACTCAATCAACAATGGTGGTTCTAATGCTGCTGAGACAAACTTCAACCTTGCTCTTGTATCTCTTGCTGAGAATGATACAGAGGCTGCTAAGGGTTACTTTGGTAAGGCTGCCGGTGTTGAGAACCTTGCTGAGGGTCAGGCTCTTCTTTACCTTGAGGAGGGTGATTATGCTAAGGCTGTATCTTCTTTCGGTAACACAACATCTAACAATGCCGCTCTTGCACAACTTCTTACAAATAACAATGACAAGGCTGCCTCTATTCTTAACAATGTTGAGAAAAAGGATGCTACAACATATTACTTGCTCGCAATCTGCGCTTCACGTGCATCTGATGACGCAAATGTAATTGCTAATTTGAAAGAGGCTGTCGCTCTTGACAACGCATACGGTCAGAGAATGGCTACAGACCTTGAGTTTGCTAAGTATTGGGCAAATGATGATTTCAAGGCTATCGCTAAGTAATCAGAAAAAAAGCAAACAAAAAAACCTGCCAATTTACTTGGCAGGTTTTTTTATTCGGTCTATTTATTATATGCTTTTGAAAAATAAACGTATAATAAATTACTCTTTGTCCATTCCTTTCTTATATAGGAATACGTGAGCGATTGCTCCTGCAACAAGAAGAACCATTCCAATAGCAAGAGTAATGTTTGTCTCAAAGTTCGCCAATGCCGGTACTATTAGAGTAAGCGCTCCTAAAAGTACGATAATAATTCCAAGGTATTTCATATTTGTGTGTATTGATTTTGATTTCTATATGCAAAGAAACAAATAATTCCTCTAATAAAAAAGTTTTTCACTTATTTTCATACACCGAAGAGTTCTTCTTCACTATCATTCTCAATTCTTAGATTTGATATTATGAACTCCTGCCTCTCAGGTGTATTCTTGCCCATATAGAAGTTTAGCAGGTTATTAACCGCATCTTCTTTTTTAATGGTAACGGGGTCAAGTCTTATATCCTTGCCAATAAAGTCGGCAAACTCATCGTGGGAAATCTCTCCAAGACCTTTAAATCTGGTTATCTCTGCAGATGAGCCTAACTTGTTAATAGCGTTCACACGTTCCTCATCTGTGTAGCAATAGTATTTCTCTTTTTTATTACGAACTCTGAAGAGCGGGGTCTGCAAAATGTAAACGTGCCCCATTTTCACTAAATCAGGGAAGAACTGAAGAAAAAAGTTAAGTAGCAACAGTCTTATGTGCATACCGTCATCATCGGCATCTGTGGCTATTATAACCTTGTTATAGCGTAATCCTTCAAGTCCGTCTTCAATGTTGAGAGCCGCTTGAAGCAGATTGAATTCCTCATTCTCATAGACAACTTTTTTTGTCAGTCCGTAACTGTTGAGAGGCTTACCTCTCAAACTGAAAACGGCTTGTGTGTTGACATCACGGCTTTTAGTTATTGAGCCACTTGCGGAGTCACCCTCAGTAATGAAAATAGAACTTGCAAGACGCATAGCCTCATCTTTCCCCTCATTCAGGTGGCATCGGCAGTCACGTAGTTTGCTGTTATGCAGATTTGCCTTTTTTGCCCTCTCCTTAGCCTGCTTTGAGATACCTGCTATTGCTTTACGCTCACGTTCTGAATCCTGTATCTTCTTGTTGATTATCTCTGTGACATCTGGGTTCTTGTGCATAAAGTTATCTAACTCTTTCTTTAAAAAGTCAGATACAAATTTTGCAATAGAAGGCCCATCAGGTCCCATATCCTTTGAACCAAGTTTAATCTTGGTCTGAGACTCAAACACAGGTTCCTCCACACCTATGGAGATGGCGGCGCACAGTCCGCTACGTATGTCAGCGTATTCAATATTCTTGTTGAAGAATTCCTTTACAGTACGGGCGAAAGCCTCCCTGAAGGCACTTTGGTGAGTTCCTCCCTGTATTGTGTACTGACCGTTAACAAATGAGTAGTACTCTTCTCCGTATTGGTTTGTGTGTGTGAATGCAACTTCAATATCCTGCCCCTCAAGATGAACAATAGGGTATAGTGTCTCAGATGTAACCTTCTCGTTCAGTAGGTCCAGCAGACCGTTCTTTGAATTGAACTTAACCCCGTTAAGAGATAGCGTAAGGCCGGGATTCAGATAACTGTAGTTGCGCAGCATATCCTCAATTATGTCAGAATGGAATCTGTAATTGCCGAATATCTTCTCATTGCTGTCAGGGGTGAACTCAATAAATGTGCCGTTCTTCTCATTTGTATCCTCCAACTCCCATTCCTCCACAAGTTTGCCGCACTCAAAGTAGGCTCTCTTCGCTTTCCCGTCACGGTATGCTATTGCTGTGTATGTGCTTGAGAGAGCGTTAGCCGCCTTTGCACCCACGCCATTTAGTCCTATGCTCTTTTTGAATACCGCCGTATCATATTTTGCACCGGTATTCATTACAGAGACGCACTCAACAAGTTTTCCAAGTGGTATTCCACGACCGTAGTCTCTGACAGAGACAGTGCGGTCATTGAGTGTAATGTCAATTCTATTGCCCGCCTTCATTCTGAATTCGTCAATAGAGTTGTCAATAACCTCCTTTAATAGTACGTATATTCCGTCATCAGCAGATGAACCGTCGCCAAGTTTTCCTATGTACATACCGGGACGCAACCTGACGTGTTCCAAACCCTCCAGATGTTTGACCTGGTCTTCTGTATATTCCGCTTCCGGATTAAAATTAATTGTGGATTGTTCTTCAGCCATCTGATTTTAATTATTTCTCAAATTTACAAAAATAATAGAGAAATCACTTCTTTTATGGAATAAAGTTTTTAACAGCAAATGAGAATAGCAACATGAAGTAGAATGTGTAGAATAATACAGTCTCTGCCTTTGATTTGCTGAATTCAACATAGAAGGGCAGAGTCACTCCTGTCAGAAGGCATATTGTCGGTTCATAGAGTGCTTTCTCATTAAAAAGAATCATCAGTGTTATTGCAACAAATAGAATAATATAATTGAACAGCATTGTGTGGCGGAACAATATACTATTGGAGGTGAACCTTGCAATAAACGCTATGTGTGCTATTATAATATAAACTCCGATGGCTGAGCAGAATATTATCTCATAGATTGACAGAGTCAAAATTGAAATCGGCCTATAGAGAGTTCCAATGTAGTCTGACACTATCGCCACATCAGAGGTAAGATATGCTAAGGCGTAGATAACGGCATAAACAAATCCGGCACCCAATATTGATGCGGAAATGTTGATTATACTGATTCTGTCATACAGGGCTAAGCCAATAAAGATGAAAGGGATAAACGCCACCATTGTTCCTGAAATCAGAGAGCCGGCAGCCATCGCCGCCATAATATTAAAGACCCTCCACGCACAGCGCTCCTCTTTTTGAAGCGTGGTGGTCATATACCAGGAAAAAAGTATTATCGCAGCACAGGCATAACCCTTCCAACAGCCTGAATCATACCCTGTGGCACCCATTGAAACAATCACAAAGAATGCCGGAAGCATAAGGTTCTTTTTAATTATAGACAGACTGTTTGCAAATGCGGCTACCGCAACCGCCCCTGCAAGAGGAAATAATGTGGCTGATATTTTGACCCATAGCGAATTACCTGAATTGGTGTAAACAGGAATCAGCATAACAGCAAATGTCACCACTGTAATAACAAGCAGAGCGGTGACACTGATGGTCTGATTATTGTCGTATCTGCTGAGGCGCATATAAAAGTATGTGCTTTATTTCAGGTCAAAACCAATGTCTCTTCTAAAGTATTTGCCCTCAAAGTCTATGGTTCTTGCCGCATCAAATGATTTAGCGAGAGCCTCGTCTTTTGTCGCTCCGTATGAACTTACCGCTATCACCCTGCCACCGCTTGTAACAGTTGAGCCATCTTTAAGAGCGGTGCCGGCGTGGAACACCACACTCTCCTTAACATTCCCGACACCGGTAATTACCTTGCCCTTCTCGTACGCCTCAGGGTATCCGCCTGAAACAAGCATAACAGTTACAGCGTATCTGCTATCCTTCTCAATTCTCTGTTCGCTCAGAGTGCCGTTTGCCACCGCCTCAAAAAGTTCAACGATGTCATTCTTAAGACGCAGCATAACAGATTCTGTCTCAGGGTCTCCCATACGGGCGTTATATTCAATTACGTATGGCTCTCCGCCAACATTTATAAGTCCGAAGAATACAAAACCCTTGTAGTCAATTTGCTCACTATACAGTCCGTCAATCGTAGGTTTTATAATGCGGGTCTCTATCTTACTCATAAACTCATCTGTCACAAAACTTACAGGAGAGATAGAACCCATACCGCCGGTATTCAGACCTTTGTCACCCTCTCCTATACGTTTGTAATCTTTTGCCTCAGGAAGAATAACATAATCCTTGCCGTCAGTGAGGACAAATACGCTACATTCAATGCCACTCAGGAACTCTTCTATAACTACAGTTGCGCTTGACGCCCCGAACTTACCGCCAAGCATCTCATCAAGTTCACAGTAAGCCTCATCAAGCGTGTCAAGAATAAGAACACCCTTACCAGCCGCCAGACCGTCCGCCTTAAGAACGTATGGCGCTTTCAGTGATTTTAGGAAAGCCTTGCCCTCATCAAGATTCTTAGAATTTACAGATAGGTATCTTGCGGTAGGAATGTTGTGACGCATCATAAATTGTTTGGCAAAATCTTTGCTACCCTCCATCTGAGCACCGTATGCAGAGGGACCAATGACAGTTATGCCACTAAGTTTTGTATTTCCCTTGAAATAGTCATAGATTCCCTTTACAAGCGGGTCTTCAGGACCCACCACAACCATTCTTACATCATTCTCCAAAGCAAACTCACCTAACGCCTCAAAATCATCGGCCTTGATATTAACATTTACGCCAACACCAGCCGTACCGGCGTTACCCGGAGCTATGAAAAGTTTGTCAACTCTGCTACTTTGAGCTATTTTCCACGCAAGAGCGTGCTCACGTCCACCTGAACCCAATAGTAATATGTTCATATTAATTAGTAATTAGTAATTTAACTTTTCACTTTTCAATTCCTCTACTTAGAGTTTATTTTTTCAAATTTAAATCCCTGCTCTATCCAATATTCAATGGCCTTAGGTAGTGCGTACCTCATATTCCCAGTAGCCTTGACAGAATCGTGGAACACCACGATGGAACCGTTCCTTGAATATCTCTTGGCAATGTCAAGAACTTTATCTCCATTAAGGTTTTGGTCATAGTCACGTGTCAGCACGTCCCATAGCACAACCTGATATTTGCCACTGAGAGCCTTAATCTGAGATGGTTTTATATGTCCGTGCGGAGGACGGAAAAGATGGCTCTCAATCAACTCCCCTGCCTTTTTTATGTCAGCCATAAAAATGCTGTCATCTTTGTAGAGCCCCCTTTTATGGTCATATCCGTGAACCCCCGTAGAATGACCTCTCTTCAGAATCTCAGAATAGAGTTCAGGATACTTCTCTACATTCCTCCCTACGCAAAAGAAGGTCGCTTTTATCCCATATTTGTCAAGCAGGTCAAGAATCCATACTGTGTTTTCTACGGTGGGGCCATCATCAAATGTGATGTAGATAGACTTTTCCGTAGGGCTCATCCGCCACAGCACCCCCTTCATAAAGAGACGCAATATCTTTGGAATCTGCTCAATAAACATCACTCATGGGCTGTATGGTAAAGAGAACTATGCTTCAAAAAGAGTGTGTAATAGTTCTCAAACGCCTCATCATCATAGTCTCTCGCTATCATTGCAAGTTCCTGCAGAGCGGCAAGGTTGGTTGCAATGTCCTGCATCGCACTTGACAGTTGCGCACCCTTGAACTGACTCAGCCATTGAAGGTTCTTGTCAGCATCATCCGCTATCTTATAACCGAGTTCCCGTGCCTTATCACTCATCTTTATAGAGTAATAGTTCTCAACAAAACCAACCGATGTGTAGGAGTGCTGTATGTTGTATCCGGGAACGTGTTTCAGACAATAGTCAAGAGCGTCCGCCGCTCTTGCTGAATCTCCTTCAGCCACCAGAGCGTCAGTCAAACGGCTGAACATCTGCCTTTGAGCCATACACATACGCTGTGCGTTCTCATCAAGGTATATGTCAGGGTCCTCAATATTGCCGAACTTGAACTTGTTCATCATATTGTCATACATAATGTCTGTGGCTACAGTAATGTCCTCAGTATCTTTGTATGGTACAATTCTGTATGCGAGACCCTCAAGTTGGAAATACTTTTTCATTCCTAAATACATATCTGAGCCCACTGTCACAGCATAGTATATAGGACGCTCCCAATTATTGTTGGCAATCATTTCAAGAACCATCAAATCACTCTTTGTCAAATAGTTGCGGTTGCTTAAATCAATTATCATAGTATCCGCTATCCTATCCTTGTCACTCTCTTTTATAGCCCCTTGCTTAACAAGATTGTCCTTGTTTACAGGAACAGAGAACACCTTGCAAGGAATGAACTCCTTGTAACCGCCGCCTCTCGGGTCTGTTTTGGTGATAGGGTCATCACTTGCCAGGAAGTTGTCAAGAGCGTATTTCAGGTCAATCGGTCCCTCAAGTAGATTATAGAGGTATATGACATCACGCTTCCCTTCCATATAGGTTTTTCTCTCCCAAGTTATTGGAAGCCCCTTTGAGTTATATGCGTCACGGCGCATTTGGTCAATATACCAGTCTGTTTGCAGATAAGAGAGATTGCAGACTCTCTTGTCAAGCGATACAGGATTAGCCTCTGTGTCTTGCGTGTACCATAGAGGGAATGTGTCATTATCTCCGTTTGTGAATAATATGGCATTCTCAGCACAGGAGTTAAAGTAATTGAGTCCGAAATCCCTTACCAGATAACGCTTTGAACGGTCGTGGTCGTCCCAGTTCTCATTTGCCATAATGCAAGGAGCCGGAATAGATGCAAGCAGGGCTATCGCCGCCGCCGCAATGCCGGGAACCTTAATATCTTTCAGGAATTTAGAAATGCCAGCCACACCAAATCCAACCCAGATGGCAAATGCGTAGAAACTTCCGGCGTAGGCGTAGTCACGCTCACGGGGTTCTGACGGTCCCTGATTCAGATATAACACAATTGCTATTCCCGTCATAAAGAAGAGAGTGAGCGTAATCCAGAATCCCTCTGAACCCTTTTTATTTGTTGATAACTGATAAATAATGCCAATTATTCCAAGTAGCAGCGGTAACAGGTAATAGGCGTTGTCGCCTTTGTTGGTTGAATACATAGGAGGCAAGTCATACTGTGAGCCAATCATTTTGGTGTCTATAAAGTCAAATCCGCTCTTCCAGTTACCGTTTGTAACCTCACCGTGTCCTTGAATATCATTCTGTCGTCCGGCAAAGTTCCAAAGGAAATATCTCCAATACATATAGTTCAGTTGATATGTGAAGAAGAAATCAAGATTCTCCCCGAATGTAGGTACCTTGACCTTTGTTTTTCTACCGCATTCATCATAGTCAACCATTTTGCCCCTCACGTCAACCCAACTCTCATATAGTTTAGGGTGGTCTCCCTGACTGCTGTGCATTCTTGGGAACAAGGTCTTGAACTGACTTCCGTAAACAGCCTTGTAACTTGTTGATGTTACTACATATTCATCTTTCTCATCGGGGCTGTTCTTCTCCTTTTTGCCGTAAGTCTTGCCACCCTCAACGGTCTTTGTGCGGCAATAGTCGCCAACAATCTCAAGTTCCGGCTCCGCACTGTAATAGGCACCGTAGAATAGAGGCCGGTCACCGTACTGCTCACGGTTCAAGTAGTTTTTTAGAGAGAATACGTTGTCAGGCGAGTTCTGGTCCATAGGAGGGTTCGCTAAGGAGCGCACTACTATGACGGCATAACTGCTGTAACCAATAAGAATAACCGCCATTGATGTCACAATGGTGCTCATAAGGCGTATGTTCACCTCTTTTTTCACATAGAAATATATAATTACCGCAGTTATAATCAGAATGCCAATCCAGATGCTTCCACCAAGGAAAGGGACACCGAGAAGTGATGCTGTAAGCAGAGATGAGACCTTTATTCTTGTGGTGTCAGGCTCTTTCCTGTAGAGTTCATAGATTGCCCATATCAATGACCCGATGGCAAGAATGCAATATACCAGCGTTCCTGAGTTGAACGGCAGGTGCAACGTGTTCACAAAGAACAGTTCCACTATGCCGGCAAGGGTTATGAATCCAGGTATAAGTCCGTAGAGAATGAATGCGAGCATTGCAAATGAGACAAGCAGTGCAAGGCACATACCCTTGAAACTTGTGTTTTCAAACTTCTTGAAATAATAGACAAGCACAATAGCCGGAATTGTAAGCAGGTTCAACAGGTGAACGCCTACAGAGATACCCATAATGTAGAATATCAGAATAAGGTATTTGTCAGAGAATGGTTGCTCCTCTTTCTCCTCCCATTTAAGTATCAGCCAGAATACAATGGCTGTAAGGAAAGAGGAGTAGGCATAAACCTCACCCTCAACCGCAGAGAACCAGAAAGTGTCAGAGAATGTGTAAACCAATGCTCCTATGAGTCCGCTGCCTATAATCTCAATAGTCTCCGTTGCGTCCGGTGCATTGCCAGCGGTCACTATAATCTTCTTCGCAAGGTGTGTTATTGTGAAGAAGAGGAATAATATAGTCAGGGCGCTGAAGAAAGCGCTCATTATGTTTATCATATACGCCACCTGGCTTGGGTCACTCGCAAACAGGGAGAACAGTTTGCCTGTCAGCATAAAGAACGGCGCCCCTGGCGGGTGCCCCACCTCCATCTTGAAAGCGGTTGTAATGAACTCAGGGCAGTCCCAGAAACTTGCTGTAGGCTCGGCTGTAAGCGTATATGTCACCATTGCTATGACAAATACCGCAAATCCGGTCACACGGTTTATCCAATTGTACTTTTTCATTTTCTTTTATAATAAGGTGCAAATATACATAAAAATATGCTAACTTCGTGTTTTGAAATATGAAACGTGAATTTTTGATATTTATTGCCGTTTACGGCTTGTTGTACGGCTCTTTTCTGAATGCTAAGGAGAGGGATGCCGGCACAGAGGCGATGCTTAAATATGTCAGGGCGTGCGGTTTTGTTAAAGATAATTATGTGGATAGTGTGAATATTGATTCCCTTACAGCAACCGCCGTGCAGGCAATGGTCTCTTCTCTTGACCCGCACAGCACATATCTTACAAGGGAGCAGGTCAGAATCTCAAATGAGATGCTTTTTGATGGTTTTGAGGGCATAGGCTGTAGATATAGTGTGGAGAATGACACAGCCATCGTACTTCAGGTAGTGGCAGGCGGTCCGTCTGAGAAGTCAGGTCTGAAACCTGCTGACAAAATACTATTCGCAGACACCACTGCTGTAGCAGGTGTAGGTATCTCTTCCGCAGAGTTGCAAAGAATAATAAGAGGGCCTAAAGGCTCGCTTGTGAATCTGACCGTACTACGATGTGCTGACACCCTGAAAATCCCCGTGAAACGGGATAAAATTGATGTTCACGGAGTCTCTTCTTCCTTTATGCTTACGCCATCTGTAGGGTTTGTAAGGGTTGATTATTTTTCAGAGGGCTCAGGCAGGGAGTTTGAGAAAGCGTTGCTTGCACTGAGTAAAAGCGGAGCGGTAAAGTTTGTACTTGATTTTCGTGGAAACAGCGGAGGACTACTGAATGAGGCGGTTCAAATGTTAAGTTGCTTTCTTCCCTCCGGAACAGAACTCTATACAGCCAAGGGAAACCATCGGGGCGGTTACACCGCAAGGGCGGGGAGTAGCAGACATCAGTTTCCTGACGCTCCAGTAGTTGTTCTTATTGACGGCGGCTCAGCATCTGCAAGTGAGGTCTTTGCCGGCGCTTTGCAGGATTGGGAAAGGGCGGTCATAGTTGGTGGCCGCAGTTTTGGTAAAGGTATGGTTCAGCAATCATATCCTTTGGGAGACGGCTCTGAGATAAGATTGACGGTAGCAAGATACTATACTCCGTCGGGTAGGGATATACAGCGTCCGTATAAGAAGGGTGAATATATCACAGATGAATTGGGTGGCATAATCCCCGATGTCTCAGTAGAGATTGAGCGGGATTCCGTTGAGAGAATGAGATGCTATTATCTCAAAGATTCCGTAATGGAGTGTGAAGAGGTGAAAGAGGCAGTTAGAATATTGGAAAACAAATAACATAAGGTATGCAAACTAATTATAACGCTAAAATTCAGAAAGCGGTGGAGCAGTTGGTCGCTATGCAACTTGACGGCTCGCTTTACCATTGCAATCAGGACGGGGAGCCGAATCCCTCAATTGAAGAGTTAAGAGAGATTATATCTCTTTGCCGCACAATACTTTTCCCGGGTTTCTTTGGAGACAACTCATCAGTCAACACAACCACGCTGCCATATCACGTAGGAGTAAATATGGAGAGGCTTTTTGTAAAACTCAGCGGTCAGTTATATGCCGGAATGTGCTTTGACAGTGATAATAACCTCTCTTCAGCAGAGCGTAAATGTGCCGCCAAAGATATGGCTTCCTGCTTCATAGAGAAATTACCTGAGATACGTGGCATTTTGACAACAGACGTTGACGCCATATTCTGCGGAGACCCCGCCGCCAAGAATTCAGGAGAGATAATACTCTCATACCCAGGCATAAAGGCAATTGTCAACTACCGCATAGCCCACTGCCTGCTCACCCTTGGCGCCAACATACTTATCCCAAGAATCATAACAGAGATGGCTCACTCAGAGACGGGAATAGATATTCACCCCGGAGCCACCATCGGGGAACGCTTTGCCATAGACCACGGCACAGGCATAGTTGTAGGTGAGACCTGTATCATAGGTAATAATGTTAAGTTGTACCAAGGTGTCACCCTTGGAGCAAAGAGTTTCCCTACTGATGAGAATAACAATCCCATTAAAGGAATTCCACGTCACCCCATACTTGAGGATAATGTTGTTGTATATGCCGGTGCCACCATTCTCGGCCGTGTTACCATAGGCAAGGATTCCGTTATAGGCGGTAACACTTGGGTTACCCACGATGTCGCCGCAGGCTCAGTGGTTACCATATAATATTATGTAAAATAATTTGGTGGGGTAAAAAAAACTCCGTACCTTCGCATCCGTTTTCTAAAACAATGTAATTATGTATTTGTCAAAAGAAGAAAAACAAGAAATCTTCGGGAAATACGGAAAGTCCAATACTGATACTGGTTCTCCTGAGAGCCAGATTGCATTATTCTCAGCCCGTATAGCCCATTTGCAGGAACACGTTGCTGCAAATAAGAAGGATTATAGCACACGTCGTGCTTTGGTTATGTTGGTCGGCAAACGTCGTCAGCTCCTTAACTACCTTAAGGGGAAAGACATCAACCGCTACCGTGCCATTATGAAAGAGTTGGGTATCCGTAAGTAATAAGTCCACCTTTCATCTTGAAGTTTTAGCCCGATGCCTTTGGCACCGGGCTTTTTTTATTCCACAAATAATAACCTAAGTGTATATAATGTATTATCAAGTATGTAATAGGGTATATATAATATATAATAAGGTGTAAAATGTAGAATTGTAAAAAAAGTGCATTTTTCTATAAAAAAAGTTGTAAAAATATTTGGTGGGTATTTAAAAACGCCGTATCTTTGCACTCGCTTTTCCAAAATAAGGATTATAAAAGCAATAAAGAGAGATCTTTGACAGACTGGAAACAACAAACAACCAAAACAAGGAAGG
>JAKSOA010000027.1 GCA_024405875.1 Paludibacteraceae bacterium
CGCTTTTGACGTATACACGCTTTCCAGGCGTGCCTCTTCAACCACTCGAGCATCTCTCCATTACTGAGGCACGGAACAAACCCTACAGACCACAGTTAATCGGGTGCAAGTTACAAATTTTAGTGCAATAGGCAAAGAAAAAACACTATTTTTTTCACCACAATGTTAAAAAAATAGTTTTTCGGCATTTTGTGAAGTAATCTCACACACATCAGCAACGCTCAAACCATAAAGAGTTGAGAGGCGCTGAGCCACATAAGTGAGGTATGACGGCTCATTTCTCTTACCTCGCAAAGGTGTCGGGGCAAGATACGGGCAGTCTGTCTCCAGAAGAACTCTGTCAATAGGGATTTCAGGCAGACGCTCACTGAATTTTGCATTCTTGAATGTTGAGACACCGCCTATTCCTATGTAAAAATCCCCCAACTTGAATATCATTCGGGCTTGCTCAGGAGTTAGCGAGAAACAGTGCCACACTCCCCTGAGTCTGTTTTTATCAAACTCACTGAGTATGTCGTATGTTATTTGAAACGCCTCTCTGCTATGAACAGCCACAGGAAGCCCCATATCCACAGCAGCGGCAATCTGATGACGGAAAGCCTCCTGCTGCTCCGCCTTGAAACTCCTGTCAAAGTAGAGGTCCATTCCTATCTCACCTATTGCAATGTATCTGCGTTTTGAGACCTCTCGGTCAAAAGCCTCAAGTTGCTCACGGTAATCCTCTCTTATCTCCTCAGGATGGATTCCCATCATAGCATAGCAAAAACCAGGATATGCGTCAGCCACCGCCTGCACCCTATCCTTATCTTTTATATTGACATTGGCGAGCAGCACCTTCTCAACACCGGCAAGACGGGCTCTATCCACTACCTCTGGCAAATCCTCTGCATACTGAGGGTCATCTAAATGTGCGTGGGTATCAATTATTCTCATAGTTGACAGTTGATAGTTGACAGTTGACAGTGATTATTCGATTAAATCAAATAGCGAGGTTATTATTCTTGTGGGTTGGAACGGAAGCGGAGAGCCGTCATAGTCAGGAGCGTAGTAGGCTTGGGCTATACCTGCGTTGCGGGCACCCGCTATATCCGCCGTAAAATTATCTCCGACCACAAGACTTTCAGCCTTGCGTGCGTTTGAACTCTTAATAGCATAATCAAAGAATGCCCGGCAGGGTTTGTGTTCCTTGATATCCTCACTCAGGAATATCTTGGTAAAATAATCTTTAAGTCCTGAGTTCTCTATCTTAATATGTTGCACAGCGCTGAATCCGTTAGATATAATGTACAACTTGCAACCTTTTCTCTTATAGTACTCAAGAACCTCCACCGCACCGTCAACAAGTTTTGTCTGACTTCCAAGCATTTGAAGATAGGTTGTCTTAAGAGCGTCTATCTGCTCACGGGCTACATCGGGGTCCGCGCCCACCGCACGGAATGGATATTCAAAGCGCTCCGTCTCAAGGAACTCCCGCTTTATTTTCCCCAAAGCGTAAGCCTCCCATAACTCTGCGTTTCTGCCCTTGTAAATGGAGTGAAACGTCTCAAAATCCTTGAAAAAACGCTCAAAACCGTACGAAGAGAACAACACGCTCAACGCCCTCTCTGAATTTGCGGGGAAGTCCCACAGCGTGCTGTCCCAATCAAAGAATATATGTCTAAACTTATCAGTCAACCTTTATTATAAGATACCTTGATGTACTCCAGAACTCAGTGGCATTCTTTATTACAAGAACATACTCACGGTTCTCATCTCTTTCAAGAGTGTATGATGTGGCAGGGTGCTTTGTCAGAACCTTGGCGCTTCTTGACTTTGTTTGAAGTATTTGCAGTTCACGTATATCCACTGTTTTGAAAAGGCTTGTACGGAAAGCGGAATCCATATTCTTTGCATCAATGCCGTTTTCTTTGAGAGTCTTTTTATTGGCAAGCAGGTAGTATGCGGTATTCATAGCCTTGTCCTGCTCTTTAAGAGCCTTGTCTTGGCGTTCCATCTCCTGAGCAAACAAAACAGCCTGTTCCTCAAGCATCTGATTCTCAAGAATAAGACTGTCTATCTTAATATCTTTCTGACTGAGTTCAGTCCTCAAAGACTCTATCTCAGCGTTCTTCTCAGCAAGTTCCGCTGTAAGTCTCTCAATGTTCTTTCTAAGTTGTGTTGATTGAATGTTGCTGCTCTTAAGTTTCTTCTCAAGTTCCTCAATCTTTGCCTTATTGTCGGCAAGAATAGAGTTAATCATATACATATTGTCTGCCATACGCTGCTTTATCTGCTCTGACGGCATACCATCATTATATGATGTGAGGCTCAGATAATTCTCACTCTGGCGTATAGCCTCAAAACCTGAGTCAACATCTTGAATGATAGATAGATACTCGTCCATTTCAGCAACAGTACGTTCCTGAACCGCTTGAATTGAGTCCTTAGAGAACTTCATCTGCTTGTAAGCGTCAGACATCTTTGCAATCTGGTCACAAGAAGCCAGCATCATAACCAGCGCCGGCAAAATAAAAATAACACGTTTCATATAACAATTAGTAATTAGTAATTAGCAATTAGTAATTAATTCTTTCCTGCCACGATTATGACGAACTCCCCTCTGGGTTCTGTCTCCTTAAAATGGGACACAAGCTCATCTAACGTACCGTGAATAGTCTCATTATGTATCTTTGAAATCTCTCTGCTCACTGACGCCTCTCTATCCCCTCCGAACACTTCGGCAAACTGCGTCAAAGTTTTCAGAACCCGGTAAGGCGACTCATAAAAGACCATAGTACGCTCCTCTTCTGACAGATTCCTAAGCCTTGTCTGGCGTCCTTTTTTCTGAGGCAGGAAACCCTCAAAACAGAACCTGTCCATAGGAAGCCCTGAATTTACCAATGCAGGTATTGCGGCTGTGGCTCCAGGCAGACACTCCACCTCAATGCCGTTTCTAACGCACTCCCTGACAATAAGGAATCCAGGGTCAGATAATCCCGGAGTTCCGGCATCAGAGATTACAGCGCCCGTCTCACCTGAATTCAGTCTCTCTATTATCCCATCCAAGGACTGATGCTCATTGAACTTGTGATGAGCCACAAGTTTTGTATGTATATCAAAATGACTTAACAAAACACTGCTTGTACGTGTGTCCTCAGCAAGTATGAAATCCACCTTATTCAAGACTTTTATAGCCCTGAACGTCATATCCTCCATATTACCTACGGGGGTGGGAACTATGTATAATTTTGAATTAGTAATTAGCAATTAGTAATTAGTAATTAACAACTTTCAATTCAGTACGCTTTGCGGGTGAGAATTTCCTTAAAGTATTTAACGGTATCATTATCTTCGTCCCACTTGAAATTAGCCCCGATATATTCCAAAGCCTCGTCAAGAGAAGCGGAACTATTCAGAGCGTCAATTGTTGAATTCATCAAAGCGGCGTCTCCACCAAATAGTTCTTTCTGAAATCTTATACGGTCATTCAAGCCTATGACTTTTCTCAAATCAGAGATTAGTCTGCCGTCAATCCTCTTTACCGGTGATTCGGTGATTCGGTGATTCGGTGATTCGGGGGATTCCTCTATTTCCTTCATTTCCTCTAATTCCTTTACAAGATGTTGCAGTTCAACCACATCTGACTCCAAAGCACAAAGTCTTAACTTTATTTCCTCTATCAAACTTCCGCTTTCCATATTTTTTTGTACATTTGCAAACTTGCACAAAATTAACATAAGACAACCTATTTACCAAATTTATTTTTCCCCGATGGATAACCATTCAGTATTTTCAAAACCATTTACATTTGACAGGACAGTAAGATTCTTTATAGCGCTCCTGCTTATAGCGGTTCTAATAGCCATTGTAAGCAGATTGAGCGGTGTGCTGCTTCCGTTTTTCGCGGCATGGCTCATAGCCTATATGCTCAACCCTTTTGTTGACCTTCTCCAATTCAAATGCCGACTGAAGAACCGAATGCTTTGCGTAATAATAACAATGGTGGTACTACTTGGACTAATCGCCGCCGGGATAGCCTTCTTTGCATCATCTGTAAGCAATGAAGTGGCTAAGGTTGACGGACTTATAAGCAACTACCTCGCCTCTGACAGCACCTATGTCATATCAGAGCAGAGCCGTCAGTGGATGTCCTCCATTCTTGACGCATTCGCCAAAAACAAGCAGGAGTTGGTTCAAAAGACACTACCTACAGTCTATAGCCTGCTATCATCATCTATGGAATATCTGATAGGTCTGTTTGTTGTCTTCCTTATGTTCCTATACATATTCTTCATCCTTATGGATTTCAATAATATGTCAACAGACTCCCAAAACCTTATACCTATGAAATACAGACCAATGACCCATCAGGTTTTCCACGACCTCGCCAACGGAATGAACGTCTATTTCCGCAAGCAGGCTCTCATATCACTCATTGTAGGGTGTATGTTCGCCATCGGGTTCAAGATAATAGGGCTGCCTATGGGAGTATCAATGGGACTCTTCATCGGGGTGTTGAATATGGTTCCATACCTGCACAGTTTCGGTCTTATACCACCTATCATAGTGGCTCTAATCCAATCAGTTGAGACCGGACAAAGTTTTTGGTTACTGCTTCTTGGCATAGGTATAACATTCATCATAGTGCAGACAATGATTGATATGGTGCTGACACCTAAGATTATGGGCGACGCCACCGGGCTGAAACCTGCGGTCATACTTCTCGCCCTCTCCATCTGGGGTTCTCTGCTTGGAGTCTTGGGAATGATAATAGCCCTGCCTGCAACCACCATAATGCTCTCATATTACAAGCACTTTGTAATTGACAAGAAAAGCAGCCAGGAACTGATTGAGATGCAGATGTCAAAAAAGAAACAGTAGAGTGACAGAAGATGAGCGACGTAGAGCATATACCCGATAGTGTGAAGCGTTATGAGGCAAACCCTGATGCCTTTTTTGACGCCGATGAGTACTATGACATTGCAGACTATTATGAGAGTGTCATAGAGACTGACTCCGCATTCTCAGTCCTTGTAAAAGGCATATCCATTTACCCCGATGACCTGACATTACGCCTTGAGATGGCAAGACTTAGCATAGCCACAGGGAAACTTATTCACGCACTTAAACGGGACCCAAGCCTTAAGAACAAGGAGGACAGGCTTGCCATCAATATGCTAAGGGTTAAGTTAGATGTTGAAAACGGGCATATCTCTGAACTTGAGAAAGATATAGCCGGAATTCCTGAGTGGGTTGACGGCGTAGGCAGAGATGACGCCGTATCCGCCATATCTGATATGGCTTCATCAATGTATCTCTCATTCTTTTTCAAATACGCCATAGAGACATTAAATAAGGGAATTAAACTATTCCCTGATGAGATAAGTTTCTATGAGACACTCATTGAGTGCTATATGAAAGAGGACGCGAACCTCAAGGAGGCGCTGAAAGTGGCTGAGAAGGCAATTGACATTGACCCGTATAATGCCGTGCTCTGGTTCAAACTCGGCTACATAAACCGCTTTGATGACAACATTCAGGAGGCGATAAAGGATTTTGACTACGCCACATCAATTGATGACAACTATTATGACGCCTGGAAGGCTATGGCAGACTGTCACGGGAAGAATCGCAACTATGAGAAGGCGGCGGAGTGCTACATAAAGGCTATTGACCCTAAGAATGATGATATAAACCTGCTGGTTTGCATCGGGGATATGTTTAACAACTGTGACAAGTATGCAGAGGCTCGCAAATACTATAAGGCGGCACTTGACATTGATGATTCAAAAGATGACGCTCTGTTTGGTATGGGAATGAGTTTCTTCCTTGACATTGATTCCCAACCCACCAACTTTGAGATGGCTGTCTTCTGGATTAAAAGAGCCATTAATGAAGCGGACGGCAACCCTCTGTATTGGAACATTCTTGGAGAGTGTTACTTCTCAACAGGCAATTGGGCGCTTGCTATATTCGCCTATCAGCACTCCCTCAACATAAAAGCGGCACAAGCCGATGTTATGGCAAAAACCGGACAGTCATACTATGCCGTTGAGGATTATGAGAACGCCGTCTATTTCCTGCATAAGGCAAGAGACCTTGACCCTGAGATTACATCCGTTGACCTTGTGCTTGCGGCGGTATATTACAATATGAAAGAGTTCTCAAAATCAAAATATTATCTGATGCGGGCGGCAGAGCGTGACGTCAGTCTGATTAACGTGTTTTTAGAAAACAACCCCGATGCCCTGGATGTGGCGGAGGCGGTGAGGAAGTTGATTTAGTGAAAAGTGGACTGTTACTAGGAACGAGAGCAAAACTAAGTTTACTTAAGTTATGCCGAGTGACGACGTAACATGGTTAAAACGAAGTTTTAACAAAAAAGAAAAATTAATTAATGAAGAAGATATTATTTATACTTATTATGATGCCATTGGCATTGAGGGGTTTTGCAAATGACTCCATTAAAGCGGAGAGTGACACAACACTGTTACAAAATGTAATAGCGTGGTATGACCGTAACACAAACTACGCCACCATAACGGCGCTTATGGCGGTGGAGAGTTCCTTTATTCCATTTCCGTCAGAGGTGGTCATTCCACCTGCGGCTTACATAGCGTCAGAAGAGGATAGTGACCTGAACATTATTCTTGTCGTGCTGTTTGGAACATTGGGGGCGTTGATTGGGGCTTACATAAACTACTTTCTGGCTCTGTGGCTGGGCAGACCTATAATATATAAGTTCGCTGACACAAAAGTGGCTCACGCCCTGCTTATTGACCGTGAAGGGGTTGAGAAAGCGGAGAAATACTTTGTTGACAACGGCAAGGTCTCCACTCTTGTAGGTCGCTTCATACCCGGAATAAGACAACTGATATCAATACCCGCAGGACTCGCCCGTATGCATTTAGGCAGTTTCACACTCTTCACATTCATCGGGGCGGCTATATGGAACACCATCTTAGCACTACTCGGTTACCTTGCTCACGGACAGAAGGATTTGATTGAGAAGTACAGCCACGAACTCTCAATATTCCTTGTGGCGGCACTTGTATTATTAATAGTAATCTTAGTTATAAAACAAATTGTAAAGAACAGAAAAAATGCCAAGACCACTGATAAATAGACTATTCTCAATAATAGGTAATCCGCTTGCACAATCATACTCAAAGACTTACTGGAATGAGAAGTTTGCGGAGCGTAAGATGACAGACTGTCTTTATGAGGCAAGAGAGTTGAAGACAATCCAGGATTTCATACCCTACTTAGATTCAAAACCAAACCTGCACGGGCTCAGTGTCACCATTCCGTTCAAAGAGGTAATAATACCACTACTTGATGAGGTTGACCCTGTGGCACAAGAAATCGGGGCTGTGAACTGCATCAAGATAGAGCGTTCTGACGGGAAAAGAATCCTGAAGGGCTACAATACAGATTGGGTTGGTTTCACAGAGTCATTGAAGCCTCTGCTCAAGCCTTGTCATAAAAAAGCGTTACTGCTTGGCACAGGTGGTGCGTCAAAGGCTGTCATATACTCACTGAGCAAACTTGGTATAGAGATAACACAAGTCTCACGCTCAAAACCTGGCACCATACGTTATGAGGATATTGATGAGAAAGTAATGTCAGAGCACCTGGTAGTTATAAACGCCACCCCTGTAGGCAGTTTCCCTGCTGTAAACAAATGCCCCGACGTACCATATCAATATTTTACGCCAGAGCACATTGCTTTTGACCTGATTTACAACCCCATACGCACACTATTCCTACAGCAGGCTGAACTTAAAGGAGCCACCATTAAGAATGGTTGGGAGATGTTCACCGGTCAAGCCGCCGAAGCGTGGCGCATACTATTTTCGCTGTAAGTGCTAATGAAAATTCTACACACTGTGTAGACAATTGAGTCGGAGAATGTTTTGTATGATTATCGGTTAAAGTAAAACCGTCTTGATATTGTCAAAAAAGTTTAATTATTGTCATTTTATGACAATTTGATAATCAGGCAGTTATACTTATAAATATTTGGTAGAACAAAAAAAATATGTTACCTTTGTAGATGAAAGTACTTATGAAAGCTCTACTAGATACAAATATTATTATACACAGAGAGGCAAATAAAATTGTATCCCAAGATATAGGTCTATTATTTAAATGGTTAGAAAAATGCCATTACATCAAATGTGTGCATTCTGCAACTATTGAGGAAATCAAAAAGAATCCTAATAAGTCAACTGTTGACAGTTTTCTTATAAAACTAAGCAGTTACGAGCAAATAACCATTCCATCACCCATCCACGATGAAGTGCTCAGGGTATCGTCATTACTGGACAGTACTCCAAATGACAAAATAGATACCCAACTTTTAAATGAAGTATATGTCGGACGTGTTGATATATTGGTAACAGAAGATAAAAAAATCCATACTAAAGCCAAGCATCTTAAAATTCAAGACAAGGTGTATAATATTGACTCTTTTTTGGAAAAAGCCTTTGCTGACAACCCAGATTTAGTTGACTATAAAATATTAAACGTTAGAAAGAGAAAGTTTGGTGAAATCGATTTAAAGGATTCGTTTTTTGATAGCCTTAGAGCAGACTATTCTGGTTTTGACAAGTGGTTCGTTTCAAAATATGATGAAGAAGCCTATATTACAGAAAATGCTGACAACAAGAAGTTACTATCATTTCTGTATTTAAAAATAGAAGATACAACAGAAAATTATTCTGATATTACACCATTGCTTGTACCCAAAAGAAGGCTGAAGATAGGTACTCTAAAAATTATAAGTAATGGATTCAGGTTAGGGGAACGTTTCCTGAAAATAATTTTTGATAATGCGTTAAAAAACAAAGTTCAAGAAATCTATGTTACAATTTTTGACAAAAGAGACGAACAACACAGACTTATAACACTTTTAGAGCAATGGGGATTTGTGTATTGGGGTACAAAAAATGGAGAAGAAAAAGTCTATGTCCGTGATTTCAGTCCAAATTTTAATATTAACAATATAAGGGGTTGTTTCCCATACGTGTCACGGGCACAAAACTGTTTTATTGTACCTGTTTTCCCTAAATATCATACAGAATTATTACCTGATTCAATTTTAAATACGGAATCACCGTTAAATTTTGTGGAAAACTTTCCTCACAGAAATTGTATTGGGAAGGTCTATGTGTCAAGATTTTTAAAACCTTATCCAAACAAAGGTGACTTAATAATCTTCTATAGAACAGGAGGGTATTACAAGAGCGTTGTCACCTCATTGTGTATAGTGGAGGAAGTTAGAGATAGATTTTCCTCAAAAGATGAATTTTTATCATATTGTAGAAAAAGTAGCGTTTATTCAAATGAGGAGTTGGTTGAATTGTGGGAGTATTCAAAAGGTTCTCCAGTTGCAACTAAATTTTTATACACCTATTCATTTCCACACAGGATAAATATGGCAGAACTTATACGTTTGGGGGTTCTTTCCGGCATAGATGACGCACCACGTGGTTTTAAAAAAATTACTACCGATAAACTATATACAATACTAAAAGCGACACAATCAAATGAAAGTTTTATTGTCAATTAAACCTGAGTTTGCCAACAAGATATTTGATGGTTCCAAAAAATTTGAATTTCGTAAAAGTGTCTTCAAAAATCCAAGTGTTGACACAGTAGTAGTATATGCTTCCTCTCCAGTGCAAAAAGTAATTGGAGAATTCAAGGTTTCTGAAATTATAACCGATGATGTAGAGCGTTTATGGCAGAAAACCGCACAATATTCAGGCATCAGTAAAATGTTTTACGATGAATACTTTTCACAGAAGAGAGAAGCAAACGCCATTGCAGTAGGTAGAAAAACCAAATATTCAGAACCATTATCTCTAAGTGATTTCGGCATTAAGTATCCACCTCAATCATATATGTATATACAGTAACGGTTTTACAGAAATTATTATAGGTATATTGACGGGTTATAGCAATTTGACGTTAATGTATTTTTGTATAATACGATTTTCTATGTTTTTCATATAGCCTGCCATATATTCGTAATCTGGTGTTCCTTCAGGGGTGATTGGGAGCATAATATATTGCCGATTCATACGTCCGCTATTAAATTTATAGCCATATTGAAATTTTACCTTTTGCTGTAGAATAGCATTTTTCATAAAAAGAAAGGTATACTTATTATCGGCACAACCCTTGAGATGTAATCTCTTCACATCATCGCTAAATAATGCTGTATATGGGTGATAGAAATTTTCAACCACACTACCGTTATAATTAACTCCCAATACATTGCTATCTCTTGAAGAGTTATTATTTGATACAAACGCTGTAATACCATTATTGGAATCAGATGCCCCGATAAACGGTGTACTCCCTTCCGACATATCAGATTTGGTTAAGCGTACACTATTTTTTACATCAAATATATCCTCTATTCTAAATGCTCGCCATTGCTTGCTGTTAACGGGGGGGGTAATTTGTTGATTATCAATAATTTGTGCAATATATTTTTGATATTGTGCAAGTAATTGATGCTCTTTTGCTTTCATATACTCTTCCATAAATGCCCAGTCTGGTTCATCTTTGGGAGTTACAGGAAGTTGCAGTGTTTGGCGACGAATTCGTTGTTGAGCAAATTTGTACCCATAACCGTACTTACCATTACAAGCCTTGTCAATTGCCATTTTAATGAATAATGCTACATAACGAGAAAGTTTGCTACCGTCTTTTAAAATTAACTTCTCGACATGGTCGGTCGCTAAGAAATCATACGCTTGATATCCGACATAGCCAACAGTAGCACTATCTATTGTCAAAACACCTCCTTCTTCGGTTGGTGAATTATTATAAAAGTCATCCAATCCATTATTTGTCGCAGCACAAGTAATACGAGGCACTTTCCCTTTTTTTGTTAATACAGAAGGATGGGTGGTTGTTGTGCCCGAAATTTTAAAAATATCCTCTATTTTAAATGCTTTCCATTTGCATTGGTCTAAAGTTTTCATAGTGTTACCTCCTTCTCCTCGTTTGTGTTTTCAAATAAATATCCACGTCCGTGTGCAATCATATTAAATTCAAATGTAAGATAATCTGCCATTGTTTTTTCAAAGTCTGCATCAGTGGGAATATCCTCATTAAAATAGTAGAATGAATGTAACCATTCGTCCTCTGCGGTAACTGTAGAGCGAACCATAAAATCATTAGGTGCTGGTCTGTTTTTATTCCAACATTCCAAAAGAAACTCTCGTCGTTCTTTTGCTCTGTTTGTTGGAACAAAACCTATATGTGGTTTGGTTTCATAACCGTCGTCCTTAAAATTGATAAACTTTGAGTAATAGTTAGATGGTTGCGGTTGGTGTGCCGTAAAAATAGCAATAACTGGGTTAGTGCCAACACGATAAAAAGTGTCCGGATTTAGAGTGACAACACCCTCTAATGTATGATGTTCCAATAAATAGTATTTTATTTCTTTGTCCTTTGTTGTTTTCCCTACCATCGTAGATTGAGGTACAATAACAGCACAACGTGCGCCATCATCTAAAGAATCCAACAAATGCTTAATAAAGTGCAATTCACTTAAATGTCTTGTTTCTCCATTTATTGCCAACGAATACGGAGGATTCATCAGTCCTACCGTGAAATGTCTCTGTCTTAAATCGTTAGTATCTTGTTTTAGGAAATCCGCACATACTAAATTACTCTTGCCATCACCTCTTAGAATCATATTTGTTGTTGCAATAGAGTACATACGCACATTTTGTTCTATCCCATATAATTGTTGTCTTCGTATATCTTTGCGTTGTTGGTTAGTTCGTGCTTTATTTAACATATTATGCATAGCTGCTACGAGAAAACCACCTGTACCACATGTAGGATCAAAAACTACATCTGAGGGTTTTAGATTAACTAAATCACAAAACAATTGAGTAATGTGCTTTGGAGTTAATATTATTCCAAGTGACTGACCATCGCCACCGCTATAACTCATGAATTCTCCATAAAAGCGACCTAAAATGTCTTCAGGTGTATTAAAGTGAAAAGCAGTTGAAACATTGGAATAAAGGTATTCTGCAAAAAAACGTATAGGGGTTTTGCCCAATCTTTCTTCATATTGAGACAACTTAGGGCTTGTTTTAATAAATCTAAATTCATCTAGTACGCGTTCCTTTTTTTCTTGAGGTGCGACCTCCACTTGTTCCATATAAGACTCTAATGCGTCATAAACTTTTTGTCCATCTGTATGATTTTGATCTCCAGTCAAGTCTTCTGTAGAAAAATGCGGATTTTCTATAGCCAATAATATTGCGGAAACTGCAATAGGTTTTTGCTCATTGGAAAGAGAACCATATATGTGTAAATCTTCATGCAACGATGATGCTTTTGCTAAAATGTTCTCCAATTCTATCTGATCTGCCGTTTTCTCCTGACAGACTACAGTAGTATAATAGGATGATATTTTATCAACTGAAAAGTTGCTAAAATCTTTTATTTTATCTAATAGTTTGTAGCTAGTTGGGGATACAAAAATTGGACGAATTATCAAATTTTCACTTTCAGTACCAGAGCAACCAAACGCAAAAACTTTGTTAAAGTGTGTGTTTGCTACGATCTTTTGAGCATAGTGTAACGCACCGTTTTCAGCATAATTTGAAATAGATGTATCATCCATCAATAAATTTTGATTATTGGCATCAAGATATTTGGCTTGTTTTACTCTGTCTGCTTTATCTTCTATTACCATTATGAAATCGCCAACTTGTGCAACATACTCAGGGAAACCTTTATGCCCAGTTCCACGTTTGGAAGCAGTTTTCAGAGCATTTTGAACCTCCAATATTTTACTGCCATTAGGTGTTGCATCTATGCCAGCACTATTTAACAGTGAGGCTACCAATAGGTCCGTTTGTCTTTCATTTGCCATAGTTTCAAAATTTTTAAGCACACGACAAATATACAAAAAGCGTTGCACTTTTAAGACATTTTTTGCACTTATAGTGTAGTTTCTGCACATTAGCGATATTTCACACGGCAAATATACCGCCACGCTATGTCATAATTTGTCAGTGAGTGAAAAAATATTGTGAGGTGGAACATTCAGCCACATAACGCCCCCTGAAGCGGAACCACATACAAAACAAGGCACGAGCATTTAGCCACCGTAGGTGGCGTATTTGCGCAGTCTCCGTAGTTTTGTGTGGTTGTGCGAAGGGTCTCAGGCGTTCGGGTCAGTGGCTGAATGTTTCACCTCACAATATCAAAATTCCAACGCTGCGGCAGCACCCTTGAAGGTTTTGCCATCGTGGTAGGCTATGTTACCGTTGATTATGGTCATATAGACAGACGAGCGGAACTCCATATTCTCATACGGAGACCAGCCACACTTGGAGAGTATGATGTCCGGCTTGACAATGGTTTTGACACTCTTGTCAATCAGGGTTACGTCTGCCTTGTAGCCTTCACGTATAAAACCTCTCTCCTTGATGCGGAATATGCGTGCCGGGTTATGGCACATCTTCTCCACAAGTGTCTCTATTGTAAGCGCCCCACGGTTCACAAGTTCCATCATAGCCACAAGTGAGAACTGTATTGACGGCATCCCCGATGCAGCCTTGAACAAGTAACCCTCCTTGTCAGAGAGCAGATGCGGAGCGTGGTCAGTGCCTATGGTATCTATTCTCTCTGTTGATAAAGCCCTGATTAACGCCTCTCTGTCTTGAGCGGTCTTAATGGCAGGATTACACTTTATACGAGCACCAAGACGCTTGTAATCAGCATCAGAGAAGTATAGATAGTGCGGACAAGTCTCGGCGGTAATATTCTTTGATACGGCTGGAGCGTTACGTAGCAGGGTAAGTTCCCTCTCCGTACTAACGTGAGCCAAATGAAGCCTTGCGCCTGTTTGCTCAGCCAACTCAACGGCATACGCTGACGCCTTGTAGCAAGCCTCAGCACTGCGGACAAGATTATGACACTCAATAGGGACTCTCTCTCCATATAGTTTACAGAAATGCTCTCTGTTTGCGGCTATTATTCGCTCATCTTCAGCGTGAACCATAATAAGGGCTGGCACCTCAGAGAATATTCGTTGTAACAATGGCTTGTCATCTACAAGCATACCACCTGTTGATGAGCCAAGGAACAGTTTTACTCCACAAATCTTAGAGTAATCCGCACTTTTCAATTCCTCTAAATTGTCATTCGTGGCACCAATGAAAAAACCGTAGTTGCAGAAAGATTTGGCGGCTGCCATATCCATCTTACCCTGCCAAGCCTCCTTAGACGTGGTCTGAGGATTTGTGTTTGGCATATCAAGCACAGATGTCACGCCACCTGCCACGGCGGCACGGCTCTCCGTCCCAAAATCCGCTTTATCAGGAAATCCGGGGTCACGGAAATGGACGTGAGTGTCTATGACGCCGGGAATAAGGTACGCACCATTGGCATCAATGACAGAACTTGTATCACAATGTGGTACAGGTCCGCCACTGCGGAACACACGCTTAATAATATCGTTGTCAATAAGGAGAGAGCCATAAAAAGCCTCACCCTCATTTACAATATGTGCATTCTTAATTAAAATCATCTCTTTTGAGGATACTTTCTACCTATGCTACCAAGTTTCAACTTAATGACCCCAAGCAGAGCCTCAGAGAATATGCCGCCACTCATCTTTGAGGTACCCAACTCACGGTTAACAAATATTATAGGCACCTCCTTTATTGTAAAGCCACACTTGTAGGCGGTAAACTTCATCTCTATCTGGAATGCGTAACCTACAAACTTAATCTTATCAAGTTCTATGGTCTCAAGAACCCTACGACGGTAGCAAACAAAACCTGCCGTTGTGTCTGCAATAGGCAAGCCCGTCACACACCTTACATACTTTGATGCAAAATATGACATAAGAACCCTGCCCATAGGCCAGTTCACCACATTCACACCCGATACATAACGTGAGCCTATGGCTACGTCGGCGCCGCCTGTTGTACAGGCATCGTAGAGTTTAAGAAGGTCATTGGGATTATGTGAGAAATCGGCATCCATCTCAAAAACAAAATCATATTTATGTTCCAATGCCCACTGAAAACCTGCCAGATAGGCGCGCCCAAGACCTTGTTTGCCAGCCCTCTCCATAATAAACAAAGAGTCAGCAAATTCCTTTTGTAGTCCCTTTACAATGGCGGCTGTGCCATCAGGAGAACCGTCATCAATAACAAGAATGTCAAACTTACGAGGCAGCGCTAATACCACCCTGATGATATTCTCTATATTCTCCTTCTCATTATATGTGGGAATTAAGACAATTGAATCAGACATAGAACAATTAGCAATTAGCAATTAGTAATTAACAATAGTGACATAATCATTAAATTGCGAAGTTAGTGAAAATTTTTGTAAATTTACACCCCGAATATGAATATTTCAGAGTTTCAGGAATATTTTGAAACAAACCCCGTCAAGGTTAAACTTGACTTATGGCTTAAGAGCAGACAGAAGAGTCTTTTTATAAAAGGATTTCACGGTTCCGCTCCGGCTTTTTATCTCCATAATGTAGGGTATGAGCAAAAAAAGAGTGCCGTATTCATTCTCCACGATGAGGAGGAGGCGGGCTACTTCTACAATGACCTTCAACAGCACGATACCGGTGGCAGAGTATTCTTTTTCCCGTCATCATATAAAAAAAGTATCCGTAGCGGAGCGGTAAAAGACCCTGCAAACCAAGTTCTTAGAACAGAGACCCTGAATGAGTGCAACTCATCAGAGTGGTGGACAGTTGTAACCTACCCGCAGGCACTTGCAGAAAAAGTGGTGAACAAAAAGAGACTGAGCGGAGAGACCCTGCACCTTAGCGTAGGAGAGAAAGTGGGCTTGCAGTTTGTAATTGACACCCTGACTGAATACGGTTTTGAGCAGACCGAATTTGTCTATGAGCCAGGGCAATTTTCTGTAAGAGGCTCACTTATTGACGTTTTCTCATTCTCAAATGACCTCCCCTACCGTATTGACTTCTGGGCAGATGACATTGACTCCATACGCAGTTTTGACATTGAGAACCAACTCTCAGTTGACTCATTAAACTCTGTTTCTATAATTTCAAACACCGTTAATGAAGCGGAAGGCGAGATGGTTCCTGTTACTGAATTTTTCAACCCCGATACCATATTCTGCATCTTTGACATAAGATTTATGCTTGACACCATATCAGGCATATTCACAAACAACCCTGATTCAGAGGCGTTTGCTGACGCAGAAGCGTTTGAGAGTGCAATAAGTGAGCATAGGTGTATTGAGATTGGAGGAAGGAACTATCTGAAAACAAAAAACACACTTGAGGCGCACCATTCCCCTCACCCTATTTTCCATAAGAACTTTGACGTGGCTGCAAATGATTTCAGGACAAGAAAGATTGACGGCTATCAGGTTTTTGTATTCAGTGACAATCCCAAACAGATTGAGCGGTTGAAAGATATTTTTGAGGACAAACAGTACAACATAACATTCTCACCTGTAATTGCCAACATCCACGAAGGTTTCATTGACAATGACAGCAAAATATGCGTATATACTGACCATCAGATATTTGACCGATTCCACAAATACTCCCTTAAATCAACACGCACAAGGGCGGGCAAAGTGGTTCTCTCTCTAAAGGAGTTGATGCAGTTCCAGATTGGAGACTACATTGTGCACGTTGACCACGGCGTAGGACAGTTCGGCGGACTCATAAGAATGGAAAACGGCGGTCAGACTCAGGAGATGATAAAACTCATCTTCAAAGACAATGACATAATCTTTGTCAACATACACTCCATTCACAAGATTTCAAAATTCAAAGGCAGGGAGGGCGAGGCGCCCCGTCTGAACAAACTTGGGACGGCGGCTTGGAGCAACCTTAAGGAGAAGACAAAGAAGAAGGTAAAAGACATAGCACGTGAACTCATACAACTCTACGCCACCAGAAAAGAGGTTGAGGGATTCCGCTTCTCCCCTGACAGTTATCTACAGCAGGAGTTGGAATCCTCATTCATCTATGAGGACACTCCAGACCAGAGCAAGGCGACTACAGCCGTCAAAGAGGATATGGAGAGTGCTAAACCTATGGACCGCCTTATTTGCGGTGATGTTGGATTCGGGAAGACGGAGATAGCCATCAGGGCGGCGTTCAAGGCTGCCACAGACGGAAAACAAGTTGCGGTGCTTGTGCCTACAACAGTACTTGCGTTCCAGCACTACAAGAGTTTCTCTCGCAGGCTCAAGCGTTTCCCTTGCAAGGTAGATTACCTGAGCCGCGCCCGCAAACCGTCTGACATAAAGCAGATTCTTGAGGAGACGGAGAACGGCAAGATTGATATTCTCATAGGCACCCACAAACTGCTTGGCAAAGATTTGAAATTCAAAGATTTAGGACTATTGATAATTGATGAGGAGCAGAAATTCGGAGTAAGCGCCAAGGAGCGTCTGCGTCAAATACGCACAAATATTGACACACTCACACTATCCGCCACCCCAATACCACGCACCTTGCAATTCTCCTTGATGGGAGCCAGAGACCTCTCTGTCATAACCACTCCGCCACCAAACCGCTACCCTGTGCAAACTGAATTGATAGGTATGGACAGTGACATAATAAAAGATGCCATTGAATATGAGATTTCACGTGGCGGACAGGTCTTTTTTGTGAACAACCACATATCAAACCTGCCTGAACTTGAGACCTACCTGCACAAACTTGTGCCAAAGGCTAAGATTTGCGTAGGTCACGGACGTATGGAATCAGAGGAGTTGGAGAATACGCTTCTTAATTTCATAAACGGAGAGTATGACATTCTGCTCGCCACATCAATAATTGAGTCAGGAGTGGATATTCCAAACGTGAACACAATGTTCATAAACAACGCACAGCACTTCGGGCTCAGTGACCTTCATCAACTCAGAGGTCGTGTAGGTCGTACCAATAAAAAGGCTTTCTGCTACCTTATAACCCCGCCTCTAAGTTCACTGCCCGCTGACTCCAGAAGGCGCCTGCAGGCTATTGAGAACTTCTCTGAACTTGGTAGCGGAATACACATTGCAATGCAAGACCTTGACATAAGGGGTGCAGGCAACATTTTAGGCGGAGAGCAGAGCGGATTCATAGCCGACCTGGGATTTGAGACCTACCACCGCATACTTGATGAGGCTATGTCAGAACTCAAGCACGATGAGTTCAAAGAGGTCTTTGCAGAAGAGATTAAGGCAGAGGATACCATATTCTCAAATGACTGCACGTTTGAGTCTGACCTTGAGTTGTTATTACCTGCCACATACGTTGAGAGTGTATCAGAGAGAATGGAACTCTACCGCCGTCTTGACGGCATAAAGAGAGAGGAAAACCTTAAACTGTTTGAGAAGGAGTTGGAAGACCGCTTTGGTCCTATCCCCGATGTAGCGAAAGAACTTATAAGCGTAGTGCGTTTCCGCTGGCTATGTATGAAATGCGGCGTTGAGAAAACCGTAATGAAAGGCGGAAAGATGACGTTATACTTCATAAGTAACTTTAACTCAATATATTACCAATCGGAGAATTTTAACAATGTACTACTCTATGCCGTAAACCATCCACGTGAGACGGTCTTTAAAGAGGATGGCGGCAAGCGCTTTATAAGAATAAATAGTGTGAGTTCTATGAGTAAAGCGTTGGAGTGTTTGAATGAGATGGCAGAAAATGGAAAAGAGTAATGAACTTAAAGAGTTGCTTGACAGACTCTATGTGCAATATGACACAGCGGAGTTTATTGAGCCTGACCCTGTAAGCATTCCTCACAGTTTCTCAAGGCGTGAGGACATAGAGATAAGCGGACTGCTTGCCTCAACCATTGCGTGGGGCAACAGAAAAGCCATAGTCAAGAGTGCCCGTAGAATGATGGATTATCTTGACCGTGAACCATACCGTTTTGTCACAGAGGCGTCTGACAGGGAGATATCGGGGTTGAAGAGTTTTGTACACCGCACATTCAGCGGAGATGACTTCATTGCATTCATTTATATGCTACGCTCTCTATGTTCAAACTACGGCTCCATCGGGGAATACTTTGAGGGTAAGTTCACAGAGACCGGAGACATTAGAAAAGTACTCTCCGCATTCCATACTGATTTTCTAAGTTTGCCGCACAACCCACACGCTGACAAGCATATATCATCTATAACAAAAGGTGCCGCTTGTAAAAGGCTCTGTATGTATCTGAGGTGGATGGTTCGCCAAGATGCCTGCGGTGTTGACTTCGGGCTTTGGAGAAAGATTCCGTCATCGGCTCTATACCTGCCGCTTGACGTGCATAGCGGGAACACAGGACGCCTGTTGGGGCTTCTAAAGCGACAGCAGAGTGACTGGAAAGCGGTTGAGGAAATTACGGCGAATCTGAGAGTTTTTGACGCCTCAGACCCTGTAAAATATGATTTCGCACTCTTTGGAGCAGGAATAAACCAATTAGCAATTAGTAATTAGCAATTAATGACTATTAGTGAATAATTATAGGGATATATTGAAGCAGTATTGGGGTTATGACGGTTTCCGCAGCCTGCAAGAGGATATTATCACATCTGTCGGTAGCGGACGTGACACTCTTGGACTTATGCCTACAGGAGGCGGAAAATCTATAACATTCCAAGTTCCCACAATGGCTATGGAGGGGCTATGCCTTGTAATAACACCACTGATTGCTCTTATGAAAGACCAAGTGGAGAATCTAAGGGCAAGAGGTATCAAGGCGGCGGCTATATATGCCGGACTCACCACGCAGGCTATGATGGAGACCTTTGACAACTGCATCTATGGCAACTACAAATTCCTATATGTCTCACCCGAACGGTTGGGCACCCGTCTGTTTCTTGAGAAACTGCCACATTTGAATGTGTGCCTCATAGCGGTTGATGAGTCTCACTGCATATCTCAGTGGGGATATGACTTCCGCCCGTCATACTTGAAGATAGCGGAGATACGCAAGCACCTGCCCGGAATCCCCGTGCTTGCCCTCACAGCCACAGCCACTCCCGCCGTTGTAGATGACATACAGGATAAATTAGGGTTTAAGGAGAGAAATGTATTCCGCAAAAGTTTCCTACGCAAGAACCTTGCATATATTGTACGCAAATGTGAGGACAAGCCATTTCAATTGATGAAGATTCTGGAGGCTGTGCCTGGCACATCTGTGGTCTATGTCAGGAACAGAAAAAAGACTAAAGAGGTGGCTGATGAACTGAAGAGAGCGGGCATTGCGGCACACCATTTCCACGCAGGACTCTCAAATACAAGCAAGGAGACCATACAAGAGAAGTGGAAGAACGGAGAGTACCGTGTCATAGTCTCCACCAACGCATTTGGAATGGGCATTGACAAGGCCGATGTGCGCACCGTCATACACCTTGACATTCCGGACAGCCTTGAGGCGTACTTTCAAGAGGCTGGACGTGCCGGGCGTGATGAGAAAAAGGCATACGCCGTACTGCTGTACAACTCCGATGATATTACAAAACTGAAAAAAAGAATCTCTGACTCATATCCGTCACGTGAATTTATTACAAAGGTTTATAACTCACTCTCTTTCTTCTTTGAGGTTGCGGTTGACAGCGGAGAGGGATTCCGCCGTGATTTTGACATTCTGGAGTTCTGCTCAACTTTCAAACTCTCTATGATGCAGACATACAGTGCTTTAAAGATTCTCACACTTGCCGGATACATTGAATACACAGAAGATGACGAATCATATTCACGGGTAATGATGACGGGGCACAGAGATGACCTCTACGCCCTTGATTTGAGCAAAAGTGAAGAGAGCGTAATAAACTATCTGCTACGCAATTACACAGGGCTTTACACTAACTACGCCATAATCCACGAGGCTGACATTGCAAAAAAGTGCGAAATGACAACGCACTCCATCGTGGAGACACTTATGGAGTTGTCAAAACGCAGAATAATCAACTATATTCCGCACAAGGTGAGCCCGTACATTGTCTTTACACAAGACCGTGTGCCTGAGAACAGAGTTATTATAGGGGAAGATGTTTATGAGGTCAGAAAAGAGAAGTATGTCACTCTTATTCAATCAATTATTGATTACACAACCAATGAGCGGATATGCCGTAGCCGTATGCTTCTTAACTATTTTGGAGAAGATGACGCCTCTGATTGCGGAGTGTGTGACGTATGCCTTGCCAAAAAGAAAAACGGCGACATAGCCCCCGACATTGAGAAGAAAATATTAACTTTGTACAGTTCAGGCATAACAGACATCGATGAGATTATTTCACGCATCAAACTGCCAAAAGAAGACATAATAAAAGCAATCAGAATATTGGTTGACAAGGAAAAACTTTCAATTAACTAAACCGTGGATTTCCGTTTGACAATATTAGGCACAGGTTCCGCCGTTCCCGCACCAGGCAGGTTCTCAGCGGGGCAAGTGCTTGAAACCCACAACAAGAGTTTCCTCATTGACTGCGCTGACGGCACTCAGCATCAGTTCACCAAATATGGCGTACACAGTTCAAGACTCAGCCATATATTCATCTCACATCTGCACGGAGACCACTGCTTTGGAATCATTCCTCTGATTTCAACAATGAGTATGGCTAACCACACAAATGACATTTACATACACTCCCACCCTGATTTAGAGAAGGTTCTGAAACCAATGATTGACTACTTCTGTTTTGATTTGGAGTTCAAGATATTCTTTGAGCCGTTCAACCCATTAGAGAACAGTGTCATCTATGAAGACAGAGGATTGACCGTAAGCACCATACCGCTTGTACACACTATGCCCACAGCAGGTTTCCTCTTCAAGGAGAAGGAGGGTGAGCCACACCTGAATAAAGAAACGCTTGATTTTTACAATGTCCCGCTCTCTCTTTACCCCGATATAAAAAAAGGAGCCGATTTCATAACCGAAAACGGCACCATAATACCTAACAGCCGGCTTGTAACCCCTCCTACAAAACCTAAAAGTTTCGCCTACTGTTCTGACACCAGATACACGGAACGGATTATTCCTATTATTGAGGGGGCTGACTGCCTTTACCACGAAGCCACCTACTGTTCTGATGACTTAGTAAAGGCAAAGGCACGCCTGCACTCCACCGCCGCCGAGGCTGCGACTATTGCTTCCAAAGCCTCTGTAAAACAACTTGTCATAGGTCACTACTCAAAACGCTACGATGACCTGACTCCGCTGCTCACTGAGGCAAAGAGCATCTTTCCTGACACCATTTTGTCATACGATGGGATGAGGGTGGATTTTTAATTCCAAACTTTTTTTAATCAACCACCATAATAGTTTGAGGCTGACGCTTCTACTATCCAACAATTCATATATTCATCATAGCCAATTCCAATAGAAATTCCGTATTCTTTTTTTAAGTTCAAAAAATACTCCCCGGCAGACGCATTTTTCATATCTTTCTCTTTAACTGACTTCATGTATTTTATGAATTCTGACGGCTCGCTAAATTCCTTAGTGGAATAGCCATCATATTGACCGTAGTACTCATCTTTAGCCTTGTTTACCGCAGCGTCATGATAATCACACAAAGCGTCTATAGCATCAGAAAATGAGTCATAGTAGTCAACCCACGCTACTGCATACTATAAAACAGTTTTATGTTTTTCATAAATATAAATTTGTTAGTGCTGTTTGGTTATTAATTAATAACAACACACCCTCCGTTGATATAGAGTGCGGAGGGTGTATGCTGTAACTATTTATTACTTTCTGTCAAGGAACATATATGACAGGCTTATTTCAAATGGTTTGTTTGCTCTGATAGAATAATCGTCGTCTCTGAAATCCGGTAAAACAAGATTGTTCATACCAAACTGTCCGCCAACGGTAAGGCGAAGTCCTTTCCACTGAATACCTGCACCTACCGCCCAAGCAACGTTAAAACGGGTAAGTATCGGTTCATTCTCAAAGTCCTCCCAACCTGAATCATCTTTGTCTCCATCATACTTTACCACGGTTTTTGTATAGTACGTTTTTGAGTACGGAGCACCTTTTGTGTACGTGTCCATACTATATTTCTCACCTTCATATTTTCCAGATTCAGATGAGTGTGAGTACTGACCTAAATGAATGTCAAATACAGGACCTGTATATAAAAAGAGACTGAGTTCATCATAAACCTCCACACGCCAGGAAATTTGAAGTGGGATAGATATTGCGTGATCAGAAGATATTTCTGAAGTTTTTAATGAAATACCTTTTTTGCTGTAAGACGTACTATTCTGATATATTGCACACTCATAAAGAAGACCCGTCTTAAGTCCAATGCCATATACAAATTCCGGGTTAAAAGTAAGACCTACCTGAAGACCTGTTGAATAATTGCGGTCTGGAATATCAACTTTATAGCCCTCTTTTTTCATCTCCTTATAATATTCCCTCTCCTCCTTGGAAAGTTTGTGCTCACCAAGCAAACCGTATGTTTCAGTTTCCGTGCCATCACTTATTTTAATTTGTGAGCTTACATAACCCACAGTAAAGCCAAACCACGGATTTGTTGAAGGCTCAAATGAAAATGCGAATGCCTGAAAGGCAACAAGGCTAAGAATAGCCACAGTGTAAATTTTTCTCATAAAACTTTAAATTTAAATGTTAATAAAATATTGAAAGTAAAAAAATCACTCGAAACTGATAGCAGCCATTAAAACCCATTTTTTGTATTTTGAAGCATAGCCAAAATAGAGACTAATTAAATATTCATTCTTTGTGTTAATAAAATACTCTCCCGCCGCAGCATTTTTCATATCACTCTCTTTAACTGCCTTAATGTATTTTATGAATTCTGACGGCTCGCTAAACTCCTTAGTGGAATAGCCTTCATATTGACCGCCGTAGTCATCTTTTGCCTTGCCCTTCGCAGCATCATGGTAGTCACAAAGAGCTGTTACAGCATCAGAAAATGACGTGTAGTAACTAATCCAACTAACAGCATACACTTCATCATCACCAAGATTAATTTCGCACATTTCGTCCTGCTTGGTATATATGTAGTATTCATCATATCCATATCCTGAACTGCTGTATTCCCAACTATTCTTCTCAAGTTTGTTGATGAGTTTTTCTCCATCTGTACCAA
>JAKSOA010000028.1 GCA_024405875.1 Paludibacteraceae bacterium
GAGAGCGGTCATCGTAAAATCAATCAGATTACCCGTTATCTGACGGTTTTGATTCTGATTATACAAGGACCTGCCTACCTTCTTAACCTCAAGATGCAGGTTGGTGCGGCTGTACCTCAGGGGTCGTTCTTTATGGTAACCTCCACAATCATTCTCGCAGCAGGCAGTATGTTCGTGCTATGGCTTGGTGAGAGGATTACAGAAAGAGGTATAGGCAATGGTATCTCCCTTATAATTATGGTTGGTATCGTCGCTCGTCTGCCAAGAGCCATTATCGGTGAGTTCTCATCAAGACTTAATGAGGCTTCAGGTGGTTTGGTTATGTTTGTTGCAGAAATTGTATTCCTGTTCGTGGTAATAGCTCTTGCTATTCTGCTCGTGCAGGGTGTGCGCAGGGTTCCTGTTCAATACGCCAAGCGTGTTGTGGGGAACAAGCAATATGGTGGTGTCCGTCAATTCATTCCTTTGAAGGTTAATGCCGCCAATGTAATGCCTATCATCTTTGCTCAGGCTATTATGTTCATTCCTGCTTCACTCATAGGTTATTTCGCATCAAAGGGTGAAATCAGTTCATTTGCAATGGCTTTCCTTAACAACAACGGTTTCTGGTACAATTTGGTATTCTTCCTGCTTATCATCTTGTTCACATATTTCTATACCGCTGTTATTATAAATCCTACGCAGATGGCTGAGGAGATGAAGCGTAATAACGGTTTCATACCAGGTATCAAGCCGGGTAAGAAGACTGCAGAGTATCTGGATACAATTATGTCTCGTATAACATTGCCTGGTTCCATATTCCTTGGCATCGTGGCAATCCTTCCGGCATTCGCAGGTTTGTTCGGGGTAAGTTCCGCGTTCGCACAGTTCTTTGGCGGAACATCACTGCTTATTATGGTTGGTGTCATACTTGACACATTGCAACAGATTGAGACTTATCTTGTAAACCGTCACTATGATGGATTCGGTGGTAACGGAACAAGAATTAAAGGTAGAGGTGCTATCTATTAATAAATTTTGAAAGAATGATATATCTTAAGACACCTGAGGAGATAGCCATTCTGAAAAGAGCCAATCAGTTAGTGGGGAAAACCCTGGCGGAAGTTGGCAAGGCTATTAAACCTGGTGTCACAACCCTGGAACTTGACAAGATTGCGGAGGATTTCATACGCTCAAACGGCGCTACTCCCGGTTTCCTTGGTTACGGAGGTTTCCCGAACACACTGTGTGTCTCAGTTAATGAGAATGTTGTTCACGGAATTCCATCAAACTATCAGTTGAAAGAGGGCGATATAGTCTCTGTAGATTGTGGAACTATAGTAGATGGATTTTATGGTGATTCAGCGTTTACATTCTGTGTGGGAGAGGTTGATGAAAAAGTCAAAAGACTTTTGCGTACGACAAGGGAGGCTCTTTACAAGGGTATTGAACAGGCTGTTGAAGGTAATCGTATTGGAGACATAGGTCACGCTATTCAGCGTCACTGTGAGTCAAACGGTTATTCTGTAGTCAGAGACCTTGTAGGTCACGGAGTAGGCAAGGATATGCACGAGGCTCCTGAAGTTCCTAATTTTGGAAAGAGAGGTCAGGGCGTTATGTTAAAGGAGGGTATGGTTATTGCTATTGAGCCTATGATTAATATGGGCAACAGAGCGGTAGTCATTGAGAGAGACGGCTGGACGGTCAGGACAATTGACCATAAGCCATCCGCCCACTTTGAACATACAATCGCTGTTCACGCAGGGAAGGCTGAGATATTATCATCTTTTGATTTTGTCGATGAAATGTTAAAAACAAAATAGGTTATATGGCAAAACAGGCAGCAATAGAACAGGACGGTACAATAGTGGAGTCACTTTCAAATGCTTTGTTCCGTGTAAGATTGGAGAACGGGCACGAGGTTACCGCCCATATCTCAGGCAAGATGCGTATGCACTATATCAAGATATTGCCGGGAGATAAGGTTCGTGTTGAGATGTCGCCGTATGATTTGTCAAAAGGTAGAATTTCATTCCGATACAAATAATTAAAAACATATACAAAAATGAAAGTTAGAGCTTCTGTTAAGAAACGTAATGACGATTGTAAAATCGTTCGCAGAAAGGGTCGTTTATATGTTATAAACAAAAAGGATCCTAAAATGAAACAACGTCAAGGTTAATATTTAAATTTTATACAATAGTTTATGGCTATAAGAATCGCTGGAGTAGATTTGCCTCAGAACAAAAGAGGTGAAATAGGTTTAACCTATATCTACGGAATTGGAAGAAGCAGCTCAAACAAGATTTTGGAAGCTGCCGGAGTCGACAAAGACATCAAGGTAAAGGATTGGACTGATGACCAAGCCTCTAAAATCCGTGACATCATTGCCTCTACGTTCAAGGTTGAGGGTGATTTGCGTTCTGAGGTTCAACTGAACATCAAGCGCTTGATGGATATAGGTTGCTATCGTGGTATCCGTCACCGTATCGGATTACCTGTCCGTGGTCAAAGTACAAAAAACAATGCCCGTACACGTAAGGGTAAGAAGAAAACAGTTGCTAATAAGAAGAAAGCAACTAAGTAATTAATTTGTCGAACTCAAAAAATTTAAGAATATGGCAAAAAAGAGTGCCGCTACTAAGAAAAAAGTAGTGAAAATAGAAGGAACGGGACAAGTTCACGTTTACTCTTCATTCAACAACATTATTGTTACCATCGCCAACCAGGACGGACAGGTTATCTCTTGGTCTTCCGCTGGTAAGATGGGCTTCCGTGGTTCTAAGAAGAACACTCCTTATGCTGCTCAAATGGCTGCTCAGGATTGTGCTAAGGTTGCGTATGACCTTGGTCTTAGAAAAGTTAAGGCATACGTCAAGGGTCCGGGTAACGGACGTGAGTCTGCTATTCGTGCAGTGAGTGCCGCTAATATTGAGGTAACAGAGATTATTGATGTTACTCCATTGCCACACAATGGATGCCGTCCTCCAAAAAGACGTAGAGTATAATGTTTAACATCTAAAATTTTAAGAAAATGGCTAGATATACAGGACCTAAATCAAAGATAGCTCGCAAACTTGGTGAGGCTATTTATGGCGCGGATAAAGTTCTTTCAAGAAAAAACTACGCTCCGGGACAGCACGGTAACAACCGTAAGCGCAAAACTTCTGAGTATGGTACTCAGTTGAAAGAGAAGCAGAAGGCTAAATATACATACGGTGTTCTAGAGAAACAGTTTGCAAACTTGTTTGACAAGGCACAGCGTTCAAAAGGTATTACAGGTGTAATCCTTCTCCAACTTCTTGAGTCAAGACTTGACAATGTTGTTTACCGTCTTGGTATTGCGAAAACACGTAACGCGGCTCGTCAGCTTGTAAGTCACAAGCACATTGTTGTAAATGGCGAGGTTGTTAATATCCCATCATTCCAGGTTAAGCAGGGTGACGTTGTAGGTGTCAGAGAGAAATCAAAATCTCTTGAGAACATTGTAAACGCTCTTGACGGATTCAACCACAGCAAATATCCTTGGCTTGAGTTTGATGAGTCTGCAAAGGCTGGTAAGTTCCTTCATATGCCTGACAGAGAGGATATACCTGAGAATATTAAGGAACAACTTATTGTTGAACTTTACTCTAAATAATGTAGAATTATGGCTTTATTACCATTTCAAAAACCAGAACAGGTCATTATGCTGGAGGCTGATGACTTCCACGGTAAGTTTGAGTTCCGTCCATTGGAGCCGGGATTCGGTATTACTATTGGAAACGCTCTTCGCCGTATACTGCTTTCATCTCTTGAGGGCTATGCCATTACATCAATAAAGATTGACGGCGTACAACATGAGTTCGCCTCAATTCCTGGTGTTATGGAGGATGTAACCAACATAATCCTTAACCTTAAGAAGGTTCGTCTGAAACAGATAGTAGAGGGCACAGATAGTGAGAAGGTGTCAATTAAAGTGGCAAACACAACAGAGTTCAAGGCAAGTGACATCAGTGAGAAGTTGTCAGGTTTTGAGGTTCTTAACCCAGACCTTGTAATCTGCACTTTGGACCAGAGCGCATCTTTTGACATAACATTGACAATTAACAAGGGTCGTGGCTGGGTTCCTGCCGAAGAGAACCGCACCTTGTATCCTACTTCAGAGTTGAATGTTATTCCAATTGACTCAATCTATACTCCTATTGTTAACGTTAAATATACCGTAGACAACTTCCGTGTTGAGCAGAAGACTGACTATGAGAAACTTACAATAGAGATTGATACAGATGGCTCTGTTCATCCTAAGGAGGCTCTTAAAGAGGCTGCTAAGATTCTTATTCTTCACTTTATGCTGTTCTCTGATGAGAAGATTACTATTGATCTTGCAGAGAATGAGAGCGGTGATGATTTTGATGAGGAATCACTTCATATGCGTCAGCTTCTCAAGACAAAACTCAGTGATTTGGATTTGTCTGTCAGAGCGCTTAACTGCCTGAAGGCCGCTGATGTGGAGACATTGGCTGAGTTAGTATCATACAATAAGCAGGATCTTCTAAAATTCCGTAATTTCGGTAAGAAGTCACTGGTTGAGTTGGATGAGAAGTTAGATAGTCTGAACCTGTCATTTGGTATGGACATCTCAAAGTATAAACTTGATAAAGAGTAAACAAAATGAGACACAATAAGAAATTTAATCATCTTGGAAGACAAGCAGCTCACCGTGGTAGTATGCTTGCTAATATGGCGGTGTCACTTATCAAATATAAGAAGATAAACACAACACTTGCCAAGGCTAAGGAACTACGTAAGTTCATTGAGCCACTTATTACAAAAAGTAAAGAGGATACAACACACTCAAGACGTGTTGTTTTCCAGGAACTTCAGAACAAGGAGGCTGTAACACTTCTTTTTGGTGATATTGCTAACCGTGTTGCTGACCGTCCGGGCGGATACACACGTATTCTTAAGACTGGTTTCCGTCTTGGTGACGCTGCTCAAATGTGCTTTATTGAGCTTGTTGACTACAATGAGAATATGCTGAAGGCTAAGAGTGAGAAGAAGGCCGCCAAGACACGTCGTGGTGGTAAGAAATCCACTGCCAAGGCTGAGGTTGTAGAGGCAACTCCTGTAGAGGCCGCTCCTGTAGAGGAGGCTCCAAAGGCAGAAGCACCAAAGAATGCTGAGGCTCCAAAGAAGGCTGAAGAACCAAAGGCTGAATAATAATTAAAAATAAAGTAAAAAATACGGACTGCCAATATTGGTGGTCCGTATTTTTTTCGTATCTTCGCTACATATAATTTTTAAAAACATAAGTTATGTTTAATAGAGTTTTGCTCAAACTCAGCGGTGAGTCTTTGATGGGGGAACAGGGGTATGGCATTGATTCAAAAAGGCTTGCAGACTATGCCGTTCAAATAAAGGACGCCAATGAATTGGGTGTGCAGGTCGCCATTGTCATAGGCGGAGGGAACATATTCCGTGGCCTGAGTGGTGCGTCAAAGGGCTTTGACCGTGTTAAAGGAGACCAGATGGGTATGCTTGCCACTGTTATAAACAGTCTTGCTCTTAATTCAGCCCTCGCTTCAGTCGGGGTGAAATCCAAGGTTCTGACTGCTATCAGAATGGAACCTGTGGGTGAGTTCTATAGTAAGGATAAGGCTATTGAGTATTTGAATGAGGGTTATGTGGTAATATGTTCAGCGGGTACGGGAAATCCGTTCTTTACCACAGATACAGGTTCCTCACTGCGTGCCATTGAACTTGAGTGTGATGTTATGCTTAAGGGTACAAGGGTTGACGGAATATATACCGCTGACCCTGAGAAAGACCCGAAGGCGGTTAAATTTGATGTCATCACATACGATGAGATATATAATCGTAACCTGAAGGTTATGGACCTGACAGCCACCACTATGTGCAAGGAGAACGGTATGAATATCTATGTGTTCAATATGGATGTTTACGGCAATCTGGGCAAGGTGCTGCGCGGAGAGAATATAGGCACTTTAGTGAAGAGTTAAAGATCTCTCGCTTCGCTCGAGATGACGGGATGGAGCAATTTTCAACTTTCAATTTTCAATTTTCAATTATATTAATTATGATAGATAAAGAGAAAAATCTGGCAGACGCCAGAAAAAAAATGGAGAACGCTATGGCTCATTTGGATGATGTTCTTGCAAGAATCAGAGCAGGAAAGGCTAATCCAAGAATTCTTGATGGTATAAGAGTTGACTACTACGGCTCACAAACTCCGCTTGCAAATGTCGCTAATATTACCACTCCTGACGCAAAATCAATTGTCATTCAACCGTGGGAGAAATCAATGCTCAGAGAGATTGAGAAGGCAATTCTTGCATCTGAGGTAGGTATTACTCCTGAGAATAACGGTGAGATTATACGTTTGGGTATTCCTCCGCTAACAGAGGAACGGCGTCGTCAACTGTCAAAACAGGCAAAACAGGAGGGCGAGGAGTCAAAGATTGTTATTCGTAACGCACGCAGAGACGCCATTGACCTACTGAAGAAGGCTATCAAAGATGGAATGCCAGAGGATGTAGAGAAAGACGCTGAGGCAGAGGTCCAAAAAGTCCACGACAAGTTCATTAAGATGGTTGATGACTGCGTTATAGCCAAGGACAAGGAGATAATGACAGTATAAAGAGCGTGAAGCGGGCTGACCTGATTATATTTTTGTGCTTCGTCTCCTTTTATTCATTGGCATCAGAACCCAACCCATACGTTAAGAGGAGTTGGTTTTTGGTGCCTATCGCTTTTTATCAGGAGGAGACAAGTGTGGGGTTCGGCGTCAGTGGCGGATACTATTTCAATAGTTCCTCATTGAGTAAGATAAGCAGTATCAGCGGTAGTATAATCTATACATTGAAGAACCAAGCCAAAATTAATGTAAATCCAAGGCTCTTCACAAACGGGAAAAAATGTTACTTAGGTGGTAATTTCAACATAAAGTATTACCCCGACAGGTATTATGGAATTGGCACAACGCAACCACAATGTGATATTCCATACATCTCAAAATCATTTGACCTTAAATTCCAGCCTTCATATTATGTTATTCCGGAGTTTAGCGTGGGCTTTAATCTTGCGTTCCAAGGAGAGAGAATTGAATATGAGGAACAATATAAGCAGCAGATTGAGGTGGCTCAGCAGAAGTATGGTTCCACAGGTTGGAATCCATATTTTATGTGGGGTTTGGGTGCCTATTTCACATATGACACAAGGGACAATGGTTTTTATCCTCAGAAGTTCAGTAACTTTGTAAAACTCTCCGCCCTGTGCTATGTCAAGGCTTTAGGCTCATCGTATGATGTCACCTCGCTTACTCTTGATGTTCGTCAGTATATTCCCACGTGGGTGGGACAAGTGTTCGCATGGCAGATTTACGCTGATATGCGGATAGGAAAAGAGGTGCCGTTCCGTATGTTGCCGACATTGGGCGGCTCTGATAATATAAGAGGTTTCCGTGAGCGCAAGTTCACAGATAACTTTATGTGGGAGGCGCAGGTAGAATACAGAATACCTATATGGTGGCGTTTAAAGGCCGCTGTGTTCTGCTCTGTTGGTGATGTCTATAATATTTATGACCTTAAGTATGATAAATTGAAGGTTGGTTATGGCTTAGGGCTACGATGCCGTCTTAATGAGGCTCGTGTGAATCTGAGGTTTGATGTGGCGTTTAATAACTATGGGGAGTATAAGTTTATGTTCACTGCTACGGAAGCGTTCTAAACTTGTTTAGAACGCTTCGTTACATAATCTGACCCCACCCCAAACCCCTCCCTCAGGGAGTGGCTTTGTCGCAACTAAAGTTGCTCCATAAGGGTGCAAAAAAGAGATATTATAAATGAACGGTTTAGTAATAAAATCAACAGGAAGTATCTTCACTGTAATGGATAGTGAGGGTTTGGAGCACTCTGTACGGGTAAAGGGTAGGCTGCGTCTTGATGGTTGCAGAAAAACATCTCCTGTTGCCATCGGGGATATTGTAGATGTTGAAGGTGATGTCATAACAGGTATCAATGAGCGTAAGAACTATATTATACGCCGCTCGTCCAATCTGTCAAAGGAGTCTCAAGTGCTTGCCGCCAATGTGGACCAAGCGTTACTTGTGGTCACTCTTACAAAACCAGAGACCGCTGTTGAGTTTATTGACCGCTTCCTTGTGACGGCATACGCGTACAGAGTGCCTGTAATCATTGCATTTAATAAAATTGATATATACACAGATGAGGACAAACGCCTGCTTGACGCCTACTTTAATCTGTATGAGTCAAATTTAAACTATAAGTGCCTCAGACTTAGTACGGTGACAGGAGAGGGAGTAGATGAGTTGAGAGAGACGCTTGCAGGGAAAATAACTTTGATTTCGGGGAATTCAGGAGTGGGGAAGTCTTCAATAGTAAATAAACTTGATGAAAGTTTCAGGGCAAGGACTGCGGAAATATCTCAGGTTCACCTTACAGGAATGCACACTACAACATATTCTGAAATGTATCAGTATAATGGTGGATATGTTATTGATACTCCGGGAATTAAAGGCTTTGGAACTGTTGATATAGAGGCGTCTGAGGTAGGGCATTTCTTCCCGGAAATATTCAAAGAGGCTGAAAAATGTCGTTTTTCAGACTGCACACACACTAAAGAGCCTGGTTGCGCCGTTATTAAGGCGGTTGAAGAGCATAGAATAAGTAACTCCAGATATTGCAGTTATCTTAGTATTATGCAAGACGCCACTCAAGAAAAATATAGGTAATTATGAGTAAACTGAACAGATTACTAATTCCGCTGCTTATTATCATTGGCATAGCCATAATAGTGGGTTCATTCGTCTTTACAAGGGATGTCGTACTCAGTCTGGCTCACGAGGAGCATTGTAAAATGGAACTCTGTGCTGATGCCACTGAACAGTTGATACGCTCTGACGTTAATTGTGACATAAGTTTTGAGCAGTCTGTTATTACGGGTAACACCACTATTCCAGTATTTCTTACAGATAGTTCATATAATGTGCTATCATCAAGAAACATAGAGGATGAGGAGAAATACACGCCGGAGGAGTTGAGAGATATGGCGCGGAAATTCGCCTCAAATCACCCGCCTATTGTTGTTGATTTAGGGGACGGTAACTTTCAATATATCTGTTACGGTAACTCCAATCTCTATAAAAAGTTATTTCTTTTCCCTATAGTTCAGTTCCTTGTGCTGGCACTCTTTGCAACGCTGATGGTTACTGTCATAGTCTTTATGAAGAGTTCAGAGCAGAACAAGGTATGGGTAGGGCTCTCAAAGGAGACCGCTCATCAGTTAGGTACACCTATCTCATCACTTATGGCTTGGATTGAGATACTTAAGGCAAAATACCCCGATGACACAATGTTTGATGAGATGGACAAAGATGTGAACCGCCTGCAAACAGTAACAGAGCGTTTCTCTCAGATAGGCTCGGTGTCAGAACTTAAAAAGGCGTGTGTCAATGATGTCATTGAGCGTCAGGTTCAGTATATAAGCACACGTTTCTCAAAGAAAGTTCAGATTTCATTTAACAGTGACGGCAGGTATGACGCAATGTTGAATGTCTCTCTGTTTGAGTGGGTCATAGAGAACCTTTGCAAAAATTCAGTAGATGCTATGGAGGGTAGCGGGCATATTTGCATTTGTCTGACAAGTGCTGGAGATACAATTTGCATAGATGTATGTGATGACGGCAAGGGCATTACCCTGAAGAATAAAAATAAGGTCTTCTATCCTGGTTATACTACAAAGAAACGGGGCTGGGGACTTGGTCTCTCATTAGTTAAAAGAATAGTTGAAGAGTATCACAAAGGCAGAATTTATGTAAAATCATCAACCCCGTCAAAAGGCACCGTCTTCCGCATAGAATTAAAAAAAGCATAAAAATATATCTATTTTATTTGCGTATATATTGAAATTGTTGTACTTTTGTGGGCAATTTTGTAGGGTATGGACTGTAAGTACTTTATAGAGTTAAGGTCAAGGGAGAAGTTCCCGTTTAATGTACACTATGAAATAGGTGATGATTTTTTTGAGGGTGATGATAAAATTGACATAGAGGGTGGCTCACTTGATGTTAATGTTAATGTTAATAATCTTGGTGAGAGTTATTTGATGGAGATAGATTTGAGTGGGAAGTTGAAGGTCAAGTGTGACAGGTGCTTAGGTATTATGGAGATTGACTCTGAAAGCCATTTGGAACTAAGGGTTAGAGATGATGACGGCATAGAGAGTGATGATGAGGATTTGATACTTTTGGCACAGAGTGAGACGGGGGTTGATTTGGAGTGGACGATTTTTGAGATGGCTCTGCTGTCACTGCCGCTCAGAAGAGTTCATAATGATGGTGAGTGTGATGAGAAGATGCTTGAGATATTAAACGGCTACGGGCAGTCAGGCGGGGATTCAGAAGAGTCCACAGACCCAAGATGGGATGCTCTTAAGGCGTTAAAAAATAAGAAATAATAATTAAAAAGATAGAATATTATGGCACATCCAAAACGAAGACAATCAAAAACAAGAACAGCAAAGCGTAGAACACACGACGTAGCGGTTGCTCCAACAATTGCAATCTGCCCTAACTGCGGTGCTCCATATATCTACCACACAGTTTGTGGTGCTTGCGGGTACTATCGTGGTAAACTTGCCGTTTCAAAAGAGGAACAAGAAGCATAGTAAAACAGAAAGATGAATCTGTACGTTACATATAATTATTGGTGGTGGCGCTTTAGTGTTAACTAAAGTGGGTGCTGCTATTAAAATTATATGACGTTTACATAAGGAGTCGGCAGGAATCACCCTTCCGGCTCTTTTTTGTTTTACTATGTTTCTCAATAGGTCCCGTAGGGACAAGACCGCTTCTGCGGTCAATAATATTAACAATAATAAATTAACAAATATGAAAATTACTAAAAAAATTGTTCTTGAAGAGCACGATATGCCAAGACAATGGTATAATATTATACCGGATATGGTTAACAAGCCGCTTCCGTCACTCAACCCAAAGACTATGAAGCCGCTTACAGTAGAGGATTTGGAGCCTATTTTCTCTCCTTCAATAGCCCGTCAGGAGTTATCTCAGGAGCGTTGGATAGAGATTCCTGAGGATGTATTCAACTTATACAGGATTTACCGTCCGACTCCGCTGGTGCGTGCGTCAGGGCTTGAGAAGGCGCTTGACACTCCTGCAAAGATTTACTTTAAGAATGAGAGTGTGAGCCCTGTAGGCTCCCATAAGTTGAACTCCGCTATTCCGCAGGCGTACTACAACAAGATTGACGGTACCAAACATATTACAACCGAGACGGGTGCAGGACAGTGGGGCAGTGCTATGAGCGTGGCGTGCAAACACTTCGGGCTCGACCTCAGAGTCTTTATGGTAAAGGTGAGTTATGAGCAGAAACCATTCCGTAAGGCTGTTATGAACACATACGGAGCCAAGGTTTTCGCCTCTCCAAGTGATACTACTGAGATTGGACGCAAGATGCGTGAGCAGTTCCCCGGCACGTCAGGAAGTCTTGGTATGGCAATATCTGAGGCTGTGGAGGAGGCTGTTAAGGACCCATATACAAAGTACACTCTGGGTAGCGTGCTTAATCACGTTATGTTCCATCAGACTATTGTTGGTCTGGAGGCTGAGAAACAGTTGGAGATTGCAGGTGATTACCCGGATATTGTAATAGCATGTCTGGGTGGCGGCAGTAACTTTGGCGGCATTGCAATGCCTTTTATGCGTCACAATCTTGTTGACGGGTATAAGACAAGGTTTATTGCGGCGGAGCCGGCATCTTGTCCTAAACTTACACGCGGTGTATTCAGATATGATTATGGTGACACAGAGGGTTATACTCCGCTTATTCCTATGTACACTCTTGGCCACGATTTTGAGCCTGCAAGCATTCACGCCGGCGGACTCAGATACCACGGGGCAGGTTCAATTATAAGCCAACTTGCAAAAGATGGTTATGTTGAGGGTCAGGACGTTCAGCAACTTGAGACATTTGAGGCGGGAATACTCTTCTCAAGGGTTGAGGGTATTATACCGGCTCCTGAATCAACTCACGCCATAGCGGTTGCCATAAGAGAGGCTCTCAAGGCTAAGGAAGAGGGTAAGGAGAAGACAATTCTTTTCAACCTTTCAGGCCACGGACTTATAGATATGATGTCATACGACAAGTATATGCACGGTCAGCTTGAGAACTATGAGGTTCCACAATCACTGATTGATGAGAATGTAAATAAGATTGAGGCTATACAACCTAAGTGAGACAAGGCAAAATAGAAGAAAAAGAGATGATGTAACTTAACATCATCTCTTTTTTCTTTTATGTTTCGGTTTAGCCTCTTCAGCCGCCTTTAGTTTGCTCTTGTCTTTCGGATTGTAAATGTCAAACTTGTCAAGTGGCTTTAGTGTGAAGCAGTCCAGCAATCCCTTTAGTCGCGTAATCTCTTTGTTGCCTATTTGAGCGGGAGTGTAGAGCGTACCGCTTGATGCCGGGGTTAGTATTATGCGTTTGGGCTTGTTGTTCTCATCTACATAGATGGTCATCTCACTGCTCTCTGAGCGGTTCACACCTACATAGTTAACGGTGTCAGATGGTGTTGCGGTGGAGTCTCTCTCCTCCTCTGCAAAATAGACTGAGAGGGCGTTGCCATCAACAAATATCTTTTTAAGTTCCCCGCTATCAATATAACAAGTTATTTTCTTTCCTGAAATTTGATTATAAAGTGTGTCATTCCTCATAAACATAAAGGCAGAGCCAATAGTCTCTATCCTGTCAATCTCTCCGTTTGTGGAGAATACAAGTATTGAGTCGCCGGTAGATTGATTTTTACCTTGCCAGGTGACAGGCGTGCCGAACATACGTCCTATTGAGTCTTTGGTGCAGTAGAATACAGAGTCTGCTATTCCCTGAAAGTCAGGACTCCAAGCCTGTACATTATAGTAGCCTTTCAGATATGTTACAGAATCCTTCTTTGTATAGAAGAGTGTGTCGGCGGTGACAAATGTGCTGTCGGTGCTTTCTGTCTCGTATGCGATAAGTGTCGCAAGTTTTATTACGTATGCGGAGTCAACCTTTTCATTATAATAACTGTAACCGCCTGTCAGAACTATCTTATCCACAGAGTCATTCATCACTACGTTTGAAAAGCCTTCAGCAATGCCAGCCATTCTGTTGTAGTTGATTGTGTCTGCGGTTAGATTATGTTTTTCATAGTCTTGAATCAGTGAGCGGTCATATAACTCAGAGTACTCTTTGTCTGTGTCATACCAACCATTTGATGATGTTATCCAGGCGTCATCAAAGAATATTTCAGATGGTCCCACAATGTTGGCTATATGGGTATTTGTGTTATATATGAGGGTGTCGCTCTGTAACCTCATATCCTTATTTTCCAATGAAACATTATATTGAAAAATAGCGATACGGGATTTTGAGTAGTATTTACCGTTTATTGATTTAAGAGTGTTTGAATTGTCAACTATAGTACCGTGGTCAAAATAGTAACCAATGTCGGTTTTCCGGTCATAATTAAAGGAGTCTGTGAACAATGTAGCCTGTCCGTTCTCCATTTTAATATTGTTTCTTAGGCGAGCGAATTTTGTATTACCGTCATAATATAGTTTGTCTCCGTATATGCGTATTGAATCTCCCTGAATCATACGCACATTGCTGAATGCGTGCAGGGAGTTACTTTTGCTATAGAAGTGGGCGCTGTCACAGTACATCAACGCTTCCTCGTGACGAAATTGAACATCTCCTGTAAGAATCTGGCAATCTGGTAGCCTGTCTTGGTCAAAAGAGAGGGTGTTTGAGTGCTCAAGGTAGATTGTACTCTTCTCTGCGACAATAGATAGCGGTATTGCCGTCAGTAGCAGTGATGCTATTAGACTTAATGCTACTCTTTTATCCATCCCGGGTATTGGAATTTGCAGTCTCTGTATTCAGGATTAATATGAATATACATCTCTGCCTGTCTCTCCTTAATCCACTTCTCTATCAAATCTTTATTCTGGCGGTTTGAGACAAGTTCCTTCAGTTGTTGGAAATCATCATCAGGATTTGCCTTGTGTGCCTTCACCTTTGATTTGAGCCGTACTATGCAGACCATCTCTTTGCCCGCCTCATTTGTGTAGAGGAAGGGTTTTGAAATCTCTCCTATTGACATTGTGTAAACAACTTTTGCAATGTCTGCCGGCAGTTGTTGTATTTGGAATTTGTTTGAGAGATTCTCCATATTAATCATAAGTCCGTTATTCTCACGAGTCTCTTTGTCAACGGAGTATTTTAGTGCCGCCTCACCCCAGGTTATATCCTCACTTCTGATTGCGTCTGCTATGCTGTCAAGTTTTTCCAACGCCTCACGTTTCTTGGCTGGCTCAATTTTTGGAATCATAAGAATATGGCGGCAGTTAATCTGGTCATTCTTACGTTCAATAAGTTGAATGATATGGTATCCGAATTCAGACTCAACAATTCTTGAGACCTTCTTAGGGTCATATAGAGAAAACGCCACATTGGCGAACTCCGGCACTAGTTTGCCTCTTGTCATAAAACCAAGTTCCCCGCCTTGCATTGCGGAGCCTTTGTCTTCTGAATATAGAATTGCCATAGTTGAGAATTGTGACTCGCCGCTCTCAACCTTCTCTTTTATATCTCTTAACTGGCTCTTGATTCTTTCTATTTCAGCAGGGGTTATCTCAGGGGTCAGAGATATGATTTGAACTTCCACTTGCTCAGGGATTGTGGGAATGCTGTCTTTTGGGAGTTTGCTGTAATACTCCTTAACCTCCGCAGGGGTGACTTTATGCGCTCCTGTTATAGTTGCCTGCATCTCTTGTACGAGAAGTTGGTCGTGTACAGTGCGCTTCATCTCATCTTTAATGCCGTCTATGGATTTGTTGAAGTACTCCTCAACTTTCTCCTTGGAACCGATACGCTGTATGAAAAATTTGATACGTCCGTCAACCTGTTGCTCAACGGCACTCTCTGAAACGGTGACACTGTCAATTTTCGCCTGTGCTATAAAGAGTTTTTGCAGGGCAAGTTGCTCTGGAATGACACAGTATGGGTCTCCTTCAATGTTCTGTTTCTCATACTTCATTCTCAGAATCTCTGTCTCAACTTCTGATTTAAGAACAGCCTCGTCACCTACAATCCATATTACTTCATCAATGACTTTCCCCTTGGCAAATGAGGTCATTGAGAGTGTGAGTAGTATCAGCAGTATGTTAATTTTGATTCTCATATAGTGTTATTGTTCCTCTTCTTATGGCTTTGTCATAGAGTTGGTCATAGAAATCTTTGATGTAGTCTATTTTTGCCTTGTTGGTAAGTATGTTGTTTAAATCAGACTCAACCAGTTCAAATGGTTGTGGGGTGCCTGCAAGACACAATCCTGTGATTTTCAAATAGTATGTAAACTCCGCTGTCTGCTGAATCACCGCACCCCTTGACAGTACCGGGTCTGTAGACTCAACAGGTTGTGCCATCAGTTCTGAGACTTTGCTGAACGGTATCCAGTTATCAAGGAACAACTGCTGGTAACTTGCGTGCTTGGTGCAGTATCTCATAATGTTCTCAAGATTTGCGTCTGATATGTTTGAAATCCATTTTGACAACTTAGCCTGGTCAGGAACGTTTGTCGCCACTTTTATGAATATCCCTTTTGCCACCGGCTCTGACAGTGGAAAGTTCTCTTTCTGCTGTTGATAGAATGCGTAAAGAGAGTCTTCTGAGACGGGCTCGATGTTTTGAGTTGTTATCTTGTCAATATACTCACTTATAATTAACTCTTTGCGGTATCTTTCCACTAACTGGTCTATTTCCGTACTGCTGCCCACATTATTTAACGCTGTGTTATACACAAGCTTGTCAAGCGCCCATTTTTTCTTGTAACTTTCAACAAAGTTAACACTGTCAGGCGATGAAAGACCACTTGGCATGTTGGTTTCAATCTCATCAAAATAGAGAACATTCCCATATAGTTCCATAACCGGCTCTCTGTCAATATCAAGTATGACTGACCTGTGACAGGAAGCCACAAGTAACATAAGTGTTATGGCAATGGGGATTCCGGCTCTCATTTCACAGTACTAATAACCATAGGATATGTAGTTACAGGATATACCTTCTTCAAAGAGTCAATCCATTGTCGCTCAATAACAGTTTGGTAATCATTCAACACTGGTCCCTTGATATCTTTGTATGTCTCAGGGGAGAATCCAAGCATCTTACCTGTGACAAACACCTCTGGGTATTTTTTGTTCTCAGGCAGTTTCCCCTTCTTGAAAACAAGATAGTCTATATATGCGTTTTTACCCTCTGAATATACTCCTTTTTCAAGTTTTACAACTTTTTTGCCGTTTATGTTAAGATTCATAAGGCATTGGTATGCTGACTCAAAGTCCACTGTTGACAGCATCTTTTTGGCGCGTTTCATAACATCTTTTGAAATGCAGTGGACAATTATACCCTTATAGTGTGGTGTATCCCATTTATACTTCTCTCTATTTGCCTCAAAATAGGCTCGCATTCCTGCTGTGTCTTTCGCGGCTTTGCTCCAAATCTCATCCTGGCTTATGTTGAACATTAGGATACCATCGTGGTACTCATTCATAAGTAGCCCGAACTCAGGATGCTTCTTCTCTAAATTGTTCTTCTCATACTCAAACAGGGCGGTGCTGAAGAAACTGTCAAGAGTGTCAACCCCGATGTTGGCGTTTGACTCAATGAACTTATTGAGAGAGTCTTTAGTCAGGGTTACATCAGCAAATGTGGCTATGACAGAGTCTGAACCAGTGGTTGCAGGTTTGAAATTGTACTCCTTCTTAAGTTTGTCAATAAAACTTCTGTATATTATCTCTCTGCGCTCGTCTCCATTCATTCTGCTCTCAATAGCACCTTTCATCTCACTAAATGACGGAATAGGCTTCTTGTCAATTAGTTGGATAATATGCCAGCCGTATGGAGCCTCAACCGGAGCGCTTATCTGTCCGTTTGCCTCAAGTGCGAATGCAGCGTCTTCAAATATCTCATTTGTCTTGCCTGTGGTAACCCAAGGAAGTTCACCGCCTGTTTTGCCGGTAGCGTCATCTGAATATTTAGCGGCTGCTTCGGCAAATGAAATCTTTTCTTTTGTCAGTTGGTCATAAACTGAGTAAACGGCACTCTTGAGACTGTCAAGTTGCGTGGGCGTTGTGTTTTTCTTGCGGAAGAATATGTGTGCCACTTTTACTTGTCCACGTGAGGTGCGGCGGTCGTTTACCTTTACAATGTGGTAGCCGAACACTGTTCTCACAATGCCGGAGTGTTGCCCGACAGGAGTGTTGTATGCGGCGTTCTCAAACGGATATACTGTGGTAAGACCTGTAATCCAGCCTAATTTTCCGTCAGAACCTTGCATTGACGGGTCTTCTGACAGGGATTTGGCTACATCTTCAAACTTCTCTTTCTCCAATCTGGCAAGAGCATCTTTTGCCTTGTTGTATGCTGTAATGGTGTCTCCGTTACGCTCAGTTCTAAAGAGCATATGGCTTACATTTACATCTTCAAGTAACCTTGTGTACTCTTCTTGAGCCAGCTCTTTTATTTTGACACTGTCAACAAGATATGGCGTAATAAGTTGATTCCTGTAAGACTCAAGTTCTTTCCTGAAACTTGCTATTGTATCCATTTTGCGGCTTTTTGCCTCCGCAACTTTCAGTTTGAAATTAATGAAGCGCTCAGTGTACTCATCAATAGGCATTTGAACAGAGTCATACACTATGTTCTTTTTATAGTAATATTCAAACTCTTGTTTTGAAATGTCCTCACCTGCTACAGTCATTGCTGTTTGACAGTATGAGCATAATGACACTGCGGCAAGTAATGCTGCTGAAAATAATTTCTTCATATTGAATAATTTTATTCGCCCCTTGAATAGTTTGGAGCCTCTTGTGTTATTGTTACGTCGTGCGGGTGGTTCTCCTTTACACCTGCGGCGGTTATTCTTGTGAACTTTGCTGTGTCGTGCAATGTCTGAATATCTTTTGCACCGCAGTAACCCATACCGGCTCTAAGTCCGCCAATAAGTTGATAGATAACCTCAAAGAGTGTGCCTTTGAATGGAACACGAGCCACTATGCCCTCTGGAACAAGTTTCTTGATGTCATCTTCCATATCCTGGAAATAACGGTCTTTTGAACCCTTTTGCATAGCCTCAAGTGAGCCCATACCTCTGTATGACTTAAACTTACGACCATTATATATTATTGTGTCGCCTGGTGATTCCTCAACACCTGCGAGCAGTGAGCCAGCCATAATACAACTTGCACCTGCGGCAAGAGCCTTTACAATATCTCCTGAATAGCGGATACCTCCATCGCCAATTAGTGGAACACCAGTGCCTTTGATTGCGCTTGCGACATCATAAATGGCGGTAAGTTGCGGAACGCCGACACCTGCAATGACACGTGTGGTGCATATTGAGCCAGGTCCTATGCCTACCTTTACCGCATCTGCTCCAGCCTCAACAAGAGCCTTTGCAGCCGCCCCTGTAGCAATGTTACCAACAACAAAATCAATGTTAGGGAAACGTTTCTTAGCCTCTTTAAGAGTGTCAATAACACCTTGTGAGTGACCGTGTGCCGTGTCAATTACAATAGCGTCCACGCCAGCCTCAACAAGAGCCTGCATACGCTCAAATGTATCTGAGGTTACGCCTACACCTGCCGCTACCCTCAATCTTCCCATTGAGTCTTTGCAAGCCATAGGTTTGTCCTTTGCCTTGGTTATGTCCTTATATGTCACAAGACCTACAAGCCTGCCCTCCTTGTCAATAACAGGCAACTTTTCAATCTTGTGTTCCTGAAGAATCTGTGCCGCCGCCTCAAGGTCTGTTGACTGATTGGTTGTAACAAGGTTATCCTTGGTCATAACGTCATCAATCAGTTTCTTCATATCACGCTCAAAACGCAGGTCACGGTTGGTTACAATACCAACAAGTTTCTTGTTCTCATCAACAACAGGAATGCCACCTATGTGGTACTCTTTCATAAGACGCAGCGCGTCACCTACAGTCTTGCCTTTGAGAATGGTTACAGGGTCATATATCATACCGTTCTCGGCACGCTTTACAGTGTGCACCTGGCGTGCCTGCTCTGCAATTGACATATTCTTGTGTATTACCCCGATACCACCTTCACGTGCTATTGCAATGGCAAGTTTAGCCTCTGTTACAGTATCCATAGCGGCGGATACTATAGGAGTTTTCAACTCAATGTTTCTTGAGAACTTTGTGGTTAGATTTACGTTACGTGGAAGTACCTGTGAATAGGCGGGAATTAGAAGGACGTCATCAAATGTGAGACCGTCCATTACAACTTTATCTGCAAGAAAAGACATAATGTGTTTTTTTTATTGCCTGCAAATTTAGTAAAAAATAGTGAGTAAGTAATAAGAATATCGTTTTATTTTTTTATCTTTGC
>JAKSOA010000029.1 GCA_024405875.1 Paludibacteraceae bacterium
TATAAAAGATTGTTATAATATCTAATTTTCTTGTTTGTAATGTTGGTAGTGTTGTTCAAGCAGTTCCTTATTAGGTAGAAATCTGTTTGGTTCTAGAATCTTCTTGCCATTTAAACTTTTAAAATATTCAAATAACTTTCCTTGCTTAGATATTTGGTTGGCACTGAATAGCATTCTATCTGAAATCTGAATTGTATAATCTGGCGTTATTCCAATCATATTTGTATCATATGCCTTGTGGAACGTTCCGCTCAAACATAAACCGTTACAAGGATTTGTTCTCTCGGATTCATTGCTAGCCCAATCAACAATATGACTGGCTTCAACAAGATTTGGATGGCACAATCCGCTAACGCAACACTTTTCTTCATAACTTGCTAAAACCATTCTTCTGAAGAAGTTTTGATTCACTCTTAGTCTGACTAATCGCTCTTTTTCCGTTCCGGTTGGTATATTAAGGGTTGATTCAAATTGTGGCGTTGTTGTAGTATTAGATTTATATATTGCATTATGATTGTTTTGTGGTAACGATTGTATAATAGATTCATCAAAGTCCATATTCCGTAACTTTGCAATTATTGCTTCTGCATCAATAGCCAACTTGTCCCAGTGATTTTGGTACTCATTCCATATCTCTCTATCAAGATGGCTTGTCCCTGTTAGTCCCTTAATTCCTAATTTTGCTAAAGATGGATCCAAACTACCAAAGTTTCCAACTTTCATTTTTAAAGAATTGATGGATCTATTTATTATAGAAGCTTTTTCAATTATTTCAGAATTACTGTTGTTAGCTTTGTTAAATGGTATCAAGCAGTACACATATAAAGCCACAATGGTTTCTTCTCGGTTCCAATTGCTCATATTTCTAATGTTATATATACAATATTAAGCCATTCTCCATATTCAAATACTCAGTGAGTAATTTTGTATATAATTTATTTAGTAAGCCTGTTGTACCCGCAACACCTACAAAGAAATAATTATTATACATAGTGCAAACATTTATATTCTCATTAATTATTTTTTTGTAGGCGTTGCCTTCCCTTTTTTATTGGGGACACCCCAAACCCCGCGTGCTTCGCACGGAGAACTTCGTTCTCAGTCGCTTCGCTCCCTATGAAATAATAATTATTAACCATCACTTTTCACTTTCAATTTTATTAAAACTTCGTTTTAATCATGTTACTTCGTCACTCGGCATAACTTAAGTAAACTTAGTTCTGCCCTCGTTCCTAGTAACAGTCAATTTTCAATTGCTAATTAATATACTGCCTGGCATATTTTGCGAATATTGTCACTCTCACCAAGTGTGTAGAAGTGAAGGCTTGGAACACCGAACGCCTTTAACTCCTTTGCCTGTGCTATAGTCCACTCCACTCCTGCCTCACGAGCCTCTGCGTTTGACTTGCAAGCCTTAATGGCATTAACAAGGTCTTGAGGCAAATCAATATTAAATGTCTGCGGAAGCACATTAATATCATTGAGTGTTGATATTGGCTTAATTCCCGGCACAATAGGAATATTTATTCCGTTTGCACGGCATAGTTTCACAAAATCAAAGTATTTCTGATTATCAAAGAACATCTGGGTAACAGCATATTCAGCGCCAAGACGAACTTTCTCCTTAAGATAGAAGAGGTCTGTCTCCATATTCTGAGCCTCTATATGCTTTTCAGGATAGCAAGCCACACCCATTGAGAAGTGTGTTGGCTTTGGATTTTTAAGTGTGTCATCAATGTAATGACCAGCGTTCATATCATTTATCTGCCCCATAAGGTCTGTTGTGTGGCGGTGTCCGTCCTCTTTAGGCACAAAGACACGAGTGCCGCGCTGCGGGTCTCCACGTAGCACAAACAGATTCTCAATATCAAGGAAGTCAAGGTCTATCAACAGGTTCTCAGTCTCCTCACGGTTAAGTCCGCTGCAAATTATATGAGGAACCACATCAATATTGTACTTGAAATGTATGGCGGCGGCTGTTGCCACTGATGACGGTCTTTTACGAACCACACGGCGCTCAATTGAGCCATCATCTTTTGTCTTATAGACAGTATCAGCGGCGTGGCTGGTTATGTTTATATAACTTGGATTGAAATCCAACAGATTATCCACAGCACTGTAAATAGCGTCAATCCCCTTACCTTTAAGCGGCGGAAGAAGTTCAAATGTGAACAAAGGGGATTTGGCGGAACAAAGTTTCTCTGCTATATTCATTTTTTTAATTAACAATTAACAATTAATAATTAATATTTAATATTTAACACTTAATGAGTACTATCAAATAGAGAGCACCCTCTGGAGCAATTTTAATTGCGACTAAGCCCTGCCCTGAGGGCGGGGTTTGGGGTGGGGTCATATAACTAATTTTACTTTGGTAGTGATTACTCAAAAATATTTTGAGTAATCACTACTGAAGTAAAATCCACATACTGAGGAGACTGGCTGCATCATACAAGATTCAGTAAGCCTTACCCCGATGGCGTTCTCAGCATCTAAAATCCTAAATAGTTGGCGTTTCATAGAATGTTCCGGCAGACAACTGTACCCTATTGCAGGTCTTATGCCCTTTGGGAATCCCCACCACTGCGTCTGCATCTTCTTAAAGAGCGTTTCTGAGCAAGCCTCGGCAAGACGGTCTGCTATCAGTTGCATAGCCATTGACTCCACCTCCATTCCCTTTGCCTTATATCCATCTATAACATCAGTTGCGTCAACAGATGCGGCAAACATTCCCAGATAGTCTCCGTCAGTAGAGATGAAATCACTCAAGCTGACTCCGTCTTTTCTTACGAAAGCGAACTTCTCCACTCCACAACAATCACAGTCACAGGTTTTTACAGTAACAACACCGTTAATGTTACGTGCAGGATATATGGCTACAACGGCTCCTGCTGAAATGCCGGCGGCGTTAGCGGATATAAGGCTCTTTGCGGTGGAAATTAACACTCCAGCCTCTTCAAAAGGCATCTTCCAAGCGGCGGCGTACGCCTTCCAATTAATAAATTCCGCTATCTCCGTAATATCCAAGTCAACCCTCTTAACACCTGTGAACTTAGGTTTGTATATCTTTGTATTACTCCAATCAATCTTAACAGATTTGTCCGCAACCACGCTTTGTCCACTTTTCAAAGCACCCCTGAGAGCCGCATATTTAGCTTTAATCTCACACTTGTAATTAGTATTATTTATAATACTGTTTAATATCTCAACATCACGGCTGGCATCGGGGCTTTGAATTACAAGACCATCATATACAGTATCAATGTAGAGTGCGGCGTGAGCCTCTGACGTGGTGGCTCCTCCAACTATAAGTGGAATACTCAACCCTCTGTTCTGCAACTCTTTAGCAACATTAACCATTTGGGCGAGTGACGGAGTTATAAGTCCGCTGACACCTATTGCCATAGCACCTGCCGCCACAGCCTCATCAACAATTCTTTCAGCCGGCACCATAACGCCCAAATCTATTACATTATATCCGTTGCAAGTTAGAACCACGCCAACAATGTTCTTGCCAATATCGTGGACATCACCGCTGACAGTGGCTATTACTACAGAGCGTTTAAGCGTACCGCTCTCATCTTGAGGAATGTGAGGCAGAATGTAACTAACAGCCTTCTTCATAACAGACGCACTCTTGACAACCTGTGGCAAGAACATCTTACCCTCAGCAAACAGACCACCTACAGTGGAGATTCCTCCCATCAGCACCTGCTCAACTATGTCAAGCGGCTTGTACTTCTCAAGAGCCTCATTAACATCTGACTCTATAAATTCTGTTGAACCGCTTACAAGAGCATCTTGAAGTCTCTTCTCCACACTACCCTCTCTCTCAATCTTTTCTGGTCTCTCCTTCCCCGGTGTCACAAAACTCTTGGCATACTCTATAAGGGCGTCTGTGGCGGCATCGTGGGAGTTAAGAATAACATCTGTAACCTTCTGACGCAACACAGGCTCTATATTGTCATAGACCTGAAGCATTTGCGGGTTAACTATAGCCATATCCATTCCCGCCTTTACGGCATAATAGAGGAATACGCTGTGCATAGCCTCTCTGACGGCATTATTGCCACGGAATGCGAATGACAGATTGCTGACACCGCCACTTACTCTGGCACCAGGCAGATTAGCCTTTATATAACGCACTGTCTCTATAAAATCAACAGCATAATTATTATGCTCATCTATTCCTGTGGCAATGGTTAGTATGTTAGGGTCAAAAATTATATCCTCCTTTGCAAAGCCAACCTCGCCTGTCAGAATATCATACGCACGCTTGCAGACTGATTTGCGGCGTTCAAGCGTTGTTGCCTGCCCTTCCTCATCAAATGCCATCACTATGACAGCGGCACCAAATGATTTTATATAGTTGGCGTGACTTACAAATCTCTCTTTTCCCTCTTTAAGTGATATGGAATTAACCACAGCCTTGCCTTGTACGTGCTTGAGAGCCTCTTCTATAACCCTCCAATCAGATGAGTCAATCATAACAGGCACCTTGGCAATGTAAGGGTCCGCACCCGTAAGTTGCAGGAACTCAGCCATACACTCCACAGAGTTCAGCATAGAGTCATCCATACATATATCTATCACCTGAGCACCTCCCTCAACTTGACGGCGTGCAATAAGCAGAGCCTCGTCAAAATTACGCTCGGCAATAAGACGGGCGAACTTCTTTGAGCCAGCCACATTTGTCCTCTCCCCCACATACACAAAATTATCAAAGGAACACGGTTCCAGACCACTCAGCATTGTAACATCAGATGATACAGATACCCTATGTGTTTCATATTTCAGAGATAGTTCCTTAATAAGCCTGATATGCTCAGGAGTTGTGCCGCAACACCCTCCCACAATATTCAACAAGCCTTGCTCAAAATATGACCTGATAGCGTCAGCCATTGATTCAGGAGTCTCTGTATAATTGCCATTCTCATCTGGAAGACCTGCATTAGGGTGAGCGCTGACATAACAAGGAGCCACAGCGGCAATCCTTTTAATGTACGGAAGCATATCCTTTGCCCCGAATGAGCAGTTGAGTCCTATTGAGAACAGTTTGAAAGGAGCTACTGTAATTGCAAAAGCCTCAACAGTCTGACCTGTAAGCATACGACCACTCTTCTCCACTGTGGCACTCACCATAAGAGGAATATCAGAGGATACACTACGTGCCGCTGTAAGAGCCGCCTTTAGATTCAGTGTATCAAAAAAGGTCTCAAACAGAAGCAAATCAACACCGCAGCGTACCATTGTCTCTATCTGACGGCGGTAGTTTGACTGCATCTCATCAAATGATACATCGGGGCTGAGAGTAAGAGTGTGGGAAGTCGGACCTATGCTGCCAGCCACATAAACCTTACGCTCTTTGCAACCGTCAGCAGCCTTACGTGCCAGACTCACAAAACGCTCATTCTGACACTCAATATCAGAACCATCATTGGCGGTAAATGTGTTTGTGGATATAATATCAGCACCTGCCGCTATATATGCGTTATGGATATAAAAAACCGCTTCATCCAACTTTTCAGCGGATGAAGTGTCTATATTAAGTTTCTGGAGCATAGAGCCCATTGCTCCGTCCAGAACATATATTCTATCTTTTATTCTGATTCCTCCCACTTTATATCACGCACGCAACGAACAGAGAAACCAAATCCCATTTTACAAGAAAGTCCTATAAGTTCAGCCTCTGTGTTGCTTAACCCCTTTGCGTATGCAAAATTATCAACGCCCTCAAGTTGTGTGCTGGTCCACCAGAATGTCTGCTCTCCTTGGAATACATAGTCTCCGTTAGGACGGCGGTCTCCTGCCGGCATTGCAGAGAAACCTGAGATATTGTTCTTATCCATATAGGTGTTTTTTGTACCTATGTCACCAACACCATCATCTGAGTTATCAACCCAATACTGACTGTCTGTCATAGCCTTTGCAACCTTATTACCAGAATGAGACTCATCATAGTTCCATCTATTGTAGGTAATGTATGCCTGAAGCAGAGACCAATCATCTTCTGTAGCCACACGCCAACCCTCCGGAGCAAGTTTACCACTTTTAACAGCATAATAATTATACAAGGCGCCGTTTGTTACGTATGAATTGGCGGTAAGAGCGTTTGATGAGTCTCCATCAAAATCATATACACACCACGCACCGTTTATAAGAGAATCAGCAGCCATCCAATCAGATGTTGAAGGTGCATACGCTATAGGCGTACCATCATTATAATGAGTAACCTTGAGGTTTTCCACTAACCACTCCTGATACCCGATACGAACCACAGTATAGGTGTTGCCGTCAATATCCTTAACTAACTGATTATCTCCACTGCCGCAAGCAGAAAGAAGAAAAGCGGCGATAACTGAAATTAAATAAACTGCTTTTTTCATATATTATGATTTTATAATCTATAAAGTGCAAAAATAAGAAATTTTTCTATAAAAACACAGTTTTTGAAAAATAAGATGCTATCTTTGTGAAAATATACAATTTTATGAAGCATTTATCTACCATTTTTACAATTATTATCTGCTCTTTGTCAGTTCAAGCCACACTTGCAGAAGAGGGGTGGCACTTTGGCCCCACAGTAGGATATGAGAACACGACAGTAAAACTGAAATCTGGTGGAGACCAAGTTAATTATGACAATTTAAGTGGTTTCAACATTGGCGGACTTGTAGAATACAGACCGCTTAATTGGCTTGGCTTTGAGTCTGGAATTGAGTTTGTTATGAACGGCTATTGGTCTAAGGGCTTTTACCAAATTAAGAAAAATCCAAATGTACGAGGAAACTCTGAGTTAAAGACAAACCTTTACTACCTTATGTTTCCTCTTTATGTTGAGGGTCTGATTCCTGTAAGTGACAACTTTTCAATCAACATTGAGTGTGGTCCTGAATTTCACGTTGGGTTGGATTCCAGGACATCTTTAACGGTACATCTTGCCGAAGGAGGTCAGGATTATGCTGAATCGTGGTATAAAGGAGTATTTGATGAGAGTTTAGACCGTTTCAACTGCACAATACACCTTGCCGGAGGAATTCAGTATGCCGGTTTCAGACTTATGGCAGGCTATAACTTTGGTGTTTACAATATGTTCCTTGAAGGCGGTTCAACAATTCTTGACCCTGAATACAAAATAGACAAAAAGAGTGACAGTTTCCTTTTAAGTGGATTTGTAATAAACCTCTCCTATCTATTTTAACTTAGACTTTTTTTTCTGCTGAGCCTCATACCTATCAAGAGAAGGCATAAGAGAATTCCTCACATAACTGAACGAAGGTTCTATTGTGAGGATTTTTTTGTAATATTCCCTCACCTTTACATAATCCTCGGAACTCTTGTAACTATCTGCAATACAGAGCAGAAGATGAAGATACAGCCAATTATGGTATGTGGAGCCTCTATCCTCTGAAGACTCCATAATCTTAAGAGCCTTCATATACGCCTTGCGGGCGTTAATGGCAGAGCCACCCAACACTGTAGGCATACTATGCATCACGTTTCCGTACTCTATCTGGGAGAAACAGCATTCAGGCATATCTGTAACAGCCGCTTTAGCGTTATTCACGCATTTCCAACCATTAATTATAACTTTTACAGGTGCTATTTTCATTTGATAGGCAAGAAACGCCGATGAATATGACCTGTATTTAGCCTTCATAAGTTCTCCTGTATATGATTTCCCTGGAAGGGACTCTATCCTACTCTCAAATTTATCAAGGTCTGCCAAAGCCTTGGACAACGCCTTCTCAGCACCCGCCTGAATAGTGTCGCCACTTATAGTCCAAGCCACATAGAGATATTGAACAGTAAGAATGTAATCAAGACTGTCAATACTCATATTCTGGTTTCTGTGGAAATTGTCAATAACACTCTTCCATACCTTGAAATCCTGTTTTACAAATGATGAGTACAACCTCTCTGACACAGCGTCAAAAGAGCCACCGGAGGCGTACCCCGATGTCTGAGCCGCAAAGGCAAGCAGCAATATGAATAACACTCTTCTCACAGACGCCATTTATCCTCCTCACTTATGGCTTTCATACGCTTAAAGCCCATAATCCACATAATGAGGACGAAAATATAGAACAATAGAACAATAAATGTGCTGAAACTCTCATTAACAGCCTCCAACTCCTCAGCATACATAAGCAGGAAGTCATACGTACCGTGAATGAGCATAGCGGAAATCAAGCCTCCTGTAATCTTAGCGGTAGCATTGCGTTTTGAGAATTTCGCAAGTCCCAGACCCGTTCCCATCGCAATAGCGAACAGCGTATGGGCGGGCACAGCGAAAAAAGCCCTTGAATAGGCGATATGAACCGCATTTGTAACATCCTGGTATATGTATAGGATATTCTCCACGAAGGCAAAGCCAAGAGATACAAAGACAGCATAGACTATGCCGTCAAAACGCTCGTCAAAGTTTGGATTACGCCAGAACAGTTTGTAAACAAAGAAGAATTTTGTGCCCTCCTCTATAAGAGCCGCACTTACAAAAGCCCTGAGCACCACATTAGAGGTAAGGTCAATCCCAGCCAAATCTATGAAATGATTAATGAAAATCACCACGACGGCAGACGCCATACCCCCGCAGAAAGCCTTAAGCAACTCCCCAACGGGCTCCTTTTTATAGATATCCCTCTTATAAATATAGAGCGCTATTATAAGAATAGGAATAAATGCTAATAATAACACGTACCTCATAATCCGCAAAGATAATAATTAACAATTAATAATTAATAATTACTAATTACTAATTACTAATTAAATTGGGTCCACATCTACGGTGATTTCCACTCCGCCGTAATTACGTTTCACCACATCAATATGGTAACTGATTGAGTTCTTGACGCTTGTCAGAGAGTACGTTGGCAGAACCTTTACCATAATTCTTTGACAGTAGTAGTTTTGAATTTTACCTACGGGTGGCGTCTCCGGACCAAATACAGCACCTGGCATAACAGCCAGCAATGAACCCGCTATCTCTGACGCAGCCCTTAGAACAGCGTTTTTATTCCTGCTTCTCATCAAAATGAACATAACTCTGCAGAATGGAGGGTATGAGAACAGACTCCTTATTGAAATCTGCTCATTGTAAAAAGCAATATAATCAGAGTTTACAATCTGCTCTATTATAGGATACTCTGCGTGAGAGGTTTGTAAAACCACAACTCCCTGCTTACGGCTTCTGCCAGACCTGCCCGCCACCTGAAGCAGCGTCTGAAAACCCACCTCACTTGAGCGGAAATCGGGGTAATCAAGCATTGTGTCAGCATTTATGACCCCTACAAGAGAGACTCCCTCAAAGTCAAGTCCCTTTGAGACCATTTGCGTTCCTAAAAGAATATCAGCCTCACGGCGTGAGAATTTATCAAGAATACTCTTATATGAATTTTTACCTTTGGTGGTATCTAAATCCAGTCTGAGAACCTTTGCATCAGGTAAAAACTCTTTCAATACCGTCTCCACCTGCTCAGTTCCGTAGCCAATGGTTGAGAGTTTCTCACCGCACACAGGGCACACGGCAGGCATCGGGGTCTTGTGTCCGCAATAGTGGCACTCAAGGGTCTCTATCTGCTTGTGATACGTAAGAGAGACAGAGCATTTATCACATTTTGGAATCCACCCGCACTTCTCACATTCAACAAGTGAGGCGTAACCACGACGGTTATGGAAGAGAATTACTTGCTCACCTGCATTCACCGCATCAATGATTTTATCTCTGAGGGTCCAGGAGAACATTGACTGCACCTTACGTTTGCTACGCTCCACCCTCATATCCACAACCTCAATTGCAGGAGGCTCAATCTCCTTGAAACGCTGTTTAAGTTCCACCAAATGCCACTTGCCTGTTAAAGCGTTATAGTAGCCCTCCACACTTGGCGTGGCTGAACCCATAACAACCCTTGCATTATAGTCCATTGCAAGCATTATGGCACAATTTACAGCATTATAGCGTGGAGCAGGCTCCTGCTGCTTATAACTTGAATCGTGCTGTTCATCTATAATGACAAGCCCAAGATTGCGGAACGGAAGAAAAATCGCCGAACGCACACCCAGAACTATCTTATAACGCTCATCGGCAAGCACATCTTTATAGACTTCGGCACGCTCCTGGTCATTAAGTTTGGAGTGATAGACAAGCATTTTATCACAAAAAAACTTCTGCAACCGCTTTGTAAGTTGAGTTGTAAGAGCAATCTCAGGCACAAGATAGAGAACCTGACCGCCACTATTAACAACTTCCTCAATAAGTTTTACATAAATCTCCGTCTTTCCGCTGGAAGTTATGCCGTGCAGAAGCACAGGTTTGGAATCGTTACCAAAAGCCTCAATCACTTGATTATATGCAGTTTGCTGTGCATCAGATAGTCTATGAAGTTCTGTCAGCGGTGCTGTGTATGAAAACCTGCTTTTCTCAACATAATACCGCTCCACCACCCCTTTCTTTATTAAACCATTTACCACAGCAACGCTTACAAGGTTCTGAGCCTCAGCCACATATAGATTTGACGCTGACAATCTGTCAAGCAGCGTTTTCTGCTTATCTGTAGGTTTTCTATTACCAAATAGTTTGCTCCACTCATCTGTAGCAAGCCTCAGCCAAGCCTCACTCTGCGGTTTGTATTCAGCATTAAACAGAGCGGTAGGAATCGCAGCCTTTAGCACATCACCAAGTTTGCACATATAATATTCTGCAATCCATTGCCATAAGCGAATCTGATTTTCTGTAAGAATTGGTTGTGGCAGAACAATCTTTCCTATTGGCTTGTAGTTTATGCCAACCTTGCAGTCAGAATGAATTTTCAGAACTATTCCGTTATAGTGTCTGCTCTTACCAAGCGGCACATTGACAAGCATTCCCACCTTTAGAGTGGGAAGCATTGTTTCCGGTATGCTATACGTATAACACGTAGGTACCGCAAGTGGTAATATTATATCTGCAAATAATTTATCCACCAAAGTTGTCAAATGATATCATATCATCTTCAACTCCAAGGCTGTGCAGCAAATCAAGCACAGTCTTAGCCATCATAGGAGGACCGCACAGATAGTATTCTATATCTTCTGGTTCCTCGTGCTGTTTGAGATAGGTGTCACCCATAACAGGAGCAATGAAACCCGGAGTATATTTAACACCCATAGCGTCTGCTTTGGGGTCTGGACGGTCAAGAGCAAGATGAAAATGGAAATTAGGATACTCTTTCTCAAGTGCTTGGAAATCCTCAAGGAAGAAGACTTCATCAATGGCACGCGCACCGTAGAAATAGTGCATTTCACGGTCACGAGTATGAAGAGTCTTAAGCATATGCATAATTTGAGCGCGCAAAGGAGCCATACCGGCACCACCACCTACCCAAATCATCTCACGTTTGCTGTCAAAGTGAGGATGGAACTCACCGTAAGGACCACTCATTATAACCTTATCACCAGGTTTTAGTGAGAAGATATATGTAGATGCTATACCACAAGGTACATCTTGGAAACCAGGACCTTGCTCTTTTGGTTTGAACGGAGGTGTGGCTATACGTACTGTAAGAGTAATGATATCACCCTCATCAGGATAGTTAGCCATAGAGTACGCACGTATTGTTGCCTCTGTATTCTTTTGCTTTAAGCCAAAGAGACCGAACTTCTCCCAAGCAGGCACATACAGGTCTCCTATAAGTGAGCGGTCAAAATCAGCATAATTAAGGTCATACTCAGGAATACGGATTTGAGCGTATGAACCAGGAACAAAGTCCATATGTTCACCCTTAGGCAAGGCAACCTTGAACTCCTTAATGAATGTTGCCACATTCTTATTTGAGATAACCTCACACTCCCACTCCTTAACGCCAAGCACAGATTCCGGAACCTTAACCTTAATATCTCCCTTAACCTTAACTTGACAACCAAGACGCCAATTGTCTTTAACTTGTTTGCGTGAGAAGTGAACAGATTCAGTTGGAAGAATCTCACCACCACCTGCAAGAACCTGACATTTGCACTGTCCGCAAGCACCCTTACCACCACAAGCGGATGGAAGGAACACACCTTGACTTTGAAGAGCCGAAATCAATGTACCGCCAGATGAGACATCAACAGGGTCATTGCTGTTAAGAGTCATCTTTACAGGACCAGATGGTGAAAGATACCTCTTTGCTACAAGAAGCAATATAACAAGGAGCAGTATTACGCCAAGGAACACACCTACGCTGGCTCCAATCATTGCCATATCAATTGCTAAAATCATACTATTCATAAGGCATTACATTTTAATTCCTGAAAAACACATAAACGCCATAGCCATAAGACCTACCATAATGAATGTTATACCCAGACCACGCAGCGGTGCCGGGACATTGCAATATGCCATCTTCTCTCTTACAGCGGCAAGGCAGACAATAGAGAGCATCCAGCCAAGACCGCTACCAACCGCATAAACAACAGCGGAAGCGAAACTTGTAATAGCCTTCACATTGTCAGCGTCCATAGTGATACGCTGCTGCATAAAGAGGCAGGCACCCATAATGGCACAGTTTACCGCTATAAGTGGAAGGAATATACCAAGTGAGTTGTAGAGTGACGGAGAGAAACGCTCAACCACCATCTCAACAAGTTGTACTATAGCGGCAATTACGGCTATGAATATAATAAAGCTCAAGAAGCTCAAATCAACGCCCTCAATCAAGACATCGGGGCCAAGAACATAAACCTGAAGCAGGTAGTTTACAGGTACTGTTATAAGAAGTACAAAGGTTACAGCAATACCAAGACCCACAGCGGTTTTAACATTTTTGGATACCGCCAGGAATGAGCACATTCCAAGGAAGTAGGCAAAAATCATATTGTCAGCAAATATGGAACCGACAAAAAGACTTAAAAGATTTTCCATTTTCTTTTCTCCTTAAAGTTAAAACTTATAGCTCAGGGTTTTTAGAACGCTGAACCCAAATTATACAACCAATAATGATAAGAGCCATAGGAGGCATAAGCATAAGACCGTTATTCAGATAACCAGCCTCATACGCACACTGCGGAATAATGGTGAAACCAAGCAGTGTGCCGGAACCAAGAAGTTCACGGATAAACGCCACTATGACAAGAATCATAGCATAACCAAACCCGTTTCCAAGACCGTCAAGCAGCGAGTCCCAAGGGCTGTTGCCCATAGCAAACGCCTCAAGACGCCCCATAAGAATACAGTTTGTAATGATAAGACCTACATAGACAGAGAGTTGAACGCTGACATCGTAGGCGAAAGCCTTAAGAACCTGACTCACAATTGTAACCAAAGCAGCCACAACAACAAGTTGAACAATAATTCTTATACGGCTTGGAATTGTGTTGCGCATAAGTGATATAACCACATTTGAGAGCGCCACAATTATTGTAACACTTATACCCATAACCAGAGCAGGCTCAAGTTTTGCTGTTACAGCAAGCGCAGAGCAGATACCAAGAATCTGCATTGTTACTGGGTTATTTCCTAAGAGAGGTGTAACAAAAACCTCTTTGCTTTTCTTTGAAAAAAGTCCCATTATTTTACCTCCTTATTAAAAAATCCTACATATTGTCCAATGCCCTGTTTAAGCATTGCGTTCACACCTTGTGATGTCATTGTACCACCGGAAACACCGTCAACGTAATCAGCGTCTTCAAATGTCTTGCCTGGTTTCACAACCTCAATTGACGTAAACTCACCATTACGTGAAATGTGCTTGCCCTTGAACGGCTCCTTAAACTTAGGCTGTGTTATCTCAGCACCCAGACCAGGAGTCTCACTCTCGTGTGAGAAATAGACACCGAACACAGTTGACATATCAGAGTCAAGTGATATATAACCCCAGATAGGACCCCACAAACCGGCACCACGAACAGGAACTACATATTTGACAGCACCGTCTTTCTCACATACATAGAGTGGCAACTGACGCTCTTCAAGAGGTTTGCTGTTCTCTTTGCTCACCTCAATGGCAAAACCGCCTGTTGAATCAACCACATCACCGTAGCAGTTCAGAATCCACTCACCTTTCACGCATTTAGCATACTCAGCGGCGGGGTCTGCACAACTCTTAATATCTACATTAAGCGAACTGAGAATCTGTTTCTTCTTGTCAAGAACAACATTCTCATCTTGCTTTGACTTTAAAGCACCCGATACAAACGCAAGCAGAAATGCTACAACAATAACCACGATGGAGGCGTAGATAATTGTGTAGGCATTGCCGTTTGTATCAAAGCCCTTCTTAATCTCCTCAAACTCTGAGGCTGGAGCACCGCAGACAGGGCACACATCAGGAGCCTTGTCACCTTTGTGGATATAACCACAAACCTTACATTTAAACTCTTTTGCAGCCATATCTATTATTTTTTAATTGCACGTTTCTGACGCTTTGAAATGTTGCTTTGAACAACGCAGTAATCAATAAGCGGAGCACACACGTTCATCAGAAGAATAGCAAGCATCATACCCTCAGGATAACCAGGATTGAGAACCCTGATTAAGATTGCCATTACACCGATGAGGAATCCGTAAATATATTTACCACACTCTGTACGAGCCGATGTCACAGGGTCTGTAGCCATAAACACAGCACCGAAACAGAAACCACCGTAGATGAAGTGCTCATACCAAGGCAGATTGGCTGCCGCACTTTCAATACCACCTATATTAAATAGGAATGCAGTAAGACCGCCGCCTACAAATACAGAGAGCATTGTCTTCCAACTTGCAATTCCTGTACAGAGCAGAAGTATAGCACCAAGCGCTATGGCTATAACACTTGTCTCACCTATTGAACCAGGAATAAAACCTGCTATGGCGTCCCAAGTGCTTATCGCCTGACCAGCGGCATCAGTTATCTGAGCGGTTGCATCGGGGGCTGTGGCAATCTGACCAAGAGGTGTGGCACCAGAGAAACCGTCAATAACCTGACCCTCACCAAGTCCGCATACATCAGTAGTACGAATCCATACATTATCTCCGGACATCTTTGACGGATATGCGAAGAAGAGGAACGCACGTGCTATGAGTGCTACGTTTACAATATTCATTCCTGTACCGCCGAATATCTCCTTTGCAAAGATTACAGCAAAAGCCGTGGCTATTGCAAGAATCCAGAGAGGACAGTCAACAGGAACAATCATAGGAAGAATGATACCTGTTACAAGGAATCCCTCGTGAATCTCCTCACCCTTCCACTGAGCCACAGTAAACTCAATACCAAGACCCACAATATAAGTGACAAGTATTTTTGGAAGAACGGCAAGGAAACCGAACCAGAACTTAGACCAGAAACCTGCCACCGCAGCCTGACCTATAGCAAGATAGTGTTGATAACCAACATTGTACATACCAAACAAGAGTGCCGGCATAAGTGCTATGACAACCATTATCATAATACGCTTGCTGTCAATAGCGTCGTGTATGTGAACACCCTTTGGCTTAGATGTTTCGTTAGGTACTAAAAGGAATGTCTCAAATCCTTCAAATACGGAACGGAACATAGAAAGTTTGCCACCCTCTGAGAAGGTAGGCTTAATCTTATCTATATATTTTCTTATATTTCCCATAATTCTGAATTTTTAGCACATCTCCTTTTGTAGTTTGTCAAGACCATCACGCACAATTCTCTGTAGTTCCATCTTAGATGAGCAGACGCACTCTGCGGCTGCAAAATCCTCAGGAGCCACCTCATAGATGCCAAGAGCCTCCATTTTATCTATATCAAACGCTATGATAGCCTTTACAAGGTACTCCATATAGATATCCATCGGGGTAACCTTGTCATACTCACCAGACATAATCATATTACGCTGACCGCCAAGTATTCTGGTGTCAGGAGTGTATTTTCTGCCGTGGCATATCTTTGAAATGAAACTTGAAGCCACAGAAGAATATGTTGAGAAAGTATTGAAACGAGGCATTATCCAGCCCATAAACTCATCAACGTCAGAACCGTTTTTCATAACAGTGATTTGGTTGACGAACGGAGCGAGGAACGAATCTTGTGTTGTCTCAGAACCAGATAGAGGGTTGCCAGAGATTATAGTCGCGTTAGAGCCTTTGCAAATGTTGCTGTCAAGAATCTGACTTAGGCTCTGACCAAGTGTCATCTTGTAATAGCAACGTGAATACGCCTCAGAACCTGTAAGAGCCACATTCTTTGAGAAGTCAAGTATGCCCTTGCCAGCAAATCTGCCTATATATACAACCTCCTGCGCACCTATTGTCCAAACTATCTCACCTTTATTGATAGGCTGAACATTGTTTATCTGTACACCCACATTGCTTGCAGGATACTTGCCCTCAAACGCCGTAACGGTAGCGTTCTTAACATTTGCGAATGTCTTGGTGCCGTTCTTTACGCCCACAAACACAGGAGCAATCTTTGCAAGAAGGTCAATACCGTTCTGGAAATCTGACTGAGAGTCCTTGAAAATGAACTCATAATCAGCGGCAAGCGGTGCAAGGTCAAACGCTGAGATGAAGATTGACCTTGGAGTATCTGAAGGATTGGCTATCACATCATACGGACGCTGCTTTATGAAAGCGAACATACCAGCGTCACTAAGAGCCTTCTTAATATCCTCAACACTACCGTTAAGGTCAGGTTTTTTAATACTCTCCTGAGTCATCTTGCTGTCATTTCTTACAACGATGCTCAGAATCTTACGTCTGTCGCCGCGGTTGATGGCCTCAAGTGTTCCACTAACAGGACTGACAATCTTAACGTCAGGCTGCTTCTTATTGTAGAACAGCACGGTACCAACCTTTACGGCATCTCCGGGCTTTAGAGCGGGCTTTGGCACAATCCCATAGAAATCATCGGGGTTAAACCCTACCAAATCTCCGAGGGCAGCCTGACCGAACTCTCTCTCCGCCTCTCCTTCAACGCGGATGTCAAGCCCCTTTTTCAGTTTTATCAAATCTGCCATAATTGTTTGTAAAAAGTTTCTTATAAAAAACGGTACAAATTTAGTGATTTTTGTTTGTTTGTGCAATAATAATTTTCTTGCGTACAACAAAAAAAACTCTGGAGAACTCTCCAGAGTTTTTTTATGGAAATTTTATTTTCCAAAGTCAGGGTTACCTCCGTCTCCGCTGGCTTTAAAACATATACACTGTTCTTGTTCCAATCTAACGGTAAGCAATTCCGGTTTTAAATACGCTTTTTTCATAATTATGTAAATTTATTAAATTGTTTAATCCACTTGTTGACCAGCAAGGTTACGCTTTCCTTCTTCAAAGATAATGATAACCTCATTATTCTCATTGTATATTTTATATGGTTTGTTTACAATATTCTCAGATTCATCATCCGTTTCTGTAGTCAGACCCTCTTCTGTCTCAGGTTCTCCAATTGACATAAGTGCGGGGAATGCTTTTAGTTGCTTAGGAGTGGCACCCATCAACAAACTGGCTGGAGCGTCATCTTTAACATAGAAATATGAGCGCATTCCCTTTAGGTTGCCAGTTACATTAGGATAGAATAATTTATTGTCAGCACCTAAGAACAGATAATTGTAGGCGTCCTTGTATAGAGTTGTAGGTTTAAGAATGCCAACAGCATCAACTATTTCACCAACCTGAGTCTGACCTTCTGTTACAGTTACTGTCACACCCTCAAACTTCTGTATCTCTGTAATATCCTCAGATGGTAGAATTATGTAAGGCATACCAGCCTCTATTGCGGAAACTTTGGTAAAGTTAAGTGTTGTGATATACTTCACTCCTCTTTTTTCAACTTCAGCACTTGTAAGTTTTGCTATTTGAGCATTAGGGAAATAATACTCCAACTGACTTGCATCCAATGCAAATGGTAAGCAAAGCGTGCTATATGATTGTGTATCAAGAGGACGATATATATGTAAATCAACTGTCTGACCTTGCAATTCACTCAAGAACGCATTTGGTGCAATCTCATCAAGCACCTTATAGCCGTGTTGCAACTGAACCTTGTCATTGCCAGCCTCAAGAATCAGATAGAAATTTGTATTAATTGACTGTGTTATCTCAAGTCCGTTGTCTGTTATTGTGGCAACGTTTGATATGCTTGCCCCGGTATCAATTGCTTTTGGTTTGAAAGCTTTTAAAGAGTAGTGGTCATAGAATGTAACCACATCGCCCGTGCGTAGGAACAGACCATATTTGTAATATTCTTTCTCTGCTGATGGGTTCTTGGTCATCTCAACAACGGTCTCACCCTCTGCATTAGTAACAATCATATCAATCTTATCATTGAACTCAGGATATGTTACAGAGAGTTTGCTGGTCTTTACATCGTAGGTAAAGGTGAACTCACCTTTGTTACGTGCCTGGATTTTGCAATTATTGCCACCGCCATCTTGATATGACATTGTCCAGTTAGTACAATTATCGTGTGTCATAGTACCTGTATTGCCAAGCATTTGACCATCAATAACCATAAATTCAGGTTTAGCGTTTGCTTCAAGAGTAATGGTAGTGGAGCCAACACCCTCTTCACTTAACTCAAATGTATTTGCGTCAGCACTCCATTCATTAAAGTCACCTGCTAATGATGGTAGTGGGATAGCGTCAAGGGTCGCATATCTAACACCATTATAATGAACATATTTACCCTCTTCAATATTTTTCTCTATCTGACCGCCGCCATCACCCCTATTTATTATATAGTTAGTATATTGCCCCTTCATAAATGTATAAGTATATACATCCACGCCAAATTTCTTATCGTCTGATTTTGTCATAGCCACGCCTGGCCAATTCATTGATGAACTACCACCCTTCATTTGAATATTGACATTGCTCCAACCTGCTTTATTTACATAAACTAACGTAATATATTCAGGCTCTGGAATATCCTCAATAGAGGCGTACCATTTATCAAAGCCATATACAAGTTTTGTGTAATCCGGTTCATATTGAGCATCATCCTTTCCAAACACCAAATCTGCTGACTGCTGACTGTCATTATTGTTGAAAATACAATTTTTGTAATCACCCTCTTTTATGGAAATGGAATAGACATCATAACCAAATTTTTGCTCTCCTGTTTTTTCCATCGGCAAACCGTGCCATTGTGTTCCTTCCTTTGTTCCGCCCCACATATGGATATAAACGACATCCCAATTATTTATATTCAAATATTTTACAACTTTTGCATCAGGGTCAACTTTGAATGATGCTACAGCGGTGCCTGGGTCTGTTGTGCCGTCACTCTTAACTTTAATTG
>JAKSOA010000003.1 GCA_024405875.1 Paludibacteraceae bacterium
ACTCCTTGCAGTGTGACACCATTTTTTTAAATACCTCGTCTTGTGAAGCCATATCTTAATTAAAAGTTAAAAGTTAAAAAATAAAAGTTAAAAGTCGGCTGCAATTAACACGACAAAGTTACAAAAATAAAGGTGGCTGTCAATTGTTTGATACAATTTTTTGTATATTTGTGGAATTAAGCAGGCAATATAATGCGTAGCAGAGAGGAAAGACGTAAATCTTTAGGCAATCTGGCACTCCGTATGTCAGTTGCCGTATGCCTTACAGCACTTGTAATATTGATAGTTGGGGGATATCACGAGTTAAGGTACACCTATGACACGTCTGTGGAGTTAGCGGAGGAGGATGCGGTCGCCGCCATTGACGCCTCTATTTTGTCAATAAACCTTAAACTTGAGCAGATTGAGGCTGCCGCCAACTCGTTTGATTTGTCAGATGAAAGGTTCTTGAATCCCAAAGAGTGTCTGGAAGCCACTAAAAGATTTATAACCGAATATCCTGCCGTAAATACAGCGTCAGTTATGTATGCTCCCGGCTTTTGTCCTGACAGTAGTGACTGTTATATTGTAGGGGCGGCTCATTACAATGATTCAGACTCTCTTATACTTGTTAACGGATTCAAGGGGATTGATTATATTCACGGTGATGACAACTGGATAAACTCAGGAGAGAGGGATACTGTATGGTGGTCTCAACCATTCTATTCATCATTCAATTCTGATATTGCGTATATAAGTTATTCCAAGCCACTTAGGATTCCAAACAAAGATGTAATCTACGGAGTTTTCAATGCCTCCACAACACTGACTGATATTGAGAAGATGATGGTGAAACTTAAGCCTGACCCTTTGTGTGATATTTCAGTAACAGGCAGGAATGGTATGTATATATGTCGCAGAGATACGGCAAGCATTGCTAAAAACGGAGACTACCTTTCTGTTACCCGCCCGTTCCCGCGCTTAGGTGGCGAGATAACTTGTACATTCCCTTATAAGATTATCACACAGTATATTAAAGAGGGTGTAAGGCACGTTCTTATTACACATATCATTATGCTGATTGCCCTGATTGCCGCCATAATACTCAGTGTGCATTTCATTGCCCAGCCTTTTATGAGGCGACAGAAAGAGGAGGCGGAGAAAAACGCCACTATGGAGGCGGACTTGAGCATAGCCTCTCAAATGCAACAGTGTATGTTACCAAGAGAGTTGCCAAACCAGGCTTCTCTTGATATTTATGCTAAACTTATACCCTCAAAATACGTAGGTGGTGACATTTATAACTATTCAATAAAACAGAACAAACTCTTTTTCTGCATTGGAGACGTATGTGGTAAGGGCGTTCCCGCCGCATTCTTTATGGCAGGTCTTGGAAGTGAGTATTCTGTATTGAAGGAGATTCTTGATGACCCTTCAAAAATAATAAAGAAGATAAATGATGATGTTGCGGTAAACAATGACCAGTGTATGTTCTGTACAGTATTTGTAGGTGTGCTTGATTTAGAGAATGGCTATTTAGACTACTGTAACGCAGGTCATAATCTGCCTATAAGGAACAGTGCCAAAAATGGTGTTGATTGGCTTTCTGGTACTGATGACGGAGTTTTAGGGGTTAATATGAACGCTGAATTTCACACAAAACGCATTAAATTTGAGAAAGGTGATTCTCTGCTGCTCTATACAGACGGAGTAACCGAGGCTGTCAATACAAAAAATGAGGAATTTGGCAATGACGCCACCCTTGCAGTCTTCAAGGAGTGTACAGGGATGAGTGCAAAGGATTCTATTGATTATATACTGCAAAAGGTTGACAAGCACACAGGAGACGCACCTCAAAGTGATGATATTACAATGTTGTGTGTCAGGTATCTGTAAACTCAAAAAATCAGTGTCAAGCGGTTCTCGCCAAGTGACCTCTCATATTTGAGTGAGGTTGTCAGTTGCTTTATAAGCAAAATGCCCAAGCCACCTATCTTGCGAGTCTCAAGGTCATCACTTAGTTCTGTGTCGGGTTGTTCAAGCGGATTAAATGGTTCTCCTTTATCACAAAGGGTAACTAAGAAATTACCATTCTCTTGTACTATCTCCACTCTTAACGGTCCGTCAGAAGGGTAGGCGTAGTTTATAATGTTTACAACGGCCTCCTCAAGTGCCAGACGTATATTATTATTGTCTGTGTTCAGGACTTGCATAATGTCCCCTGTTATTTTCTCTGAACCTATGGTCAGAGTGGAATAGTTCAGTTGTTTCAGACTCTTATATGTAGGGGTTGCTTCTATCATCTGTTTTGCTCTTTTAGATGCATTTGCCTTATGGCGTATTCCTTTATCTCTTTACCCCAGTCACTTACCGCTACTATAAGGTCAGGGTTCAGGTTTGTGTCAACTATATATTGAAAATGTATGGTGTCAGAGTCGTGTAATTCGTATGGCATAATGCCTGAGTAACTGAATCCCATTTTCTCAACTATGGCTGTAGCATAATCAATTGCAGGTTCACTTAGTGAAAGTTGCAGATAGAACACCTGCATTCCGTCTGAGAGACCGCGCATAAAGTTACGCTTCATACAGAGTTCAAAATCCTTACCTATGGTTGAGACCTGACATATTGACTGGTTCCAATCAACCTTAAATGTATATGCGTAGTCAGAATGCTCAGCGGTAGGTTTCCCTCCGTTTTGCAGTATGGTGCGTTCTATGTTAAGCAGGTTATAGGTCTTTTCTATAATCTGTCTGTGCCTTGTTGGTATGTAAATCTCTCTCTTGTCAGTATGTGCGGTTGCTTTAAAGTAGTTCATCACCGCCTGACGTTGTCCGTTTGCCTTGGATACAACGCTCTGTAAATCAGCAGGAATGTAAGACAGTTCCATTCCTGTCTCAATACACCCTATTGCATTGTTCCCTTGTTGTGTGAAGGGGTGTGAGGTGACAGCGCTGCTGAACACGCCTCTCAGTTTCTCTTTTGCCGCCTGCTCTATCAGAGTTTGTTTCAGTTTTGAGAACAATCCTCTTTTTCCGTATTGCGGCGATACAAACGCCATTCCGCTCTCACAAATTGTATCATCGGGGTTTGCCTTGACCATACCAATGTGAGCCACCACCTCACTCTTTGTGTTGGTGCAGACAATGCCCTTATATACTTTGTTCTTCATACGCTCCGCAATATCATCAGGTGAGTACATTGAGGCTGCTGAGTAGTTATACCCGAAAACCTCATACAGGCAGCGGACTATGCTCTTTAGGTCAGATGTCTTTGCCAGTCGCATTTTTGTGGCATCGGTGGCAAGAACAATCTCTTTGCCTGCATTTTTAGCGGCGGATTCAGAAACCTTTCTCATCTCTTCAAGTGAAGATGAGGGCAATGCTATGCACATTTCAATGGTTTGTCCGTCCTTGCCGTTGTAAATAACTCTATATGAAGTGCTTAAGGTTCTTATAAGTTGCAGGCTTATCTCGTCCTCCTCATTTTTTGCCTGATTTGGGTCATACGCAAATGGTATTCCCCTGTACATATACTTTATTACAAATGACTGTGCGTTGGTCTCTCCCTGAATTTGCACAACGTGGTCAGACTCACCACTATAGGCGTAGCGGACAATGCGTACAAATACCTCCTCAAGCAGAATACTCAGTTGAAAGCATTTGTCATCAGGAACGCCGCAGTGTTTTGCCACTGCCTGGACATACTGTTGCAGAGGCTCCAAATGATAGTTCTCTGAACTTACTTTAATATCAAATAGTTGCGTAGCCATTAGATGCGTTTGTCTATCACTTGTTTCAGTTTTCCTGTGCGTGGGTTGCGGGGCAGGGTATCGGGGTTAAGAACTATGGTCTCAGGCTTACATATAGTACCCGTATTCACCATTGTCTCAAAGTTATGGTCATTACGCATAAGGGTATCATAAAGCCTTTCTGAAAGTGACTTTAGTTCAGTATCAGAGCAAGGTCTTATTGTCTCAACTTCCACTGTCAGAAGGTCTTTATGTCCTTCAACCGACGCTGTCATTCTAAAGTGCATACTCAGTTCGGGAATCATTCCAACCACTTTTGATATGGCAGAAAGGGCGGTGTTGCCTGCCCCGATGATAAGGACATCATCACTTCTGCCAAGCAGTTCCATCTGTTTTACGGTGCGTCCGCAAGGGCAAGGCTCTGTCAGGATTCTGCCCATATCGCCTATGTCATAGCGTACAAGCGGCATCAGTCTGCGGGTGAAGTTTGTCACTAAAATCTTACCTTCAGTGCCGTCAGGCAGAGGCTGGTTTGTCTCCGGGTCAACCACCTCCATATAGCAGTAACTCTCATGAATATGGTGAATGGCGGTGCCGGTTGCGGTTTTAATCTGCTCTTCGCACTCAAAGCCTATGCAGCCTGTATCATTGCTTAGATAACCCGTAGAGGCGAAAACCTCTGTTTTAAGGATTTTAGAAATGTATTTTTTTGCTTCAGGAAATAGATGCTCACCGCCTGTAACTATCTTTTTAAGTGTTACACCCTCCACATTGTTTTTGTCAACATACTCAGCGATGCTTAACATTACTGATGGTATTGAAATGGCTCCCACAGGCTTGTAAGCCTTAAGCATACCAACAATAACTTCCATACTTATGTTGCCTGCAATAGGCAGAATATGAGCCCCTACAGCCTCCAATGCCTCATTGTGGCTTAGGAATGACGCCCACATATTGCCTGCGTAGAGAAGGTTAGCCACCACATCGCCCTTTTCAAAAACGCTTAGAGCGTAGCCTTTGCCTATAAGGCGTGCGTTCTCGTGGGTCTCGTCCATTGTGCGGTAAATACATTTAGGGTCTCCTGTGGTGCCTCCGCTTGAATAGGATATGCTCTCTCCTAACTCTCTTGTCAGCAGCCCTTTGCCCTTTGGTGGCAGATTCGCTTTAAGTTCTTCAGGTGTAAGAACGGGTAGTTTCGCTATCTCATCCAAACTTTCCAAATCCTCTTCATGCAGTCTGTCAGCGTAGAATGGTGAGTTCATACGCGTGTAGTGCAGAAATGCGTTAAGTCTCATTAGTGTTATCTCATCACGCTCACTTTTTGGCAGGTAGTCAAACGGATTTAGGAATGGCTCATCACTGCCTACGCTTACCCAACGCACAAGTTCACTTACTCCTCTTGTGCCATCGTGGGGTGTGCCGTGCTTACGGCGTGTCATCCAGCCAATCTCTGTAATACGGTCAGCCCCCAAGCCTACAAGTGCGTCTGAAAGTTTCAGTTTCAGTGCTGTAGGTGCCACGATGGCTATTGACTGTATGAATTTCCCATACTCTTTTACAGCGTTAAGGGTATCAGTGGTGTGGTCTTTGCTAATGATTACAAACCCTGTACGGTGATGCGGACTAACCTTAAACACACATTTTTTCTGCAGCACAAGTGTCCAGTCCTGATTGTTTATGGCAGGTATAACAAGTTCCGCCTCTCCTAAGGCTTGGTCAACCCTTGCAAGTTCTCTTGTACGGGTAATCTCAACTGCCTCATTAAGAGGTATGGCGGAATGGGGTATAACTTTTGCCCAATAGTTCAACTGCTCTGCCAGCACCTTTATGAATTTTGAGGCAAGCGCCTCATCATCAATAAATACAGCGTGCGGAGAAGAGCAGGCTGACTGTTCCCACATAGTAAAGTCTCTTGCAAGTTGATGGGCTATGCTCTCTATGTTTTCATCATTAAGGCTCTCTTTTGAGAGTATTGCAAGTGAGTATTTAGGACCGTACTCAATTATTTTAGTATGTAGTCCCGTGCCTTGACGGTAAGCCTTTACAGTATCCTCACCACCATAAACCACAAGCACATCGCTCTCAAGTTTAACTACTGACTCCACCTCCACATCGCCGCCTTTGAATGGTACAAGAGCAAATGAACGGCTTAAAATACCCTTATAATCAACCTCTTGCAGGATTTCGGCAAAAATCATAGGGAAAACAGGGTCGGCACTTGACATCTTAAGAATGTTGACATTCTTAGTAATTATGCCTTGTACAAGCGTATCAACGGCACTTACAAAGACATTTCCCGCCGATACATGAGAGACCACGCCTGACGGCTCAGCCTTAACCATACCTTTGAACGCCTTGTTGTAGGTGAACTCATCAAGGTATGCCACATCATCAATATCAGCCTTGATTCTATCTTCAAGGTGGTCATATTTAAGTACATCTGTAATGACTTTAAGCCCCTCAACAACCATAGCCTCACTCCAGCCAAGTTGGTTGTGCATAATCTTTATAATGCTTTTAACCCTCTCTGACTCAAAATCCTCAAGGGCTTCTCCGGCACGGCTGAGGACATCAAGTATATAGGCGACAGGAACGCGGCGAATCTCACCTACACGCTCTTTTGCCATACTCATTACAAGTTTTATATCTTCTACGGTGATACGCTCACTGTCACGCACTTCACCAAACAAATACCACTTCATATATCATCCTCTGTTTAATAGTTGTGCGGCGCTTATTCCGCAACCTGCGTATTTCTTAACTCCGCCTCTGCCTTTTAGCACTATGTATTTGCCCTCTCTGCCGCAAGGACAGCCGCCCATTACACAACCAAGGTCAGTTGACAGCAGTGACAGGGCAGGTGTTGAACGCAAATAGGGTGTAATCAGTTTCAGCAGCCCGACCTCTCCGTCAGGCAGCACCTCCATAGTTCTCGGGTCAACGGCACACACTCTTGAATAGACAGGAATGTGGAAATGTCCGTGCTCACAGGTCATATAGGGTACGCCGTGTTCCACCATTCCATATACATCTCTGATACGGTCAGGAGTAAGCCCAAGCACACGGTTCACAAGGGCGGCGTACTCCTCTTGTGAGATGGTATTGCCTGTGTAGTTCTTCCAACCTCCGCCAGAGAAGAGAACACTCTCTTTTGGAAAGGTGAAGTGTACACCTCTCTTATCAAGTTCGGTCAGTGTCATATAGTCGAATGCAGGGAATCCTGTTATTCTTAAAGGCAACCCCGATGCCGCGAATTTCTCAAGTTTTGCAATACCCTCATCTACAGAGAAATCGGGGTTACCGTACTTGTCAGCGTGAATGGCAAAGAAGGTCTCATTCTCTTTTGCGAACTGTGCGTAGGCGTTATGTGCGTGCGCCGCACCCCTTGTGCCTGAGACCTCAGGGGCGTATGAAAAGACCAGATTGTTTACAAGTTGGTCATACTCTGCAAGCCCGTAACTCTCAACTATAGAGGTACGCATAAAGCCTTGTCTCTCCATAGATGCCTTGTCCCAATTTATTTGAGACTTGCTGCCGGTTGTGCCGCTTGATGTGAAGGTCTTGACTATCTCACTTTCAGGCAGGCTCAGCAGTTTGCGCTCCTTAAAGGCGGTGACAAATATGGCAGGGATATGAAGTATGTCATCTTCTGAGTTTATGTCATTTACAGAGAATCCATACTGCCGCTGTATGCCGTTAAATATTACAGAGTGCTCTGAGTGAAATCTGAACATTTCACGCACTGATTCCAGAAAGAGCCCCGATGTGCCACTGTAGTCAAAGGCATCTCTATGCTCAAAAAGTTTATTTGTCTTTTCCTCTGTCATAGTACTCTCTTATCTATAATTTTCTTGATTTTACCAGTAATTGGATTACGAGGCAGGCTTCCAAGTGGTTGCAACACCACCTCATATCTATTGAAGAACCCTAACTCCTCACCACCTTTCAAATCCTTTATAATCTCTTGCAGGCGGCTCCTTAGTCTGAGTGCCGAATCTTGGTGTTTCTCAGGCTCATCACACTCCACCGTAAGTATTACATTCATTTTGTTGCCAATGTCTTCAAGCACAAGTTGGAAGTTCATACTCAAATCACCGAATTCAGAGATGCCTTTCTCAAACTCCCCGATGGTTACATACGCTCCGCCAAGTTTGAAATCCTCTCCCGCACGTCCTGCAAGTTGGAAGACGCCCTTCTCCTTGTCAATCCACTTTGCCATATCACCTATGCGGTAACGGATAATAGGTTGCAGTTTGCGTACAAGATTGGTTATCACAATCTCACCAAACTCACCGTTCTGTACAGGTTGAAGGGTATCGGGGTTAAGAATTTCAATAAATTGGAAGTCTTGTGGCAGATGATAGGTGCCAAAACCGTCATCAAGGGTCTGAATGCCCATAATACCGCAATCACTGCTGGTGTATGCGAGTGCCTTTATATACCTGACTCCTAACCACTTGCGTACGTGAGCCTCCGCCTCACGGCTAAGTTGCTCACCTGCGTATGCAATAAGTCTCAGGTTTTTGAAAGGCTTGCCCTCCTTTTTTGCAAGGTCTGCCAAAAACACGAACATAGTGGGCAGTGAGACCATAACTGTAGGCTCATATTGGCGGCATATCTTGTAAATATCCTCTATTGGAATATTGCTTGAAATAGGCAGGTGGACACCGCAGGAGTGGGTAATCATCTCGTGTACCCCGATGAATGATGGCCAAAGATGACCTGCCACAAAGAGGTTTGCAATTACGTCATCGGGCTTGACACCTAATGTCAGGAACGCCTCACCCTGTTTCCCGCAAAATGCGTCCCACTCAGCGTTTGAGAGAACTACTGTTCTTGCAACACCTGTAGAGCCTCCAGTTGACAGCACTATGGCGTTTTCAAGCGGTGCCGTCAGCATTGCCGTTGAGGCGGGATATGTATTCTGAAACAAATCATTGCGGGTGAGGAACGGTACTTTCAGCCAATCCTCATAACTTTCAGGCACTTTTACACCCTTATATTTCTCTGCATAATAGGGTGATTTCAACGCCTCCTTAAAAATATCAAATTCTTTCATCTGTTATTTTTACGTTGTAAATTCTGTATAGTATTAGCCCTACGGCTACTGCCAAGACATCTCCAATCCAAAATGAGTGCCAGATAAGGTCGGGGTTTATGTGAACTATGCACCACATTACAGGTGCCACCATAAATGAGTGTGTTACTGCCAATACACAGGACAATGTCTTTCTTTTTTGAATAAGGCATATTACAAACAGCAGGTAACTTATGCCGAAGAATGGAAAGCAAATGCAGAATATGCGTAAGGCGGGTATGGTAAGTTCAAGACACTCCCCACTTAGCCCGAACAGCCTTGCAATAGGAGATGCAAGTATATTTACAATTATTACCAATGCCACACCGCTTACAATAAGTACTATGGCTGACATTTTTACCACCCACCGCACGCCTTGCTTGTTGCCTTCTCCACCTAATCTGCCGGCAAGAGGCTGCAGTGCCTGTGACGTGCCAGCCACCACCATATTCATAAACATAAGCACCGCCATAAGTACCGCCATTATTGACATTCCGTACTGAGGAAGTGTGTCCATAATTATGTGGTTGACCCAAAGTACACGGGCAAACATTGTGGCAGTGTCCGCCACAAGCGGAAGTCCCATAGTAAGCAGACTTACAATAGCCACCTCCTTAAAATTGGTGTTTAGTCTCAGGGTGCTATCCTTGTATGTAAAATGTATGCACATTAGAGCCAAAGCCAGCGCATAGCCTGTTGCGGTAGCCCACGCGGCACCGCCTATGCCCATTCCAAAGAATTTTATATAGATGTAATCACAGGTAAGATTTATGACATTCGCTATAATCATTGCGGTGAGCACAAGCCTTGGACTGTTGTCGGTTCTAATGTATGCCGCTAAATTCTGTATCATAAAGAAGAGCGGGGCGGTGTAGAACATAACCACACCGTATGCCTTGGCATCGGGGAAAAGAGCGGGGTCAGAACAGAACACTTTAATGCAGGCATCGGGGCATATTATTCCTAATGTAGTGAAAATGAACCCTACGGCAAGTGTCAAGATGGTTGACATTGTGAAATAGCCGTTTGACACATTGTAGTTTTTTTGTCCTATTCCGTATGCGGCAAGTAGCGCACCGCCTGTGCAAAGAAGCATTATCAACGCCACAGAGAGTTGGATAAATGGCATCATAATGTTTATTGCCGCCAACCCTGTATGCCCAATGAGATTGCCCACAATTATTCCGTCAACCATAACGGCAAGTGCCGTGGTAAGTGATGTCAGCACCGCCGATATCAGATACCTTGTGAACATTGTCTTTATCTCTTCTTTGGTTGTCATTGGTTGTCAGTCTGTTATGAACTTGTGTTTTGTGCCTGCGGGTATGTTGTTTATGTCATCAACCTTAAGAGTTATAAGCGGCAAATCTACAGATTTTGAGAGGTTCTGGTATTTTATGCGGAACTCCGCACTGTAGTCACAAAGGTAGTCAATAAGTTTACTGAAGTATTTGGATTCCAATGTTTTATGCTTGTCTTCAATACTCTGTGTGCGTATGTAAACGGTGAATTCAAGGTAGGCTATGCCCTCTGTCTCTCTCTCCGATACGGTGAATAACCCTCCGTACTCCATCTCTTTGGGCTGTGACAGAAGGAACTCCTGTATGTCATTTATCATAAGGTTGGTGCCGTAGAAGATTACGGCGTTGCCCACACGTCCGTGAATGTACATAACCTTGCCAGCCTTTATATTTGATAGCAGTGGTGCTGTAAGTTCCTGTGGCACCTCTTTCAACTGTTCCTCTGTTATTAATCCGCCTGAGTCGGCTGTGTTATAGCGTACAAGTGGAATGAATTGGTCTTTTGTCACCACGATGTTGCCGTCAATAGCCTCAATACAGACATCGGGGCTGAGGCATTCAAGTATCATAGGGGTAGATTCTGAGCCAAAGACCTTTTTTGAGAGTTCAGGGTGCTTGTAGAAATATTTTCTAAGTTTTATGCTATTCTCAGTCTCTTGTGATACATAACCGGTATCGGCGCTGCCATAACCTGTCCACACTATATTATAGGCATCTTTTGGGTGTCCGAACAGTTCACAAACATACTCACGGAATGATTCTGTGTAATACTCCCCGACCACTGCGAAATAGACGCTTGCCTTTGGCAGTTCTATGTTGTTCTGCTTTATGAGTGCGGCTATAAGCGGTAGGTTGCCTGGATTTGTGGTAATTATGATTTGGTCATATCTTTTGTGATACTGACCTATTACATCAGCCGCCGTCTTTAGGTCAAGTCCGGGGGTTGCAAGGGTCATTCTGTATTTGCCGCTCAACGCTATGTTACGGTATGCCGTGGCTATCTGCATTCCTCCTATCCACATTCCAAATGCAAGACACTCAATCATAAGGGTCTTTTTTGTGTCAATGTGGTAGTTTGTTACAAACATTGTCTCAATGCCCTGCATATAGCCAGCCTCATCTTGCGGACGCTTAGGCCAATATACCGCACCTGTTTTTGAGAACCCTGAACTTGCGCCTATCAGGTGTATTTTATCCAACTCCCCCTCTTCACATAACTCCTCCATAGGGTAGGAGAGCAGATAGTTGCTTTTTGTAAGCAATGGCAGGTCATTGAAATCACCTGACCAGTCAGGTGTCATCTTGCGGTATGCTGTTACGTTACTGCGTATCTTATTTGCAAATTCTGTTACGTTCATAATAGTGCAAATGTACAAATTTTGATTCATAACTACAAGTTATCAACAATCTAACGGAATGTTAAATTATTTTTGTAACTTTACAAAGTCACATATTTTTTCTTGTGTATGATTGCTTATGAAGGATAAAGACAACAGACCTACTGATGATGAATTGGATGAGAACGCTCCTTTGGAAGAGGAGGTTGAGGTAGATGACTCTGATACGGAGTCATCGGGGCACTCAAATTATGTAATCCCCGATATTAATGACGCCAATGTCAAGCACCAACTCTCCGGTATGTTCCAGAATTGGTTTCTTGACTACGCTTCATACGTGGTGCTGCAACGTGCCGTGCCTCACCTTGCCGATGGCTTGAAACCTGTTCAGCGCCGTATTCTGCACACTATGCGGCGTATGGAGGACGGGCGTTATAACAAGGTTGCCAATATTGTGGGTGAGACAATGAAGTTCCACCCTCACGGTGACTCATCTATCTATAGTTCTCTTGTTACATTGGGGCAGGAGGATTTGCTTATTGACTGTCAGGGTAACTGGGGTAATATTCTTACGGGTGACCGTGCCGCCGCCCCTCGTTACATTGAGGCGAGGCTTACAAAGTTCGCTCTTGAGGTTGTCTTTAATCCTAAGACCACTGAGTGGAAGATGTCATACGACGGGCGTAACAAGGAGCCTGAGGCTCTACCTGCAAAGTTCCCGCTTGTGCTGGCACAGGGTGCCGAGGGTATCGGGGTAGGACTCTCCACTAAAATTCTGCCGCATAACTTTTGTGAACTATGTGACGCCTCTGTGGCATACCTGAAGGGTGAGGAATTTACTCTTTACCCCGATTTTGCTACGGGTGGCTATGTAGATGTGAGCCGCTATATGGACGGGCGCCGCAAGGGTAAACTGCGCGTGCGAGCCAAAATCAATAAGATTGACAACAAGACTCTGAGCATTACTGAAATTCCGTATGACACTACTACCGGCAGTGTTATTGAGAGTATTCTGCGTGCCAATGAGAAGGGCAAGATTCAGATTAAGAAGGTTGATGACAACACCGCCGCTCAGGTTGAGATAGTAGTGCATCTGGCACCCGGTCGTTCCTGTGACAAGACCATTGACGCTCTCTACGCCTTTACAGACTGCCAGACAAGCATTTCGCCCAACTGCTGCGTCATATATGAGGACAAGCCTCACTTCCTCTCAGTGAGCGACGTGCTACGGTTCAGTGCTGATAATACTCTGAAACTGCTGAAACGTGAACTTGCCATACGTGAGAGTGAGATTTTAGAATCACTCTTCTTTATGAGCCTTGAGCGTATATTCATAGAGGAGCGCATATACAAGGATAAGGAGTATGAGCAGAGCAAGAGCAATGAGGAGGCTGTGGCTCATATCGCGAAGCGTTTGGAGCCGTTTGCAACCAAATTCATCCGCCCTGTTGAAGATGAGGACATACTTGGTTTGCTTGAGATTAAGATGAAGCGTATTCTGCGTTTCAACTCCGATGCCGCCGACAAGGCTTACGCCGCCTTAGAGGCTGAACTCAAAGATGTGCGTTACAAGATGGAGCATATAGTGGAGCACACCATAGAGTGGTTTGAGCATCTGAAGGAGAAGTACGGAGACCGCTACCCACGCCGTACGGAGATTCGTAACTTTGACAACATTGAGATTACAAAGGTTGCCGACGCCAATGAGAAACTCTACATAAACCGTGACGAGGGCTTCATAGGCACCTCTCTCAAGCACGATGAACTTGTGTGCAGTTGCTCAAGTGTTGATGATGTCATAATATTCTACAAGGACGGTAAGTTTAAGGTTATAAAGGTTCAGGAGAAGGTGTTTGTGGGCAAGAATGTACAGTGGTTAGGTGTCTTTAAGAAGGGCGATGACCGTACCATCTATAATATGATTTACCGCGATGGCAAGAACGGAACTTCATACATCAAGCGTTTTGCCGCAGGTGGTCTGAGCCGAGACAAGGAGTATGACCTTACTATGGGTACCCCAGGCACTAAGATTCTTTACTTCAGCGCTAATCCTAACGGTGAGGCGGAGATAGTGAAGTGCTGGCTCAAGCCTCGTCCAAAACTAAAGAACCTTGTGTTTGAGCGTGATTTCAGTGAGATTGCCATCAAAGGACGTTCAAGTATGGGTAACATATTCACAAAGAATGATGTACTCAAGGTGAATATGAAGCAGAAGGGTGTCTCAACTCTTGGCGGACGGGAGGTTTGGTATGACGCAGATGTAAACCGCCTTAACTACGATGGCAGGGGAGAGTTGCTTGGTGAGTTTGAGTCAGAGGATACAATTCTTATGATTACAAAGCGTGGCACATACCAGAACTTGAGTTTTGAACTTACCACCCACTTTGCAGATGATGTTCTGCGTGTTGAGAAGTTTGACCCTGAAAAAATATGGACAGCCGCCCTATATGATGCAGACCAGAAGTTCCCTTACCTGAAGCGTTTCCCGCTTGAGGAGAGCAAGAAAGAGGTTAGTTTCCTTGGTGAGAACCCACACAGCCGTCTGCTTCTGCTTATGGATGACTACTATGCGCGTCTTGAGGTTAAATTCGCCCCCGATGCCGCCGGCTCTGTGGCTGAGCTGATGATTGTAGATGCTGATGAGTTTATAGGCATTAAGAGTTTGAAAGCCAAAGGTAAACGTCTCACAACAAATGAGATAGCCTCTATAGAGCCTCTTGAGCCACTCCGTTTCCCCGATGATACGGCTGAGGCTTCATCGGCTCAGGATGATGACGCATCTGGCTCCGCACCTGAAGCGGAAGAGGACGGACAGTTGAAACTGTTTTAGTGGACAGTTGACAGTGGACAGTTGACAATTAAATGAAAAGTGAAATAAGAAAAATCATCAAGGCTCGTGTTAAGGCAATGAGCATAGAGGAGCGTGAGGCTGAAGCTTTGTGCCTGCTCTCCGCTGTCTCCGCTGAGCCGCATTTTGCCTCTGCAAATAAGGTGCTGATTTACAACCCACTACCCGATGAGATAGATGTTCTGCCTATACTTGAGCGGTTCAAGGCTGTGAAACGGTTTTTTATGCCTGTGGTTTGTGGAGATATTCTTAAGATTCTTCCTTATACTGAGCGGCAGTGCGTAGGGGCGTACAATATCAGCGAACCAGTGGGCTCAGACTATGTTTCAATTAATGATATTGACCTTGTAATAGTTCCGGGCATTGGCTTTACCACAGACGGTTACCGTCTTGGGCGTGGCAAGGGCTACTATGACCGCCTTTTAAGCGGTGCAGCCTGCTACAAAATGGGTGTATGCTTTAGTTGTCAGATTGAACCAACCATCGGGGAAACCACTGAACCCCACGATGTTAAGATGGATTGTGTGCTATTCAGGCAGCAAGTAGTCGCTTGCTTTGTTTGATGAAATTTAACCAACATCTGTCATACGCATCTTACCATCTGCGGCGAGCATTTTCAAACCGTGACAATTTGTCACGGTTTCATTTCCTTCTTCTTTCAACCGCTGCTTTAATTTTCTCCAATATGATTGTGGGTCAGTGCTGCCTGTCAGCACACCGCAAACATCCACCACTGAGAAGTACCATTTCTCCTGTTCGCTATCCCAAACGGTGCGGACTCTCTTCTCATCAAATATCTGTATTTCCTGTTTCTTTGTCATCGGGTCAGTAATGTAATAATTTTATTTCATCGCAGAGAGTAGTGTCTGTGCTTCTGAAGCATCAGCCTCATCTACATTAAGTTTTACACCACCAACCCCTACGGTAAAGGTGCTGCCCATAATCTCATCTGTCAGATAACAGTTTATACCCGCTTGTTGTAGAAATTGAAGAGTTCTTTGAGCCTCTATCAATGATGTGAATGTTTTTATAATCATAAGTATGTAAGTTCTCTGGCACCATCTGGGGTTTCTGTGATATGAACACGGACTGCGTCATCGGGAAGTAGTTCCTCTATTAGTTCAGGCCACTCTATAAGGCAGAGGTTACCGCTGTAAAAGTAGTTCTCATAGCCAATGTCATACGCCTCTTCAAGTTTCTTAATGCGGTAGAAATCAAAGTGATAGATATTACTGCCGTCTGCCGCAAGGTATTCATTCACAATGGCAAAGGTGGGGCTGTTTACAGCATCTGTAACTCCCAATACATTGCATATAGCCTTAATGAATGTGGTTTTGCCCGCACCCATTGAGCCGTAGAAAGCCACAACCTTGCGTTCCCCAAGTTCTTTGAGAAACTCTGCCGCACTCTCTTCCAGATTATTTAAAAATAATTTCATAACAATATTTATAATGAATGTACCCTATAAGAGGCGTCCGCACCCCCGCGGTCGTACAGGGGGAGGGACCCATATGAGTCACAGACTTATATGGGAGGGGCTATAACCCTTCACAGATGGGTTATAGTCCTCTACATAGGGTACATTCATTATTTAAAAATTTTAATGGTTAAGTTTTTTGAAAAAATCATTCCCCTTGTTGTCAACAAGAATGAACGCGGGGAAATCAACCACCTCAATTTTCCAGATGGCCTCCATACCAAGTTCAGGATACTCAACGCACTCAATGCTCTTAATGTTGTTTTGAGCAAGAATTGCGGCAGGACCGCCTATAGAGCCAAGATAGAAGCCTCCGTTTGCCTTGCAGGCATCGGTGACTATCTGGCTACGATTACCTTTTGCAAGCATAATCATACTGCCGCCGTTCTTTTGGAACAAATCAACGTATGGGTCCATACGGTTTGCGGTTGTTGGTCCCATACTACCACAAGCCATACCAGCAGGAGTCTTGGCAGGACCAGCATAGTAGATAGGGTGGTCTTTTATGTATTGTGGAAGCCCTTCACCGCGGTCAAGACGCTCTTTAAGTTTTGCGTGAGCAATATCTCTACCAACTATTATGGTTCCGTTAAGTGACAGACGGGTTGATACCGGGTACTTGTCAAGTTGAGCGAGAATCTCAGCCATCGGGCGGTTAAGGTCAACCTTAACGGCATCGCCCTCACCAGCGTTACGTAGTGCCTCAGGTATAAGTGATGAAGGATTGTCATCCATCTTCTCAATCCAAATACCATCTTTGTTTATCTTACACTTTATGTTACGGTCTGCAGAACAACTTACGCCCATACCTACAGGGCAAGATGCTCCGTGACGTGGCAGACGTATTATGCGGACATCGTGGGCAAGATATTTACCGCCAAACTGAGCACCAAGACCTATCTTCCAAGCCTCTTCAAGAACTTTTTTCTCCAACTCAACATCACGGAAAGCACGTCCGTACTCATTACCTGTTGTAGGAAGTGAGTCATAGTAGTGGGTTGAGGCAAGTTTTACGGTGAGCAGGTTCTTCTCCGCCGATGTGCCGCCAATTACAAATGCAATGTGATATGGAGGGCAGGCGGCTGTTCCAAGTGTCTTGACTTTCTCAACAAGGAACGGAACTAATTTTTCAGGGGTAAGCAGGGCTTTGGTCTCTTGGAAAAGATATGACTTGTTAGCGCTGCCACCGCCCTTTGTAACGCAAAGGAATCGGTACTCCATACCCTCTGTTGCCTCTATGTCTATTTGTGCAGGCAGGTTACATTTAGTGTTAACCTCCTTGTACATATCAAGCGGAGCGTTCTGTGAGTAACGCAGATTTTCCTCTGTGTAAGTCTTGAACACACCAAGTGAAAGGGCTTCCTCATCACAGTAGCCTGTCCAAACCTGCTGACCTTTCTCTCCGTGAATAATGGCTGTACCTGTATCCTGGCATAGCGGAAGTTTGCCTTTGCAAGCCACATCGGCGTTACGAAGGAATGTGAGAGCCACATACTTGTCATTTTCTGACGCCTCAGGGTCATTTAGGATTTTTGCCACCTGCTCATTGTGAGCGCGGCGAAGCAGAAATGAGACATCGCGGAAGGCGGCGTTAGCCATAGCGGTAAGACCCTCTTTTGCAACCTTAAGAATAGGTTTGCCCTCAAACTCGCTTACTGTAACATAGTCTTTAGTAAGCAGATAGTACTCTGTGGTGTCCTCTCCAAGTGGGAAAGGTGCCTGATAATGAAACTCTGTAGCCATAATTGTGTTTGTTATTTGAGTTCAAAATTAATAAAAACATAATGAATTGACAAATTTCAACTTGTAAATTAGGATAGTAGAAATTTTTTTAGTATGTTTGTATGTTGTATTAACTGTTTTCTTATGAATCATTACCTGACTTTTATTGAAAACACAGTCAAAAACTATTGGAATGAGCCTGCGCTGTCAGATTACGGAACTGATTATACTCTGACCTACGGGCAGATGGCGCGGAAGGTGGCTGAATTACACATTTTATTTGAGAAGGCGGGGATTAAGAAGGGCGATAAGATTGCGTTGTGCGGACGTAATTCAGCGAATTGGGCTGTTTGTTTTATGGCTGTAACCACTTATGAGGCAGTGGCGGTATCTATTCTCGCTGAATTCTCTCCTGAGAGTGTGCATTCTCTTGTAAATCACTCAGATGCCAAACTCTTTATGGTTGGTGACCTTGTTTACAAGAACCTTGACCCTAAGGCTATGCCTAACTTGATTGGCATAATCTGTATGCAGAATTTTGCGGTGCTTAGTTCCGTTGATGACAAGTTGCCTGAGATTGCCGATAATTTGGAGGCTATGTTTGCTAAGAAGTACTCTGACGGCTTTGGTCCGGTGGATGTCAAGTATCCGATAGACAACTTTGACAAGCCTGCGCTCATAAACTACACTTCTGGTACGACTAGTGACCCTAAGGGCGTGGTGCTCTCATACAAGGCTATCTCCTCAAACATTCAGTTTGGTGAGGACGGCATTGCCAACCATCCGGGCTGGAGTATGGTCTCTATGCTTCCGCTTGCCCATATGTTCGGGCTTGCGTTTGAGATGCTCTACCAACTTGCCGGTGGCTGCCACGTATATTTCTTGGGCAAGGCTCCCTCACCGCAGGTACTTATGAAGGCTTTCTCTGAGGTTCACCCCTATATGGTGCTCACTGTGCCTTTGGTTATTGAGAAAATTTTCCAGAAGTCTGTATTCCCTAAGATTAAGAAGCCTGTGGTGCGTGAGTTGTGGTATTTGCCAGGCATTGGCAGTAAACTGCGTAAGCAGGTTCACGACAAGGTTATGGGCGTGTTTGGCGGTCAACTGAAGCATTTGATTATTGGCGGTGCCGCTCTCAACCACGATGTTGAGAAGTGCCTGAGACAGATAAAGTTCTGTTATACCGTTGGTTATGGTATGACAGAGTGCGGTCCTATTCTTGGCTATGAGGCTTGGGATAAGTTCAAGGAGCGTTCTTGTGGCAAGGCTGTTGACCGTATGGAGGTTACCATTGACAGTGCTGACCCGCATAAGATTGTGGGTGAGATACTTGTAAAAGGTGACAATGTTATGACAGAATATTATAAGAACCCCGATGCCACTAAGGCGGCTTTCAAAGATGGGTGGCTGCGTACCGGAGACCTCGGTATTGTGGACAAGGAGGGTAACATATTCATTCGTGGACGTAATAAGAGTGTGATTATAGGTGCTTCAGGACAGAACATCTATCCAGAGGAGATAGAGGGCAAACTGAACAATATTCCTGGCGTAGGGGAGAGCATTGTTGTTGACCGTGGAGGCAAACTTACCGCTCTTGTATTCCCCGATTTGGCGGTTCTGAAAACAGAACTTGAGAACAAATCCATTGAGGAGATTCTTGAGAATATTAAGAACCAGGTGAACCGTGTTATTCCGCCGTTCTGCCGTCTCTCTGCCATTGAGAAGGTGGAGAAGGAGTTTGAGAAGACCCCTAAACGCAGTATAAAGCGATTCCTATATAAATAGGGAATAGTTAATAAAGAAAAAAGAAAAGTTAAAAAGGGCGTAAGCCCACCGCAAAGCGTAGGGGTTTGTGGATACGCCCCAATAAAAGAAGGCGAAAAAAACACCATACATCTTGTGATGTATGGTGTTTTTTGTTCGCATTAAATCAGGAATCTTATTCCTGATTTAATGTAAAGCGTTTGAATGCTGTTGCGGTAAGAGTTTTTGATGCCTCCTCAAGGTGTTGTTTCACACTCTTCTTGGCGTCCATAATAAACTCCTGCTCAAGCAGTGTGCTCTCTTGGAAGAACTTGTTCAAGCGACCTTGCGCTATTCTGTCAAGAATAGCCTCTGGCTTGCCTTCCTCACGTGCCTTCTCTCTGCCAATCTCAAGTTCCTTAGCCTTGATATCCTCAGGAACATCATCGCGGCTGATAGAGATTGGGTTCATAGCGGCAACCTGCATTGCTACCTCGTGAAGAACCTTCTCAACTGCGTTCTCATTGAATGCTACAATAGAGGCAAGTTTGTTACCATTATGTATGTAAGAAGTTGTGGCAGGACCCTCTACAAACTCGTATGCTCCAAGTTCCATCTTCTCACCTGTAACGCCAGACTGTGCTGTAATAAGTTCAGCAACTGTGCGGTCACCTATCTTAACGTTCTTGAGAGCCTCAAGGTTTGCAGGTTTTGCAGCCATAGCGGCGTCAAGAATCTTCTTTGTAAGAGCAATGAAATCAGCGTTCTTGGCAACAAAGTCTGTCTCGCACTTTACTCCTACAAGAGCGGCGAAACCACCCTCATTAGCAGCAAGTACGCAACCCTCTGCAGCCTCTCTGTCTGAACGCTTTGCGGCAATTGCCTGACCACGCTTGCGGATAAGCTCTATCGCCTTGTCAAAATCACACTCAGCCTCTGCAAGAGCGTTCTTGCAGTCCATCATACCAGCACCCGTCATTTTGCGGAGCTTGGCTATATCTGCTACTGTTACGTTTGCCATAAATTATTCCTCCTCTTTCTCTGATTCTGTTTTGTATTTATCTGCAAGGGCGTTGTTCATAGCACCCTCATTACCTCTCTTGATACGGGCTCTGCCAGACTTGCCTGCGCCACCCTTCTTCTCAGCCTTTGGCTGTTCCTCTGAAGCGGCGTCGGCTGCCTCAGCCTCCTTCTCAAGCTTGCGCTCCTGAAGACCCTCTTGAATGGCTGCACAAACAGCGCCAAGAATTATCTCAATAGACTTGGAAGCGTCATCGTTAGCTGGAATTACATAGTCAACGTCATTAGGGTTAGCGTTTGTATCAATTATACCGAATACAGGTATACCCAGACGCTGAGCCTCTTTAACTGCTATGTGCTCCTTAACTGTATCAATTACAAACAATGCAGCCGGAAGGCGTGTAAGGTCTGCAATAGAGCCAAGGTTCTTCTCAAGTTTCTCTCTCTGACGTGAAATCTGCAGTTTCTCACGCTTTGAAAGGTTGTCAAATGTGCCGTCAGATGCCATCTTGTCAATGTTAGACATCTTTTTAACAGCCTTGCGGATTGTTGTAAAGTTGGTAAGCATACCACCTGCCCAACGCTCAGTAATGTAAGGCATATTAACTGACGTAGCCTTCTCTGCAAGAATCTCCTTAGCCTGCTTTTTTGTAGCGACAAAGAGAATTTTCTTACCCTGCTTAGCCAAAGCCTGAAGAGCATCGGCAGCCTCGTCAATTTTAACTACTGTTTTGTTAAGGTCAATGATGTGAATACCATTGTGCTCCATAAAAATGTAAGGAGCCATTGCTGGATTCCACTTGCGTGTGAGGTGTCCGAAATGACAGCCTGCGTCAAGCAAATCCTGGAAATTTGTTCTTGCCATAAAATTATAAATTTAAATTGTTGTTATCTTTTTAATATTTTTTCTGGGATAATATCAATCTATAGGTAGTCGCCAAATGCAAATCTTATAGATTTAGATACAAACACCCTCTAAATTAGAGCGTTAGCCTTGTGTGTGGCATTGCTTCAGGTTAAGAGGAGAATTTCAAAGAGCATTATCAAAACCACCCCGATACAGACGGCATCGGGGTGGTGTGTAATATATAACGTATTAACGTTTAGAGAACTGGAATCTCTTACGAGCCTTCGGCTGACCTGGCTTCTTACGCTCAACTTCACGTGGGTCACGTGTCATAAAGCCTTCAGCCTTAAGTGCCGGCTTGCTCTCTGCGTCTATCTTAACAAGTGCGCGTGCAATTGCAAGTCTCAAAGCCTCAGCCTGACCTGTGCTGCCACCGCCTTGCAGATTAACCTTAATATCATATTTGCCCTCAACGCCTAATTGTGCAAGTGGCTGCTTAACAACAAACTGTAGCATACCAGATGGGAAATATACAGCAAGAGGACGATTATTGATTATAATATCACCTTTACCTTCTTTAACGTAAACGCGTGCAATAGCGGCTTTTCTTCTACCAAGTGCGTTAGCAAGGTATGTCATTTTTTCATCCATAGTTTTCTGTATTAATTAAGAGCGTTAATGTCAATTACTTTTGGGTTTTGAGCCTGGTGTGGGTGCTCGGCTCCATCATATACATAGATGTTTCCAAGAATCTTATCACCAAGTTTTGTCTTAGGGAGCATTCCCTTAAGCACCTTCTCAAAGTAGCATCTTGAGCTCTTTGCCTGAAGTTTCTTTGGGTTCCACTCACGCTGACCGCCAGGATAGCCTGTGAAGGTAAGGGTTATGTGGTCTGTCCACTTCTTACCTGTAAGTTTAACCTTGTCGGCGTTGATGATGATTACATTGTAACCACAATCTACGTGTGGTGTGAAATTAGGCATATACTTGCCTCTTGCAAGTTTTGCCACCTTAGAGCAGAAACGACCCATAATCTGGTCTGTAGCGTCAACTACAACCCACTCTTTGTTTGCAGCAGCGGTCTCTTTGCTGACTGATTTTGTTTTAAAACTTAAAGTATCCACTTTATTAAAAATTTATTCGTTTTTAACTGCGGTCTCATAATGGGGCATAAGTCGGAATCATCTTAGGCTAAAAGATGCTTACACCTGATTATCAACCGTTTAGTTTACTTTGAATAATAATCGGACGACAAAGATAGTGCAAATTGAACACAAAACCAAAAAATGCGAGGCATTTTTTGCAAAAAAGTACGCGTTGTGAAGTGAGAGTTTACTCACAAATTCACAAACAAGTACTGTTTCAAAAACGGAACGTTTTTGGTTTTGTTTAGGTGCAGCCTATCTTCACGAGTGGCATAGCCACGAGTAAAGATAGTGCAAAAAACTCCCGTCACAGAAAAGTGGGGCGGGAGTGATTTTGAGATAGGTCAAGAGACAATGTTAGGGTTCTGGCAGTGTAGAACCAGTCCACATAAAATCATTCTCTATATCCAATGTAATCTCTGTAATTACAGGCTTTTTATATTCCATCATAATATTATATAGTTTTATTTAGTCATTTAAAAGCTTAATGGTAGTCTCACCGCTTACAATAATGTAAACACCTTGTGCAGGAAGTGCAATCTGCTCAATACCGCCATCAGCCACACCATTTGCAATTCTATTTTGTAATGTGAGTACGGTGTATTCCGCTCCACTATTCAAACCCTTTATATATAGTATGTTCTCTGCAATGTACGCTTCCACACCATCAACTTCATCAGCATAAGTTATTACAGGAGCATCAGCATAAACAGACACTTTCAGAGAATAACTATCATTTGTACCCTTTGCTATGGCAGTTGAGAAACTTCCGTCAGCAAAGTTATGAATAATTTCTCCATTATACAATAGTTCAAGTTTCACACCATCAGCAAAACTATTCAAGTAGAAATCATAATTACCGGCTTTAGGTACATATATGCCCAATGGAATTACTGCTACACCATTGATAAGTTTTGCATCCATAACACAAAGATTAGCACTCTTTGCTTTCATCCAAATACGAGCCTCGCTTACACCTGTCAAATCACCCATCTTAGCCAAATCCCTGCCAATAACATAATCTGCAGATGCATATTCAGATGCAGTTAAGAACAATTGGTCTGCATACTCTGCACTATTACTTCCTGTAATACGCAAATTGAATGTCTCATTCTCAACAGATGCAGAACGTAAAGAACTGTGAGACTTCATAGATAGGTTCACTTCTTTAGAACCGGAAGCATACTGGATGAACAGCGGCGCCGCAACGGCAAAGCTCTCATCAGAAAGACATACTACATCATAAGATAGAGAACCATTTTTAAGCACCTGAGCATATTGAGTGTCAGATGATACATCTACGTGGAATATCTGACTATTACCAAGAGCATTCCATCCCTTGTTTCTATCATCTGTAGCAGGAAACTCTTCAAGGGTTAGTTGTGTTGCATCAGATACAATAGGAGCACCTTCAGATTTATAGAATCTAATCACATTGTCATATCTTGATGCCATCAGATACATTTTTCCTGGAATCAACTCTGCATTAGCAGGCAATTGAACCCATCCTTTACCAGTTGATGCACGTTTAGTACCATTGTACTCATAGACAAAGTAATTTTCTGTGTATTCAAGTTTGACATCTGAGCCGTCACTCTTAACTGCATACATATTGTCAACATTGACATTGAATGGAACTGCAAATCCATAGTACAGTTTTGAGTTCACCTTCCCACTTGGGTCCAGAATCTTGTCAAAACTTGCCTTGCCTGTTACTTGCAGGTTGTCATCTTTAGGGTCAACCTCACCAGAGTTGCGATACTCTGTTTTAATATTAAGGTCACCAATTATAAGTGTGCCGCTTGTGGTAAGTTTAGCGTCAGATTCCACAGTTACATCGCCTATCTTGAATCCTTGACCGTTAATGGTTATGTTAGAACCAGATGTTACATCAAGTTTCTCTGAAGTACGGTCTGCAAGAAGTGTTATCTCAGATACCGCGTGAGTCTTAGAATACTCAACAGCGTCATTGAGAGTTTGGAACACCTCACCGTCATCGGTTTTTGCAACTCCGTTATATTTATAGTAGATACCAGCCCAGGTTTCAGCGACTGAGGCGTTAAGCACGGTTATTGATGTTGGATTAACGGTGCTCTCACCGCTGTAGTATTGAATCTTGTCAAAGATTACACCTGCATCAGAGTTGTTTGCAAGTATAGAAACTTGAGAACCAACCTCAAATGACTCCTCACTCTTGTTCCATTTGCCCTCAATACCTGTAAGTGTCCACGATGTTGCCCCAACGGCATCTCCGGCTGCCTGAACATTGATGATTCCGTAGGTTGTTACGTAAACAGTTTCTGATACTGATTCAAGAGTGCCGCTTACTGCCTTCACCTCAAATGAGTAGTCAGTGGCAGGTGTCAGTTCAGTTGCAGTGTATGATGTGGCTGTAATGCCTGTGGCTACTTCCTCTCCATTGATATATATGGTGTAATTGTCGGCACACTCAACCTCATTCCAACTTAACTCAACTATACTCTTACTGCCACAGGTTGCTGTTAGTTCAGGTGCCTCCAGTTCCTTGCCTGTGTAGTAGATGGTTGCTGTTACAGGTGCGTTCACTGCAAATACTTGTGGGTTGCTTGTGTAGGCGGTTTCGCCAACCATTAGTTTGTCAAACTTAGCGCAAGTGTTTGAATTACTAGCTTCAATTGTTACGTTAGAACCAACCTCAAAAGAGTTCTCAGTCTTGTTCCATTTCCCCTCAATACCTGTAAGTGTCCACGATGTGGTGGCTGTTGCCTCACCTGCCGCTGTAACATTTATTGTAGAGTAGGTGGTTACACCTACATCAACACTATTGTTCTCAATATCGTTATACATTGTGGTTATAGTAAATGTATATTGAGTGTTCTCTTCAAGCCCTGTGGCGTTATAACTATAATGCTCACTGCCTGTATCGGGTAGGGTAACATCTATACCAGCAGCATCACAAGTAAGTTTATAGCCTGTAGCACCCGATACCTTATCCCACTGAACACTTATGGCACTCTTACCAGTAGCGGCGGCAGTAATATTGGCGGCAGGCAAAGCCTCAATGGTTATCTTTGCAGGTACTTTTTGTGTTCCCACAGTTATGTCTGCCTGATAAGTGCCAGGCTCAACCTCTGTATTTACTGAAACATCAAATTTCTCTACGCCATATCCGCAATCATCAGCACCAACAATATTCTTGCTTGTCTGGAAACGCTCTACATTACCACTTATGACATCACCTTCCATAGTAGAGTAGTTAACACTTATAGTCTTGGCATCTACATTCTGACCTACCTTAGCGGTTCCAAAATCAACAGTCTCAGGTGATGCTTCAAGATAAGAACCCTGATAAATGTTTATGTTACTGAATTGACCACAGAAGTTACCCTTATATGCAACTTTAATATATCGGGTATCCCTTTTCAACTGAACATTAGCAGTACCTGATTTAACCTTGCCCTCTTCCGTTGTCCAGGCAGTTGACCAATTAGAATTATCAGAAGACTCCTTTACAGTGAATTTATAACCAGTTGCAGGGAATATGCTTAAATTCTTAGCCTCAAATGAGAATGAAATCTTTGGTTCATTCTTATCAGTTGTTATCAATTGTTCAGCCTCACTATAATCAAATCCGCCTCCTGTGCAATCCTTCAATGTAAAGTTTGATACACTCTGTGACTCACATTTTGTCTCCTTGGTGCTTATTTCATTTGATGCTTTACCATTATTTGATACATCATTATCATACATACCGTAAACAGTAAATGTGTATGTCTTATTAGGCTGTAGTCCTACAAGAATACCCGATGTAGTTGCTCCGCCGTCAAAAACGTTAACCACACCATCATTTGATACAATCCTATATCCTGTAGCATCAGGTACTGCCGCCCACTGAGCATCTACAGATGAGTAAGACGGGTTGCTTACGCTGAATGAAGCGGAAGCCGCAAGGTCAGGGGTGTCAACTGTAACAACATTACTTGGGTCAGTATATTGACCACCACCGTATGCCTGTACAGTAAACTGATTAGATGAGTGTAACTTAAGGGTGTCACAAACAGACCAGGTGTCAGTTGTCTCTATAGAGTTTCCGCCGATAAAGTTTAGTTTATATTTCTCTGCACCGTCAACAGCGTTCCAACTAAGTTTTGCGGAATTGTATGTAATTTCACTTGCTGTTAGTGTTGGAACAGGCAGGGTTACATTTGCTTTAATGGTAACATTTACACTACCTATGGTAATAGTACCCTCATAAGCACCCTGTTCGCTTCCGTCAAATGTAACCTTGATATTCTCTGAACCATAGCCGCAATCATCTTTACCAACCTGTATTTTATCTATAGAGAATTTATCAGAGATTTCCTTTGATACTGATACATTACCAACCATAGTAGAGTAATTTACCACTATGTCTTTAGTAGGATTCTCCCCGATGCCCACATTGCCAAAATCAACTGTTGTCTCAGGAACCTCAAGATATGAGCCCTGATAAATGTTTATATTACTGAATTGAGCACAGAAATTACCCTTGTATGCAACCTTGATATATCTGGTCTCCTTTTTCAGCTGAACATTAGCAGAGCCTGATTTAACTTTACCCTCTTCCGTCGCAAAATCCGATATTGTCCAGTTTGTGTTATCAGCAGATTCATACACAGTGAATTTGTATCCCGTTGCAGGGAATATCTTACTCAAATCCTTGGCTGCAAATGAGAATGAAATCTTTGGGTCATTCAAATTTGTTGATATCAATTTCTCTGCCTCGTTATAATCAAGTCCGCCTCCTGTACAATCCTTTAATGTAAAGTCTGACACATTCTGTGGGTCACATTTTGTCGTAGAAGTGCCTATTTCAGTTGAGGTTGTGCCATTTTTTGACACCTCATCACCATACATACCATAAACAGTAAATGTATAGGTTTTGTTAGGCATTAAGCCTACAAGTGTCCCCGATGTGGTTGTGCCACCGTCAAAAATATTAACCACCCCATTATTTGATACAATATAATATCCTGTAGCATCAGGAATTGCCGCCCACTGAGCCTCTACAGATGAGTAAGATGCGTTGCTTACATTTATATATGCTGACGCCGCAAGGTCTTTGGTTTTATCGCTTATTTCAGCAGCGGCAGATGATGTATTATTTGCAAATGCCTTAACAGAGAATGTATATTGTGTGCCAAGGTGCAAGCCGTCACAATCAATGTTTGTGCCCGTAGTGGTTTTTGTGGAATCACCGTATGTAATTATATATTTCTCTGCCCCGCTGACTGCTGTCCAACTTAATTTAGCCTTAGTGTAGTCCATTACAACTCCAAGGTTTGTAGGGGTAGGAAGAGAACCAGTGCCAGAAACAGTCGCTACAACCTGTTCGCCCATTGTTATGTTTCCAGAATATTCTTGAACGGAGGTAGGCTTAAATGTAACCGAAACCTCATAGCAATACCCACTTTTAAGTGAAACACTGACAGAACATTCCGCAGGGTAAATCAAAGTTGGTTTGGATGTTGCAAATACATCAAATTTTTTTGTAGCCGAAGAACCAGCCGTTACAGAGCCAAATTCAAGATTTGAAGCAACAATAGTTAATTCAACATTCTTATAGTATCTGTCTTTTGATGTAAGTGCCCAGGCTGTTGTGTTTTTGAAATAGATGGTTGATATTTTACTTGGACTATCATACGTTTTATTAACAGAAGGAGTAGTTTCAGGATACGATGTCCATTGGCAGTTACCGTTATAGAGCTCTGTGCTACCGCTGCTACTTGTACCTATCTTAAATGGATTCGTATAAGTTTTAGCTTTTGATCTAACTTCAATTGTTATTTTTTTTACAGAAGCGGAGCCACCCAAACTTTGAGATGATATACCATTATTCCCGGAAACGGTTACTTCTGACGTGGCTAGTGTAATAGTGTACTCTCCCCACGCCACAGCATTAAAAACCAATAAAGAAACTAATGTAAGTAGTAAACTCTTTTTCACATCTTTAATTTTTTAACATTTCTAAAATTTGGATTGGTGTGAACAGCGTTGATTTTTAGGTGTTTAGATGCTATTTGCACCAATTTTGGTACAAAGATAGTTAAAACAAATGTTAAAATTTGATTTGAAATGTTAAAAAATTTAATTTAATGCAAAATTCCCGCAGAATCCCCTTAGAATGGTGTTGAAGGTGTTACAATAATGTAAAATTTGCAATATGCAATATGCAAATATCAACAGTATATATGAGAAACTGGGCTAAAACTGCATTTTTTTTGTAATTTTAGCCCGGTTTCTCACTGTTTAATATCATTTTTTGCGGTGTGCAAATCTGGATTTACCAGCAGATTTTGCGGAATCAGACTCCATAATTTTAACGCAATCAGCGTAGGTAAGTTTCTCTGGGTCAGTGCCTTTTGGCAGTTTGTAGTTTGTCTTGTCCTTGCACAGGTAGATGCCGTATCTGCCATTGAGCAACTGAACTGAAGGGTCTTCACTGAATGTGCGGAACACCTTGTTAGCCTCCGCTTCTCGCTTCTCTTTAATAAGGGCTATCGCCTCATCAAGGGTTATGGTTACGGGGTCAAGGTTCTTAGGCAGTGAGCAGAACTTGCCTGCGTGGCTTATGTATGCTCCAAACCTGCCGAGTGCGGCAACTACTTTTGAGCCTTCAAAATCACCAAGTTCACGTGGTAGTCTAAATAGTTCAAGAACCTCTTCAAGTGTCACGCTTTCAATTGATTGCCCTTTCTTGAGGCTTGCAAACTGCGGTTTTTCAGCGTCTGACGCTGTTCCTATCTGTGCCACTACGCCAAAGCGTCCTATCTTTACTGAGACGGGGCGTCCGCTCTTAGGGTCTGTACCTAGTATGCGCTCGCCAACTTTATGCTCCGCCTTCTGTTTTGATGCGGTCTCTATAAGTTTGTGGAATCCTTTATAGAAGGTGTCTATTGTCTTCTCCCACTTTGCCTTACCCTCCGCCACCTTATCAAGGTCTTTCTCAACGTCGGCGGTGAAGTTGTAGTCAAGTATCTCTTTAAAGTTATTGGCAAGGTAGTCATTAACCACCATACCGGTATCGGTTGGCAGCAGTTTGCCTTTCTCCGCTCCTATGACCTCTGTCTTATTGCTCTCTGATATTTTGCCGTTCTTGAGTTTTATTATATTGTATGGGCGTTTCTCCCCCTCTTTGTCTCCTTTTACCACATACTCACGTGAGAGTATTGTTGTAATGGTTGGGGCGTATGTTGAAGGGCGTCCTATGCCAAGTTCCTCCATCTTGCGTACGAGTGACGCCTCTGTGTATCGTGGTGGGTGTTGTGTGAAACGTTCTGTGCACTCTATGGTGTCATACTGTAGTTTGTCTCCTTTCTTAACTGACGGCAGTATGTTTATATCTTGCTCCTGATTCTCATCATCAACGCCCTCTTTGTATAGTTTCAGGAATCCGTCAAACTTGATTATCTCTCCGGTTGCTATAAAGTTATATGTGGTTGATTTTGAGTTGATTGTAATTACAGTGCGCTCTATCTCAGCATCTGCCATCTGACAGGCTAACGTGCGTTTGTATATTAGGTCATAGAGGGCTGTCTCCTGACGTGAGCCTGTAATGCTGCTGTTCTCAATGTAGGTTGGGCGTATTGCCTCGTGTGCCTCCTGAGCACCTTTTGATTTTGTGGTGTAACGGCGTGGTTTGCTGTACTCCGCTCCGTATGTCTCTGTAATGGCTTTTTTTGCTGTGTTTACGGCAAGTGATGAGAGGTTTACAGAGTCGGTACGCATATATGTTATAAGTCCGCTCTCATAGAGGCGTTGGGCTATCATCATTGTTTGTGACACTGAGAAGCCTAATTTGCGTGACGCCTCCTGTTGCAGTGTTGATGTTGTGAATGGTGGCGCCGGTGTGCGGTGCGCTGGCTTTGTAACTATGTCTGATATGGTGAACTCAGCCTCTTTGCACTTCTCTATGAACGCAACAGCCTCCTCTTTATTTGTGAATCGGTTGTCAAGTTCGGCTTTTAACGCCTCTCCGTCAGCGGTTACAAAAAGGGCGCTTATCTTGTAATAGTTCTCTACTTTGAAGTCACGTATCTCACGCTCACGTTCCACGATGAGTCTTACGGCAACTGACTGCACACGTCCTGCTGAGAGTGCCGGCTTAATCTTTTTCCAAAGTATTGGTGATAGTTCAAATCCCACGATGCGGTCAAGCACGCGGCGTGCCTGTTGTGCATCTACAAGGTTCAAGTCTATTGTGCGTGGCTCCTCTATTGCTTTTAGTATGGCTGGCTTTGTAATCTCGTGGAACACTATGCGGCTTGTGTTCTCCTTGTCAAGCCCTAATACCTCTGCCAGATGCCACGCTATTGCCTCTCCCTCACGGTCTTCATCGGAAGCAAGATATACTTTGTCTGACGCTTTAACCTGTTTCTTCAGGTCAGCGACTAACTTTTTCTTGTCGGCTGGGACTTCATAGATGGGTTTGTAACCGCCGTCTTTGAAATCTATGCTTATGTCTTTTGTCTTGAGGTCTCGGATATGACCGAAACTTGACATTACGTGGTAGTCACTACCTAAAAACTTCTCAATGGTCTTTGCCTTTGCAGGGGACTCAACTATTACTAAATTCATAACTTATGTTAGTTGACAATTGACAGTTGACAGTTGACAGTGTAATAATTGTCCACTGTCCACTTTCCACTGTCCACTCTAAATTATCTCAATATTCTGTTCTTCACACAGTTTCAGCGCCAAGTCCTTTAACTTGAACTTCTGTATTTTGCCGCTGCCTGTAAGTGGGAACTCTTTTACAAAGAATATGTATTTTGGTATTTTGTATCGGGCTATTTTGCCTTTACAGAAATCTTTTACATCATCGGGGTGTAGATTAGCGCCTTCTTTAAGTATTATGAAGGCTCCCACCTCCTCGCCGTATTTCTTTGACGGAACGCCTGCCACAGAGACGTCACTCACGCCGTCAAGGTGGTAGAGGAACTCCTCAATCTCACGCGGATAGATATTCTCTCCGCCACGTATAATCATATCCTTGATACGGCCTGTTATGCGGTAGTAACCCTCCTCATCTTTCACACCGAGGTCACCTGAGTGAAGGTATCCGTTCTTGTCAATGGTCTCTGCCGTGGCTTCGGGGTTTTTGTAATAGCCTTTCATAACATTGAAGCCTTTGCAGCACATCTCTCCTTGAACGCCTACAGGGCACTCTTCGCCTGTCTCAGGGTCTAATACCTTGACATCTACAAACGGATAGTTGCGTCCTACGGTTGTGCATCGTTGCTCAAATGTGTCATCTATGGTGGTCTGTGTCATACCTGGTGATGACTCTGTGAGTCCATAGACGCTTGTTATTGTAAGGTGCATCTTGTCACTGACCTGACGCATAAGTTCCACAGGGCAGAGGCTGCCTGCCATAATTCCCGTGCGGAGGCAGGTTAGGTCAAACATAGAGAACATAGGGTGGTTTAGTTCGGCGATGAACATAGTGGGTACGCCGTAGAGTGCTGTGCAACGCTCCCTGTGCACTGATGCAAGTACCACAAGTGGGTCAAATTTCTCCACCATAACCTCTGTACAGCCGTGCGTAAGGCAGTTCATAGTGGCAAGCACCACTCCAAAGCAGTGGAAGAGCGGCACGCAGACGCATAGTTTGTCATCTTGCGTGAACTTCATATTCTCTCCGGTGAGGAAACCGTCATTGGTTATGTTGTAGTGTGTGAGCATTACGCCTTTTGGGAAACCTGTGGTTCCTGAGGTGTACTGCATATTCACTACATCGTGGCAGGTGACCGCTGCTTTAGCCTTCTTCAGGTTCTCATCGGTAATGGACTGTCCTAAAAGTAGTATCTCTGACGTGGTGTACATTCCACGGTGTTTCTCCTGACCTATGTAGATGACATTCTTCATTTTAGGGAAACGCTCACTGTGGAGAGGACCTCGCTGGCAGGTCTTCAGGTCTGGCAGCATCTTGTCGGTCATATCTACATCGTCACAGTCCCAAGTGCCGTCAATTATGCAGAGGGTGTGCATATCTGAGTTCTCACACAGGTACTCAAGTTCATTCTGCTTGTAGTTTGTGTTTACTGTAACGCATACCGCTCCAATCTTTGCGCAGGCGTAAAGGAATGTGAGCCAGTCTGGTACGTTTGTAGCCCACAGACCTACGTGGCTCCCTTTCTCCACCCCGATGGCAAGCATTCCCTTGGCAAGGTTGTCAACACGCTCATTGAACTCTTTCCATGTGAAACGCAGGTCACGGTCAGAATAGACAATGTACTCCTTGTCAGGCGTGGTCTCAGCCCAATGCTCCAACCAATCCCCTAATGTGTTATTACTTAATGATACCATTTTTATTGAGTGAAAAGTGAATAAAGAAAAAATAAAAGTTCCCTCCTAACCTCCCTGAAGGGAGGAACTTTCAACTTTTCACTTTTCTTTTTTAACTATTAACTATTATTGCGGTGCGTACACTACCGCAAGAATTTTTGAATTTTCATTATTTCCGGCACATACAAGGTGCTCTACTATGGAGTCATAGTAAATGCTGTCTCCCTTTTCAAGCAGATATGTGTTTTTGCCGTAAACTATTTTTACAACTCCCTCAAGCACATAGATGAACTCCTCTCCCTCGTGTGATGAGAGAATAAGTCTCTTTTCATCGGCTGGCTCAATATTTATTATGAACGGCTCCATTGAGCGGCCTGCCTTGTGGCTTGCAAGTGACGCAAAGTCAAGGTGTGAGTTTGAACGGCTCTTTGTGTTTGATGTGCTGAGGCTTTTCTCAGTTACGCCAGCACGGCATACCTCAGGGCCTATGTTGTCATTATCATCAAGGAATGTTCCTAAGCGCACGCCCAAGGCGCGTGCTATCTTTAGTAGTGGAGACAATCCAGGGATATTCACATCCCCTTCTATTTGCTCAACTAAAGATTGCTCCAGACCACTGTTCTCTGACAGTGTCTGCAGGCTCATTTTCTTAGCCTCACGTATGGCTTTAATCTTCTCTCCTACAAGTTTTTTCCCACTCATAATATAATAATGTGTAAATTTGAGTTCGCAAAATTAGTGCAATTGGCGGGAAAATCAAAAAAAATTTCAGTTTGATTTCATTTGAGGTGCTCATCCGCCTTATTTACACCTTGCTACAAATAGTGTTCCAGCAATGAGTGGCAGTATGTAGTTTATAATCCACACTATTACTGCGGCTATGGCTGCGGCTACCGGCTCTCCGGTGAATCCGCCTATTAGAAGTGATGCGTAGGAGCCTCTTATTCCAACTTCAGAAAATGATACCGATGGGGTTACTGTAATAAGGAAATAGTTAACGGGGATTAGTACTAGTGCCATAAACGGGCTGAGTTCCACGCCCATAAAAAGCAACATCAGATAATATTGAGTACTGTAGATTGCGAATCTCAATATTGATTCGGCAGAGACACTGAGCAGGAGAGGGTAGGAGACCTCATCCATAGCCCTGAATGCGTTATCAATAACGGGTGATTTTGGTATGCTCACATACCTGCCCCAAAGAGGCAGGGTAAGATACGCCACTATGGCAACAGATACTAAAACTACTGATGAAACCGATAAAAATTGAGGCAATGAGCCTATGCTTAATGATATTAGTAAAAAGCATACGCAGGCAAAAGACTGTGCCGCCGTACAGACAAATGAGAGCATCACGCCTTTGCCTTTATTCCCTTCATTAAGTGGCATTACCCGCCCTACAGGGTCACATATTCTGTTTGGTGTGAAGAACCCTGATGCCAAACCCATAAGCACCGCTTTGTAGGCGGAGCCGAATGTGAGTTCCTGAAGATTGCAGGTTACTGTTTTCCATTTCCACGCCTCCACGCCCCAGTTCACAGGCATAAGCAGAAATGCCGCAATAAGTAAAAACCAGCGTGAAATTGTGAGGTTTTGAAAACTTGAGATAAGTTGGTCATAGCGGTCAAATGTAAGCAGAAGATAGGCGAGGTATCCGTAAGCGCCTACCATTATAACTACTTTAAGTATTGTCCGCCATTTGTTGCTCATAGGCTATTTCCAGTCTCCGTTATCTTTAATAAGTTGTACAAGGGCTTCAACCGCCTCATCTTGTGGTAGGTTCTTGCGTACAACTTGCTGACCTTTGTACAGGCTAATGTGGTTTGGTGACGCTCCTACATAACCGTAATCAGCGTCAGCCATCTCTCCGGGACCGTTTACAATGCAGCCCATAATTCCTATTTTCAGGTGGCTCTGACCTGCGGTTGCAGCCTTGATTTTTGCTATTGTACCCTCTATGTCAAAGAGTGTGCGTCCGCAACTCGGACAGGAGATATACTCTGTCTTGCTTATACGGGCTCGTGCCGCCTGAAGTATTGTCAGCATAAGGTCATCAATGAAGTTATGCTCCATTTCATCGGCAGTAATACGTATTCCGTCTCCAAGTCCGTCAATGAACAGTGGTCCAAGTTCACAGGAGGCTCTTACTATTAGTTCCTCTTTACTCATTCTGCCGTAATGACGGCTTATGACTACAGGTGCCACGCACTTTTCATCGTGGAGTTTAGCAAAGAAGAGCCGTCCTTCTCCTAAGGCGTTACCGCTTGTAAGGTTGCATTCAATCACACCATCCGGGAGGGTATCTGAAGCACTAAGAATCTCGGGTACCTGACCTCCGCCAAGAACTCCGATTTTATCTGTGGTACGGCGTATGTATTTGTATGGGTTTATGAATGAGGTGTCCGCCTCTGGCATTTGCGGGGCGTTCGCTCGCTCACTGATGAATCTGACAATTTCACGAGCCACTGGAATCTCTCGCTCAGGTGCCTCGCTTAGTGACACACGTATTGTATCCCCGATACCGTCACTGAGAAGTGTTCCAATGCCTACCGCACTCTTAATCCTTCCTTCAAAGTCATTTCCAGCCTCTGTAACGCCTAAATGTAGAGGAAAATTGAGTCCTTCAGCGTCCATCGTGGCTGCCATAAGGCGTACTGTATGCACCATAACCCTCACATTTGACGCCTTTACAGATATTACTACATTGCTGAAATTCTCTCTCTTGCAGATTCGCAGGTACTCCATACAACTCTCCACCATACCTTCCGGGGTATCTCCGTAACGCTCCATTATCCGTTTGCTCAGTGAACCGTGGTTTACTCCCAGTCTTATTGCAACTCCTTTCTCTTTACAAAGTTTTATAAATGCGGTGAATTTCTCATCCGCCTCTTCAAGCGTTTGAGCGAAATTGCCCGGATTGATGCGGACTTTCTCTATGTGCCGCGCCGCTTCAAAAGCGGCTTTGGGGTTGAAGTGCACATCGGCTACAAGTGGTACGGCGGCATATCCCTCTTCATTTAATCTGGAGCGTATGGCTGCCATATTTCTTGCCTCTCGCTCACCTTGTGTTGTAAGACGCACTATCTCTCCGCCTGCCTCAATAATCTTTATGGACTGAGCCACACTTGCCTCTGTGTCGTTGGTAGATGTGTTAAGCATTGACTGCACCCTTATTGGTGCCTCTCCACCCACCGTCACCATTCCAACATTGGCTTGAATGGTCTCTCTTCTTTTATAGTTTGTTTTCATCGTCATTTTGAGCGTCAGCGAAAAATCTTATAAGGATTCCACTAATGTGAATAGTTTATTAGCATTTGAGCCTTTTACAAGTATTGTCTTCCCCTTTATCGGATTCTCTTTAAGATACTCTTTAAGTTCTGCGGCGGTATCAAAATATTTGTATCCGCTGCTAACTTCACGAAACCTGTGTCCTACAAAGAAGATATCTGTCAGTCCGCAATTTTTAAGTAATTCAATTATTTTTGTATGCTCACTTACGCTGTCTGCCCCAAGTTCTCCCATATCACCTAATATGCACATTTTATTTGGCAGGTCAAGTGTGGCGAAATTCTTGATTGAGGCGGTCATACTTGTTGGATTGGCGTTATAGGCGTCAACTATCAGGGTGTTATGCTCTGTTTTCAGCAGTTGTGAACGGTTGTTTGAAGGTGTATATTCCTCAAGGGCTGTTTTAATAGCGCTCATAGGCACATCAAAGAAGCGTCCTACGCAAACAGCGGAGAGTAGGTTTGATATGTTGTAATCTCCAATCAGTTTTGTGTCAATATGTACGGTTTCATCAAAACATTTTACATCTGCACTCAGGTAGGGGGAACCTCCTTTTACAACTTGTCCGCTAACATAGTTTGTATCTGTATCGGCGGTTCCGTAACCAATTACCGGTAGTCCTTTTGCCATCTCTGTAAGGTCCGTGCTGTCTGTAAAGAGAAATCCTCGACCGCCGTTGGCTCGCAGGTAGTCATAGAGTTCTCCTTTGGTACGCTTCACCCCTTCAAAACTCCCGAACCCCTCAAGGTGGGCACGCCCTACATTTGTTATCAGTCCGTAATCGGGGCAGACAATATTCACAAGTGTCTTAATTTCTCCCGGGTGGTTGGCTCCCATCTCCACTACTGCTATCTTATGTTGTTTGGTAATTCTCAGTAATGTAAGCGGTACGCCTATATGGTTATTCAGATTGCCTTCTGTGTATAGCACGTTCCCCATTTTTGAAAGAACTGTGCTTACAAGTTCTTTTGTGGTGGTCTTTCCGTTTGTTCCCGTAATTCCCACGATGGTGGTCCCCATTGCCTTGCGATGCTCACGTGCAAGGTCTTGAAGTGCCTTCAAGGTGTCATCCACCAAAATGTATTTATCACTCAATGCCACATCGGGGTCAGAGACCACTGCGTAACGGCAACCCTTCTCCAGAGCGGAGGCGGCGTACTTGTTTCCATCAAAATTCTCCCCCTTCAGGGCGAAAAACATAGAACTCTCAGGGCAGTTGCGGCTGTCAGTAGTTACTTTGCCGCACTCTAAAAACAGATTATACAGTTTTGTCATAATAGGTGTAAAGATACATAAAAATAACTTTACTAAGTATATTATTCCGCAGTAATATAAATCCTTATCACCTGCCAATTCTCCTCGAGGTCTGGAATATTTGCCATTTCATCAAGGTTTTTGACCTTTGCGTCAGGCTGTTTAATGCGATATTCATAGATTGCCTTAGCCTCATAGTATGATATGTACGGGTGACGTTTCAGGCGTGATATATCCATTTGGTTTATGTTGATTTTCCTTATTTTTGAAGCATCAACAGATATGTCATTCTTAATGAGGTTGTAGAGTTTCTCTGTGAAACCATAGACCTCCATAAGTTGCTCTATTGCGTAGTAGCCTCCAAGTTTCTCCCGATAGATTACAATGCGGCGTGCGAATCCTGGCCCTATGCCTTTGAGTTCCTGAAGTTGAATGGAATCTGCCGTATTTAGTTCAATCTTTCCTGCATCGTGCTTGATATACCTTCTATATCCGGGAGTGGAGGAAATGGAGGAATTAGAGGAATGGGAGGAATGGGAGGAATTGGAGGGGGCTTGTGATGCGGCTATAACTACTCTTACCCCGATGAGAATGCAAATGATAACTAAGAGCACCGCCACGCCACGACGCTCCTCTTTTGTAAAGAAGAAATAATCTTTTAATGCCATAACATTAAGTCTTAAAGGTTATGGCGGAGTGGAGAGTTGATGCCAAATCAGTAAATCAACTGAGAAGCCCTGTCACAAGTACGCAAGTGACTGATGCAGGAACTATATATCGTAGGAAAAAGATGTACACCTTAAGGAATGCCGCGCCTTTCTTGCCTTTTATATTAAGTTGTTTCTCAATAACTTTCCTGTCAAGCCTCCAACCTACAAAGATAGAGGTCAATATACCTCCCAAAGGAAGCAGTATGTTTGTGGCAAGATAGTCAAGTGAGTCAAATATGTTTTTATCGGCTATTGTGAAACCGCTCAGAGGTCCGAATGAGAGAGAGCATACAGAGCCGAGCAGTGTGAAGGTTAATCCCGTAAGTATAACTGACTTAACTCTTGAAATCTTGAATGCCTCAGATATGTATGCCACCACCACCTCAGTAATGGAGATGAATGATGTGAGTGCTGCAAGGAAGAGAAGGGCATAGAAAAGCAGTGACCACAGATATCCTAATGGCATTTGAGAGAAGACATTGGGCAGAACTTTGAATACAAGCCCCGGACCTTGCTCTGGTTCCATTCCAAATGTGAATACTGCGGGAAATATTATCACGCCTGCCAAAACCGCCACTCCCATATCAATTACAGATATTTTAGAGGCGGTGCCAATTAGGTTCACGTCATCTGTGAAATAAGATGAGTATGTTACAAGGCACGCCATACCAAGACTAAGGGAGAAGAATGCCTGACCTATTGCAGAAAGAATGGTATCTATAGTAAACTCGCTCCAATTAGGGATAAACAGAAATTCAAGACCGGTCTGTGAATCTTCCAAAAGACAGGAGTTCACTGCAAGAGCCAGCAGTAGAAGGAACAAGAGAGGCATCATTATTTTTGACGCAGTCTCAATACCTTTCTGAACTCCTAATGACACAATTACACCTGTAATCAGTATGACTGAAACTAGTGCGAATATCGGGGGAAACACACTTGAGGAATATGTGCTGAACATTAGTGAATATTGGTCAACACTTAGTCCTAACAAGTTATCACTTGCGGCAAGGAAGAGGTAGTAGAGTGTCCAACCCGTTACCACACAATAATAGCAGTCAATCATAAACCCGGTAAAAACGCCTAAATATCCTATACCGCCCCAGGCTTTCTTAGGAGCAATTTTCTTGAATGCTCCAACGGCGTTCAAGTGGCTCTCACGTCCTACTATGAACTCGGCAACCATAGCAGGTATGCCTATAAGCAGAACGGCAAGAGCGTATGTTAAAAGAAAAGCGCCACCACCGTTCTCTCCCGCTTGATAGGGAAAACGCCAAATGTTGCCAAGCCCTACGGCAGACCCTACGGTTGCCATCAGTACTCCGAATTTGGTAGCGAAATGTGCTCTTCTACTCATTTAAGGTTTACTTTATGAAACTTGCTTTCAGTCCTTTGATTACTGAATTTGTAAAGCCGTTAGCCTCCATCTCATTCAACCCTTTTATAGTGGTTCCACCAGGAGTTGTAACCTTGTCAATCTCCATCTCAGGGTGTGAGTCATTGGTCTCCATAAGGTCAATGGCTCCGCGTAGTGTCTGTGCAACAACTTGTTTCGCTACTTCGGGGTAAACACCCATCTCCACACCACCTTCAACAGCAGCCCTTATATAGCGGAAAGCGTAGGCTATGCCGCAACTTGAAAGTGCCATCATTGCGTTTAACTGACCCTCCGGAACAAGGAACGCCTTGCCAAGTTCTCCGAAAATCTCCATAATCTCATCTATCTGCTCCTTAGTGGTGTTGCTGTGTGCTGAAATACTTGATACGCTCTGCAGTACATCAATGGCGGTGTTTGGTATCATACGGAACATTGCCGGAACTTCTCCGTCTTTTTCAAGTGCTGCGGCAAGACGCTCAAACGGAACACAGGCGGCTATTGACATAAACACCTGCTTCTTATAGTCCATAACTCCTTTGAAAGTCTCAATCACACTCTCAATAAGCCACGGTTTCACCGCAAGAATCACAAGGTCTGCCTCTTTTACAATCTCAGTGTTGTCAGTGCTTACTATAATGTTGTTGTTGAAGTTCTGAAGGTCACGGAGAGTGTTTTCATTTATGTCCCCAACTTTGACTTGCTTTACAAGAGAACCTTGTGTCAGAGCACGGGCTATTGCTCCGCCCATATTTCCGCCCCCGATAATTGCTACTGTTTTCATATACTTATGATGATTTTAATGGTGCAAAGTTAAAAAAATATTTTCAATTTAACCTCAATGCGTCGGTTGGCTCCCCTGCCTTCCTCTGTATCATTACTCATTACAGGCATTGATGAGCCAAGCCCCTCTGTTGTTATTCTCAATCCGTCAATACCCTTATCAATAAGGTAGTTAGCCACACTTGTGGCTCTTGCCTTTGAAAGTGTAAGGTTGTGCTCCTCACTACCAGTGTTGTCAGTGTGACCTGTTATGGTAATAGTGTAGAGAGGATGAATTTTGAGGTATTCCGCAAATTTGTCAAGATATTCAAATGACTGCGGCTTAAGTTCACTTCTGTCAGTGTCAAAATAGATATTCTTAAGCACAAACTCCGTACCTTTATCTTCAAACGGGGCGACACTCCTATGGCCATCTGACAGTGCTATTTTAACTATCCTCTTATTTTGCCGGAATTCACCGCCCTCAATACCGTTACAAGAGAGGTATCCGTTATGTCCGTCCACATCAACCACGAATCCGAACTCATCACGATGTGTGTTTATTGGATAGCCTATGTTCACAGCCTCGCCCCAACTACCGTCAGGCTGACGTTTACTATAGTATATGTCAAGACCGCCGATACCTCCTCTGCCGTCAGATGCAAAGTAGAGTTTGTCATTGTAGGGGCTTATAAATGGCGAAATCTCATCATAGTCACTGTTTATCTCAGGACCTAATTTCCTGACATCAGAGAAAGTAGGATTGCCATCGTTGGTATATGAGACGGTGCAGACATATATATCTTTCTGAGGCTCAGACGGGCGTTGGTTGGCACTCTTTTGCTCATTTTGATTAACAGCACTGAAATAGAGACTCTTTCCGTCAGAACTTATGCTTGGTGTGCTTTGCCAACTGAATGTGTTAAGAGGTGCGGTGGCACGTACAGGTTTGCTCCATCTATCTCCACTCTTTACTGAATAGTATATTTCACAGCCACCCCCTCCGTCACGGCGGTTACAGGCGGCGAAAAATAGGTACTTGCCGTCAGCCGTTATGGTACAGGCTCCCTCATTCTCACGGCTTCTCAATTCTCCCTGAAGAATATAGACAGGCATCCAGGCACCGTCTTTAAATTCACTTACACATATATCCTCCTGAATGTCAGGACTTTTCTCTTTAACAGTGCTTTTGCCCACAACAACAGTGGTGTAGAAGTGCGCCTTGTCATTATCAATGAACGGCCAGATATTATCATAGGGTGTGTTTATGCTATCGCCCATATCAGTAATTTCCACATCCACCGGGTGACTTCTTAACTCTCTTGCTGACAGGCAGTTCTCCTTCACTCTTTTCACCTGTTTTTTTTGAGGCAATGAGTTCAGAATAGTAATGGACTCATCATAGCGTCCGGCGTCAAAATATGCCACGGCAAGGCGGAATTTAAGAAGTTCAGGCTCCTTGACATTTTTCACACTCACCGCTTTCTCAAGCAGGCTTATTCTTGCCTCCACATCATCAGTGTATTTGTAAGTGTCATCAAGCAATTTGTACCATTCGCTCTCCCTCTTCTCTTTTTTTATCTCTTTTTGAAGTACCACGATGGCATCATCGGTCTCCCCACGCTGAATCAGTGAGACCACATTCATATATGTCTGCTGGTTCTGCGCATTAGATATAGTGAATAGTGAGAAAAGAAGAAAGAATAGTGTGACACACCGTGTGCAAAATGACATATTAATTGTTAATTATTAATTGTTAATTATTAACTCTCTTATCGCTTCAATTTTTCCCGTCTCATCATCGTGGTCAACAGGGTTGAAAGAGGATATTTCAGGAAGAATTGTAAGTTTCAGAGTGCCAGGGTAAGGGTAGAGCCTGTTATAAGGCATAATGTAGAAACCACCGTCAATACGCATAGGGATAATAGGGAGTTCCATCTCCCTTGCAATCTCAAATGCGCCGCGTTTGAATTTACCTATCTCACCATTGCGGGTACGTGTACCCTCTGGGAATATCACAAGGCTGACACCGCCTGAGAAGATGTTTTTGGCTTGCTGAAGGGTATTGAACGCCCTGCGTCCTTTTTTACGGTCTATGAAGAGGAAACCAGCCGCCTTGCAAGCCCAGCCTACAAACGGAATCTTCTCTAGTTCTTTCTTCATAATCCATTTAAACGGAACGCCTATGTAACCATATATGAGGAATACGTCAAATATGCTTGTGTGGTTTGAACAGAACACGTATGACTGACCTTTGCGTATGTTCTCCTTGCCTGTTACGGTAACTTTGGTCCAGGAAATCAGACACATAAACTTTGACCAAATCATACCTGGGTAGAAACCCCAGATTTTGTCATCGCCTATAAGGCAGCCTGTTATTGTTATGATAGCACACAGAATGGTGGCTGTAATACCTAAAGGCAACCAGATACAAATAATGTATATAATCCAAAAAAATTTGACTATGCAATTCATCTTTATATAAAGTTTAATCAACAAAGTTAATTATTTTTGTTGTAAATACCACGCTTATTTGTATTTTTGCGGAGATATGGCACAAAAACAGCAAATATCACAGCAGTTAGGTCAGCGTCAGCAACTGAAACTTTCACAGCAGCAGTTGCTTGTCTCAACCCTTCTTGAAGGCTCTTTACTTGAACTTGAGGATAAAGTTCTTAAGGAGATAGAGGCTAATCCGGCTCTTGAGGGCAAGGTTGTGTCAAGCGTTGAGGAGGGAGACGATGGTTTTGACGGTGAGACGCAGGAGAGTGAGGACTATTCCGCAGATACTGATTCCAACCCGTCAATAGAAGAGGGTATATATGTTGACTATGATGACGCGGATTCAGGGTATGGTTACGGCACTGTCTCATCAGCCCCTGAAGACTACAATCCGGCATACGCTGATGTCCAGAACCTTACAGAGTACTTGACATCACAACTTGATTCCATAACAGATGATGACCGTAGCAGGGCGATAGGTCATTACATCATAGGTTGTCTTGATGAAGAGGGAATGCTTCCAGATTCACCGGCAAAAATCACTGATGACCTCCACATATATCAAGCGCTTGACGTAACACCGTCAGAGGTGCTTGAGATGATACTTATGGTGCAAAGCCTTGACCCTGCCGGAGTATGCGCCAGAAGTGTGGCTGAATCATTGCGTCTGCAGACAGAGCGTAAGATGAGCGGGAATTTCAAAGAGGATTTCACGGCAAGATGCGCCGTGGCCTTGCTTGATGAGTTTTTTGACGAATTCATCGGAAAAAAATACTCATATATATTAAAGAATATTGAGGTTGAGAGAGATGTGGAGGGTGAGTTTGTACATATAACATCCAAGGAACTTGAGGCGGCCATAGATTTCATACGCTCACTGAATCCTCATCCTTGCCAGATTTTCTCATCATCTAAATTCCAGAGGGCGGGAGAGTCCATTATCCCTGATTTCTTCTATGATTCAGAGCAGGGACGGCTTACAATAAACCGCGGACACTTGCCTAAGCTTAGTGTGAGTGAAGAGTTTACCTCAATGTTGAAGAGAGTGGAGGATATGAAGTCAAAGGGAGAGGCTGTGCGTGACGGTTCAGAGACATTCCTGCGAGACAGAGTTGATGCCGCAAATAACTTCATTGAGGCGGTAAACCAACGTATGTCACTGCTTGAGGGGGTTATGACTCGAATAATAAAGGTGCAAAAAGAATTCTTTGACCAAGGCTGTGATGACTCACTGCTGAAACCGCTTACAATGAAACAGGTGGCTGAGGCTGTAGGGTGTGACATCTCCACTGTGTCACGTGTGGCGAACAGTAAGTACATAAATGTTGATGGTCAGAATACCTATAGAATAAAGCACTTCTTCTCTGAGGGCATTTCAACAGAGGGCGGTGACTCAGTCTCCAATAAATCAATTATGGAGATTATAAAAAAGATGATTTCAGAGGAAGATACCTCAGACCCTCTCACAGATGACGCCATAGCCGCCGCTTTGCAGTCACAAGGTTACAATGTGGCGCGCCGTACCGTGGCTAAATACAGGGGCGCTTTGAACATTCCAAGCACAAGGGAGAGAAGCAAATAACTATTCAGTGCTGCTCCTGACCTTAATAACAACGCTTTTTGAGTTTCCGTCACCATCTACAATTGTAAGTGTATGCCTGCCTTCAGATGGTCTTATTGCCATATTATGAACGTCAGTTGTAGAGCCAAGGAACTTATTGTCAAGATGCCAGAAAAGAGTGGCGTCAGGATTTATGTGGGTAGCCTCACAAACCACCTGCTGCAATTGGTTGTCAAACCCTTTGGGAATATAGACAACAGCTCCGTTATCTGGGTAGATTATGTCAATAAAAGAGTCGGTTTCATCGGCACAACCAGGCATTATGGGAGGAAGTGGCCTGTAGTTTATGTGAGAGCGGCTGTAATAGTACTCTTGCACGGGTGGCAGACAGAACCACGCCACATTCTTCATATCACTGACACTGTAGCAGTTGCTGTTTACACGCATATTTCCCTCCTTGTTCAGATGTACAAGTTTGTGGTATGGGCAAACCGCTGTTCTTGTACCGCTTTGTGGCACGGGAATTGTCTCCGCCTCTGTGCAGTATTCAGTTGCTCTGTAACCTGATGCACGGCATACAGCCTCCTCCGCCATATCATCATAGGGTTCTTCAAACCACCCCGATGAGGGTAGTATTGAGAATGTACGGAATAGTATAGGGGCCGCATAACCTACTCCTGTCATCCCGGCACGCCCCTCTCCTGTGGCATTCCCTACCCATACACCCACCACGTAGTGCGGGTTCATTCCAATTGCCCAGGCGTCTTTGCCTCCGTAACTTGTGCCGGTCTTCCACGCAATCTTTTTCATTGACTCAAATTGCCGCCACTCAGCCTCCTCCTCAGGTCTGCTCAGTTTTGACATAGCCTCCATCATAAACCAGAGAGCACTTCTCCTTTCTCCTTTCTCCTTTAATTGTATCTGCACTAAGGTGTTATACATATTGCATATATCCCACAACGTGGCCTCCGCACCGCCTAAAATAAGAGACGCTCCGTAGTATGAGGCATCGTGGTTCATAGTTGTAATACCAAGGGAACGCAGCAGTTTCAGGAAACGGTCAATACCGTAACTGCGCAGCATACGGACAAGCGGAACGTTAAGAGAGCGGATAATAGCCTCATCGGCACTAACCACGCCGCTGTAACTCTTGTTGAAGTTCTGCGGGCTGAAGCCGTTAAGGTATAAGGGAACATCTGGAATGAGTGTTTTGGGCAGTATAAGACCGTCAGAGAGCATAGCGGCATAGAGTACAGGCTTTAGAATACTGCCTGTACTGCGTGGAGAGCGTATAATGTCAACATCATTGCAGAAACGCTCATCGGCTTTGTATGAGGCGTTCCCTATGTAGGCGATGGTTTGTCCGGACTCAACCTCTTTTACAAGAATCGCCACGTTGTGAACGTTGTTCCGTGCCGTGTACTCACGTGCGGCATTATCAGCAATACTCTGAAGCCTCTTCTGAAGACCTAAATCTATTGACGTTCTTATTCTCTCGCCCTCGTGGCTTTTCAGCATAGCGGAGGCAAGATGCGGGGCAATATTCGGGAGCGGCTCAGGCTCATCAGGAATGGGTTCATCTATGGCAAGTGAGTATTCAATCTCATCAATAACACCACGTTCAAGCAGACTTTTCAGCAGACTGTTCCTTTTCAGAAGCAATTTATCCCTTCCCCTTGAAATGTTAATAAGAGATGGTGAGTTAGGCAATACTGCAAGCATAGCCGCTTGAGCCCAGGTTATGTTGTCAGATGTTGTTCCGAAATAACGCCACGATGCCGCATCAACACCCACAATATTACCCCCGAAAGGAGCGTGAGAGGCGTACATAGCAAGAATCTCATCTTTAGAATAGCGTAACTCTATAAAAAGAGCCCTGTTCAGTTCTATGAACTTACGCAGGTAAGTGCGCTCCCTACGCTCCGATGAAATGCGGCTTACCTGCATTGTAATGGTACTGCCTCCGCTCACAATCCTGCCGTTCCGTTTGTTTCTGATAGCAGCCTTGATAAGAGAGACAGGATTTATACCCGGATGGTATTTGAAATAGCGGTCCTCATAGTTTATTATGCAAACCTTGAACTTATCAGGAACAGAGTCGGTCGGAGGAAAACGCCACTGCCCGTCTTTGGCTATATGAGCGTTCATAAGAGTGCCGTCAGAAGAGAGAAGCAGTGTGCTGTAGTCAGAACGGAACACGCCAGACGGAGTTGTAACCCACATAATAACCAGCCATATAAGAAACAGACCTACCACGATGGCTGAAATTTTAATTATGACACCTCTCTTTTTCAAACTATTTTTACTATTTTTGTGTGTTACACTATATAAAAACAATTTTGGCAAAAATAATAATTATTATGAGAAAAACAGCCCTTCTGTCCCTTCTATTTTGTGCGGTTGCGTTTGCGCTCACCTCTTGTTCAGATGACGAGTCCCTGAAGTTCCATCCAAATATACAAGCCTACACATCAGGAACAATCTCCCGCTATGCACCGGTATCAATATCTTTTACAGAGCAGTTGCCCTCTGACAAACAGAGAGCGGAGTTCCTTGAAAAGAACATTAAGATATCCCCGTCGGTAGATGTAGAGTTTTCTGTATCAGATAATTACATTGTAACATTTGTTCCAAAGAGTTCATTTGAGCGTGACACAGAGTATAAGGTTACAATAAAGATGGACAAATTCATTGATGGTTTGGACTCTGACCTTGACCGTTTCACATTCCGTTTCAAGACTATGCCGTTGCTATGCCACGGAGAGTTCGGACCGCTTGAGGTGTCTGAAGATGACATACATTACGGTACCACGTTCACACTTGTGACAGCCGACAATGAGACATCATCTGACGCTGAGTCTTTGGTCTCATTCCCAGGTGTTACAAATATAAAATGGAACCACGATGCCACAGGTCGTATCCATAAGGCGGTACTGTCAGGTATAGAGGCTGGCGACACAACAAAAACAGTTGAGTTCAAACTCAAGAATAGCGGAGAATACCCGTCAGAGGGTACTTTAACCATACCAGGAAGAAATGATTTCTCTCTATATGACATAGTTGTGCGTGAGGGTTCGGAACGTTGCGTAAGCATCTATTTCACAAAGAACCTTGATATGGAGCAGGATATTACAGGTCTTGCATACATAGATGGCAATACAAATGAACTTATGCAGATTGAAGGAAACTGCGTAAAGGTATATTATGATGAGAAACTGAAGGGTAGTGTGAACATATTTGTGAATAAAGGTATAAAGAGTTCAAAGGGGTTGACACTCTCTGAGAGTCAGACATTCCAATGCACCATTGGTGACGCGGCAAAGCCCTCATTAGCGTTTGTATCACAAGGAGCCATACTTCCGCTCTCATCAAACCTGACCGTGCAGTTCAAGAGCACATACCTTAAAGGTGTCATAGTAAGAGTGATTGAGGTCCCTCAGTACAATATGGGACAGTTTCTGCAATCTTCAAACCTTGAAGGAGATGGAGAGATGCGTCGCGTGGGACGTCTTATAAACCAAGATATACTCTTCCTTGATGAAGACCCGACAATTGACCTTACAGAGCCTCACATCTTCTCAATCAACCTGAGTAAACTCTTCACGGCAAATCCAGGCTCCCTTTATAGAGTTGAACTAAGTACATATTCAGGTATGAGCCTCTATCCGTGTGACGGTTCACTTTCTGAGGATAAGGAGGAACTTAAGGCTAAGTTCGCCCAGCGTTTTGCAGAGGAGAGACTCGCTCTTGAGGGCGACGGCTATTACTACTACTTCAGTAACGGAGACCCAGGCTCCTGGTGGAATAACGGAGAACCGTGCAAGGCGTCATACTATGATGATATAAAGGCGGCAAAGAATGTTGTTGCTACAAATCTTGGAGTTACTGTGAAATGCGGTGCCGATAGGAACATAAATGTGTGGGTGAATAATCTCATGGATACAGAAGCGGAGGGCGGAGTGGATATAATGGTCTATAACTTCCAGCACGGTTTAACCGCAGAAGGTCGTACAGATGCCGATGGATTCGTCTCTATTCCATACACCAACGGAAAACCATACTATCTTATCGCTAAGAAGGGCGTTGATGTGGCATATCTGCGTATTGATGACGGTTCCAGTCTCTCATTGTCAGATTTTGATACAGAGGGGGCGCGCTTGCAGGAGGGATTGAACGGCTTTATTTACGGAGAGCGCGGCGTATGGCGTCCGGGAGATACGCTTCATATAGGATTTATGCTTGGAGACCGTGCCGCAGCACTTCCAAAGGAACATCCGGTTGTTCTTGAACTCTCAAATCCGCTTGGTCAGATTTACGCCCGTCGTACGCTTTCAAAAGGCGCCCTTGGGGTATATGCCTTCAATATTGCACTCGCCCCCGATGTCCCTACAGGTATGTGGGCGGCTAAAATCAATGTCGGGGGAGCCACCTTTACAAAATATCTGCGTGTTGAGACCATTATGCCAAACCGTTTGAAGGTATCACCTGATTTCGGCTCCGGCATCATTAATCGTGGTGAAAATGTGAACGGGAAACTTCATACAGAGTGGCTGAACGGTGCCGCCGCCCGTAATTATAAATATGACATACAGGCACAGTTTGTATCAGCCGCCACAACATTCATGGCATATAAAGATTACTCGTTCTCACCGGCAGGTATGCGCTATACAAGTGAGGAGAGCGCTCTTATAACGGGTGTTACTGATGCTGAGGGAGACGCAAACCTCAACTTCTCACTCAATGGAGGTGCCAAAGCACCTGGAATGCTCTCCGCCATCATTACAACAAAGGTTTACGAGCCGTCGGGGCAATTCAGTATTGATGTTACAAAAAAACACTATTCACCGTATAAGACATACGCCGGAGTGGCTACGCCTAACAGTGGTAAGGATGCTTTGCCAACTGACCAGACTCATACGTTCAAGATGGTTTCAGTAGATGCAAACGGAAATCCGGCAGGTGGAAAGTCACTCTCTGTAAAGGTATATAAGGTGGGTTGGTATTGGTGGTGGAATTCAGATGACTCATATCTTGCTGATTTTGTGTCTGATACATATAATCAGCCAATTCTGACAGATACATACAGGACAGACAAGGCTGGTAACGCACACCTTGACTTTACTTGTCATAAGAAGGATTGGGGCACCTATCTTATCTGTGTAAAGGATTTGGAATCAGGTCATACGGCATCTACGCTCGCCTATTTTGATTGGCCTGGCAATCCTGAGAGATACGGGAACGCAACCGCCGCCACAAGACTCGCTTTCAAGACTGATAAGGATGCCTATAAGGTTGGTGAGAAGATAAATTTCTCCATTCCATCGGCAGAAGGAGCCAAGGCACTTGTTACTGTTGAGAATGGTAGCCGTGTGCTTGACGCTCAAATTATAAAGTGCAATGGAAAATCCACTCAGGTTGAGATACCTGTGACCGCTCAGATGAGACCTAACGTATATGTCTATGTGTCACTGATACAGCCGTATGCTCAAAGTGCGAATGAGCTTCCTATGCGTCTGTACGGAGTGGCTGCTGTTACGGTTAATGACCCTGACAGCCATCTGACACCTGTTATTGAGGTTAAAGATGAGGTTCTTCCTAATTCAGATTTCACTGTAACGGTTAGTGAGAAGAGTGGTAAGGAGATGGCATATACCATTGCCATAGTTGATGAAGGTCTGCTTGATTTGACTCACTTTAAGACTCCAGACCCGTGGGAATCCTTTAACGCCCGTGAGGCTTTAGGTGTAAGAACTTGGGACGCCTATAATATGGTTATTGGTGCATACGGAGGCAGAATAGAGCAGATGTTCAGCATTGGTGGTGATGAGGACGCAATGGCAGGCGGAGCCAAGGCTCTTGTAAACAGATTTACTCCTGTGGTAATCTATGCCGGACCATTCCAACTTAAATCAGGTGGCAAAAAGCATACTTTCCGTATGCCTAACTATAATGGTAAGGTGAGAGTTATGGTTGTAGCAGGTAACGGAGACGCATACGGTTCGGCAGACAAGAGCATACTTGTACGCCAGCCTGTTATGGTAATTGGTACAATGCCAAGAGTAGTTGGTCAGGGTGAGGAGATAACAATTCCCGCTACGGTTTTCGCCACAAAGGATAATGTAGGGCAGGTTAATGTATCAATTGAATGTGCAGGCGGATTAACGGTTGCCGGTGAGAGCAAGATTACAACAAGTTTCGCCAAGATAGGAGACAAGTCCGTATCATTTAAGATAAAGGCAGGCAATACACCTGGTAAAGGTGTTGTCTCAATTGTGGCTAAGTCTGGTTCCTGTGAGTCTCTTTACAAGGCGGAACTTGCTGTACGTTCCGTAGCCGATGAAACCACGCAGTATAAGGATATTACAGTTGCTGCAGGTGATGAGTGGCAGGGCGGCGTCAACGCTATTGGTTTGGCGGGTACAAACTCACTCTCTGTTACTCTGTCTGGTGTGCGTCCTATAAATATTGCGGCAAGACAGGGATATCTTACTGAATACCCGCACTCTTGTGTGGAACAACTTGTCTCAAAGGCGTTCCCGCTTCAAGATGAGTCCACAGTCAAGTTCGTACTTAGTAAACTCTCATCATATCAGGTATTTGACGGAAGCCTGGCTTATTGGCCCGGCTCATCAAACACCAACATCTGGGGAACTATATATGCGGCTCATTTCATAGCATATGCGGAAAAGGCTGGTTATTCAATACCTGTGACATTTAAGAGCAAACTGCTTAAATATTTAAGACTCTCCGCATCGGGGTGGAGACTGTCAGCGGTGGCAGATGACTATACCAAGGCAAATGAGATTACAACACAAGCATACCGTCTATATGTATTAGGTCTTAACGGCAGTTCTGACATAGGCTCGCTTAACCGTCTTAAAGAGGAGGCTAACACATCACTTTCAAAGTGGCTTGTTGCTGGTGCGTATGCTCTTGCCGGGCGTAGGGATATGAGTGAGAGGTTTATAAACGTCACATCAGAGTATGAAATGAACTATGAAGGTGCCAACCCTACATTCGGTTCTGAAATGCGTGACAACGCTTTGATACTTCAGGTGCTCTCTATTCTTGACCATAAGGCAGATGCCGCGTCGGTTTATAATACGGTGGCAGCCAACCTCTCATCGGAGCGTTGGTATAGCACACAAGATGTCGCCCTTGCACTCTCATCCGCCTTACAGTATCAGAAGAAGTACGGTAAGCCTGAGCCTGCCAAGGGTAGCATACTCTATGGCTCTCAGAGTGAGAAGTTCAATACAACAACGGAACTATCCAAATCACTTGCCACAGATGTTGACGCGTTTGAGAAGATTGTCATAAAGAATAGAGGCTCACAACCACTATATGTACGCTTGACAAGCAAGGGAACTGTGCCAGGTTCACAGAGTGAGGCTCAGTCAAGCGGAGTTGGCGTTGCGGTCTCTTACACAGACTCGGATTTCTCTCCGTTGGATGTCTCATCACTCATTCAGGGCACAAATTTCATGGCGACAGTGACTGTGCGTAATAACTCGCCGCTTGACATTAGTAATCTGGCTGTGACACATATTATTCCGTCAGGTTGGGAGATTCTGAACACCAGATACGCCGTGGAAGGTCAGGAGAATGCACAGAGCGCTATCTCATATCAGGATGTGAGAGATGACCGTGTGCTGTCATATATTGACATTCTGCCTGCGGGAAAGCAGGTGACGCTTACAATAAAACTTACGGCGTCATATCTTGGCACATATATGCTGCCGTCAATAAAGTGTGAGGCTATGTACAACGCCCAAATCTCAGCACGCACTGCAGCAGGCTATTGTATAGTGAAGAGTGAATAAAGAAAAGTGAATAGTGAATAGTGAAGAGTATTCACTATTCTTTATTCACTATTAACTATTCACTAAGAATTTTTCTATCCTATCCAACCCCTCTTTGATGCGTTCAAGTGAGTTTGCGTAGGAGAAGCGGACAAAACCCTCGGCATTGGACCCGAAATCCACGCCGGGGGTTATTCCTACGTGTGCGTTCTCAAGTATGTCAAAGGCGAATTTAAGGGAGTCATTGGTGAATTTTCTGGCATCAGCAAGCACATAAAATGCTCCCTGAGGGTCAGTAGGGATTACAAACCCCATCTCTCTCAGGCGTTTAAGCAGATAGACGCGTCTCTCATTGTAGGTGTTGCGCATACGCTCCTCATAACCACTATGGTCTCTCAGAGCGGCTATACCTGCCTTTTGAGCGGTTGAAGATGCACAGATAAGAAAATTCTGCCCCATCTTCTGTATGGCTTCCATATATCTCTTAGGCGCTATAAGGTATCCGAGTCTGAGTCCTGTCATAGCAAAACGCTTGCTGAATCCATTCAACACAAATGCGTTGTCAGTGTATTCAAGAATTGAGTGAGCCTTCCCCTCATAGACAAGTCCGTGGTAAATCTCATCACTAATCACAGGAATGGCGAGAGAGGCAAGTTCCTTGAAAAATTCAGGCTCAAGCAGAGTTCCTGTCGGATTCATCGGGGAATTTACAAAGATGCCAACGGTTTTATCGGTGATTTTTGATTTTATATCCTCAACTTTGTATTGGAAGCCGTTGTCAGCGCTGAGTGGCACATATACGGGTACACCGTGCGCTCCTAAAACAAAATTGCTGTAGCAGGCGTATCCGGGATTTGAGAGAATCACTTCAGAGCCTACGGAGCATAAGAGTATCATTGTCAGCAGTATGGCAGGAGATGACCCCGATGTCACAAGAATCTGGTCGGGACTTACCGTAACGCCGTACTCCCTCTTGTATAGTTTTGCAATCTCCTCTCTTAACTCAGGGTCACCAAGAGAGTGGGTGTAGTGGGTCTTATGGTCAGAATAGGCATCTGATACAGCCTTGCTGACGCACTCAGGTACGTCAAAATCAGGTTCTCCAACCTCCATATGCACTATATCAATACCTTGACGCTGTAACTCTCCGGCACGCTCTAAAACATCCATCACAATAAATGATGTCATCTTGTTAACCAAACTGTTCATCTTAATTTTTCATAAATTTTGCACAAAATTAGACAATTTTTACTAATTTTGAACAATGTAAAAACTATCAACCAGTATGATTTACCGTTCATCAGCAAACATTATAGGTTCCACCCCGATGTTGGAATTGTGCAATATTGAGAGAGAATTCTCTCTTGGTGCCAAGATTATAGCCAAACTTGAGTATCTTAACCCGGCGGGCAGCACAAAAGACCGTGTGGCGCTCTCAATGATAAATGAGGCTGAGCGTAGCGGAACGCTTAAATCAGACTCGGTCATAATAGAGCCTACAAGCGGTAACACAGGTATAGGTCTTGCCTCTGTAGCCGCTTCAAGAGGTTATCGTCTCATAATAGTGATGCCTGACACAATGAGCGTTGAACGCCGTCAGATTATGAAGGCGTATGGGGCTGAGTTGGTTCTCACTGACGGAAGACTTGGAATGAAGGGTGCCATAGAGAAGGCTGAGGAACTACAAAAGAGCATTCCAGGTAGTTTCATAGCAGGTCAGTTCACTAATCCAGCCAATCCTAAGGCACATTTTGACACCACAGGTCCTGAGATTTGGAAAGATACAGATGGGAAGGTGGATATTTTTGTAGCCACTGTGGGAACAGGCGGAACCATAACGGGTACGGGCAATTATCTGAAAAGTCAGAATCCATCAGTAAAAGTGGTGGCTGTTGAGCCGGCGGAGTCACCTGTACTTTCGGGCGGAAAGGCTGGCGCTCACAAAATACAAGGCATAGGGGCAGGTTTCATACCTCAGGTTCTTGATACCAAGGTGTATGATGAGGTGCTGCAGGTTTCAGCAGAAGAGGCATTCTCTTTTGGCAGACTTATGGGTACAAAAGAGGGAGTGTTGGTTGGTATCTCCAGCGGTGCGGCTCTTGCCGCGGCTGTAAAAACGGCACAGCGTCCTGAGAACAAAGGAAAATGTATTGTTGTCCTTCTTCCCGATACAGGAGACCGCTACCTTTCAACAGAGATGTTCAAATAGTTTAACACCTCGACCTACATTTTATCATCAAATATTTCTTCAAACACTTGGAGAAATATTTTTTTTTCTGTAAATTGCACTCGTATGCGGTTCATATACGCTAAAAAAATCATTTAATAACTTAAAATCAATACATTATGCAACTTTATCAAAATGACAAGATCAAGAACATCTCTCTGGTCGGCTCTTCGGGTAGTGGCAAGACAACTCTTGCCGAAGCAATGCTTTATGAAAGCGGTATTATCAAGCGTAGAGGCTCTATTGAGGCGCAAAACACAGTATCTGACTACTTCCCAGTGGAGAAGGAGTATGGATATTCTGTTTTCTCCACAGTGCTTCACGTGGAGTGGTTGGGTAAGAAGTTGAATTTTATTGATTGTCCGGGTGCTGATGACTTTGTTGGCGGACTAATAACCTCTCTCAGCGTAACAGATACCGCACTTATGCTTATCAACGCCCAGCAGGGTGTGGAGGTTGGAACGCAGAACCAATATCGTCAGATTGAGAAGATGAAGAAACCGTGCATCTTTGTAATCAACCAACTTGATTCTGAGAAGGCCGATTTTGACCTCTCTCTACAGAGCTTGAAAGAGAACTACGGTGGCAAAGTGGTTCCAATTCAGTTCCCTATTAATGCAGGTCCAGGTTTCAACGCACTTATTGATGTTCTTCTTATGAAGATGTATAAGTGGAAACCAGAGGGTGGTGTCCCTGAAATTTCAGCCATTCCATCGGAGTTTATGGATAAGGCTGAGGAGTGGCACAAGAACCTTATAGAGGCAGCCGCTGAGCACGATGAGTCACTTATGGACAAGTACTTTGAGAGCGGTTCCCTCACGGAAGATGAGATGCGTTTAGGTATTCGTAAAGGTCTTGTAAGTCAGGATATTCTTCCTGTCTTCTGTGTTTGCGCCGGCAAGGATATGGGAGTCCGCCGTCTTATGGAGTTTCTCGGTAATGTTGTTCCGTTTGTAAGTGATATGCCATCTCCCGTCAATACGGAGGGTAAGGTTATAAACCCCGATGCCTCGGCTGAGACAAGCATCTACATATTTAAAACATCTGTTGAGCCTCACATTGGTGATGTGAACTACTTCAAGGTTATGAGCGGAACTCTTAAGAAGGGAGATGACCTCTTTAATGCCACTCGTAATACAAAAGAGCGTATCTCACAAATGTACTGTGTGGCAGGTCAGAACCGTATTGAGGTTGACGAACTTGCCGCAGGTGACATAGGCGCTACAGTAAAACTTAAGAACACACGCACTGCAAACACACTCAACGCCGGCTCATCAGAGCAGCAGTTTGACTTTGTAAAATATCCTGATTGGAAATACCGCCGTGCGGTAAAGGCTGTAAATCAGGCAGATGACGCCAAACTTGGTGAGATTCTTAACCGTATGCACGAGGAAGACCCTACCTGGCGTGTTGAGTACTCAAAAGAGTTGAAGCAGACCATTCTTTACGGTATGGGCGAATTCCATTTGCGTACACTCAAGTGGCGTGTTGAGAACAATGACAAGATTGCCATAGAGTACTCAGAGCCAAAGATTCCATTCCGTGAGACCATAACCAAAGCAGCCCGTGCGGACTATCGTCATAAGAAGCAGAGTGGCGGAGCAGGTCAGTTTGGTGAGGTTCACCTTATTGTAGAGCCACTTGTTGAGGGTGTCCCTGCCAAGGATGTCTATAAGTTCAACGGTCAGGAGTTCAAGATAAGTGTCCGTGACAAACAGGAGTATCCACTTGAGTGGGGAGGTAAGGTTGAGTTTATCAACAGTATTGTAGGCGGAGCCATTGACGCCCGCTTTATTCCTGCTATTCTTAAGGGTGTTATGGATTGTATGGAGCAGGGTCCGCTTACAGGTTCATACGCACGTGATGTACGTGTCATAGTTTATGATGGTAAGATGCACCCAGTAGATTCAAATGAAATATCATTCCGTCTTGCCGCACGTCACGCATTCTCTGATGCCTTCAAAAATGCCGGTCCTAAGATTATGGAGCCTATCTATGATGTAAATGTAGTGGTTCCATCGGGGCGTATGGGTGATGTTATGGCAGACCTTCAGAGCCGTCGTGCCATCATTATGGGAATGGAGAGTGAGAAGGGTATGGAAAAACTGTCTGCCAAAGTTCCACTTAAGGAGATGGGCAACTACTCAACATCACTCAGTTCAGCCACAGGTGGCAGAGCCTCATTCTCAATGAGTATGTCGGGCTATGAACTTGTACCTATGGAGGTTCAGGAGGTGTTGCTTAAGGAGTACGCCGCCACCCACAAGGATGAAGAGTAGTCCACTACACTGCGTTCAGGGACAAGAAGAAAATTCCTCAAAAAAATATGTTAGGTATTAATGGAGTTCAAAGTTGAACTCCATTTTTATTATTGAGCAAAAAATTGTACATTTGCACTCATATTTATTATGAGAAATAGATTTTGCCACATATCAGTCATTGCCTTAACACTCCTATTGGTCTTGACATCGTGTTCTGTTAAGAAGAACACAGCCGCTGTACGCAGTTTCCACCACACAAAAGCAAGGTACAATATACTTTTTAATGGTAGAGAGGCTTATAAAAAGGGTCAGACGGCGGTTCACGCAGCCGTATTGCAGACAGATGACTACAATGAAGTGCTTCCCGTGTTTGAAGAGAGTGCCGGAGATGCTGTTAAGTCGGCGAGTGCTGATATGGACCGTGTAATAGAGAAATGTGACAAAGCCATACAACTTCATTCCATAGTCAAGAAGCCCAAAAAGAATCCAAAGAAGGCTAAAGACCCTAAGTACAAGGCGTTTATGGCAAAGGAGGAGTATAACTCTGAGGTTCAGGAGGCTTGGCTCTTAAAAGGTAAGGCACTTGCTTTCAAGGAGGATTACGCCGCATCTGCCGCCACCCTCGCCTATGCTTCCAAACATTTTCAGGATAACTCCGATGTGGCTACGGAATCAAAACTATGGGAGGCTAAGGTCTATGCTCAGCAAGGTTGGTATTATGAGGCTGAGGATATTCTTAACCGTTTGAGTGAGAAGGCTTTTTCTGCCAGGACCACAAAACTCTACGTACTTGTAAAGGCAGACCTTCTGCTGCGTCAGAAACAGTATGAGGCGGCACTGCCATATCTGCAGAACGCCATTGATATTACAAAAAAAGACCAGCGTAAGCGTGTAATGTTTATCTATGCGCAGGTTCTTGAAAAGTTAAAACGCTACGGGGAGGCATACAACGCATACGAGGCGGTGAAGAAAAAACGCCCTGACTATGTAATGGAGTTCAACTCAGTGCTTGGTATGGCAAAGTGTTACCAAGGCTCTTCAATGGATGATATAAAAAAAGAGGTTGACCGCCTTGTAAAGCGTGCCAGCAATGCTGATTACCTTGACCGCATCTATTTTACAATGGGAACTCTATACCAGCGTAAGGGAGACAAGGCAAAGGCTATGGAGTATTACCAGTTAGCCATAGAGAAGAGCACAAGAAATGGTATTGACAAGGCGTACGCCCTGCTCGCTTTAGGTGGTATCTACTATGATGAAGAGGATTATCTGAAGGCTCAACCGCTTTATGCTGAGGCTGTGAATATCCTTTCCATTGACCATCCGGGATATAAGGAGTTGCAGACAAGGTCACAGAATCTTGATTATGTGGCTCAATACAGTGGAGTTGTGACATTGCAGGACTCTTTGCTTTTCCTTGCCTCACTTCCGCAGGAGCAGATGATAGAGAGGGTGAAGGTAGAGGTGGAGCGCATTCACAAGGAGCAGGAGGAAGCTCAGAAGAGACTTGAGGAGGAGGCACGCCAGCAGGCGGAGCGAGACAAGAGTGCCGCAATGGCCGCCGCGGCGAACCTTTCTCTTGGAGAGACACTTGACCAATCGTGGTACTTCTATAATAACACCCTTATAAGCAAGGGTAAACTTGACTTCCAGAAACAGTGGGGCGGACGCGCACTTGAAGATGACTGGCGGCGTGCCAACAAAGTATCCTCAGGCTTTGAGTTAGAAGAGGAAAATGATGAAATGGAGAATTCCGCTATGAGCGAGGAATCATCAGAAGAGGCGTTGCCGGCACAATCCTCAACAGCCGATGGCTTCAAATCAACGGGAGATGCGGAGGTGGATTCATACTTGCGTCAGATACCTATGACAGAGGCAATGAAACAATCATCAAACGCAGCCATAGAGGAGGCACTGTATAACCTATATAAAGTCTATGGTGACCGCATATTAAACAAGCGTCTTGCCACAGAGACATACAATGAACTGTTGCGTCGCTATCCTAATACAGAATTCGGGCAATCCAAATCGGCGATTGATGAAAAGAGCGATAAAGAGGCGGAGGCACTTTATACAGAGGCGTATGCCGCACTTAAAGCAGGTAACCGCTACATAATACAAACAAACCTGGAGAAGATGGAGAAGTGCTGTGCTGACTCAAAACTAATGCCAAAAATATATATGATAGAGGCACTCAGCGGAGGCAGGTCAGAGGGCAGGCAGGTCTTCAAGAGCAAGTTACAGGCAATTATTGAGAAGTACCCCGATAGTGATGTCACACCTATTGCACGTGATATGCTGGCACTTGTGGGTCAGGGTAAGGAGATTGTAAGCACAAGCACCCCTGTCTCTACAATAGCAGAGAATCGTCAGGCTGTAATTGTGTCACAAAATGAATATGCTGAGGCTATACAAAAGGCAGGCTTTATTTATAACCCCGATGACCAGCACTCATTCATAATAGTGATTATGGGCAATGAGAGGCAGAAGAATGACATTCTATTCGCCCTTGCCCAATATAACTTCACACGCTTTATGATTAAGGACTTTGACTTTAATGTCAAAAAACTTGATGAAGAAATCTATGCAGTGGGTGTGACACCGTTATCATCACTTAATGAGGCGGTGTGGTATCAGAATTCAGTTTTGGGAGACGCAAGTGTTCACGAGGCTCTCACAGGAGTGAATTATAAGGCATTTGTAATATCAGATGAGAATTTTGTAAAAGTATTTGATAAGGAGTCTCTAATTAAATACATTGAGTTCTACCAGAATAACAATCTGGAGGTCAGAGAGTCAGATGTTATTGAGAAACTGGAGCAGGAAAGCGGATTTGTAAAATAAGATATGATGAAACAGGGATTTGACAATAATAAGTACATTAAGATTCAATCTGAGCACATTAAGGAGCGTATATCTCACTTCGGAGACAAACTGTACCTTGAGTTCGGAGGAAAACTTTTTGATGATTTCCACGCCAGCCGTGTGCTTCCCGGATTTGAGCCTGACAGCAAACTCAAGATGCTTCTTCAACTGCGTGATGTGGCGGAGATGGTTATTGTAATAAGTGCTGTTGATATAGAGAAGAGCAAGATGCGTGGTGATTTGGGCATAACTTACAATGATGATGTGCTCCGTCTGGTAAGTGAGTTTGAGGAGCGTGGAATGCAGGTAAATTCTGTGGTTATAACCCACTATTCAGGTCAGGAGAGTGCCAAGGCGTTCCATAACCGCCTCTCACGCCTCAATATTAAGTCATATTATCACTATACAATAGACGGCTACCCGCATAATGTGCAACTTATTGACTCCGATGAGGGATTCGGACGCAATGAGTATGTTCAGACCACACGTCCGCTTGTTGTTGTAACCGCACCAGGACCAGGCAGTGGTAAGATGGCGGTGTGTCTCAGCCAGTTATACCAGGATAACAAGAAAGGTATAAAAGCGGGCTATGCAAAATTTGAGACATTCCCTGTATGGAATCTTCCGCTGAAACACCCGGTAAATCTTGCCTATGAGGCTGCCACCGCTGACCTCAATGATGTAAATATGATTGACCCGTTCCACCTTGACGCATACGGCAAGACGACGGTCAATTATAACCGTGATATAGAGATATTCCCTGTCCTTAACGCCATATTTGAAGGCATCTACGGAGAGAATCCGTACAAGTCACCTACTGATATGGGAGTTAATATGGCAGGCTTCTGCATATTTGATGATGAGGCTTGCCGTGAAGCATCTTGTCAGGAGATAATACGCAGGTATTATGCCGCTCTGAACAAACTTGTAGAGGGTAAGGCAGAGGAGACGGAGGTGAATAAGATAAAACTGCTTATGCAGCAGTCAAAGACAACGACCGCAGACCGTCCTATAATATCAATTGCTAAGAAGCGTGCGGCGGAGACAGGCGTGAACTGTGCCGCTATACAACTGAATGACGGTACCATAATAACCTCTAAAACCACACCCCTGCTTGGTGCAAGTGCCGCGCTGCTACTTAATGCTACCAAGTATCTTGCAGGTATTGACCACGATGTAAAGATGATACCAGCCCAGATGATTGAGCCAATACAAGATATGAAGGTGAAACATCTGCACGGTGGTAATCCGAGATTACATACCGATGAGGTTTTGGTCGCCCTTGCAATGCTGAGCCTTAATGATGATAACTGCCGTAGAGCGTTGGCAGAACTGCCTAAATTGAATGGTTGTCAGGTACACACCACCGTAATGCTAAGTGAGGTTGATAGAAAGATATTCCAGAAACTTGGAGTGGACTTAACATCAGAACCAGTAAAAAAGAAATAATTATAAGTACCACGTCATTCTGAGCGTAGCGAAGAATCTTATAAAAAAAAGAACCTCATAATCATTATGAGGTTCTTTTTCTATCTATTTAGAACTATTATCTTCTGAAGAAAGATTCAACAGTTACATTTCCATTGCTATCCACAAGACGTAGCAGATATGGCTCTCTGTTTGGAGCAAGTCGGCTTACATCAATAGTATTACCATCTATCTCAAATGAGCCACAGTTCTTACCGCCAATAGTTGTGACATTTCCAAGAATAAACTCCCTGTCACTCAATATTGTCATCTCACCTGATGTAGGGTTAGGCACTAATGTAACACCATCATCTGCCTCAGTCTCCAATACGCCTGTGGTACTGCAATCTGTAGCATCCTCTATATAAATAAGGTTGTCTTCAAATTTTAATTTAATAAATACGTGGTAACAACCTGCAACATTACATTTTATGCCAGTGCTTGATGCCGTGAACTTTTCATACGCCCCATACGGGTCTATATCAGGAATTGGGAATTCAGCATCGTTTACTTTATCGTAAGCAGTAATATTATCTCCAACATTTAGAGGAACTTTAGCCATATATTGGTCCCTCTCTTGAAAATCCTTCTCTCCTGTAGGCTCAGCAGGATAGTCTGTTTTTCCGTTCACACGTACATAATATTGTGTATCAGGCGTATCTCCACATTTAACAGGGGTGATTTTTTCTGCACTCATACCTGTACCGTCCCAGCAGTAATCTGTAGATGTTGACAAATCAGTGGTTTGATGTCCGTTGTCGTTATCGTTGAATATCAGATTTATAGGGAATGCGGTAGTTTCAGTTATGGTGTATGAATATGCGTCTCCCGATTTTGAGAGTGGCTTGCCTGGCCATGGACCAAGTATCTCTGTGCCGTCTGAATCCCAAACATAAAGAGAAACTGCACTCCAACCTGCAGGAGCCTTGAATTGAACTGTAATGCCTTTAGGCTTAATATTTGTGTATGGGCCACCTGTTTTTACAGGTGATTGTTCTGTGCCGTCTATTGCAATAGCACTTATATAAAAGTCATCACTTGTAACTGCAATAGGACCTGTGTATTTGGTGGATGATGCGGTAGGTTTGTCAGGTTCCTCTCCATTCTTAGTTGTGTAATAGATTGTACCCTTATTGGCTGATAGTGTTACAGATGGAGTATAGCCTCTTGTAGGGTTCATAGTAACTTCAAGACCTTGAACATTAGTATAGTATGCCCAACCGTTACCGGAGCAGGCAAGTTTGAAACCAGATGGGCAAGTGCCTTGAGAACCTATGAATACCACAAGTTTACCTTTGCTACCTGTAATCTCACCTCTAAAGTAAGAACCTGTAGATGTGCAAGAGGCTGAAGAAGTATTGGTAATACCGCAAGCCTTACGGGCTGCAGCCATCTTCTTAATATCATTCTTGCACTTTACCCAGTGAGGATAGAACACACAAGGTGTACCAGGCATTGCTATAATGTAAGCATTGGCAAGAGTCCAATCTCCCCAGAACTTATTGTTGTCATCACGGAAAGTATCGTGGTTATCAACAAATGTAACGGCATATTGCTTATATGTGTTATCACCTATAAGACCGCTACCGCCACCGTAACCTGCAAGTGCAGAGTAGTTCTTACTTGCCAAACCGTTGTTAAAGCCGTTGTATTTAAGGCAGAAGTCAAAAACGTTAGATGTCTTGCCTGTCTCATTAATCCAATGAGTAAGAGCGTCATAACTGCCGTCCCAATACTCACCTACAGAGAAATATGCACCAGCGGCTTGGTTGTACTCCTTATTGTATTTACCAAGGTAGCCTTTTACAAGGTCATAACGCCAGCCGTCATATCCTATTTCATTCTTCATCCATTTTAGGTAAGCCTTAATGGCGTCTCTCAGGTATGAATTGGAGTGGTCAAGGTCACGTGCTGCACAGTAACCGCCAGATGCCTCACATTGCACATCATAACCGGCATCTTTATTACCTGTTGCTGTCCAACCTGCCTCTTTGGACACCTCATCATCACGGCATACATACTGACTTTTATGTCCGCTCTCATATAAGGTAAAGCTACCGTATGTGCCAAAATTCTCATTGTCAAAATCTATCCAGTTGTTACCTGATTTATGATTAATAACAATATCAGCGATAACCTTCATATTAGGATTAATCTCCTTAAACTTTTTTATCAACGCTTGAAGTTGTGCCTTTGTGCCCCAGTCACTATTTTGATTGCTCCACTGTTTTGGGTGATAGCCCGTACCCCCTTCAGAGCGTGCTGAAGGCGGAAGCCAAATCATATCAAAGGTCTCTGCAATCTCCTGTGCCTGAGAACCGAGGTCTGACCACTTGGTGGTGCCGTAACTCTCACCATTTGCCGCTTTAGCGTTAGATGCATTGTAGGAGTCATAGTAGAAACCCTGTAGCATAACGCCAGGGTTGTTTGCCGGAGCCTGAGCGGTAGCGGATAGAGCCCACAAAAGCCCTGCTGTGGCAATCAGTAAAGTTCTTGTAAGATTTTTCATAATTTTTTATAGGTTTTTAGTGTTAAATAAGTTTCATATCGTGGAGGATTGCGCTTGTTTTGCGTACCGCTGCCTCAGATGCGGCAAGAGCGGCTTTTTCCTCTGCGTTGAGTTTGAGTTGGACAACCTTCTCAATACCCTTTTTGCCTATTATTACAGGAACTCCTATGGTAATATCTTTCATTCCATACTCACCGTCAAGATATGTGGAGCAAGGAATCATCTTCTTCTGGTCTTTAATTATTGACTCTACAAGGAATGCTATTGCCGCACCGGGAGCCATCCAGGCAGATGTTCCGAGAAGTCCTGTCATAGTGGCGCCGCCAACCATAGTTGATTTAACCACCTCATCAAGTTTCTTCTTGCCAAGAAGTTGGCTTGCAGGAATGCCCTTGTATGTGGCAAAACGTGCCAAAGGAATCATAGTGGTATCTCCGTGACCACCAATAACCATACCCTCAACCTCATTCTGGTTGCACTTAAGGGCTTGGCTCAAATAATATTTGAAGCGGCTGCTGTCAAGAGCGCCACCCATACCTATAACGCGGTTACGTGGTAATCCAAGGCTCTTAAGAGCAAGATATGCCATAGCATCCATAGGGTTTGAAACCACTACTATGATAGCCTTAGGAGAATATTTCAGAATGCTTGAAGCCACACTCTTAACAATGCCTGCGTTAACGCTGATAAGGTCTTCACGTGTCATTCCGGGCTTACGTGGAATGCCTGATGTAATTACAACTACATCTGAGTTCTTGGTTTGAGAGTAATCATTGGTCACACCTTTTACAACTGTGTCAAAACCTATGAGTTGAGCCGTTTGCATAATATCCATAGCCTTACCCTCTGCAAGACCCTCCTTGATATCAATAAGACAAACTTCACTTGCTACCTCTTTGATAGCTAATACATTAGCGGCTGTAGCACCTACGTTACCAGCCCCTACCACTGTTACTTTAGACATAATTTTATAAGATTTAATTGGTTAATATGCTGTATATACTACCTTGCAAATATACGAAAAATAATTGTATGGTGTAGCGTTCACACCTTAATTTAACACTTAAGAAAATAAATTTGCATCTGCACTCACTAAATAGTAACTTTGCACAGCAAATTCAGTAACGCATTATGGAACATAAGTTATTTGTTTACAACACTCTCAAACGTAAGAAGGAACAGTTTGTACCACTGAACAGTCCATACGTGGGTATGTATGTGTGCGGACCAACAGTATATGGTGACGGGCATCTTGGTCACGCACGTCCGGCTATAACATTTGACCTGTTATTCCGTTGGTTGCAACTATCTGGATACAAAGTCCGTTATGTACGTAACATTACTGACGTCGGGCATCTTGAACACGATGCTGACGAGGGTGAGGATAAGATTGCAAAGAAGGCTCGTCTTGAGCAGAAAGAACCGATGGAGGTTGTCCAATACTACCTTAACCGCTATCACAAGGCTATGGAGGCACTTAATGTGTTGCCCCCGTCAATTGAGCCACACGCATCGGGGCATATAATTGAACAGATAGAGTTTGTTAAGAGAATTCTGGATGCGGGCTATGCCTATATCTCCGATGGATCCGTCTATTTTGATGTCAGAAAATATGACCGTGACCACAAATACGGCATACTTTCAGGACGTAACATAGATGAGCTTCTTGAGACCACCCGCGCTCTTGACGGGCAACAGGAAAAACAGTGTGCTATGGACTTCGCCCTTTGGAAAAAAGCGCAACCTGAGCATATAATGCGTTGGCCTTCACCTTGGAGCGACGGTTTCCCTGGCTGGCACTTGGAGTGCTCAACTATGGGAACTAAGTATCTTGGTCAGGAGTTTGACATACACGGTGGCGGTATGGACCTTGTGTTCCCGCACCACGAGTGTGAGATAGCGCAATCAACAGCCGCACTCGGGCATCAGAGCGTTCACTATTGGATGCACAACAATATGATAACCATCAATGGTCAGAAGATGGGCAAATCATTGGGTAATTTCATAACCCTTGATGAATTCTTCACCGGAAGTCATAAGTTGCTTGACCAGCCATACTCCCCGATGACCATACGTTTCTTCATTCTGCAAGCACAATACCGCAGCACTGTGGACTTTAGCAATGAGGCTCTAAAAGCGTCAGAGAAGGGTTACCAGCGTCTTATGGAGGCATATAACCGTTTGCAGACACTCAAGGCTTCAGATGCGTCAACGGTTAATGTAAAGGAACTTCGCCAGCAGTGTACTGACGCTATGAATGATGACCTGAACTCCCCGATAGTAATATCATACCTGTTTGAAGCGGCAAAATCAATTAACGCCGTGGCTGACGGCAACGCCACCATCAGTGCGGCAGACCTTGAGGAACTCAAATCAGTATTCAAACTCTTCATAGAAGATGTCCTGGGACTGAAAAATGATACAAAAGCCGATGCTGGTTCATCATCAGAGGCATATAAAAAGGCTGTGGATTTGTTGCTTAATATGCGTCTTGAGGCAAAGAGAAACAAGGATTGGGCTACCAGTGATAAGATAAGAAACACTTTGCAGGAACTTGGCTTCACTGTAAAGGACACCAAAGATGGTTTTGAGTGGTCATTATGATTCTAATAAATTTAAATAAGAAAGGGTATAATAAAGTTCAGACAGTCAAATTAAAATCAGGAATTCAAAATATTTATAGATTATTCAAACCATTTAAAAAATAATTAAATTATGAAAAAAAGTTTATTCCTTGTTTTGGTGATTAACACCTTTTTATGCCTTTCTGCCTACGCAGACTACACATTTACAGATAATAGGGAGATTGATAACATAAGGCAAGGTGAAACTTATACCTACAACTTGGGTACATCGGTGGATATTATAGGTTGTGCAATAACAATACATAATGACAACATACTTAATCCCAATATATCAAAAATTTCATCCAATAACAAGGTATGGGCAAGTGCGTTCTATGTGGAGACTTTGGCTGACGAAACTTTTTATTTTCCAGACCCCGAGGAGGCTGACGTCAAATATGTAGGAATAACAAACATTTCAGAGTATAGTACATTTGGAACTCCTGATGTAAACATAATGTCATTCTCTTTAGCGTGTAAATCAAACTCAGTTTCATTTGGAGATGTCAAGCTATGCGACACAATTCAGACAACGTTCGATATTGTTTATAACGGAGTACTTTCAGTTGGTGAAATCGCAAACTCTGATACGGATGATTTTACAGTTGCCGATGTGGCGCTGGGAAGTGACTACGCTAAAACAATAACAATTAAATGCAACCCTAAGAGTTTAGGCAAAAAGAAAGCCGAATTAACCATAAGCGGACAAACCATTGCCACCATCTCATGTAATGGAGCACCTTTAGACGCTCCTGCCAATCTGCATATTGAAGATGCCACAACAACATCTTTCACGGCTGTATGGGACGCTGTTACAGATGCATCTGACTACACATCAACTATAAATGATGGCGGTTCTTCCACGGGTACGGAAACGCGCCGTACTTTTACAGGGCTTACTCCTGATACATCATACGCTGTAAGAGTGACTACAAACTATAACGGTATTCCTTGTGGTACGCAGTTGGCAATACTCCGGACAGAAAGACTGGCGGCGCCAACAGACCTGATTTCATCAGATATTACAGATGTGTCCGCTTCATTAAGCTGGTCACAAGTCGATGGTAATGAGGGATATGAAATATATGTGTACACGCCAGGCTCTCTTCTCTCCATCTATGACACAGATCCTGATCAAAACAGCCTGAAAATTGAGGGTCTGAACCCAAATGCAAACTATAATTGGCGTGTGTTTGCACTATATGGCGACAGGCAGCAAAATCCTTCAAACACGTCTTCTTTTACAACAAATTGTATGTTTACATGGGTAGCGGATGGGGAAAAACCAGAGGCGCAACGTCTGGTGGTAAAAGTTGATAGTTCTGAAGTTGAACCGGACAATTGGAATTTTGTCAAGGGAACAGAATTAACTTTGAAAGCTGATGCCACTGATGATAAAATTGTTTTTGAAAAGATGATTATAGGCGGTGTTGACATCTATGAAAATCCATATACATTTGAAATAGAAGATAACACAGAGGTTACAACTGTATTCAAGGAAGGACAACCTACCGGCGTTCATGATGAGTCAGAACAAAATGTTTTAGTATATGTTTCTGATGGTAAATTGGTGGTAGAAGGGGCTGAGGGTCAGAATTATCAACTTATTTTAATAAGCGGAATAACATTGAAGTCCGGTAAAATATCCACTTCTACAGAGGAAATCCCGCTACAAGATAGAGGAGTGTATATGCTAAAGCTGACCGACAAGACATATAAGGTACTCAACAACAAATAATAGCGTGTGCTAATTACAATATCATCCATACAAATTTTGAAAAAAAAATTTGGTTGGGTGGAATTTTTGCCTTACCTTTGCACCGCTTTGGGGCAAATAAGATTAGTTGGCGCTATCGTCTAGTGGTCTTGGACGTCGCCCTCTCACGGCGAAGATCCCGGGTTCGAATCCCGGTGGCGCTACTAAAAGCGGAAGGGATTGAGTCTCAATCCCTTCCGCTTTTTTGATAAAACACTCCTACTTTAAATCAGAGTTATTCTTTATCCATCTTATCAAATCATCTCCACCTATCTTTCCACAGTATTCCAACCACTTTTCATATGGATTTGGTATCAATGATGAATTATACTCTTCTATTAACTCCATCATTTCCGCATCTGGATTTTCTAAAAGATTTTTAATAATAGGTGCGCAATCAACTATAGTCTTGAGAACTCTTGGAACGGGCTTTTGCAGCAATTTGTCATCTACGGTTGTTATCTGTCCTCCAGCACTGAAATCATCTCTGAAACAACTTGATACCACTTGACAATATGAGCAAAGCCACAATACCGCATCTGTGTATTTATCAGAACACGGGGATGGGTTCATTGTTTTGGGGAACAATATCAAACATTTTGCCATCAAAAGAGATTTTTCCTCTGAAGAAATAGAATTCCACATTCTGATATTAAATGATGACGCTTTCTCAATATCTGAAGAAGATATCCACCAAGGCATTTCCTTAACCCCATTTCGCCTGGCTTGTTCCTTAAAATATTCTCTGACACACTCTATTTGATTCCCTGATTTTCTGAAAGAATCATACTCCACTCCCATTTTTCTGAATATATTGGCATCCTCCGCCAAATTCATATCAATTAGATATCGGGGTGAATGAGTGACGGCAATGTCATATAAGACGTCCTGATACGGTCTGCATTTAAACGCTGGAATTTCAGCACCTAAATTGCCAAACAGCATATATATATTTTCAACAAACCTGTCTCTGGTTGATTCTACAATGCTGCTTCCAGTTGATGTCCAATGATTTTTTACGGTTGATTTAACCTCTACTCCGTAATATTTCTCTGCAATGATATCAGGGAAACTATGCCCTGATACAAGCCTGATTTCATCGGGGCGGAACGGGGTTAAGGCACAGACTTCCCTAATCACCTTACACGATACATCTTCCAAATCAAAAGCAGTCAGTTTTTTAAACATTGCCGGGTTCTTTACTGACCTTACATTCATCTCTTTCTCAGTAAGAGACATAAGTTCTCTGAAAGCGGCATTAGCATCACCTACACAGGTGTTATGGATAACTATTATATTATTATCATCGTTTTTCATATTAGTTGAAATAGACATTCCACAATTGATCTAATCTTTTTGCAATATTATAAGCCAACATAGGAGGAACTGCATTCCCAATTACTTTATACGCCCCCGATGCCGTAACATCAAATTTTGAAGAGTATGGTTTCATTGATACAAAAGGATAGTCTGGTGGAAATGTCTGAATCAAAGCACATTCTCTTGGTGTAAGTCTACGCTCATTCATTCCAGCACTCAATTCATTGTATATTTTCCCACCGTGCTCTTTTGACAATCGTCTGAACTCAATATTTCCGTGATGCTCAGAACGTATGGTTGGTGCCAATCCTGAAATATCAATTTCAGTCTGTCCTTGACAGTGCTTCCCCATATATTTAGCCTTGGAATAGTTGCAATGAGACAAATCGGTTGAATCTGTCGGTTCTAGCAAATCAGAAAACACATCAGAGCAAATAACAGGTTCAGGCAAACCTTTTTCTTGAGCGGAGTGGTTATGCGTAGGTGCTGGATAAGGATTTAAGTGTTCTGGCAAACACTCTTCGTCAAACATTCGCCTTATCTCCTCCTTCAACGCAGACCGCCTTATTCCAATAAAAATCACTCTTTCCCTAGTCTCTGGAACCCCATAATTACCAGCATCAAGAATTCTTGGTTGCAAAACAATATAGTCCTGACCATCTGCGGAGGCAAAATCCCTTTGAATAATATCCTTGACTTCACCTAAACTGACCAGACCTTTAACATTTTCAGCCACAAAGACTTTTGGTTTGACTATTTCAACAACTTGTTTCATCCAATAGTATAACCTGCCTCTGTTCTCTTGATTATCAGTAACATCTTTCAAATGTGAACCATCGTGGGAAACAACAGAATCAAAGCCATTACGCTTGCCTGCAACGCTGAAATCCTGACAAGGGAACCCACCTGTAACTATATCAATGTTTTCCGGGAATACTTTGCACCCTGCTTTATGAAGTTTTACTAAATCTACGATACTCTCAATATGATACACATCCGGAGCCACACCCAGTTTACACATATACTTCACCCAAGTTCTATGGGCATCAGGCAAAATATCATTTGCGAACACCGTATGAAAACGATTCTTCTGAAGTGACACCCAGTCCCCTGTAATCACTCTATCAATCCATTCTGCATTTCTTCCGACAGATTTTCTATGGCAGACAAAACCACCCTCAAAACCTATATCCATTCCTCCGCAGCCAGAAAAAAGAGACAGCATCCTTAGTTGATTGTCATTTGTCTCTACATCATATGTGAAAAGTGGTGCGACACACTCTTGCACCATATCGGCAACATCACTGTATTTCTTTGTGAATTTCATCTGTAATTACACACAAAACATTGTAAAGTTACTATGAAAGCGTTACCCGTGCAAATTTATTTTACAAGCAGCATATACTCCCACGGAGCAAGGGAGAACTCCTGCCCTGATTCCACACTAACTTTGCCACCCTTGAAATAATCTGAGAAACTCTCTTTCTCAGCAAGGTTTGTCAGAGAGAATTTAACAGACTCATCGCTCAGGTTAGCCACATAAAGCACTTTGTCGCCGTCAAGTTCACGTGAGCAGGCAAGTACGTTTTGCGGTTCGTTGGTGTCATACACTTTCCAAACGCCACCCTCAATGCCGGCGCGCAGAGCCTTGTTGCTGTGCTTGAGATTGTTCAGACTCTGATAGAGATAGTACCAGTAGTTCTTAACCAGCGGAGCAGGCCTGTCCTTTTTAAAGAACTCAAAACGGTGGTCATAGCCAACCTCCTGCCCTGTGTATATCAGTGGCATACCCGGAACAATGTATGAGAGCACAGCAAACGCCTCTGTGCCAAGACCAAGACGTTCAAACTCAGTGCCGTCCCAAGAGTTGCGGTCGTGGTTTGTTATATGATTCATCTGGTAGGCGTCAACAGGGAAACTGTCACGCTCAGCGCAAACTATGGAGTCAATTACGGAGCAGTTCTTCTCACCCTTTGCAATCTTGTCATAAAGGAAGAGAAGAGGCCAGTTGTAAACCATATCAAACGCACCGTCACAAAGTTCCTTGTTTGCAGCCTCCGCAAGCATAAACACAGGCTTTATCTCTTCCAGTTGTCGGCGAGCCTCTTCCCAGAAATCAAGAGGCACCATAAACGCCACGTCACAGCGGAAACCGTCAATGTCACACTCACTTACCCAGAATTTCATAGCGTCAATCATAGCCTGACGCATCTCCTTGTTCTCATAATTAAGTTTGTATGTGTCTGTCCAGTCCCAAGGGCTTATTAGTTCGCCTTTTTCATTGCGGGCATACCACTCAGGGTGTTCAGTAAGCCATACATTGTCACAACCTGTGTGGTTTGCAACCCAGTCTATTATGACCTTCATTCCAAGATTATGCGCCTCACTCACCATATTCCTGAACTCATCAATTGTTCCAAGTTCAGAATTGAGAGCCGTATAGTTCTGAGAGGCGTAGTAGCTGCCCAACTCACCCTTGCGGTTGACCTCAGATATAGGATTAACAGGCATAAACCAGAGAATGTCAACGCCAAGTTCTTTCAGGTAAGGAAGTTTCTTTGAGAATGAGGTTGCCGTGCCGTCATCAGTAGCCTGCCGCCAGTTAACTTCATAGATTACAGCGTTACGGCTCCATTCAGGTTTCTTTGTGGCAGGCTCAAGTGTGGATTCGGCGGTGCTGCAGGAGCAACCTGTGGCGGCAACCGCCATAATGGCTAAAAATGCAAGTTCAAGTGGATTTTTCATAGTGATTTAATGTAATGTTGGTTATAATGAAGTTCAAAAATACTAAAAAAGTAACAACTTCCATTATTTTACCGTAACTTTGTACACATAATAAGGTTTAAGTGGGTTGGAGATTATTTCTCCTTTCTCCTTTATCCTTTATCCTTTGTAATTATGGTACGCAAATATGATTTCTTGGTAATCGGCAGCGGTATAGCCGGTATGAGTTTCGCCCTCAAGGTAGCGGATAAGGGCAAAGTTGCAATACTATGTAAAAGCACTCTTGAAGAGGCTAACACAAACCTCGCCCAGGGCGGTATAGCCTCCGTTACTAAGCTTACAGACAATTTTGACAATCACGTTAAGGATACTCTTATAGCAGGTGACGGCGCTTGTGATGAAGAAGTTGTGCGTATGGTCATTGAGAACGCACCTTCACAAATTCAGGAACTTGTTAGGTGGGGCGTTGATTTTGACAAGGATGAGAAGGGTAACTTTGACCTTCATAAAGAGGGTGGTCACTCAGATTTCCGCATACTCCATCACAAAGACAGCACAGGTGCTGAGGTTCAGCACTCCCTTATGAAAAAGATACAGGAACACCCTAATATAGAGGTGTTTGAGAATCATTTTGCCATTGACCTCATAACCCAGCACCATTTAGGTCAGGTGATAAAACATACAACTCCCAACATAGAGTGCTACGGCGTATATGTGCTTAATCCAAAGACTCGCCGCGTACACACATTCCTCTCAAAGGTCACGCTTATGGCTACTGGAGGCATCGGGCATATTTACCAGACCACTACCAATCCATCTATCGCCACCGGCGATGGCATAGCGATGGTTCACCGTGCCAAAGGTCTTGTAAAGGATATGGAGTTCGTCCAGTTCCACCCCACAAGCCTCTATAATCCGGCAGACAGCCCGTCATTCCTCATTACTGAGGCTATGCGTGGTTACGGAGCGGTTCTGCGTAACCTCAAGGGAGAGGAGTTTATGTATAAGTATGACAAGCGTGGCTCACTCGCCCCTCGTGACATCGTGGCACGTAGTATTGACACAGAGATGAAACTTGCAGGTTGTGATTATGTCTATCTTGATGTCACTCACAAGCCTGCCGAGGAGACAAAGGAGCACTTCCCTATGATTTATGACAAGTGTCTGAGCATTGGCATTGACATTACCAAGCAATATATTCCTGTTGTTCCAGCCGCCCACTATCTATGCGGCGGAATAATAGTTGATATGAACGCCCGCACCACCATAAACCACCTCTATGCGGCTGGCGAATGCTCCTGCACAGGGCTTCACGGTGCCAACAGACTTGCCTCTAACTCACTGCTTGAGGCTATTGTGTATGCTGACAAGGCTGCAAAAGACGCCCTCTCAAAGATTGGCAGTATAAAGATTAATGAGAATGTGCCTCTCTGGAATGATGAGGGTACAAGCCTCAATGAAGAGATGGTGCTTATTACCCAAAGCGTCAAGGAGGTAGGGCAGATTATGAGCAACTATGTGGGCATAGTACGTTCAAACCTGCGTCTGAAACGAGCGTATGACCGTCTTGAGATTTTATACAAAGAGACAGAAGACCTCTTTGACCGCTCAGTTGTAACCAAGGAGATTTGTGAACTGCGTAACATCATCTACACAGGACACCTTGTAATAAAGATGGCTATGGAACGCAAGGAGTCACGCGGGCTACACTACACCATTGATTACCCCACAAAAATAGAGTATTAAATTATCCAAATTAAACGGTCTCTACTGCGTTACGCTCAACCCAGAAATCCTCATTTACAAAAGTAAACTCCGGTTTCTGGATTTTCGCAAGCCTTGTAGAGCCTCGCTTAATTTGAATAATTTATGCACATTTGTGTGGCAAAATTTGCAAATATTAAAAATATAATATATTTTTGCCACAGATAAATATCTGTGAACAAATTAAAATTCAGTATTATGAAAGAAAATCTAATTGTTGCAAAAAACATTAAACTAATGCGTGAAGCAGCAAATTTTACACAAGAAAAAGTTGCTGATTTTCTTGGAATTAAAAGGTCTGCTTATGCTAATTATGAGACAGGTGATAGGGAATTGCCGTTGTCTCTTATGGAAAAATTGGCTGATTTATATGGGTGTGATGCTATTTTGATGTATGCGGAGGATTCCAATGTGGTTGAGAATATGCTTACTACGGCATTTCGTGTGGATAATCTTACTGCGGCAGATATGGTACAGGTAGCGGCATTCAAGAAGGTTGTTAAAAATTCACTTATGTTGGATTCTATGTTAGAACAATGAAGAAACTTACTATTGCTGAAGCAGAGGCACTTGCTCGTAAATTTCGCATAGAGAATGAAATAGGTATCGCTTCTCCTATTGATGTAAAAACTTTGCTGAGACAATTAAAAATTACAGCAATGTTTCGTCCGTTATCCAGAAATTCGTATGGAATAAGTTGTAAGTCAAAAAGCGGGAAGTTGTTTATGCTTATAAACAGCAACTCTACAATAGGTCGTCAGCATTTTACAATTGCACACGAACTATACCATCTGTTGTTTGAGGCGAATCCTCTGCCGCATATATGCCAGGGTGTAGTCACCAATGAGGAATTTAATGCAAACTTGTTTGCGTCTGTTCTTTTGCTACCACGTGAGGGGGTTTGCAAAATGGTAAGTTATGAGGAGACAAAAAGCCGTAATGTGAATCTTGCCACCATTTTAAGAACAGAACAAATGTTTCAAGTATCCAGACAGACACTCCTTGCCCGTCTCAGAGGTATGGGACTTGTCTCTGACACCTGTTTCAATAAGTTACAACAGATACCGGTTAAGGAGTCCGCCCAGGAATATGGATATGGTATTTCCCTTTATGAACAAGGGAATGAAGGAGAAACAATAAGTGATTTTGGAGAAAAAGCACGTTTGCTGTTTGAGTCTGGAAAATTGTCAGAGGGTCACTATATGGAACTTCTAAATATGATATCCTATGACAAAAAAGAAGACTAAAGTTATTCTTGACGCTGATGTAATCAACCATTTCTTTAGAGGTGGTCTGTTGTATATGCTTCCAAAAATATTACCGGAATTTCAGTTTGTTGTTCTTGATATTGTAATAAATGAGTTGCCTGATTTGGTTCTGTCATCTTTGGAAGCTGTTATTGCTAAAGAAAAAAGTATTATAGTGGAAAAATTCAGTGAGTTTGGTGAGGAAAAAAGGGAGTATTTAAGATTAACTGCAACAAGCGGATTACACTTGGGAAGAGGCGAAAGTGCCTGTATGGTGTATTGTAGATTTCATAATGATGTGGTTGGAAGCAGTAATACAAAAGATATAATTGATTATTGCACTAAGTACAATATAACATATTTGACCACAAATGATTTCTTATATTATGCTATACAAAAGGGATTGATTTCAAAGAAAGAAGCGGAACGGTTTATACAAAAAGTCAGAAGTATGGGCAGTTTTCCTCCTGTAGTTGATTTTGACAAGTATGTCTGTAACAAAATTTAGATTTTAAGAGATTTTATTAAAATTATAAGATATTATTTTTATCTTTGTAGTACAGTCCACGCTGATTTTAAGTACATTTTATCATCATTTTGAGTGGGACGTCTCCACCCGTCATTTTGAGCGAAGCGTTGCGTAACGAAAAATCTCATAATATATTAAACAAAAGTATATGAAAAAACTAGCAACATTAACATTATCCCTTCTGATTGCGGTATGTTACTGCTATGCAGATACAGAGAATCTTATTACAATAAGTGCAAATGGAGTGCGTACCACATACGCATTTAACACATTCAAAAGTGCCACTGTTGCAGACCCATACGCAGATGTGCTTACTCTTAACGTAAAGTTCAATGACGGTACCAAATCTGCCAGGAACATTAGAACCCTGATTAGAGAAGTTACAAAAGATGAGCCACAGGAGGAGGTTGAGATTGAACCTAGTGAAACCTCTGCCACATTCACTTGGCCGCAAATTCCAGGAGCGTTAACCTACCAACTTATAATCTACAAGGATGACACGCAGACAGAAAGGTTATGTACACTTACCTTCAACAGCAACGGTCAGCTTATAAACATAGACTTTAATCCGCAAGGACTAGTACAAAAGACGGCACAGACAATATTCAGTTTTACTGTAACAGGTCTTGAGGCAGGACACAAGTATGACTATACAATGCAGGCACTCGGCTCTGCCGATGAGGTGATAGATGAGCAAAAAGGTACATTTGAAACACTCACCACATCTACAAATGATGTTAATGATAACAAAGTGAATATCTATACACGAGGCAAGACCATAGTTGTGGATTGTGATAAGGAGAGTGAAATCCTGTTTTTCAACACCATTGGGCAGCAGGTGGGCGACTGCATACGCACACAGCACTGTGAGTGTGCGGTTACAATGGTTGGAGTATATACAGTGATTGTAGATGGTGAAACACATAAAATCAGAGTTGAGTAATTATAATCCCCGTCATTACCTGACGGTCTGTAAACAGTCTGAGCACGAAGTGCGAAGAATCTCATAATAACTATGAGATCTTTCGCTAACGCTCAAGATGACGTAAAAAATAAACAAAACAAATTAAAACCATAAACCCATGAAAAAAACTTTATTAGTTGTAATTACAACACTTGTGGCACTATTGGCACTAACCGCAACAGCAGAAAGAAGAATATGGTTATACTCACACGATGGTAATCATGTAAGTCTTCCAGTTGAAAAACTTGACAGCATCAGTTTTGAAGAACCGGGAAGTATTGTTTTGAATCCAGAAAAGAAATTGCTTGATTGCAGTGGCGGACGTTTCTCACTGTCTATTACGGCAAACAAGCCGTGGACTGCAACCGTTAGTGACCCTACAGCACTTACCATTTCCAAAACAAGTGGCACTGGAAATGACAATATAAGTGTTCTTGCCCAATCTAATGCTGATGAAAAGTCATATACATCATTCGTAAAGTTTACACTATCAGATGGAACTTGCGGATACTTGTATGTTACAGTTGATGGTATTGTAAAGTCTGTATCACTTGATAAAAGCAATATGAACATTATGGTCGGTGGCAGTGAATCCTTAATAGCCACAACCGACCCCGCAGGTAGTCAGGTTACGTGGAGTTCAAGCAATAATTCTGTTGCCACTGTTTCAAATGGTGTAGTGACTGCGGTTTCAGAGGGTAACGCTGTTATTACTGCAAAATCAGGAAACAAGAGTGCTGAATGTGCGGTAGAGGTATATAGTACAAGAATTCCTATCCCTGATGTACAAGGTGAGGCTGGTAAGTACACAATTGCTTTCCGTGCTCCTGAAACATCTTGTATAAATGATATTAAAATATATATGTTTGGCTATTTTCAGGGTAATAATCCTGAAGATGAGAATGCACCTGTTGCTACTAAGATTGAACAGACTGGTTTTGACAACTGGTACAAGGTAGTATTTGAATCAGAAGATGCAACTCAGGCTAGAGGTAAGATTTGCCCTGCTTCTATAGATGGAAATAAATCTTGGAAACACGAGGGGAAGTATGAGCTTCTTAAGGGTGATGCTGAAATAGTTGATGAATTTGGCACAAAAAATTCTATTGTATGCGATGAGGAATCTCTTGGTGATGTTGTTTATGTAGATGTAGTAGGTTGGGCATATGACCCTTGCGTTGCTGCCAATCCGGCTGGAACAGCAAACTTCACTGTATCATTTGATATTCCAGAAACGGCTGACCTGTCTGAGACAATTGTATATGTTGAAGGAATGGGTGCTGGTAAATATTGGGTGGAACTTGGCGAATTGCTTTATGATGATCGTTCAGAGTCTTTCACAGGTGCTTTTGATGTTCCTGCCGGCTGTTTCTACAAATATGTTATCTCTTATAAGGGTGGTAATCGTATCTATATGAAAGGTGAAAACCTTCCTATGCCTTATGCTCTTATTGCAGATGATTTTGTTAATGAGTGGGATAACGACCCATGGGTTGAGCCAATATCTGGTGGCGTAGGCACATTCTCAGTTACATTCACAGGTGAGTGCCTGCCAAGCGCTCAACTTGGAGACAAAGTATTCATTGCCGGTAACTTTGAGGATACTCCGGTATGGGAGAGGGTTTATGAGATGACACAGGCAGGGGAAGGTGAGCCTTGGTCATATGTTGACCTCACATATCCAGATGGCTTCCAGTTCAAATTTGTTGTTAAGTACAATGGTTCAGAGGAGGAGTTGTGGGTTTCTGCAGACAACATCCAATTTGATGAGATGACATACGACTTTGAGTTTGAAGGTCCTTGTCCGTCAAATTACATAAGAGAGAAATGCAAGGCATCAGACTACCCGCAGGTAACCATAGGCACACAGGTGTGGATGGCTGAGAACTACCGCTGTAGCAAGTATGACACCCAGTCAGAGGCATACAAGGAAGGAAGGTATATTGTTCCTACAGCAACGGGTTTTACTAATACCCCTTACTACACCGATGCTTCTGACAAGAGCAAGTGGAATGTTACAGATTATGATGATTGTTCTGGCAATCTCACTTACGCCCAGATAAAGAAGTTAGGCTACCTATACAACTGGGCTGCTGTGGTTGGCGTTGCAGATGGTCAGAAACAGACAATAGCGTTCAGTGGCAACCGACAGGGCATCTGTCCCAATGGGTGGCATGTGCCGTCAATGGGGGAGTGGCAGACACTTGTGGATTATATAGAACAGACAGATGGTAAAGGAACAGACACAGCGGGCAAACACCTGAAGACAACTTTTGGTTGGTACAGTGGTGGCAACGGTTTAGACAGTTATGGTTTTGCGGCTCTGCCAGCAGGCTACGCTTATGGAAGTAGTGTGTCCTATGTTGGTTTTGGTACTGTTTTCTGGTCGACTACTCTCGAGAAGAACCTTAGCGATTACGCTTACGGTTGTGGCCTCTATTGCAGCGATGGCAACTTAATCGGCACTACCTACAATAAGAGCAGTGGACTTTCAGTGCGTTGCCTAAAGGATTAAAAAGAGAACACAAATCATTTTATTAACATAAAAGACTTTAATTATGAAGAGACTTTTTTACATTACAATGTTTATGCTGCTGTCAATTGTGGCAGTTGCTGATGAGTTGTGCCTAATCTCAATAAAGGCAAATGGTGTTGAGACCAATTACGCTGTTTCAAACGTGCAAAAAATCACACTTGATACTGAATCAGCGGATTCGCCAAGTTTTGTTATAAACCGTAAGGACGGCAAGTTGGACGGCGGTTCAAAACTTCTCAAGTTCGGGCAGGCTGAACCTACGTCCGCTCCAGATGTTGATGCCGCTAATGTTAGTGTGAACGTTTACACACAAGGGAAGACAATATTTGTTGAGGCTGATGAGGAGTGCAACATTACATTCTGGAATATGGCAGGTCAGCAGTTGGGCGATTGCGTAAGAGCCTCACATTGCGAGTGTACAATATCTCTTGCAGGAACCTATATGGTGGTTGCCGGCGGACAGCGGTTCAAAATACAAGTACAATAAACCAAGAGTATCAGACAATCATAACGGAGGAATATGAAAAAGCATTCGTCATTAACAATAGCCTCACTACTTGTTGCACTATGTGCGGTGGCACAGACAAAGTTTTGGGTGTATAACAATGATGGCACACAAACAGAGTTTTTGATTTCAAATGTGGATAGTATCAGTTTCACAGACCCGTCCACCCCTGTTCCCGCAGACCAAGTCACTGATGACTGTGGAGTCACCTATCCTGTAGTAAAGATAGGAGAGCAGTATTGGATGGCTGAGAACCTTAGATGTAACAAATATGCTAATCAGTCTGAGGCATACAAGGAGGGCAGATACACTGTTCCTACATCAGAGAACTACACATACACTCCATACTACACCGATGCCTCGGACAAGAGCAAGTGGAGTAGTTATAGCAAACAGTATGGAGTGAATCTTACAGAAGCACAGATTGCAAAGTTAGGCTACCAATATAACTGGGCTGCCGCAGTTGGTGTTACGGACGGAAAAAAACAGACAGCCGCATTCAGCGGCAACCGCCAGGGCATCTGCCCCAACGGTTGGCATGTTCCGTCAAATGCGGAGTGGCAGACACTTCAAGACTATATAGAGAAGACAGACGGCAAGGGAACAAATACGGTGGGCAAACACCTTAAGACCACCTCCGGCTGGTACAGCGGAGCCAGTTTCTGCAAGCCAGGATTAGACACGTATGGTTTTGCGGCTCTGCCGGTAGGCTACGCCTTTGGAAGTAGTGTGTACTATGTTGGCGACCATACCGAATTCTGGACGGCTACTCCATATGAGAGCGACGGCTACAGCGCTTACCTCAGGGGCCTCAGTTACAACAATGACTACTTGTACGACAGCTACGATAATAAGATCAGCGGGCAGTCTGTGCGTTGTTTGAGGGATTAGGGATAATCTCTCAATTTTTATCCAAAATGGATTATCTGATTTGGATAATTTTAAAAAACGTTGTATATTTGCAGTGAAAACTGTAAATATATAACATTATGGATCAAGTGATAAATCCTTTTCTTACATTTGGTTATGAGGGTCCTGAGTACTTCTGTGACAGAGAAAATGAGACAGAAACCCTGACTCGCCTATTAGTTAACGGTAATAATGTGGCACTGATTTCGCCACGCCGTATGGGTAAGACAGGACTTTTGCATCATTGTTTTAATCAAACGGATATACAAGCACACTACAATACTTTTATTGTGGATATTTATGCTACAAAAACTCTTGAAGATTTTGTTTTTCAGATGGGTAAGGTTATTGTAGATAGACTACGTCCTATGGGCCGTTCCGCTATTGACAGGTTTTTACAAATTGTAACATCTCTTCAGACTGGAATATCGTTTGATGGTAACGGAAATGCAAGTTGGAACATCGGGGTGGGTGATATAAAAAATCCAGGATATACGCTTGATGAAATTTTCCACTACTTGCAGGCATCTGAGAAAAGGTGCATAGTTGCTATTGATGAATTCCAAGCCATAGGTTTATACCCCGATGCCAATATTGAGGCACGTCTTAGAACGTATGTTCAGGAGTGCCGTAACGCAGTTTTTGTATTTTCCGGTTCACAGCGTCATATGATGAATGAGATGTTCTCGTCACCAGCACGTCCGTTCTATCAGAGTGTGACTATAATGAACATTGGTGCCATCGCTCTTGATAAATATGTGGAATTTGCCAAGTACCACTTCAATAAAGGTGGAAAAAGTGTTGAAAATGGAGTTGTGGAGAAGATTTATGATAGTTTTGAGGCTACCACCTGGTATGTGCAGAAACTGCTTAATGAACTTTATTCTCTAACTTCTGTGGGAGGAAACTGTCAACTTGCTATGATAGATGTGGCTCTTAATAATATACTATCCAGTAGTGAACCTACATATCAAGAGACTATGTTTCAATTAACAACAAAACAAATGTCTCTTTTCAGGGCTATTTGCAAGGAGGGTAAGGTAAGTCAAATCACCGGCGGAAAGTTTATCAAGGCAAACAACCTTACATCAGCAAGTAGCGTGCAAAAAGCCGTTAAGGTTTTGCTTGACAAACATATAATAACATACAATATGGGTATTTATGAACCCTACGACAAGTTCCTTGCTCTGTGGCTGAACTCCAGATAAGGCTCTTGTTTAGCACCTATTTCTGAAAGCAGGAAATCTTCTTCATTGCAAAGAATACAACCCAATCAGGCAGGTGCTTAATCATTGGCACAAACAGGTAGTTTAATACACCTGGCATTGATTTCTTCTTGCCTTTGAACATTGCTTTAAGAGCCTTTTTTACGAGTTTTGCAGGTGGCATTGATACGTGAATTGCAACCGCTAATTTGCGTAGGTTTGGTGCAAGTCCGTAAAGACCTGTATCTATTGCTCCAGGGGTTATGGCTGTAACTGTAACCCCGTGAGGTTTAAGCTCATACCACATAGATTTGCTGAAGTTAAGAATATACGCCTTAGAGGCGTTGTAGCACTGTATGCCTGGCATTGCCATCCAAGCACTCATAGAACTCATATTGAGAATGTATCCGTGATCACGCTCTGCCATTGCGGCGCCAAACAGACGAGTCATATTTGTTACCGTGCGTATATGCAAGTGAAGCATCAGGTTCACCCTTTTTTCTGCGGTATTGGCAAGGTCATTAAAGAAGAATACGCCTGCATTGTTTATAAGAACCTCTATCTCAATTCCGTTCTCCTTGCAGTAGTCAAACAACTCCTGTGGGGCACTCTCTGTAGAGAGGTCTTTATATATAGAGATTGTCTTTACTCCATATTTTTTGCCGATTTCATCGGCGGTTTCCTTGATTTCTTTCTCCTGATTGCTTACAAGTACCAAATCATACTTATAATACTCTGCCAAGCGATGTGCATATTGCAAACCAATGCCTGAACTTGCTCCTGTAACTAACGCGTAGTGCATATTTTCCTTTATTACATATTTACGTTTATTTGCTTTTTTAGAAAAGGAAAATATGAACTACATTCCTTTTCTACGGGGAGTGCCCCGAACCCCCTCGCTTCGCGGCACACAGAAGTGTGCTTGTCGCTTCGCTCCGATTTTCCTTCTAAATTATTTTATAATTGTCCACTGTCCACTATCAACTGTCCACTCCTTTGAGAATCTTCTTTATCTCATTAAGTTTATTCAGCGCCTCCAACGGAGTAAGAGAGTTGATGTCAAGATTCATTATCTGCTTGCGTACATCAATGAGGGTAGGGTCATCAAGTTGGAAGAAACTTAGTTGCATTCCCTCACGTGTGGAATCTTTTGAATTGTCACTCTCAAGTTTGGCGAGAACCTCTTTAGCCCTCTTAAGTATGCTCTTAGGCATTCCCGCTATCTCAGCCACGTGGATACCGAAACTGTGCTCACTGCCCCCTCTGATAAGACGGCGCAAAAATATAACTTTATTTTCAAATTCCCTAACAGAAACGTTAAAATTTTTAACTCTCTCAAAGGTTCTCTCCATCTCGTTGAGTTCGTGGTAGTGTGTGGCAAATAGGGTGCGAGCCTTAGCCTTCGGATTCTCGTGAATGTATTCAACTATAGCCCACGCAATAGAGATGCCATCGTAGGTGCTTGTGCCACGACCAAGTTCATCAAATAGAACCAGAGAGCGTGCGCTCATATTGTTAAGAATGCTTGCCGCCTCATTCATCTCCACCATAAAGGTGCTCTCACCCATTGAAATGTTGTCGCTCGCCCCCACACGGGTGAAAATCTTGTCCACCATACCTATTCTGGCACTTGCCGCAGGCACAAAACTTCCAATCTGAGCCATCAGGGTTATAAGGGCGGTCTGACGCAGCAGGGCAGATTTACCCGCCATATTAGGTCCGGTTATTATTATTATCTGCTGAGATTTGTTGTCAAGATATACATCATTTGGCACATACTCTTCACCAATAGGCATCTGCGTCTCAATTACAGGGTGTCGCCCATCTTTTATGTCAAGTATCATTGAGTCATCAATCTGCGGCTTGCTGTAGTTCCTCTCTTTCGCCACGATGGCAAGTGAGCAGAGTGCGTCAATGTTCGCTACTATGTGCGCCAGACGTTGAAGTTCGGCGGTCTTTGCCGCCGCCTGTGCTGTGACCGATGCAACCACCTCACTCTCAAGGGCAAGCATCTTGTCCTCAGCACTCAGAATCTTCTCCTCATACTCCTTAAGTTCCTGAGTTATATAGCGTTCCGCATTCACAAGAGTCTGCTTGCGTATCCACTCCGCAGGCACCTTGTCCTTGTGCATATTCCTCACCTCAATGTAGTACCCGAACACACTATTGTAATTAATCTTCAGGCTTGATATGCCTGTAGCCTCAATCTCACGCTGCTGAATCTGCATAAGGTAACTCTTGCCGTTGTGTGCTATATTACGGTAGTCGTCAAGTTCTGCGTTGATGCCACTCTTTATAACCTCCCCTTTGCCCACAGCCATCGGGGGCTCGTCAACTATGTAGGTGTCAATTAAATCCTTTATGTCAGAGCAGAGGTCGGCACCCTCAAAGAGGTCAGGTTGCAATGCCGCTATATCCACTATGGCACCCAAGGCCGTTTTCAGTTGTACAAGAGCCCTTGGGTTTGCTCTACCTACCGCCACTTTTGATACCACTCTCTCCAAATCTCCTATAAGCGCAAGCCTTCTCACTAACCCCGGTGTCATCTCTGAGTCATCATAGTAGCGCTGAGTAAGGTTCTGCCGTCTCTCAATCTCCGCTATCTCCTTTAGCGGGAAAGCTATCCAACGCTTCAGCGTGCGGCTTCCCATAGGAGTTACCGTGCGGTCAAGAATGTCTGAGAGGCTTTTGCCCTCACTGCTTGACGGTTGGAAAAGTTCAAGGTTACGTACAGTGAACTTATCCATCCATACAAACCTGTCATTCTCAACACGGCGGAGCGATGTAATATGTGACGTATGCAGATGTTGTGTTGAGTCAAGGTAGTAGAGTATGGCTCCGGCAGCCACCACGGCAGCCTCCATCTTCTCCACTCCATAGCCCTTTAATGACTTGACGCTGAACTGCTTATGCAGACGCTCAGTGGCGCTTTGCACGCTGAAACACCAATCATCAAGAGCGTATGTGAATGTACGAGGAATGTTCAGTGATGAGAACTTGTCACGGCACATCTGGTTGTAAAGCACCTCTTTGGGGCTGAAACTGCTTATCAGTTTCTCAATATATTGCCTATCTCCCTCAGCCACAAGAAACTCACCTGTTGATATGTCAAGCAAGGCAAGCCCGTTGAGTTTTGTGGAAAAGTTAACCGCCGCCAAAAAGTTATTGCTGCTTGCGTCAAGCACATTGTCATCATAACTCACACCAGGTGTCACAATCTCTGTAATGCCCCGTTTCACCAGGGTTTTTGTCAGTTTGGGGTCTTCAAGTTGGTCACACACAGCCACACGGTAGCCCGCCCTCACAAGTTTTGGAAGATAGTTGTCAAGAGCGTGATGTGGCACTCCCGCCATCTCCATAGGACCCTCCGAACTGTTTGAACGGTGAGTGAGAGTTATTCCTAACACTTTGGAGGCTATGACCGCATCTGAGGAGTAGGTCTCATAAAAGTCCCCTACACGGAAGAGCAGTATGGCGTCAGGGTGCTGCCTCTTCGTCTCAAAATATTGCTTCATCAACGGAGTCTCCATAAGTAAGTGAATAGTGAAGAGTGAAAAAAGAAAAGTTATTAATACAATTTCGTGCAAAGATAATATTTTTTTGGTGATTCGGTGATGCGGTGAATTATGGTGCAAGCCGAACACAGACAAACTTGTTTGTATGTTGAGGCGAAGCCCATAATCACGGCGTAGCCGTAATCGGTGATGCGTGGTTAATTATTAATTATTAATTGTTAATTATTAATTGTTAATTGAATAAAAATTCGTATATTTGTGGATTGAATTTAAAATGGGATGTTTCGCATCCGCACTAAACCTTATGTCTAAGATGAATCACAAACTTCTTAAATTACTTTTATTTGCAGTTTCAGTGGTGTTTGGAATGGTTGCCGCTAACGCCCAGTCCTGCTCCACAGTTTTTGCCGGTACCACCTTCCAACCCAAATCAGGAATTACAGATACAAACTATGACCTTGATAAGGTTAAATTTGAGGACCCGTCATCAGAGTCGCTCTCTACAGGTACTTCATTTGTATCAACATCGGGTGGTATGACACAGGGCAAATATACCATCACAAAAAAAGGTATGGAGATTGCCGCCTCAGTTACGGGTGAGAAAGGACTCTTTTTCAGATATTCACTAAATGACCTCATAACAACCGCAGGTAAGAATACATACAAGGTTGAAATCACTTTTGAGGTCGCCGCTTGCGTTACTTGTACAAAAGAATGTCATCGTGGTATAAACTTTAAACAAGTATGGACCGATAACGGTGGAACAAAAGACCAATATAAAGAGTATCAGAAGGGCTCTCACACTTGGAGCCAGACTTTTACAGCCACAACTCCCAAGGCGTCAATAGCATTCTCTGCAGACCACTCAAATCATGGTCTTAAAATGATTATAAAGTCAATTAAGGTTACAGGTTGCGTTGACCAAAAGATTGTATCAGAGAATGGTAACAAGGTTTGTGCTGGTGAGCCTAATGTACTTATAGCCAAAGGTTTGAACGCATCAACCTATAAGTGGGAGAAATCCACTGACGCAAAGGCTACGTGGGAGACTTTGCCAGGAACTGAATCTACGATAACCGTGGAGGTTAACGGTGAGACCTACTTCCGTGTTACGGCAGGTGGCACCACCCTTACAACAGATAAAATTACATCCGTTGTATGTTGCTCTGTGGCAGGTAAGCGTGAGGCACAACTTACCGTTGATTTCACCAGCAGTCAGTTAAATGCCACAAACCACGTTAACTTCAATCAGTTGAATGACTCAAAATCACAAGCCATTACCGCCACATATACTTATAAGGCATCTGGTAAAGTGGATGAGGACCAATATGCTATTGTAAATCAGCCAAGTAGCGGCGGGTATTGGGAGGAGTCCGCTATAACAGACCATACACACATAAAACAAGGTCGTGCCGGAACAAATAATGATGGTTTCCTTTTGGTAAACTGTGGTAAGGCGGAAAAAGAGATGTTCCAATACACCATTACCACGGGAAACCTCTGTCAAAACACCATTTATGACTTTTCTGCATACATTGCAAATATAGATTCTAATACAGACCCCTCTCATGAGCCTGTGAACGCAGGTTTCCAAGTATATGGTATGCCAGGTAACAAATTGCTTGTGAATGCTGAGACGGGAGACTTGCCATACACAGGTGAGTGGGTTGAGAAGGCTGAGTCATTTAATTCAGGTAATTACAAGCAGTTCAAACTTATAATAAAGAACAATCACGTACAGACAGGCTCACAAGGAGCGGTTATTGGTAATGACATAGGTATTGATGATATTGAATTCTCCACCTGTACCCCCGATGTTAAAATCTACACAGATGACAAGTATAAGTCAAAAGATACCATTGTTTGTGATGATGGCAAGACTGTCCATCTGAAACTTGAGGCACACGCCGTATATGACTTGTCAACATTCTTCAAGACACCTTATTATCTGTTCCAGACATCAACAGACAAAACCACTTGGAAAAATGTTAAGACCGATGCTCAGAAAGAGACATACATAGAGATTGATGTTCCTAAGGATGAGATTTACGAGACAGGTCTTTGGTACAGAGTATGGGTTGGCGGAGATAAGGCGGCAGTGGAACAGTCAGCAAGCAGTGGAACACCGGGTGAGGGATGCGGAAAACTTACAGCAGCATCAGAGCCTATTCTTATACAGTATCAGTGTAAATGCTCGCCGACAGCCGCACCTACGGTAAAAGACTATTCAGAGTGTCCTGTAACAGTGGCACCATATACAAAACCATTAAAAGATTTGATTACGTCACAGTATGATAAGTTGCGCTTTTATGAGTCTCAGGAGGGCGGTACTGACTTAGGTGAGAATGCTACATTTGACGCAACTGTCGTAGGCACCAAGACCTACTATGTGACCAATCAGAAAAACACCGACCCTGCAACTCACATAGAGTATTGTGAGAGTCCGCGTACACCTATTAATATAGAGATAAAAGATGCCGCTGTCTTTGATGTCACTCCAACCTCCATAGAGAAGTGCTTCAATGGTGAGACCCCTGACAGTGAACTTACATTCACCGCCTCAAAGGCAGAGTATGATTACACTTGGAAGAGTGCCTCCATATCAGCCACAGGTACAAGTTACACTCTTGAGAGAAAAGCCTCTTCCGGCACCATTACTGTAGTTGCTAAAGATCCGCAGGGCAAGGTTTGTGACGCTTCAAAAGATGTCACCTATAAAATATCCCCCGCCCCTGAGTTTACCATAACATCACCGTCTATGGTATGCGTATCAAATCCAGAGGCGGAGATAACAGTCAAGTTTACATCAGGTAGCGGACATTATGTACTTACCAAAAACGGCGCTACATTAGAAGAGGGTGATATGTCTCTTGGGCAGACCGAAGTCATAATTAAAGATATTGTCGTAGCCACAAGTAAGGGTAAGGTCTCATATAAATTTTCAGTAGTCAACCAATTAGGGTGTGAAAACTCAAAAGAATTTGAGATAGCGGTTAATGACAGGGTGGAGATACCTCTTGTGCCTACTGCTCCTGTTGTTAATAACACCATTTGTCTGGGTGATAAATTTGATATAAACGCTACATATACATTTGGTGCGGGAGAATCTTTGAATTGGTATATAGATGGAGTGCAAGTGCCAGGAGAGTCAGGACTGACCCTTACAGAACAAGCACCAATAAAGGACACTGAATATACTGTTGATTTGATTGGCGGCTTATGTGAAGGTTCGGGAGCGCTCTCAATAAAAGTTAAACAGACAGCAAATCCGGATATCTATACAGATAAGGACGTAATATGTGTAGGAACAACTATAAACATAACAGATATTGATGCTGAGGATGCTGAAACATACATCTGGTATAGCAGCACTGAGAAGGATGTTTGGAATGTGATGACAGGAGAGACAGGAAAGAATATTACTGATTTCGCACCTACCGTGACCGCCTCATATAAAAAGGTCTCAAAGAACGGCTCTTGTGAGGCTGAGAGTAATGTTATAACGGTGGAAGTTCACCCTGCCATAGAGTTTACAATAGAGCCTATAGACAAGAATATATGTAAGAATCAGGAGGTTACACTTAAAATGTCTGGTTACCCTGAAGGAGCCGCATTACAGTGGAAGGAGAAAGTTTCCGGAACTGAACTATCAACAGAGGCTACAGCCGTTGTGAAACCATCAGAGACAACCGTTTATACCGCCACGGTAATCAAGGTTTGTGAGGCGTCAAAAGAGCTTACTATAACAGTTTTTGGTGATTTGAATCCAACCATATCACCAGATGTGGCTATATGTGAGGGAGACACTACCACACTTACCGTTGACGGCGTAGGAATAACCTCTGTGCAGTGGTCACCGGCAACAGGTTTGAGTTCAACAACAGAGAAGACAGTCACCGCTTCGCCAGCTGTAACAACAGAATATACAGCCACAATAAGTAACGGAGTTTGTTCAGATGAGGCAAAGGTAACCGTCTCTGTATCATCAACCCCTCACTTTGATAAGGTGACCGAGGTTGCAGGAGAGAGTTGCGCCACACGTGGTGTTATGGTAGAGGGCAAGGGAGGCGTACCTCCTTACTCATACTCTACAGATGGTGTCACATATAGTCAGGAGTCCACACTCATAGGTCTGAAGAGCGGTTATACAATGTTGTATATAATGGACTCATTCACCTGTAAGAGTGACACAACCATTAATCTTGCGCCATACGCAATCAACCCCGATAAATTCTTCACACCTAATGATGACGGAAATAATGACTTGTGGCAGGTTGAGAATCTAAGTTGCTATGAGGGCTATATAGTTGAGATTTTTGACCGTTACGGACGCCGTCTCTATATCTATAAGAAAGGAAGTTTCTCAGGCGGTTCCGTTAAAGATGATTTCCCGGGTTGGGACGGTTATTATAACGGTCACCAGATGCCGTCAACAGACTATTGGTACCTGATAACGGTAGAGGAGATACGTAAACAATATAACGGACATTTCACATTAAAGAGATAAACATTAAACCATATAATCTGAAAATTCTGTAGTTATGAAAAAATATATTCTGGCAATTATTGTAGCGGCGTTCGGAATGGGCGCAATCCAGGCTCAGGAAGAGATGATTTACAATCAGTACTACTTCAACTACTATTTGGTGAACCCTGCGCTTGCGGGAGCGGAGCCTTGTCATAACCTAATGCTGACAGGTAAATTCCAATGGGTGGGAATGAAAGATTTCCCAATGACACAGTTGCTCACCTATAAGGGCAGAGTGTGGAAGAACGTAGGTATAGGTGCCTATCTCTATAATGACCGTAACGGTTATTCAAACCGTGCGGGAGGTCAGGTTACATTTGCATACCACATACCCCTTTCAAACGGACGCAGATATTCAAAAAAGGCATCTTATGACCGCCAACTCTCATTCGGTGCATCTTTCAAGGTTAATTATTTCTATATAAATACAAATCGTCTATATGCAGATGACCCTACCGCACAGGCCGACAATGCGTTCGCTAATACAAGTGGCGTAGGTCTTAACGCCAACGTAGGTATTTACTATAAGTCATACGGCGGTTTTGTAGGCTTGTCTGTAACAAACCTTGTTCCCACAACCTCAGACATATACGGAGACAAGGAACTTCCCGCTCCGCTTACCGGTTTCCTCTTTGGTGGTTATACATTTGACATAGGCAGCCAGAGAAACAAATACTTAGAGCCAATGGCTATGCTCAAGATGAACAAATATCTTGAGGTTAATATGGATTTAGCCCTCAAATTCGGCCACGAGGTTGACCGTGATTGGGGTTATTGGGTTGAACTTATGTACCGCCACTCTTGGAACAAGAACAACATACAGTCTTTGAACCTTATGCCAATGTGCAGTTTCCACTGGAAAGGTCTTAACGTAGGTTACTGTTTCGGGCTTGACCTCAATAATCTCGCCACTCAGAATGGTGGGACGCACGAGATTATGATTGGATACACTTTCTGCCCAGTTAAACATTTTTGTAGATAAAATCCAAATTAACTGGTGTCTTCTGCGTTACGCTCGGTTCGCCAATCCTCACGTACAAGAGTACGCTCCGGTGTGGCTCACCTTCGCAAGCCTTGAATCCACTCAGTTAATTTGAATTTAATAAGGCTTGCTCTTCTAAAATGAATTTTACTGTGCTACTATAATGTTAGTTGTAGGTCTTGGTGAGGTTTTATGGGATTGCTTGCCATCTGGCAGGCAACTTGGTGGTGCTCCCGCAAATTTCGCTTATCATATCTCACAATTTGGTTTGACGTCTTGTGTTGTAAGCGCTGTAGGTAAGGATGATTTAGGAGCGGAAATCATTGAAAATCTTCAAAGTAAGAAAATCAGTTTCAACATTCCTCAAATAGAGTTTCCTACAGGTACGGTACAGGTTACTCTTGATGGTCTGGGTGTCCCTAATTATATCATTTGTGAAAACGTGGCTTGGGATAACATTCCGTTCTCTTCCCAGTTAAAAGAACTTGCGGAAAACGCATCGGCGGTGTGTTTTGGTTCTTTAGCTCAAAGAAGTGCTGTTTCCCACAATACTATATTGAGTTTTCTGAACGCTATGCCTGAAGGCTCTAAAAAGGTTTTTGACATTAATTTGAGGCAAAATTATTACTCTAAGCGGATAATATCGGAATCTCTTTCATTGAGTGATATTTTTAAGATAAATGATGAGGAGTTGAAGGTTTTGAGGGGAATGTTCAATTACACAAGTGACGGTGAGGATTTGTGCCGTAGGATTATGGATGACTTTAATCTGGAGATGCTGGTGCTTACTTGCGGCACTGACGGCAGTTGTGTTTATAGTAGTGTTACAAATGAGCGCTCTTTTCTTCCTACACCTAAGGTAAAGGTTGCGGACACAGTGGGAGCCGGGGATAGTTTCACTGCCGCGTTGGTGGCTTCATTCTTGCAGGGAAAATCATTAATTGACGCACACAGAATTGCAGTTGATACATCGGCGTATGTCTGCACTCAGCACGGAGCTATGCCATCTTATAAAAAATGAGAATCGCAAATATAGAATTTCCAAAGTACCCTGTGTTTCTGGCTCCTATGGAGGATGTCACAAATCCTGATTTCCGTATGCTGTGCAAACGGTTCGGGGCTGATATGGTATATACTGAGTTCATATCTTGTGACGCTTTGATTAGGGATATTCCGCGTACTCTGCAAAAACTTACAATAAATGATGCGGAGCGTCCTGTGGCTATTCAGATTTATGGCAGAGAGCCAGGACCTATGGCTGATGCCGCGCAGATGGCTGAGAGTGCCCACCCTGATATTATTGATATAAATTTCGGTTGCCCTGTAAAGAAGGTGGCAGGGAAGGGTGCGGGAGCGGGGCTTCTAAGGGATATTCCTAAAATGCTTGAGATAACAAGGGCTGTGGTTAATGCAGTTAAGACCCCCGTAACGGTTAAAACCCGTTTGGGTTGGGATGATGACCATAAGATAATAGTTGACCTTGCGGAGCAGTTGCAGGATTGTGGCATTCAGGCACTTGCCATTCACGGACGCACCCGTGCGCAGATGTATAGGGGTGAGGCTGATTGGAGTCTAATAGGGGAGGTTAAGAATAACCGGAGAATGAGAATACCTATTATAGGTAACGGAGATGTCACAACGCCTGAGCGTGCCAAGGAGTGCTTTGATCGCTATGGTGTTGATGCCATAATGGTTGGCAGGGCATCAATAGGCTGTCCTTGGATTTTCCGTGACATAAAGTACTACCTTGATAATGGTAATTATGCTGAGCCGCTAACATTTGATGAGAAGAAGGAGATTATAAAATCACAGGTTCAAAGCAGTATTGATTGGCTTGATGAACGTCGGGGAATACTGCACGTGCGCCGTCATCTTGCCGCCACACCCATATTCAAGGGAATACCAAATTTCAAGGAGACCCGCATTGCAATGCTGAGGGCGGAAACAAAAGATGAACTTTTCAAGATAATTGATAAAATTCACTTATCTTTGTGAGTTGATACTTCCCATATAGGCGGATGAATAAAAAGTTCAATATAATGGCTCCCGTAGGCTCTTGGGAGAGTCTTGCGGCGGCAATAAAGGCTGGTGCCACATCGGTCTATTTCGGTATTGAGAACCTCAATATGCGCAGTCACTCATCTAATAACTTCACAACAGATGATTTAAAGGAGATAGTGCGTATATGCAAGGAGAACGGGGTGCAGTCATACCTTACTGTAAATACCATAATATATGATGAGGATATAGACCTTATGCACCGCATAGTTGATGTGGCAAAGGAGTCAGGCGTTACGGCAATCATAGCGTGTGACATAGCGGTAATGCAATATGCCTTCTCAAAAGGCGTGGAGGTTCACCTCTCCACCCAACTGAATATCTCAAATGTAGAGGCGCTTAAGTTCTATGCAAAATTCTCTGACGTTGTGGTGCTTGCAAGGGAACTGAACCTTGAGCAGGTTAAGAGAATCCACGATGCCATAGAGCGTGAGAATATATGCGGGGTAGGTGGTGAGAAGATAAGGATTGAGATGTTCTGCCACGGTGCCCTCTGTATGGCTGTTAGTGGCAAGTGCTACCTCAGTCTGCACGAGACGGCACGCTCAGCCAATCGTGGTTCCTGTATGCAGATTTGTCGTCGTGGATACACAGTCACAGACCGTGAGACGGGTGAGCAACTTGATATTGATAATAAATATATAATGTCACCTAAAGACCTCAAAACCATACACTTCATAAATAAAATGGTAGATGCCGGGGTCAGTGTATTTAAGATAGAGGGGCGGGCGAGAGGCGCGGAGTATGTTAAGACAGTGGTAGAGTGTTATAAAGAGGCTCTTGAGAGTGTTGAGGACGGTACTTACTCACAAGAGAAGATTGACGTCTGGGACGCCCGTCTCAGTGAGGTTTTCAACCGTGGTTTCTGGAACGGATACTATTTAGGTCAGAGATTAGGGGAGTGGAGTCACAATTACGGTTCACAGGCAACCCTAAAGAAGGTCTATATTGGAAAGGTGACAAACTATTTCGGTAAAATTAATGTGGCTGAGTTCCTTATGGAGGCTCAATCATTAAATCAGGGAGATAGAATATTGGTAACGGGAGTCACCACGGGAGCGTATGAGGCTGTGGCAGATGACATACGCCTTGATGACGGCACTCAGGCGTCAGAGGTGGTAAAGGGTCAGGTGTTCTCTATGAAGACGACAGAAACCCTGCATAGGGGCGACAAACTATATAAATTGGTTACAGAATGAAGAAACTTTTAATAGTATTATCAATAGTTATAGCCTCTTTGGTGGCTGTGGTGTTGCTTGCGTTAGGTGCGGTGCAGTTAGCCCTTAAACCTGATAATGGAAACAGACTGCTTGACAAGTATCTGCCACAGTTCCTGAATGCACACGCTCAATATGACTCACTTGACCTAAACATATTCACCACTTGGCCATACGTGCAGTTGAGGCTTGACGGAGTGCTTGTCAAGACTCTTGCGTTTGAAGAGCCTGACACACTGCTTGCCGTAAAGTCACTTGGAGCAATGGTTAATGCGGGGGAGTTCCTTACAAGTGGTGAGATAAAGGTGAGTTATGTGAATATTGATAATCCTTATATCAAGGCTCAAAAAAAAGATAGTATATATAGTTGGGATGTAATAGAGCCGTCAGAAGAGGTGGATACTACCGCAACAGAGATGCCTGTTATAGTGGCAGACCTGCTAAGTATAAATAACGCCCGTGTTGTGTTCAGAGATATGGACTCACACTTTATGGCTGAGATTGACTCTCTTGACTTGAAAGCCGATGACACAGAGATTCTTCCTACTCTTATGAAGTGTTACGCTGAGGCAGGTATCTCATCTCTCTTTTACAATGACTCTGTGGCAAACCGCAGATGCAGTGTAAATGATTTCTCACTCAAGTTAAACGCTTTCCGTGATGACAAGGTGACAGATCTTCTGCTATTTAACGCTAAGTCTGATGACATTTGCTTGAAAGACAGTATGTTCAATGTAGAACGCACCTCTCTTGATATGTTTGTGCGTGCAACGGCGGACTCTCTCTATGAGAAGTTCATTGTTGATACATTGGGTGTGAGGGTTGATGAGACCACTCTCACGCTGAACGGCGGCGTTACGCCTGATTTTGGAGACACGCTTGCTATCGGGGTTGATAATTTTAATCTGATGTTCAACTGCCCTTCAATATGGAGACTTAGAACATTCGCCCCGTCACAGATTGCCAAGCATATAAACAAGTTGGTGTTTGATGGTGCCGTTAATCTTAAGGCTAACGCCAACGGACTCTATAAGGGTGACAATTTGCCTGTTGTCAAGGCATCTGTGAAACTTTCCAATATAAACGGTGGCGTAAAGGCATATACACAGCGCATAAAACGCATTGACCTTGACGCTGAAGGGTGTTATAATCAGAAGAACAAAAACGCAACTTACATTAACATAAACAGGCTCTATGCTGAGGCGGTGAAGAACTCCGTAGATGTAAAGGGTTGGGCTGGATATAAAAATGGCAGGGAGTATGTTGACGCTGACCTCAAGGCTGCTCTCAACCTTAAGGTGATTAATGAACTCTATAAGTTTGATGAGAAGCAGCGAATGGCGGGAACCATTAACGCCAATATTAACGGCAGATGTTTCCTTGATGACCTCAAGAAGATGAACCTCTATCAGATTTTCACAACCACTGAGATAAAAGGAGATAAAATAGGTGTCCTTATCCCTTCTCAGAAGTTAGGGGTATATACTGATTCTCTAAGAATTGCTCTTAATACCAACACCTACAGCAGAAGTAATGCTATGAGGAAGGTCAGACAGACCATAACCTCTGACTCTCTAAAGACTATGGCACAAAGTTTGAAGAGAAAGGAATCATCTCACACTCTTGCAAGCAAGAGCAAGACAGTGCGCTATGCCGCTGATGACAGTGTTCTTGTTAACCTGAGGGTTGGATTCTCATCACTGAAGATGTGGTATAAGCGCAGGGTTAAGGCGGAGTCTGACAGGTTCTTTGTATCAGTAATGGCAGATGACATAGAGCCAGGCAAGGTGCCAAGATTCTCCACGATGGCTGGTTTTGGAGGACTTGACATAACCGTAGATGACACACTCAAATTCCACGCCAAGCGTATGTCAGGTTCAGTGAGCGTTGCCAAGAACGCATTGAGACCAAATGTGCCTACAACGTCACTCCGTTTTGCGTTTGATTCCATAACCACGTGTGCCGGCACTGTATGCACGTTGCTTGACAGCACTCGCATAAAACTTGCCACCACACCACGGGTGAGAATGGCTCGCCGCAGAGGAAAGGCACGTGTTCAGGAGGAGAAGATTGTTGACCTGCGTGAGTTAGTTACCCTTTTTGACACACTCTCCAAGAGTGATGACCCATCAGAACTATTTATGAAGCGTTTCTCTAATGAGGGTACAGTCTATGTAAAGAGACTGAAACTTAAGGACGCTGATTTCCCGCTTCGCACAAGCGTTAGCCGTCTTGACCTTGAGGTTAATGATGACACCATTCATTTGAACAGCATAAAACCTCGTTTGGGACGCAGTGCTGTTACAATTAAGGGTGAGGTTACAAACTGGCGTCGCTATCTGCTCAGGAACAAGACCTTGAAGGCTGACTTTACTCTGACCTCAAAGCGTATTGACCTTAACCAGATTATGAAGGCGTTCTATGTTTACAACCAAAACGCTGAGGCAAGGTCAGCCAATGTTGATTCCATATCGGCTAATATTGACAGAAACGCCACCTCTTTGGCATCGGAGGGTGATGATACAGAACTTGAGTCAGACTCAACGGCAATCACAAACCTCATAGTGCTTCCTAAGAATTGGGATTTCAGATTCAGAGCGAACATTGACACTCTCAAGTTCTCAAAGATAAACCTTGCCGATTTTGCAGGTAAGATAAGGCTCAAGAACAGCCGTCTGCGTATCAAAGAACTCTCAACATCAACTGAGGTGGGGCGTGCCGATATGAATGTTATGTATGAATGTTCCGTACCTGATTCCGCAAAGGCTACTGTGGCTATTGATATGGACAGCATTCAGATTGGTGACCTTATCACATATCTGCCCGAACTTGACTCTATTATGCCAATGCTACGCTCATTCTCAGGCGGCGTTGAATGTAATGCCTCCGCAGAGTGTACTCTTGACTCTCTTTGCAACATTAATCTGCCGTCAGTCAATGCCGCGCTTAGGCTCAAGGGCGATGACCTTGTGCTACTTGACGGTGAGACATTCACTCAGATAGCCAAACTTCTTATGTTCAACAAGAAGACGGAGAATAAGATAGACAGTGTTACCGCTGAGGTGGTGGTACAGAATAATGAGGTGCTGATATATCCGTTTATGGTGGGTATGGATAAGTACCGTTTAGGTGTTGGTGGCACGCAGAATCTGGATATGAGTTTCAACTACCACATAGTGGTGCTTAAGCCGGCAATACTCAGTGCAGTGGGACTTGACCTATACGGAAAAGACTTTGACCATCTGAAGTTCCGTCTCACCTCACCTAAATTCAAAGGTTTTGATGTGGCTATAGCAAGCGGAGGCACACTTGTCAAGACATCAAAGGTTGATGTGCGTCAGATGATGTATGACGCAATGCTGAATGCAATTATTAAAGAAGAGGAATAGTAGGGAATCAAACTGCGTTTCTCATCAGAAAGCAGATATATCCTAATTTGTAAAGGTTCAAAAGTGGAAGGCTCGGTTTATGTGACAGGCAGAGCCTTCTCTTTATTTTCGCCCTGTTTTTATTAAAAATGTCAGCGGCAATAGCGTCCAGTTTTAAGGAATGAATAATACTGTACGCATTCCAAAGGCGGAAGTTCTTTCTCATTATATCATCACTGATTATTGATTTTATAAGAGGCAGGGACTCACACGCAAGCTCATTTTTGGCAATAAACTCCTTATTAGTATTTAAATGCCTGTGTATCAATGAGTTGCTAATGAATGTTATTTGAGCGTATCCACGTATTCCTATTGCTAACAAAGTATCTTCGTGTCCATATCTTATAATTTTCTCGTTGAATTGGCATTTGTCAAAGATACTCTTATCAATTAGAAAATTAAATGTTGTAAGAGTTCCGTTTGTGTGGTGCTTGACTTCAATATTTTTGTTATAAATGTAGTTAAGCGCATATTCTTGTGACACATAATATGGATATGGCGCAATGCCGCCGCTACAGCAGATTCCAGGCTTTAGAGTATCAATGTAGTTCTGAAGGTACCTGTCAGAGCAAACCTCAGCGTCACAATCAATAAAGAGCAGATATTGGCGTAAAGCCTTTGAGGCAAGGAAATTTCTTATTTTACTTCTACCCTGATTTTCAGAAAATCTGAAAAACCTCACGTATGGTAACCTGCTAATCTCATCTATCTCACTCCTGCACTCACAAGAGGCGTCATCTGCCACTATTATCTCACAATCCTTCCCCGATGCCACAACTTGAGAGTGCAGAGCCTTAATCAAAGCCCTGCTGTCAAAATTGTATATAGGTATCAGTATTGAAATCATAGTTACTAATGTGCTTCAACCCAATTGGAGCCTATTCCGCAGTCAGCAATCAGCGGCACTTTTAATGAAGCCACACCCTGCATAGCCTCAACCACCACTCTCTTCAAGGTCTCAAGTTCATCTGGGAAGACGCTGAAATTAAGTTCATCGTGGACTTGCAGAATCATCTTTGATTTAAGTCCCAACCGCTCACATTCATTATAGACACGTATCATTGCAATCTTCATAAGGTCTGCCGCACTGCCCTGTATAGGAGCGTTAATGGCGTTGCGCTCTGCAAATCCACGCACTATGCTGTTTGATGAGTTTATGTCAGAGAGGTAACGCTTACGTCCGAATATTGTCTCAACATATCCGTTCTCTTTTGCTTTGGCTATGCTCTCATCCATAAACGCTCTGACCTCAGGGTATGTGGCAAAGTATCCGTCTATAAGTTCCTTAGCCTCCTGACGGCTGATGTCAAGCCTCTGTGACAGTCCGAAGGCTGATATTCCGTAGATAATCCCAAAGTTAGCCGTCTTTGCACGACGTCGCATCTCAGGGGTCACCTCTCCAAGCGCTACCTTGTATATTTTGGCGGCGGTGGCGGCGTGTATGTCCTGACCGCTGTTGAACGCCTCTATCATATTGTTGTCACCGCTAAGGTGAGCCATAAGCCGCAGTTCAATCTGAGAGTAGTCAGCGGAGAAGAACAGGCATCCGTCATCGGGTATGAAAACCTTGCGAATCTCACGCCCCTGAGCCTCACGCACAGGTATGTTCTGCAAATTAGGATTGCTTGATGACAATCTTCCCGTTGCCGTAACAGCCTGATTGAATGAAGTGTGAATGCGTCCTGTCTTAGGATTCACAAGTTTCGGCAGTGCGTCAATGTATGTGCTTAGCAGTTTCTTTACACCACGATACTCTAAAATTTTTGAAATTACGGGGTGTTTGCCCTTGTAGCCCTCCAGTACCTCCTCACTTGTGACATATTGACCGCCCTTTGTCTTCTTCGCCTTTTCCGCAATATGCAACTTTTCAAACAGAGCCTCGCCAATCTGCTTAGGGGAGTTTACATTGAACTCAAAGCCGGCACACTCCTGAATCTCACGCTCAAGTCTCTCCAGAGTCTCAGTCATACTAACCGATGACGCTCTTAAAGCGTCAGAATCAATACGCACACCGTTGCTCTCCATTTTAGAGAGCACACTCACAAGCGGCATCTCAATGTCAAGGAAAAGTTTGTCCTGCCCCTCCTCTTTGAGAGCCTTTAGCAGCGGCTCTTTAAGTGTGAACGCAAGTTCCTCTTTTGAGACCTCACGCCCTATGTATATGTCGGCAAGATAGTCTGTGGTATGGCTCAGTTCAGGTTGCAGAACATAGTGGGCAAGCATAATGTCAAACATCTTACCCTTTACCCCGATACCAACTTGAGAGAGCATCTCAATGTCATATTTCAGATTATGCCCAATCTTCTCTATCTCAGGGTTCTCTAATATCTTCTTTGCCTGTGCTATGCCCTCTTCATCAAGTTTTATAACAGAATGATTGCCACTGCCATAACAAATCCCAATAGATTCAGGCTTGCACTCAAAAGGATTTGAATCAAGCGGATATAGAGCAAAAGCCACAGATTTTGTTAAAGGAGAAATTTCTCCTTTCTCCTTTCTCCTTTCTCCTTTATTCTCTTCTTCCCCTGGGAACAGCGCTGCAAGCATATCAAGTTGCACGCTCTTCCCGTCTCCGCTAACAGGTCCCTGTTTCTTTACAGGAATTGCTGAGGCTCCGCCTACGGCTCTCTCTTTTTTGCCGGAACTGAGCGGACCACTCAGGTGTTTTTCAAGCAACTGCCTGAACTCAAGGTCAGCAAACAGCGTTCGCAGTTTGTCATCGTCAGCAGGCGCCACTTTAAGTTCATCCTCATTAAACTCAAGCGGAACATCAGTGCGTATGGTGGCAAGGAATTTTGAGAATTTTATATTCTCAACATTGCTCTCAATCTTGGTTTTGAGAGCCCCTTTAAGTTGGTCAGTGCTCGCAAGCAGGTTTTCAATGCTTCCAAAGTCATTAAGCAGTTTTACGGCGGTCTTCTCTCCAACGCCGGGACATCCGGGTATGTTATCACTGCTGTCGCCCATAAGACCCAGCAGGTCAATGACTTGCTCCTTACTCTGTATGCCGTACTTAGCGGTAACCTCTTTCTCTCCCATAACTTCATAGCCGCCGCTATGGCGAGGGCGGTACATATATATGTTTCCACCCACAAGTTGACCGTAGTCCTTATCAGGTGTCACCATATAGGTCTCAAAACCTCTGCTCTCAGCAATCTTTGACAGTGTGCCAATTACATCATCAGCCTCAAACCCATCCTTTATGAAAACAGGTATGTTATATGCCGCAACTATATTCTTTATTATAGGCACCGCCTTGCGTATGTCCTCAGGCGTAGCCTCACGCTGTGCTTTGTATTGCTCAAACGCCTCGTGGCGGAATGTGGGACCGTGCGGGTCAAACGCAACGGCAAGGTGAGTTGGTCTCTCCTTTTTTACTATCTCTTCAAGAGTGTTTACAAAACCATAGATAGCACTTGTATTAAGACCCTTTGAGTTTATTCGCGGGGTCTTGATAAAAGCGTAGTAACTCCTGTAAATCAGGGCGTAAGCGTCTATGAGGAATAATTTTTTCATAGGTACTTGATAAATTAGAAAGCACTCTTATGGAGCAACTTTAGTTGCGACTAAGCCCCCTCAAGGAGGGGGTTTGGGGGTGGGTATAATATTATATTAGGATTTGATACATCAAATCCTAATACTGATTGGAGCAAGTTAAAACTTGCTCCAATCAGTGTTTCTCATATCACCACTTGCCATAAATTCACGGTGCATACCAAAGCAGGCTGCAAGGTTATGAGGTGTCTGACCTTTAGACGCAATGTTCAGGTACTCCTTAAGCATTGGCTTATAGATTGGGTCAACGCAGTTCTCAATAATGAGTTGCGCTCTCTGACGTGGAGACTTGCCACGCAGGTCTGCAATTCCGTACTCTGTTATAAGAACCTTAACTGAGTGCTCGCTCTGGTCAAGGTGGGAGACCATAGGAACAATTGAACTAATCATACCGTCTTTTGCGGTGGCGGGAGTGGTGAATATGGATATGTAGGCGTTACGTGTGAAGTCACAACTGCCGCCAATACCGTTCATCATCTTTGTACCTGTTACGTGGGTAGAGTTCACGTTGCCGTAAATATCAGCCTCACGTGCGGTGTTGATAGTGATAAGTCCCATACGACGTACCAGACCTGGGTTGTTTGAAATCTCCTGCGGACGTAGCAGAATCTTGCTATGGAAGAAATCCATATTGTCATAAATCTCTTGAAGCACAGGGTCTGTGACTGTCATTGAGCAACCGCTTGCAAAATCAATCCTGCCCTTTTTCATAAGGTCAATCACGGCATCTTGAATAACCTCAGTGTACATTTTGAATGTAGGAATGTGAGGGTTGTTGCCAAGTTCATCCATAACCGCGTTTGCAATGTTACCTACACCTGATTGTATTGGTAAGAAAGATGATGGTATTCTGCCAGCCTTGATTTCCGCCGTAAGGAACTCTGACACATTCTTGCCGATGCGGCTCGTAATCTCATCAGGAGCGGTGAATCCGCCAACCTCATCCTTGCGGTTTGTCTCAACAACCGCTACAATCTTCTTCGGGTCAACCTTAAGAATCTCTGAGCCGGCACGGTCTGCTGGCGCGTAGATAGGAATTTCGTGACGTGCAGGCGGGTCAAGCGGCTCATAGATATCGTGCATACCTCTGAGTCTCTTGGAGTGACGCGCGTTCAGTTCAATAATTATTTTGTCTGCAAGGCGTGCGAACGTAGGAGTGTTTCCCACACCTGATGTAAGAACTATCTCACCACTGTCAGTAAGGTCACAAGCCTCAATAATGGCGAATGTAGGCTTTGGAAGGAACCCGTAACGCAGTTCCTGTGCAAGCATACTAAGGTGTGCGTCATAGTAGTTGACACCCTCAGGGTCATTAATGTAGGCGCGTAAATCCTTGTTGGACTGGTAAGGTGTTCTGAAAGACATAGCCTTAGCCTTAGCCAACGCACCGTCACAACTTGCTCCGGTAGAGGCACCTGTATAGACACCAATTTTAAACTCACGACCCTCTGCGTGTTCCTTCTCAGCGATGGCTGCAAGGGCAAGGGTAACCTCCTTTGGTGCGCCTGCAGGTGTGAATCCACTCATACCTACAACATCACCGTTCTTAATTAATGAGGCGGCTTCTGCGGCCGTCATAAATTTGTAACTCATCTTTTTGTTTAAATTGAAAATGTTATTTTTTATTCATTAGAATCTCTCGTAAAACCTTTTCGTTCACCTTCTCAATCTCTCCGTTTCTTGCAACTGATATATGCCCGGTCTCCTCTGATACAATTATGGATATGGCGTCTGTCTTCTCTGATATGCCGAGAGCCGCTCTATGCCTAAGTCCATAGTGCTTTGGAATGTTGAGGTTGTGTGATACAGGTAGAATGCAACCTGCTGATACAATCTTGCTGTTGTGTATTATCAACGCTCCATCGTGGAGAGGGGTGTTCTTGAAAAATATGTTCTCAATAAGGCGGGCGCTCACACGTGCGTCAATCATCTCGCCTGTCTCAGAGTAACGTGAGAGGTCTGCGTCTTGTTGCATAATTATGAGCAATCCGGTCTTTGTGGTGGCACAGTTCTCAACGGCGGTTGTAATTTCATTGACATCAGCCTCATTTTCTGTGTTGTCACGCTTGAAAAGGCTTTTCATATAACTTACCAGACCGTGTGATGATGAACTTCTGCCAAATGATGAGAGGAATCTTTTTATCTCATCTTGGAATATTACAACAATTATTATGGCGCCGGTACTCATAATGGTATCCATAATAGTGCCGAGCAATCCCATTCCAAGACCGTGCTTGACAATGAGCCATATTACTATGAAACCAAAAATAGATATGAATATGTTCATTGACTGGGTGCCCTTGAACAACTTGTAGAGTTGGAACAACAGAATGGCAACCAGAAGAATATCAAAGAAATCCTTTAAATGAAATGTAAGGAATGAAAACATACTCTATCTTGTTAGTTCATATAATTTTACTGCCTCCAAGGCCTCACGCGCATCGTGCACTCTGAGAATGTCCGCCCCCTTTTCAAGGAGTATTGTGTTGAGTGCCGTAGTGCCGTTCAAAGCCTCTTCAGGAGTTATGTTCAAAGTTTTGTAAATAACGCTTTTACGTGATACTCCGCAAAGCACAGGCAGTCCCATTGTCTTAAGAGCGGGAAGGTCACGTATAATCTCCATATTCCTCTCCGCTTCTTTCCCGAACCCTATTCCAGGGTCAAGTATTATGTCCGCCACCCCTTTGCGCGCCAGCATATCAACCTTTTTTGAGAACCAAAGCATCATCTCACTAACGCCGCCTCCTTCAGGGTAGGTTAGAACGTATGCTTTTCTCTCTGATGCGGCTATGTCAAACATCTCATCGCTTCCGCCGCTTATGTCATTTATAATATCCACCCCGATGGCTTCAATGGCATATTCAGCCACGGCGGGACGGTATGTGTCAATGCTCTTTATCTTGCCTTCAGTATGCTCAAGAATCTGAGGCAGAGCCTCTTTGAGGCGTGTGATTTCCTCTTCCTCAGCGCATTGCACACCGCCTGGACGAGTGCTGCAAGCACCTATATCCACTATGTCGGCATCGTGGCAGGCGTTGAAACAATACCTGCTGTCAGCGTAAAAACTGTCCGGAGTGAGGTTCACAATCCCCATTACAAGCGCTCTTTCAAGTGAAAGCAGACGGCCTCCGCAGTTTATGGTCATGTACTCTTGCATACAACCTACAAAGATAATAAAATAATTAGTAATTAGTAATTAGTAATTAGTAATTAACGCATCACCAAATCACCAAATTACCGAATCACCAAAAAAAACAATGAAAAATGCAATAAATATTAACAAATTTAGTTATCTTTGTAGCCAAATGAATTAACGAATAACCTTATACTGAAATACAATGAGTTTAGTTAAAGTTGAAAGAATCCTTCTTTTAGGTGCTTTGGTATTGGTATGTGCCGCTTGTAACAAGAACACATCAAATACCACTGGTTGGAAGTACAATGATGCCAAATATGGTGGTTTTCAGGTAGTTGACAACTATGAGCAGGAGACACCTCCCGGAATGGTGCTTATTGAGGGTGGTACATTCACAATGGGTCGTGTCAATGAGGATACCTACACAGAGTGGAACGCATATCCACGCCGCGTAACTGTGAACACCTTCTATATGGACAAGTATGAAATCAGTAACGTTGACTGGCGTGAGTATGTCTATTGGATGAATCTTATGTATGGTGAGAAGGTCTCAAAGATGTGCCGTCCAGACTCTACCGTATGGCGTGATGAACTTGCCTACAATGAGCCATACCTTAATTACTACTTCACACACGTGGCGTATGACAAATATCCTGTGGTGGGTGTTACTTGGGAACAGGCTACAGATTACTGTAAATGGCGTACTGACCGTGTGAATGAGCGCATACTTATGGAGGAAGGGGTTATTGAGTTCCCTGACTTTGAGGCAATATATCGTGACAGCAGTAAAACTACTAATGACACTATCGCCAAAACTATGGTGTTCAATGTCAATAAGTATGAGAAGGTTAATGAGTATAAACCAGACATTGATGGTGATAAGCATAAATCAAAAATCCGGAATGAGTTTGGTGATGTACGTAAGACAAATATGAGTGACGGATTGCTTTTGCCAGATTTCCGTCTGCCGACAGAGGCGGAGTGGGAGTTTGCCGCATACGGTCTTCAGTCCGATGAGGGAATGGAGAATTATGACAACAGACGTATCTATCCTTGGGACGGCTCGCAGACCCGTAATCCTAAAAAGAAGAGCAGAGGTAAGATTATGGCAAACTATGTTCGTGGTCGTGGTGATATGATGGGTATTTCCGGAGACCAGAATGATAAGGCTGAGATTACAGCGCCTGTTGACTCTTATTGGCCAAATGAGTTCGGACTCTATAATATGGCAGGTAACGTAAATGAGTGGACTATGGACGTATATCGTCAGACATCTACTGATGAGATGCAGGAGTACAACCCGTTCCGTGGTAATATGTATGTGGCACCTGTAAAAGACTCTTCAAATGTTTCATATGAACTTGACTCACTTGGCAGACTGAAATATGCTATAGAGGTTAATAAGGATTCAGACTTGGCTGGCTATGTGGCTCTTGATGTACGTAACTATAATGATGGTGACGCACGCAGTAGTTATAACCGTGATAAGTGGAAAGAGATAGTTGACCCGGACTTGGCCACAAAGCGTTTGTATGATGCTGACGCCACAACAGACCCGGAGAGTATGCTTTCAACAAAGATTTCCAATAACTCTCGTGTATATAAGGGTGGTGGTTGGAAAGACCGTGCATACTGGCTCTCTCCGGCTCAACGTCGTTATCTTGAGCAAGACCAGTGCAGAAATGACATAGGTTTCCGTTGTGCAATGCACCGTGTCGCCTCTGATAAGGGTAATAACTCAAAGAAATAATCAGATAATTGAATATAAACACATATATTCTTTCTAACGGCATTCGCCTGCTGCACGTAAAAGCAGCGGGCGATGTTTCTTATTGCGGGGCTCTGATAAATGCCGGCACCAGAGATGAGGAGGCACAGGAGAGTGGCTACGCACATCTTGTGGAGCATCTTTTGTTCAAGGGTACTTCAAAATACACCTCAAAGCAGATAATAAACCGCATAGAGAATGTAGGCGGTGAGATTAACGCCTACACAACCAAGGAGGAGACGGCAGTTTACGCCGCATTCCTTAAACAGTACCTTGACCGCACATTCTCACTTGTGGCTGATATGGTGTTTGATTCCCAATTCCAACAGAAAACCATAGACAAGGAGGTGGATGTTGTGCTTGATGAGATTGACAGTTACATAGACTCTCCGTCAGATATTATTCTTGATGACTTTGAAGAACTTATATTCAGCGGGAATCCTCTTGGCAGAAACATTTTAGGGAACCGTAGGAGCCTTAAGGCTGTGACCCGTGACAAGATTCTCAAATATTACAGACGCACATACACTCCTGACCAGATTGTCTTTTTTGTAATGGGGAACTATACAAAAGAGAGGGTGTGGAGACTTGCCGAAAGGGTTCTTGGTTCAGCCCCCGCACGCAAACGTGATTATGAAAGGGAGCCTATAAAAGAGTACAAGCCTATTTCCAAAAGTGTGAAAAAGGGTACTAAACAGGTTCATATAGTGCTTGGCGGACGCAGTTACTCACAGACCGACGCTGACCGTTATGCGTTCATACTGCTTAACAACATATTGGGCGGTGACTTTATGAGTAGCATACTCAATATGAAACTGCGTGAGAAAGAGGGGCTTGTGTATGAGGTTGACTCAAACTACACACCTTACTTTGAGACTGGTAACTGGAACATATATTTAGGTTGTGACTACTCAGATGTTGACAGAGTCCTCTCAATAATCCAGACTGAACTTGCCAGATTGCGAGATATAGAACTCTCCGAACACGCTCTACGGCTTGCCAAACGACGTCTGCTCTCATATCTCACTATATGTGGTGAAAACAAGGAGTCATGGATTTTAGGTGCGGCTAAACAATATCTGAATACAGGCGTCATAAAACAGAAGAGAGAGGTGGAGGATTCCATCAACTCAGTAACCGCCGCAGACATACGCCGCTGTGCAAATGAAGTGTTTAACCCAGATTATTTAACAGTGCTTAAGTATAGTTAAAAAAGAAAAGTTAAAAAAGAAAAGTGAATATAGAAAACTACATACTATCCCACTCCCAGCCTGAATCAGAACTGCTGGCTCGCCTTGACCGTGAGGCGAATGTCCGCCTTCTGCATCCGCGTATGGTGAGCGGTCACATACAAGGCAGGCTTTTAAGCACCATATCATATATGATGCGTCCGTCACGCATACTTGAGATAGGTACATACGTGGGCTACTCTGCAATGTGCCTTGCAGAGGGGCTTGCCGATGACGGGAAGGTTATAACCATAGATATAGATGATGAGATTGAGGATATGGCTCGCGAGTATATAAGTCAGAGTCCTTACGCCTCCAAAATTGATTTCAGAATAGGAGACGCTCTGGAACTTATCCCCCAGATGGATGAGACCTTTGACCTTGTCTTCATTGACGGCAACAAGCGTGACTACATAGCCTACTTTGAAGCAGTCCTGCCTAAGGTAAAGGACGGTGGCTTCATACTTGCCGATAACACTTTATGGGCAGGGAAGGTTACAGAGAAGCCCGCAAGTAATGATTATCAGACAAAAGGTCTCATAGCATTTAATGATTACATAGCCACCCGCACTGATGTTGACAGATTTATATTACCTTTGCGAGACGGACTTACAATAATCCGTATCCGTCATTCTGAGCGAAGCGAAGAATCTTATAATAACAGTAAAATATAGCATAAATGGAATCAACACGGCAGAATAAAATAGCGCGTCTCATTCAGAAAGAGATGAGTGAGATATTTCTTGGTATGACACGTCAGATGCCAGGCACAATAGTGACCCCTACCATAGTAAGAGTTACACCAGACCTTAGTATAGCAAGAATATACCTTAGTATATTTCCATCTGAGAAGTGTCAGGAACTGCTTGACTTTATTAACTCAAAGAGCGTAAGCATACGTCATGACCTTGCCGCCCGCACACGCTACCAACTGCGCACAGTCCCTGAACTCACATTCTATAAAGATGACTCATTGGATTATATAGATAATATAGATAAGTTATTAAAGGGACAAGGAACAAGTGAAAAATGAAAAAAGAAAAAATAAAGTTAAAATTAATAATTCGTACAAACTGTTCCTCCCTTTAGGAAGGTTAGGAGGGAACTTTTCTTTTTTAACTATTAACTTTTCACTAACAAATCCCTGACCCTTGACCCCTGACCCTAAATGAATATTTCACTGAAAATAGCGCTCCGGTACCTCTTCTCCAAGAAGAGTCACAGTGCCATTAACATAGTGTCACTAATATCTGTGTGCGGTGTTGCGGTGGGAACTATGGCTCTTGTCTGCGTTCTATCGGTCTATAACGGTTTTCAGGGCGTTATTGAGGGGCTCTTCAGTAATTTTGACCCGCAGGTACGCATTGAGTCCGCTAACTCTAAGAGTTTTAACCCCGATGTCATCGGGGAAGCCCTTAAATCAAATGATATTGACTTGTACAGTTTCGTGGTACAAGATAACGCCTTGCTCAAATTTAAGGATAAACAGTTGCCTGTCACCGTAAAAGGGGTTGATGACAACTATGACACGCTCACAAACATATCATCCATTATGGTAAAGGGTGAGTTTGAACTCAAGGAGCGTAACTTCCGCAAGGCGGTCACAGGAGCGGCTCTTGCCGGTTCCATAGGCTCAGGAGTCTATTTGGTTGACCCCATATATCTCTATGCGCCTAATCGTGAGGGTAAGATATCTATGATTCGCCCCGACCAGTCATTCCGTGAGGAGGTGGTGTGGCCAGCCGGCTCATTCCTTGTTAAGCAGGAGAAGTATGACAACTCACTTGTTATAGTGGCGCTTGATGTGGCACGCTCACTCTTTGACTACGAGAATGATGTTACATCTGTTGACATAAAACTTAAAGACGGCGTTAATGAAAGCAAGTTCATTAAGAGCACGCAAGAGGCTTTAGGTCCTGATTTCGTGGTGCTTGACCGCTACCATCAACAGCAGGACTTCTACCGTATGATGGAGGTGGAGAAGTGGATAACATATCTTATACTCTCATTCATTCTTATGATTGCCGCCTTTAACATAATAGGTTCACTCTCAATGCTTATAATTGAGAAGAAAGATGATATTAAAGTGCTTGAGAACATAGGAATGAGTAAGCGTGGAATTTTTCGCATATTTATGGGCGAGGGCTGTCTTATTTCACTTACGGGTGTAATTGTCGGAATTTTAACAGGACTGTTGCTGTGCTGGCTTCAGGCGGAGTTCGGTCTAATAACAATGGGTAACGGCGGCTCTTACATAGTAAACGCCTACCCTGTAGAAGTTAGATTTATAGATATTCTTATTATATGTGCAACTGTATTAACACTTGGTGCGGCGGCGTCAGCATACCCGGCATCAAAATTAGTGAAAAGTTCTCCGTCATTCTGAGCGAAGCGAAGAATCTCATCCTTTTCAGCATACTCTCATTCTGTGCTCTTACCGTCTCCGCTACAGATTATGATATGTACATAGGCATCTATGGAGAGTGTGAGGATGATGAGCCGTCACAAATATATGGCGGCACCTATAGTGAGTACCCCAAAGGGCTTAATGACGCCCAGTTTCCTGGCGGCGATGTTGAACTTGCCCTGTTCATCTCACGCAATACAGAGGTAATTGAGGTCTATAGCGGAGAGAATGACAAGCAAGGTAATCCGCTCCTTGTCACAGGCGATGTGCTTGTAGAGTTTGTCATAGACCGTTGCGGGCAACCGGGGAAATTCAAGATACTGCAATCCCTTACTCCTGAACAAGATGCTGAGGCTCTGCGTGTTATGGAATCAATGCCAATGTTCCGAGCCGCATCGCTTGACGGATACAGAGTTAAAAGTGCTTACGTGGCACCCGTCCATTTCCAGAAGGACCACTATCCAAAACCTGAGCCTGAGCCAGAATTCAACTATGATGACTACGTGTGGTACTAACCCTGCTTTAAATCTTATAATGATAGAGATAGGAGACACTCTCATAAGTTCTGAGTTGTTTTCAGAACAGTTTGTGTGTGACATAGCCACCTGCCACGGAGCCTGTTGCCAGGAGGGCGACGGAGGCGCTCCTGTAACATCTGATGAAATCCCGCTCATAGAGGCTGCTGTCCCCTCTCTTACCCCGATACTACCAACCGAAGCACTTACAGTAATTAAGGAGCAAGGCGTAACATACAAAGACTCTGACGGAGATAATCTTACAACACTTATGCCTACAAAAGAGTGTGTATTCGCCTATAAGAAAGATGGCATTTGGCAGTGTGCGCTTGAAACGGCTTATAATGCAGGTAAAAGTCCAATACGCAAGCCCATATCCTGTTATCTATATCCCGTGCGTGTAAAAAAACATCGCAAATTTACCGCCGTTGAGTATCATAAGTGGAATATCTGCAAATGCGCCTGTACAAACGGCTCAAATCTGAAAGTTCCTGTCTATAAATTCCTGCGAGAGCCTCTCATAGCCGCATTTGGCAAGGAATGGTATTCAGAACTATGCAAAGCGGCACAGTCATTCTACGCCTCAGACTATTACAAAAAACTTTCTGAAAAGTAACGGATTTTACTTTTTTTATACTACCTTTGTCACCGCAAAGTCAGAAATGACGCCCGAGTGGTGGAATGGTAGACACGAAGGACTTAAAATCCTTTGGCCATTACGGCTGTGCGGGTTCAAGTCCCGCCTCGGGTACGGGAAAGGGTTGGCTAACGCCAGCCCTTTTCTGTACCCTTTTACCGCTTCTGACCCCCTCCCAAATCCTCCCCTCAGGGGATGGCTTAGTCGCTTCGCTCCATTAAACCAAACCTTAATTCCGCAATTTCATCACTTCCCAGTGACCTTGTTTCCTGCCTCCTATACGACGAATAATTTTTGCGTCTCGTAAGACTTTAATAGCTTTTTCTACAGCTCTTTTTGTAATCTGTAATGACAAAGCAATCTCTTCAGCTGTGATTAGCTCATTCTTAATCATTAAATTAACTATTTCCTCTGATGTCTTAACCGAACTTTTAACCGAACTTTTAACCGAACTTTTTTCCACAGTCTCATCTTCCGGCATCCAAGCAAACGGAATGACAACTCTTATGTAATTATCAAGGAAAATGAAGTTGGATCTGTCATACACTTTCAGTATCCTGAGCATTCCTGAACCCAATGCTTCAACTAGTTCAACATCACGGAAAACACGCATTAGTTCTTTGTTCCTAGGAGCGCTTATTCCACTGAAGAAGTCATTATGGCTCATCCCTAAAGGAAGCCGTCCTGCAGATGTTATTTCCACTCTGTCTGAGAAAATTTCAAATTTAGGCGGCACTTCATTGGTATAATAGTCATTGTGAACCATTGAGTTAATCACTATCTCACGCATGGCACGCTCATTCCAGAGTGGCGTGTCAATCCTTCTTTTATATGTAATCTCACTTTTTACAGTGTTCTCAACATTCAGTTTTTCAAGAACCTGGTCTGTGGCTTTGAGCAATGAGCAATATCCAAACTCCTTGTTTGATATTAGAATGTCTCTATCCTTACCAGCGTACTTTGCAACTTTTATTGAATTACTGTTTTCATCAGCCAATAGATATGCCACATAGTTGTATGCACCATCATCGGTCAAGAGGTCAAGATTTGAAGCGAATTGCTCATTAAGTTGTAATCCTTTGCTTTCATAATAGATGTGCAGTTGTCTGAATGTCAGGTTTTGACGTGGTGCACGAATGCTTTTGAGTGAATTGCGTACTCTTCTTGAATATAGGTCTTCTATCTATCCAACTCTTTTGTCAGTTCCCTCTTGAATTCAATGCGGTTTGTCTCTTCCATATCTATTTGCAATATTGTTGGTTTCTCATCTGCAAACTTACATAAAGTTATTGATTTGAGCAAAAACGCTTCGCTCTTTCTTCGCCTATATAATCTTCAAACTTTTTGTTGCACTTCTTATTTGAATTTATGCAGGCAAAATATATTTTGGATTTAATCTTTTAATCTGTAACTTTGTATAGTCCTAAATTATGGCAGTGGATATCTGATGAATTTGAGTGTGTGAGAATGATAAGTAAAGAGGCCTCTGATATTGTTATATTGGTAAAATAGAATATGAAAAAACTGCTGCTAAGTGGAAAATATATAAGGTCATTGCGTCTGCGTACCCTGCCACTATCTCTGTCAGGGGTTATTCTTGGCTCGTTGATTGCTGCGGCAGACGGCTTTTTAAGTATGGAGGTTTTCATATTCGCCATACTTACAACACTCTCACTGCAAATACTTGCCAACCTTGCAAATGAACTTGGTGACGCTCAGAAGGGAACCGATACGGCAGAGCGCCTTGGACCGCAATACTCTGTGCAGAGCGGAGCGGTCAGCGTTGATGAACTCAGAAAACTGATTGAGGTGTTTGTGGGGTTCTCTCTCTGTTTTGGCTTTGCTCTTGTGTGGGTGGCTTTCGGAGCCGATTGGAGTGCTATGGCATCACCGTCATTCTATGCAATGCTCATACTTGGAGCACTTGCTGTTGCCGCCGCACTTGGCTACACACTTGGCAAAAGACCATACGGATATATGGCACTTGGTGATTTAGGTGTTTTCCTCTTTTTTGGTCTGCTCAGTGTTATGGGCTCTTACTTTTTAATGGCAAAGGAGTTGCAGTGGTCTTTGATACTTGCGGCATCGGGGTGTGGATTCCTATCAATGGCGGTTCTTAACCTTAACAATATGAGAGATATGGAGCAAGACCGCCGCACACGCCTTACAATCCCCATAGTGATAGGTCTAAGGAATGCCAAAATTTACCATACACTACTTGTTGTAGGTTCACAGTTGCTGTTTCTGCTCTTTGTTATAAACCGCAACGGTAATTGGACATCATTTATTTTCCTTATATTTGTTCCGCTTTGGGTGTGGCACATTACTGAGGTATGGAAAAGGGAAGGAGAGTCACTTGACAAACTTTTCCCCTCACTCTCATTCGGAGCCCTCATTCAATGCATCATTTTAGGACTTTGCACTTTTCTTTTTTAACTTTTAACTTTTCTTTATTCACTATTTCTATGTATCACATAGTAAAATATTTCCCCTCCATAACCCAAGACCAGATTCAGCGTTTTGAGGCTCTTGATGCCCTCTACCACGATTGGAACTCAAAGATAAATGTAATATCACGCAAGGATATTGACAACCTCTATGAGCATCACGTTCTGCATAGCCTTGCCATAGCGAAAATAATTAATTTCCGTCCCGGCACAACAATAGTTGACATAGGTACAGGTGGGGGATTCCCTGGCATTCCTCTTGCAATAATGTTCCCTCAGTGCAGTTTCACACTTGTTGATTCCGTTGGTAAGAAAATAAAGGTGGCGTCAGAGATTGCCACCGCACTCAGCCTGGAGAACGTAAGTTTTGTAAATGACCGTATGGAGGCTGTGAAGCAGAGTTTTGATTTTGCCGTAAGCCGTGCCGCTATGAGCCTTGACCTGTTGGTTAAGGTGTGCCGCAAGAACATTGCAAAAGGTGGGCAAAACGCATTTCCTAACGGGCTTATATGCCTGAAGGGTGGGGAGTTGGAAGAAGAGATGAAGCCATTCAAAAGAACGGCTTCACTATATAATCTCTCAGAATTCTTCTCCGAAGAGTACTTCTCCACTAAAAAAGCACTATACCTCCCACTATAATTCTAACCTATTGTGTATTAAGTAAGATTTTTGAGGAGAATTTTATTTTAGAAGAGGGAGTTTAGCGGGCTAAATGACCGATGATAAAATAAAATTATACCAAAAAGATTACTTAATAACCTCTTTGACCCTCATATCCTTTATGATAGTCTGAGCGAACTCCTTTGCCGCAGACTGAACATCTGACGGGTCTTGCGTGGCTGTGGTGGCTACATAGATAGCGTCATTCTCATCCATAGCGTAATAGAGACGAGCCTCAAGAATATATGTTGTGGTTGTAGTCCAGTAGCCAGGTGTTGTTACCTGGTCATAGTAGTAGTTATAGCAGTTGAAGTATGGGTGGAACCAAGGGTCATAGAACACTGGACCTGTAGGGACTGCGTATGTGGTTGTTGTAGGTGGAACATACTCATCTGTCTGGTCTTTATCCTTGAACACAAGAAGCAGAACGCCCGTATATTTGTCCTCACGAATCTTCTTTGCAAGTTCCTCTTTGTTTGATTTCTTCAAGGCGCTTGGACCAAAAATATCGTATGCTGAATATGCGTTCACTCCCGCACTTTTAAGGTGCAAGACAACTGCGTCTTCAAAGCCGTCCTGATAGGTTCCTCCGGCAGTTTTACCTATAAGAGAGAATACAAGTATTTTGTCAGTTGTGTTCTCAGGTATGTTTCCCTTCCACGATGACAGTAATTTTGTAGATGAGCAAGCCACAAGTAATGTTATGGCTATGATAGCTCCTGAAATGTAACTAAACTTTGTTTTCATAATGAGTTAATTTTTGCAAATGTAATAAAAAAATCAGAGATATGGATTGTATTGCAACTCATCTCCAATTGTTGTTGTTCCTCCGTGCCCTGGATATACTACCGTATCAGTAGGCAGAGTGGTTATCTTTTTAGTCAGTGAGTGTATGAGACTCTCAAAGTCGCCGCCGTCAAGGTCGGTACGTCCTATGGAACCCTGAAACAGGGAGTCACCGCTAAACAGCACATTGTCAGCCTTGCAGTAGAAGGCAAGACCGCCTGGAGAGTGCCCTGGCACCTCAATGACTGATAACTCAGATTTGCCAAACCGTATAACGTCAGCCTCGCTCAAATATCCGCCAAGTTTTTGGTAATCTTCATTTAACGGAATGCCGAATGAGTGGCAGTGGCTCTTCATTATGGGAAGCAGGAACTCATCTGCCTCTGACGCCTCAGGCAATACACCATAGCGTTCTGTCAAATATCTGTTACCAAAGCAGTGGTCAAGGTGCAGATGCGTGTTGAGCACTCTGACCAATTTAAGTCCGCCGTTTTCAATAAAAGATGAGAGACGAACCTTCTCAGCATCGTAGTAACAACCTGCGTCAATAATAACACACTCCTTACCGCCCTCATCAATGAGCAGGTATGTGTTCTCCATTATAGGGTTGAAAACAAATGTCTCAATTTTCATTTTACACAGGTTTTGTAACCATCGCACTCTGTTGAAGCGCCTTTACATCTTTGTCCACTCCTACCACCAATATTATATCGCCTGATGATACAATAATGTCTGACGATGGTTTTATTACATTGTCACTGCCACGGTCAATACCCACAATCATACAGTGGAAATTCTCCCTTATACCACATTCAAACAGTTTTTTGCCTGAAAGAACAGAGTTCTCAGGAACCGCCACACGCATCATCTGAAGGTCATCATCACCGCTGGCAAAATCAAATACAACCTTATTCTCCTTAGATTCCATACAGTTGGCAAAATTCTTAAGGTTCTCATCGGAGCCTAAGAGTTGGATTTTATCATTAGGAAGAAGCATTGTACTGACAGACGGTATATTCAGTCTTCCGTCTTTTCTTTTAATGGAGGCTATATGAACATTGTATTTCCTGCCCCAGTCGGCATCCTTAATGGTTTGTCCGCACCAGACGGAATCAAACGGCAGAGTGATTTCACTAAGGTGAATATCCTTTTCAATAAGGTCTCCTGCATATTTTGGTTTTGAAGCCATCTCTTTTGAGTTCAGGTTCTCACTGAAAACCTTCTCCATGTGAGCCTGACCTCTCATAATTTTGCTATGCATTGTCCAATAAATCAGTCCAAAAACCAGGACACCTGTTATTATTGCTGATGTTGAGTGGTACAGGACGTCCATTGCAGCCGTTATGATACACAATGCCAACAACCCCCTTATTATAACAATGAATATAAGCGGAGCACGGTTAAACTGCTTGTCATTCCATAGTTTCCAGAACCTCTTATCAAACAGCCCTTTTGTAAGCAGGGGACGAATGAATACCAATAGGCTGAACATTGCGATAAGTGCGGTGGAAAGTTTCGCCCAGTCATCACCAATCATACTTTGCAGGTACGGGTAAAGAACGTCATCACATATTGCAATTATAGTGATACAAAGCACAGTGTAGATAATCATTATAATCGCGGACTCCTTCAGTAGGTTCATCCAAGGCTTATTTGCCCGTTGTGTATTGGAAGCCTGCTCATTTCTGCTACTTTCACGCTTCAGTTTTTCAGGAATCAGAGGGTCAAGTTTGTCAGCAAGGGGAGCGGACAGTTTAATCATATACGGCGATGTAAATGTGGTAATTACTGACACCGATACAATAATCGGGTACAGACAGGGTTCTATAGCCCCCAAACTTACGCCAAGCGATGCAATGATGAAAGCGAATTCACCAACCTGCGCAAGTGAGAATCCGCTTCTTAGTGACTCCTTGAAGTTTATGCCTCCCAGCATACAGGCAAGTGTATAGACTGTACTGCCTAAAACCAGCACCACCAGGGTTATTACAAGAATAGGCAACCAATATTTTACAAGCATTGCGGGGTCAATCATCATACCCACCGACACAAAGAATATAGCGCCAAACAAATCCTTAATCGGGGTGGTCAAGTGCTCAATGTGTTCGCCTTCAGTTGTCTCAGCCAGAATAGAGCCCATTACAAATGCTCCGAACGCCGCTGAGAAGCCGGCTGCCGAGGCCGCCACAACCATTAAAAAGCATAATGCAAGGCTTACAATAAGCATAGTCTCATTATTAAGGCTCTTTTTTGTCTTTTTCAGTAGCAAAGGAACAAGATATATACCTAAGACAAACCATAGGACAAGACAGAAAACCATACTCAGCATACTAAATATAATTTTCTCTCCGTCAATACTGCCACCCTTGCCAAGCGTGCCGAACAGCAACATCAGTATAATGGCGATAATGTCTTCTAAAATAAGAATGCTGAAAACTGTTGAAGTAAACTTCTGTTGCCTTAAGCCGAGGTCATCAAATGACTTTATTATTATTCCAGTTGAGGCGATAGACATCATACTGCCTAAATAGAGCCCGTTTAGCCTTGTCCATCCAAAACAATAGGCGACCACACTGCCAATGCCAATCATACAGATAAGCATTGTTGACAGTGCAATGATTGGTGCCGTTCCAATTTTCAAAAGTTTTTTGAAACTGAATTCAAGACCTAATGAAAACAATATGAATATTACACCTATGTCTGCCCAGACCTTAATGGATTCAGCATCAACAATGGTGCTTGTATAAGGCATATAGGGGCCTGCAAGAAATCCGGCGACAATGTACCCAAGCACAACAGGCTGTTTTAATTTCTTAAAAATTAAAGACATTAAGGCGGCACAAAACAGAATGAGCGCCAAGTCTGAAATGGGTTGAGCAAGAGACTCCATAATCACAACTTTTAAAATTCGTGCAAAATTAATCAAATCCACTTAAATTTTCATACCTTTGTAGTTTAATTTTCAACTTTGTTAAAACAAGTTTTAACCATGTTACTTCGTCACTCGGCATAACTTAAGTAAACTTAGTTCTGCTCTCGTTCCTAGTAACAGTCAACTTTCAATTTTCAATTGAATTATTATGATAACATTTACTATTGCATTAATCCTTCTTGTCGCGGGCTATTTCACCTACGGAAAGTTGATAGAGAAACTGTTTGGTATTGATGAAACCAGACCTACTCCTGCCATAAAGCACCCCGATGGGGTTGACTTTGTGCCTCTTCCACGATGGAAGGCGTATATGATACAGTTCCTCAATATTGCAGGTACAGGACCTATTTTTGGCGCCATAATGGGAGCCAGATTTGGTGTATCGGCGTATCTGTGGATAGTTTTCGGCTGTATATTCATAGGTGCCGTCCACGATTTTATGGTTGGTATGCTCTCCATACGCCGTAACGGAAGGAGCCTTCCTGAAATTATAGGACAGTTTTTGGGTGACGGTATGCAATATTTCTCTGTTGGATTCTCCATTCTGCTCTTGCTGCTTGTAGGTGTGGTATATATCTACACTCCGGCAGAACTGCTCACAGGCATTTTCCCAAGTATCGGGGCGGATAAGAAGACGGGAATGATTATTTGGATAATAGCCATATTCGCCTATTACATTTTGGCATCGTCAGTGCCTATTGATAAGATTATAGGTAGGGTTTACCCGCTATTTGCCGCCATTCTGCTCTTTATGGCTGTAGGCATTATGATTGCGCTCTATGTACACCAGCCTGCCATACCTGAGATTTTTGACGGCATCAGGAATCTGAATCCTGATAAGGATGAGCCTATCTTCCCGATATTGTTTGTAAGTATAGCGTGCGGAGCCGTATCGGGTTTCCACGCCACGCAGTCTCCTATTATGGCCAGGTGCGTAACCAATGAGCGTCAAGGCAGAACAATATTCTACGGGGCTATGATTACAGAGGGTATAGTGGCGGTTATATGGGCTGCCGCAGCCATTACATTCTATCAGGAGAACGGATATGCCGATGCCGCCGGCAATGGCTATTCAGCAGGATATATTGTAGATTTTATGTCAAAAACCTGGTTGGGTAGAATTGGTGGGATTTTGGCAATCGTAGGTGTGATTGTATGTCCTATAACATCGGGCGATACCGCTTTCCGTTCCGCTCGTCTTATAGTGGCGGACAGAATACATCTTAAACAGGGTAAAATAAGAAACCGTCTGCTTATTTGTGTGCCTATGTTCCTGATTGCATTCGGCATTTTAATGTACAGTTTAAGTGACAAGGATGGGTTTGAAACCATTTGGCGTTATTTTGCTTGGGCAAACCAGACACTTGCAACATTCACGCTATGGGCTATAGCGGCATTCTTATACAGAACCAAAGGATATTGGCACTATGTGGCGTTACTGCCCGCTATGTTTATGACAATGGTGGTGACCACCTATATTTTCGTAGCGCCTGAGGGCTTTGGCTTGCTTGAATATTATAATTGGGTGCTGGTTGGTGCGGCAGTGCTGGCGTTGGTTCTGTCAAAGGTATTCTATTCAAGAGAACGTAAAATCAAAGAAACAACCCCTATAGAGAAATGAAAAAGACAGTTTTCCTTACAGGTGCCACAGGTGTTATGGGCTCCGCAGGTCTTAAAGAGTTGTCAAAGAAACTTGACCGTTTTAATATAGTTCTGCTTGCACGAGACAGTAAAGTTAATAGAAAAAAACTTGCTCCATATCTTGCTATGGACGGTGTCAAAGTGGTTTGGGGTAATCTTCTTAACTACGATGACGTACTAAAGGGTGTTACGGGCGCTGATTATGTACTGCACGTAGGTGGTATGGTATCTCCTGCGGCGGACTACTTTCCAAAACGCACCATAAAGACAAATGTGGGTGCCGCAGAGAATATAGTCAAGGCTGTACTCGCCCAACCTAACAAAGATGAGATAAAGGTGGTTTATATAGGTACTGTGGCTCAGACATCTGACCGCAGTGAGCCTATCCATTGGGGACGCACCGGAGACCCTATCTGCATAAGTGTCTATGACCACTATGCCATATCAAAGACACGTGCCGAGAAGGTTTTTGTGGAGTCAGGCATAAAGAATTGGGTTAGTCTGCGTCAGTCAGGCATACTGCATCCCGGCATTCTGAGTCACTATGACCCTATTATGTTCCACGTACCTTTAAGGGGTGTGCTTGAGTGGGCTACTGTTGAGGATTCAGGCAGACTTCTCGCCAATGTGGTTGAAGATAGCGTACCTGCTGAATTCTGGAACAAATTTTACAATATAGGCTCAGGTAAAGAGTACCGTCTTTCAAATTATGAGTTTGAGTGCAAGTTGCTCTCCACAATATCTTGTCCTAAACCTGAGAAGATTTTTGAACCACAGTGGTTTGTGCTTCGTAATTTCCACGGACAGTGGTACTTGGATAGTGACAAATTGGAGAACTACCTGCATTTCCGTGCTAATGTTCCTGTAGATGAATACTTTAAGAGTATGGGCAAGCAACTTCCCTGGTTCTACTCTCTTGCAAAGATTTGCCCCGCCTGTATAATCAAACTTGCAATGCGTCCAATGGCGTACAAGAAAAAATGGGGCACTCAATATTGGATTAAGAATAATGAGAAACAACGCATTGCCGCCTATTACGGCTCCATTGAGGCTTACAAGGCCATAAAACCTTGGAAGGAACAGGATTTGTCACACCCTTCAGAAACACCGCTTGTTGATATCAAGCACGGTTATGATGAGAGCAAACCTATCTCTGAACTTGACATAAAGGATATGCAGGAGGCTGCCGCGTTCCGTGGTGGCAAATGCCTCTCTAAGACTATGGTCAAGGGAGATATGGCTACCAAACTAAAATGGCAGTGTGCTGAGGGGCATACCTTTGAGGCGTCGCCCGCACTGATTCTGCTTGGTGGTCACTGGTGCCCTGAGTGTACTCCAGCACCTTGGGATTATGACAAAATAGCAAAAAACAATCCATTCTTCGCACAAATCTGGTACCCAATCCACTCCAAAGATGAGAACAACTTCTACGGAGAGGATATTTTTGACGGGTGGGAGTAAAAATTATGCTGAAATTTGCATAAGTGACTTATTATTACTATTTTTGTAACTGATAACATTTTATCAGTAGATTAGTAATAATAGTTGTTTATGAATAATATATTATCTCTTTTAGATAGTTATACCTTTAATAATGCAGATGACATTGCAAAGGCTATTTCCTCTGATTTCCGTAAACGTAGAATAGAAAAGAACCTTACTCGTGAACAGGTGGCGGAGATGTCTGGCGTGCCTGTCAGCAATATTGTAAGATTTGAGCAGAAAGGACTTGTTTCACTAAAGAACCTAATAGGCATAGCGATGTCGATGGGTTACACATCGGAGGTGAAAAACATATTCTCACAACCAAAATACTCCACAATGGAGGAGTTGACGCAAATACGCAGAAATTCAGGTAAAACAAGAGCATATAAGAGATGAAAAATATAGATAAACTTACAGTAAAATACCACGATGATATTGTAGGTGAAATTTCTCTCACGCCTGACAATAAGAGACTTGCTTTTGAGTACAGCCCTCAATGGCTTGCTTGTGGGTTCAGCATCTCCCCTTTGGAACTGCCACTTAAAGCAGGTTTGTTTCTTGCTAATCCAACTCCGTTTTATGGTAATTTTGGGATTTTTGAAGACAGTTTGCCCGATGGATATGGCAAATACCTGTTGCATAAAACATTGCTTTGTGAGGGTATAGATGACAGGAATTTATCTGCAATTGAACGCCTTAGCATTGTTGGTAGCGGTGGTATGGGTGCATTGACATATACTCCTGAAACCATTATAGGTAAAGAGGAAGAGGTTACAGATTTGGATATGTTGCAGAGCAAGGCTTTGGAGGTTCTGAAAGAGCAACAGGATACAGATGCAGGATTGCTATTGTACAATAGCGGAAATAGCGGAGGTTGCAGACCTAAAGCCATATTCTCCGATACGGAAGGACATTGGCTTGTTAAGTTCCGTCATACCTATGACCCTAATGATATGGGGCAACAGGAATATCATTACAATGAAGTGGCTCGCCGATGTGGCATTGATGTCCCCGATTTCAAACTAATAAACGGCAGGTATTTCGCAACCAAGCGTTTTGACATTTCCCCTGAAGGGGAACGCATACATACAGCAACGGCTGGAGGTTTGATGTGTCTCTCACTATTTGAACCAGTTTTAGACTATAACAATCTGCTTGCATTGACAGGTTATTTGACACAGAACCCTAAGTATGTAGAGGAGATGTATCGTAGAATGATATTCAATTACCTTACCGACAATAAAGATGACCATTGCAAGAATTTCAGTTTTCTTGTCCGTAAGAGTTCAAATGGCAGGTTCGTCTGGCATTTGGCTCCCGCATATGACCTGACATTGTGTACAGAGGGGTATAATGGTCAGCACGCAACATCTGTTAATTCCACAGGATTCCCTACACTTAATGATTTTATAACGGTAGGCACTAATATTCATATAAACAAAAAGCGTTGCTACGATATTTTTGATGACATTTATCAGAATTGTGGTGATTTGCTTTTTAACAAGATAAAATAGGGTTCTATAAACTTTCCTTAAAAAAAAATATTTGTAGATTTTTCATTTATTTACTATCTTTGCCCCTGATAGAAAGAAAACAATGCTAAGACATAGAAGCCGATTACGGCATAAATGTAAATAGGAGGTAAAATTACCCTCCCCGTGCAAACGGGGGGGGTAATTTGCTTATTATCAGCGAGTTATAAATTAGTGAACAGTGGACAATGGACAGTTGACAGTGAGAGCAACCTCCTACTACGTCATTCTGAGCGAAGCGTAGCGTAACGAAGAATCTCTATTTGATGTATGATGTATAATGTATGATGTATGATTCGCATCACCGAATCACCGCATCACCAAGATAACGATTCACCGATTAATCGATTCACCAATAGAAGAACGAGATTAACCAACATATTATTAATTTTTAAAACATTATTTAAACTATGAAGAAAAACAACTATTCCGCTCCTAAAATGG